>NZ_JBXWRR010000002.1:0-724136 GCF_059613025.1 Ruegeria sp. BHSC223
GCACAGGCCGATCCGGCGCGCGGTGTCCCGCGTCGCCTCGGAGCGCGCATAGCCCGTCACCTCGCCCGCCAGCCCGGCGCGCTTGATCGCCCAGAACATGGACGAGGCGATGAGGCCCAGACCGATCAGGGCGACGCGGTCATAGACCGGGTTCATGCGCGACCCTCCTTGAAGGCGCGCACGGCATCGACGACGGCACGGCATCCGGCCTCATCGCCCACCGTGATCCTGAGCGCCTGAGGCAGGTTGTACCCCGCCACCCGGCGCACGATCAGGCCGCGCGATTGCAGGAACAGGTCGCAAGCCTCGGCCTCACCCTGATCGGCGAAACGGGCCAGGATGAAATTTGCGCAGGACACGTCCGAGGGCACGCCCAGTTCAGCCAGCCGCGCGGCCAGCCAGCCCCGCCAGGTGGTGTTCTGCTCCCGGCACCGGGCGACCCAGTCCTGATCGCGCACCGCCGCCTCGGCCGCGGCCAGCTGCATGGTCGACAGGTTAAAGGGCTGGCGGATCCGGTTCAGCACGTCGATGATGTCGCGCGGCGCATAACCCCAGCCGATGCGCAGCCCGCCCAGCCCGTAAATCTTGGAAAACGTGCGGGTCATGATGACGTTGTCGCGGGCCGAAACCAGCCCGGCGCCACCATCGAACCCCTCGACAAATTCGGCATAGGCCCCGTCGAGCACCAAGAGCACATGACCGGGCAGACCGTCGGCGAGCCGTGTCACCTCGGCCTCGGAAATCATGGTGCCAGTGGGGTTGGCCGGATTGGCCAGGAAGACCAGCCGCGTGCGGTCGTTGACGGCGGCCAGGATCGCATCGACATCGACAACGCGCTGACGCTCGGGCACCTGAACCGGGGTCGCCCCCGCCATCCGCGCCAGGATCGGATACATCGAGAACCCGTGCTCGGTATAGATCACCTCGTCCCCCGGACCGGTATAGGCCTGGGCCACGAATTGCAGCACCTCGTCGCTGCCGACACCGCAGATGATGCGGTCGGGGTCCAGCCCGTGCACCGCGCCGATGGCGGCGCGCAGTTCGGCATGGTCGGTGCTGGGATAGCGATGCGCCTGCGCCGCGGTGGCCCGGATCGCCTCGACCCCCGCCGGGCTGGGGCCCAACGGGTTCTCGTTCGAGCTGAGCTTGATCACATTGGCCACGCCGTCCACATGGGCCTTGCCCCCCTGGTAAAGGGCGATATCCATGATGCCGGGCTGCGGGGTGAACTGGTTCATGCGGGGCGCTCCTGAAGATTAGCCCCTCATACCGGTCTCATTCGGCTGAGAAAAGACGCAATTCCCTCATGCGGCCTTGAAGCGCGCGGTGGCAGGATCCCCCTGATAGAGCGGCACATAGTCTCCGGTCCGCCGTGACAAGTCATTCACCGCGTCGATGATGAAGCGCACTGTGGCCTCGTCCATCAGGTAAGAGAAGTTGAGCCGCACCCAGCCGGGCTTGTGCATCTCGCGCCCGGCGGCCAGATCGGCATGCAGCGCCTCGGAGGTGGCCCGGTCGATCCCCAGCAGCCGGTGGCCGTAAGGACCGGCACAGGCACAGCCGCCACGCGCCTGGATGCCATGCACGTCGCTCAGCATCCGGGTGAACAACTGCTGATGCACCGGACGGCCAGCGTCGTCGCGCACCTGGAACGAAAAGAAGGGCAGCCGGTGACCCTTGTCGGTACCCAGCAGCATCAGGTGCGGATTGTCGGCCCATCCCTCCAGCGCCATGGTGTTATAAAGCGCCTCGCGCCGGGCGATCTCGTCCGCGCCCACCGCGTCCTTGACGATAAAGGCCAGCGCGGCGCGGATATCGCCGATCACGTTGGGCGTGCCCGCCTCTTCACGCGCGGCCAGGTCGGGGCTGTAATCATGGCCCCAGGGCGAGACGAAGCTGACCGTGCCGCCACCGGGCCAAGTCGGCACATCGCGCCGCACCGCGCCGCGATTGACCACCAGAACGCCCGAGGCACCGGGGCCGCCTGGAAACTTGTGCGGCGAGACCACGATGGCATCCTTGCGCAGCCCGCCCTCGCCCATGTCGATGGGCAGATAGGGCCCACCGCCCGCATAATCCCAGACCGACAGCGCGCCATGCGCCTTGAGCAACCGGGTCACGGGCACGGTGTCGGTGATGATGCCGGTCACGTTCGAGGCCGCCGAAAAGGCGCCGATCATCAGGTCGCTGCCCGCGTGTGCACGCAGCGCCGCGTCCAGCTCTGCCAGATCCGGCCCGCCCTCAGGCGCTTCGACGATCTCGACCACCTTGGCGCCGCTTTCGCGCCAGGGCAGGATGTTGGAGTGATGTTCGTATGGCCCGATAAAGACAACCGGCCGGTCAGCCTCCCCAATCCCAAACAGGCTGACCAGCCGGTTCAATCCGGCAGTGGCGCCCGACCCGGCAAAAATCACCGTGTCGTCTTCCGTGGCGCCGACACACCGGCCGATCTCGTCCCGCGCCTCCCTGCGCAGACGAGTGATGTACGATCCGCAAAAAGACGCCTCGGTATGGCTGTTGGCATAGAACGGCAGGACATGTTCGGTCACATACCGCTCTACCTGCCGCAGTGCCCGGCCCGAGGCGACGTAATCGGCATAGACCAGCGGCACGTCCCCGTTGAGGCCGGGGATCATCACCCCTTCTCCGATCAGCCCGTCGGCCAGGCGTCCGGCACGGGCATCACCTTCGATCACTTGGCGAAACTGGGAAAGGGTCATGTCTGCGGCCTCCTGCTGGTGAGGGCAGATTGACCTAACAAACCAGAGATTTTCTCACCTATCTTTAGTTGATTTTCCAATTTTTCGTGTCATTTGATAGAAGGCATGAAAAAGATAGACCATATTGACACAAGGCTGTTGAAAGAGCTGCAACGCGATGCCTCGCTCAGCCAGCGGGACCTGGCCGACCGTGTCGGGCTGTCGCAGAATGCCTGCTGGCGGCGGTTGAAGGCGCTAACGGATGAGGGCGTGCTCAAAGGCTCCACCGCCCGCGTCGCGCGCGAGAAACTCGGGCTCGATCTGGTGGTTTTCGTCATGCTGCGGACCCGCCACCATTCGGCGGAGTGGCTGCAAAAGTTCCGCACACATGTGCTGACCATCCCCGAAGTGGTGGATTTCCACCGCATCGGGGGCGACTACGACTATCAGCTCAAGGTGGTGACGCGCGACATGGCCAGCTATGACAAGGTCTATCAGCGGCTCATTGAGAAGGTCGAACTGGACAGCGTCACCAGCTATTTCGCGATGGAGGCGATTGCCGAGGGGCGGCCGCTGCCGCTTTAGACCTCGGGCTTTTCGATCATGTCCACGCGCGTTGCATGGCGGCCGCCTTCGAATTCGGCCGACAGAAACGCATCGACGATATCCAGCGCCAGCCCCTCGCCCACCACGCGGGCACCGATCGAGAGCATGTTGGCGTCATTATGCATGCGGATCATCCGGGCCGAGAACGTATCGGAGCAGACACCGCAACGGATGCCCGCGACCTTGTTGGCGGCCATCATGATGCCCTGACCGGTACCGCAGAGAATGATCCCCAACCGGCAATCGCCCGAGGCGACCCGCTCTGCCGCGGCGCGGCCATGTTTGGGGTAATGGGTGCTTTCGGTGGTTTGCGGGCCGATATCGACCACCTCCCAGCCCTGGGCCGAGATATGCGCGGCAACCGCGCGACGCAGTTCGATGGCAGCGTGGTCGCTGGACAGGACGATACGTTTGCTGGCGGTCATGACGGCAGGCTCCGAATTGCGCAAAGGGCTTTGGCCGCGCGATACCCACAGCGACCGACAGGGTCAACCCGGACAAAAGAAAGCCGCGCAGAATATGCGCGGCTTTCGGAAATCTCGGGAACTGAACGGATCAGTTCTTGGCGTAGTATTCGACGACCAGGTTCGGTTCCATCACCACTGCGTAGGGCACATCGCCCAGGCTGGGGGTACGGACGAAAGTTGCGGTCATCTTCGAGTGGTCGACTTCCAGATAATCCGGAACGTCGCGCTCGGCCAGCGACACGGCTTCGAGAACCGAGGCCAGCTGCTTGGAGCGGTCACGCACCTCGATCACGTCACCCTCTTTCACGCGGTAGGACGGGATGTTGACGCGCTTGCCGTTGACCAGAACGTGACCGTGGTTGACGAACTGACGGGCGGCAAAGACGGTCGGCACGAACTTGGCGCGGTAGACGACGGCGTCCAGGCGGCGTTCCAGCAGGCCGATCAGGTTTTCACCGGTGTCGCCCTTCACACGCTCGGCTTCGCCGTAGATGCGGCGGAACTGCTTTTCGGTCAGGTCGCCGTAATAGCCTTTCAGCTTCTGCTTGGCGCGCAGCTGGAGGCCGAAGTCGGACATCTTGCCCTTGCGGCGCTGGCCATGCTGGCCGGGGCCGTATTCGCGGCGGTTGACCGGGGATTTCGGACGACCCCAGATGTTTTCGCCCATCCGGCGGTCGATTTTGTACTTGGCAGACGTGCGTTTGGTCACGGCTGATCTCCTTCGTTTTGGTCGAGGCCCAAAGGGCCACTATGAAGGGCGTTGTCCTCTTGCCTTGCGGCATGACAGGCGATCCCTTGCGGGAGCCACCAACACCAATGAAGCCGCGCTTATAGCCGCGCGGCAGGGGGAGTCAACAGGGGTTTTGCAGGGGATGCGCGGAATGAACCGCCCGCGCATCCGGGATCGGCCTCAAGCGGCCTCGTGCAACATCAACGCCGCCTCGGTCGGGGTCAGGCTGCGCCGGGCAAAGCCGCCATAGAGGTAGGGGTCGATCTCGATCTCGGGCATGCGCTGCAACAGCCGCCGCCGGTCGGTCTCGGCCAGCGCCGAAAGCGCCGCGTGGGCGGGATGAAAGCTTTCGGTTTCGATGCCGTTGGCCCAGAGGATCTGGTGGCTGGGCAGCATGAGGTGGACATAGGTCACCTCGCGCAGGGTCAGGTCGACCATGATCGTACTGTCATTGACCAGGTCGCGCGCCGGTACCAGCACCTCGTCGGTGTTGAACAGCGCCTGCGCGGTCGGACCGCGCAGCAGCATCCGGTGTTCGGGCGAGACCAGCAACTCGGCGTCGGGCCGGTCGATGCCCAGCGCCCCCACCCGCATACGGATCGGGCGCAGGTGCGGCATCACGAACAGGCGCGCGCCGGTCATCCGGCGCTGGCCGATCCACTGGATCTCCTGCGGGCCGCTGTCTCGGGTCTGAACCTTGTCACCTTCGCGCAGCTCCTCGATCAGGCGCGGGCCGGTCGGCGTGGCGATGCGGGTTCCGGGGGTGAAACAGATCACCCCGCCGCGTTCGCGCGCGCCCGGCAGCGGATCGGCGCTGTTCAGGTTGTGATGCACCACCCACAGATCGGTATCGCGCGGTGGCAATTCGTCGATGAACATCAGCAGCGGCGGCGTGCCATTGCCTGTTTCGATCACGGTGATGGTGTAGCTCTGCGCCCCGTTGGTGACCACAAAGGCCTGATCCATCAAGGGGTCCTCGACCTCGACCGCCTCAACATCGGTACGATGCTGTACCGCCGCCCCGACCAGACGCCTCACCTTGCGGGCCGCGCGTTTGCGCAGCGCCTCTTCTCCGTCCGCCCGGTCCAGCCGCAACACGCCCGTGGGCCCATCCACCTGCACGGTCTCGCCACGCCATGACCAGACCGCCCCCGCGGTCAGCGCGTCGAGGGGAGCCCCCTCAAGACCATCCAAATCCGTTTGCGACCAGGAAATGACGAACGTGCCACGAAAGCCCGTTTTCATTTACCGTCTGCCTGCCTCAGTTTTTTTATTAACTTTTCGGTAGCAAATAATCGCCGATAGGGGAAGAACTTTGTTTCCAGTCCCTTAAAACGTGTTCTTAAGGCCGCACTGTTGCGGTCTGAGGCTGAATGGCGGGTACCCGCCGATGATTGGTCTGCTTGTTTTGACTTGTTTTGGCCGTTTTCCACCAGTCCTGTTTGGCTATCTTGTCCTCTCACCTTCTGATCGGAGACCAAGATGACCCTTACCCTGCCCTCTGTCTGCCCGCTGGATTGCCCGGATACGTGCAGTTTGAGCGTCACTGTCGAGGACGGCCGGGTTGCGCAGGTGCGTGGATCTGCGGCCAATCCCTTTACCGCCGGGGTGATCTGTAACAAGGTCGCGCGCTATTACCCTGATTTCGTTCATGGTCCCCGTCGGCTGACCCACCCCCTGCGCCGCACCGGGCCGCGCGGTTCGGGGGCCTATGAACCGATCAGCTGGGAGGGTGCGCTCGACCTGATCCACGAGGGGTTCTCTCGCGCAATCGCCACAGATGGGCCGCAGTCGGTGCTGCCGCTGAACTATGCCGGCCCGCATGGAGAGCTGGCAGGCGGCTCGATGGACCGGCGGTTCTTTTACCGGATGGGTGCGACGATGCTGGATCGCGGACCGCTCTGCGGCGGCGTGCGCGGCACCGCGTATACAAGTCTGTTCGGCTCTGCTCCCGGTATGCCACCGGAACAGGCCGAGCTGGCCGACCTGGTATTGGTCTGGGGCAACAATGTCACCGTCTCGAACCTGCATCTGATGCGGCTTCTCAAACGGGTCCGCGCGGCGGGCGGGCGGGTTGTGGTGATCGACCCGCGCCGGATCAAGCTGGCCGAACAATGCGATCTGCACCTGCAACTCCACCCCGGTTCGGACGTGGTGCTGGCACTGGCGCTGGCGGCTGAACTGGAACGACGCGGCGCGCTGGACCATGGTTTCATCGGCAAATGGGTGCTGGGCGCCGACCGGTATCTGGAGGCCGCGCGCACCAATGACGTGGACGCGGTGGTGCGCCATTGCGGGTTGACCCCGGTCGAGTTCCACATGCTGGCCGACTGGATCGCCGGAGCGCGCACCATGGCAACCTCTCTGGGCAACGGGATCGAGCGCGGCCGCTCGGGCGGGGCGGGCCTGCGCGCGGCAATGGCCCTGAACGCGCTGACCGGCCAGCATGGCCGCCCCGGCGCGGGCGTGATCGCCAAGCCCGGCCTCGCCTTTCCGCGCACCACGGCACGACTTCAGGGCGATCATCTGAAGCAGCCCGGAACGCGGGTGTTCAACATCGTCGATGTGGCGGCGCATCTGCTGGACGAGACGCTGGACCCGCCGATCCGTGCGCTGATGATCTACAACCACAACCCGGTGGCGACACATCCGGACCAATCCAACATGATCCGCGCGCTCAACCGGCCGGATCTGTTCATCGTCGGCGCCGATGTGACCATGACCGACAGCATGGCCTATTGCGACGTGATCCTGCCCGCCGCCAGTCATTTCGAGTTCGACGATATCTATGGCGCCTATGGGCAGACCTGGCTGCAACGGGCCGAACCGGTGATTGCCCCAGTGGGTGAGAGCCTGCCGAATACCGAGATCTTCCGCAGGCTGGCCGCCCGGTTCGGCTATGACGAGCCCGAGTTCCGCGACAACGACGCGGCGCTGATGGACCAGGCGATAGACGGCACCGATCCGCGTTTGGGGGGCCATGCGCCCAGTCAAATGCCGACCGATCGCGCGTTGGATATGGCAAGGCCTTCCGATGCGCCGCTGGTGATGTGCGACACCGTGCTGCCCGCCACGCCCTCGGGGCGGATCGAGCTGTACAGTCAGGATCTGGAGGATCGGTTCGGCTGCGGCCTGCCGCGCCATGATCCGGTTGCGCCCGACCTGCCCTTTACCCTGATCACACCCAGTTCGTCGAAACGCACCAATACCACCTTTGGCGGCCATAGCGACAGCCTTGACCCCGAGACGGTCGAGATGCACCCCGTGGATGCCGCGCGGCTGGAACTCAGCGATGGCGACCCCGTGGTTCTGCGCAATGGGCGTGGCGCGGTGGCGTTGCGGCTGAAGATCACCGACGCCACCCGGCCCGGCGTCCTCTACAGCCCCAAGGGCACTTGGCTCGAAAGCTCCTCCACCGGGCTGACCGTGAATGCGCTGATCCCCTCGGATATCCGAACAGATATCGAGAGGGGCGCCTGTTACAACGAGACCTTTGTTGAGGTGGATCGGGCCTAGGCCCGGTCGTCGCCCAAACTGCGGCGTTGCTGACCGTCGGGGGTGAAATTCTCGGGCGCCAGCCAATCGACAAAGCGCTGCCGCAGTTCGGGCCAGTCGCGATCCAGGACCGAGAACCAGGCCGTATCGCGATTGCGGCCCTTGTAGACGATGGCCTGTTCGAACAAACCGTCATAGTGAAACCCCAACCGTTCCGCTGCCCGGCGCGACGGCGCGTTCAGCGCGTCGCATTTCCACTCGTAACGACGATAGCCCAGCGTGTCGAAGGCATGAGACATCATCAGGAACATCGCCTCGGTCGCCACCCGGCTGCGTTGCAGAACCGGCGCAAAGGCGATGCCGCCAACCTCGATCACCCCATGCTCGGGCTGGATGCGCATATAGCTGGCAATGCCCTGCGCCTGCCCGCTGACCCTGTCGCAAATGGCGAAATAGAGCGGGTCCTCGGTCTTGCTCATCGCCTCCAGAAACGCCGTCATGTCGGCCTGCCCGTCAAATGGACCAAAGGGCAGATAGGTCCATCCATGCCCCTCGGTATCGGCGGCGAAGGCGTGCCAGAGATCGGCGCCATGACGGGCCGCCTGCAACGGCTCCAGCCGGGCAAAGCTGCCTTCCATCTGCTGCCGCCGGGGTCTTGGGCATCCCCGCCAACCCGGCAGTGCCGCCCCGATCGGCTGACCCAGTTCGTTTCTGCGTTCCATCATCTCCGCCCCTCCTGCGCTACTCTCTGTTTGCCCATAAGGTGGACAGCCGTTAACCTCCAAAATCAGAACAAACAGGCAAACCAATTTCATGAGCCAGACCTCTTGGCCCGCCATCTCGATTGAGCGCAACAGCCCGGTGCCGGTCTTTGAACAGATCTGTAGCGCCATCCGCGCCCGTGCCAGTACCGGCGCCCTGCCCGAGGGCACAGCGGTGCCGCCCACACGGATACTGGCGGTCGAGCTTGGCGTGTCCCGCTCGACGGTGGTAACCGCCTATGAGCAGTTGGTGGCCGAAGGGTATCTGCGCGCGCGCCAGGGCTCGGGCCATGTTGTCTGTGCCATGGGGGAAGTCGAGACCGCCCCGCCGGCCGCACGTACCCGACCGACGCAGGTCGAAACCGCCCCCGCCAAAGCGCGTCCTTTCGTGGCGGGCACGCCGGACATGCGGCTGTTTCCCTACCGGCAATGGGCGCGCACCGTGGCACGGCTCTGCCGCTCGAACCCGCAGGCGATGTTCACGACCGGTGACGCCTTCGGCAATCCGGCGCTGCGCGGCGCCATCGCTGCACATCTGCGCGACTGGCGTGGGGTCGAGGCCGCGCCCGAACAGATCATCATCACCGCCGGGGCCACCGATGCGCTGGAACTTTGCATGCGCAGCCTGTCGCGTCCCGGCGAGGTCATCGCGCTCGAGGATCCGGGCTATGGCCCATTGCGCAGCTTTGCCAAGGCACAGGGCTTGCAGCCGGTCTTTCTGCCGCTCGACGAACAGGGGGCGACGCTGCCGCCACCCGACACAGCGCCGCGACTGGCGGTGCTGACCCCCTCGCATCACTATCCGCTGGGCGGTGCCATGTCCCCCAGCCGTCGCAGTGCCTGGACACAATGGGCGCGGTCCGGCGATGCCTGGATCATCGAAGACGACTATGACAGCGAGTTCCGCTATGCCGGGCGCCCGATCCCCGCCATGGCCGGGTTCGATCCGCTGAGCCGCACCATCTATGTCGGCTCCTTTTCCAAGATCTTCTCGAACGCGCTGCGACTGGGCTACCTGATCGCGCCCGAACCGCTGCTGGAGCCGTTCCGCCAGACCGTGCGCCGGTTCGGGGTCCGGGCCAGTTCGATGCCGCAGCAGGCATTGGCCGAGTTCATGTCGAGCGGCGAGTTCTACCGGCATCTGCGCCGGGTGCGGCGGGTCTATGGCGAGCGCCGGCGCTATCTGCTGGACCGGCTGGCGCGGGAGTTTGCCGATTATGGAACCGCCGCCGACCATCAGGCCGGAATGCAGACGGTGCTGCACCTGCATCCCGGCCTTGATGACATGGCGCTGGCCGAGCGTGCCCGTGCGGCGGGGCTGACCGTTTCCGCCCTCTCGCGCTATTGCGCTGTGCCAGGGCGCGGCAACGGGCTGATCCTGGGGTTCTGCGCCTTTTCCGAGGCCGAGATGGACCCGGCCCTGGACACGATGCGTGCCCTGCTGGAGACGGCATGACACATAAAAGCGAAACGGACCCGCGCCAATCCGGCACAGGCCCGTCTGCAAGGGTCGGGGCCGGGCGGCAAACCGCCCGACACATTGGCTTTACTCGGCCGGCTTGCCCACGGTCAGGCCCAGCTTTTCACGTTTTCCATCGCGATAAAGCGCCTTGACCAGCGACACGCACATCAGCCCCATCACCACGGTAAAGGGCAGAGCACCGATGATCATCGCGCTCTTCAGCGCCTCCATCGGGTCGGCGCCGCCATTGGTCTTGCCCGCGATCAGCAGCGTACCGATCACCGCGGTCAGGATCACGCCCCAGACGATCTTGTGCTTGTTGCCGACTTCCTGATCGCCGCCCGACATGATGGTGTTCATCACCAGGATGCCCGAGTCCGCCGAGGTGACGAGGAAGGTCATGATCAGCACAACGCACATGACGGTAATCGCCGACAGGAACCCACCCGACAGCATCTGGCCCAGGGTCACGAACAGCTTGGCGGTGTTCGACGCGCCGATGATGGCGCCATTGGCATTGCCGGTCAGTTCCAGGTCGATGGCGGTGCCCCCCAGGACGGTCATCCATGCAAAGCAGACCAGCGCCGGGGCGAACAGGCAGCCGACGATGAACTCACGCACCGTGCGACCGCGCGAGATGCGCGCCAGGAACAGGCCCACAAAGGGCGAGAACGCGATCCACCAGGCCCAGTAGAAGGTGGTCCAGCCTGCCTGCCAGCCGAATTGACGGCCCGGCTCACCCGCGGCGTAGGCCGCGGCCAGAACCTCGTCGGACAGTGCGGCGGCTTCGCCTTCGAGGCCGGATTTGAACCCGTCAAACGAGCCCCAGGCATTGGTCGCCCCACCGCGCAGCGCATCGGCATAGGGAGCGGCCTCGGTCGGCAGAGCGGCGGCAAAAGCGGCCGGATCCTGCGGGCCATAAGCGCCAAAGCTGATCGAGAGGAAGTGGAGGATATAGTCCACCAGCGCCGAGGCATAGGTCGTCATGGCAAACAGGAACGAACCAAACACCACAAAGGTGAACAGCAGGATCAGCGACAACACCAGGTTGAGGTTCGAAAGGTACTTCACGCCGCGGCCCACGCCCGATACCGCCGAAATGACCGACAGACCCATGATCACGAAGAGACCCGAGATCAGGCCGACGGTGCCCGGTGCAGGCGCCTCGCCGGTCATGTCCATCATCCATTCCATGCCGGTGATGGCATACATACCATCGATGAACTGCGACACGCCAAAGCCGATGGTCACCGACACGCCAAGGATGGTTGCCACCACGCCCAGAATGTCGACCACATGGCCCAGGAACCCGTTCATCAGCGGGCCGAACAGCGGCGTCAGCGCCGAACGGATGGTCAGCGGCATGTCACGGGTATAGGCGTAATAGGCCAGCGCCAGGCCGGTCACCACATAGATCGCCCAGGCGTGAAAGCCGTAATGGGCAAAGGTGTAGCGATAGGCCGATTGCAGCGCCTCCTCGGAGTTGCCGGCAACAGCGCCCGAAACCACGACAGGGTTCGAGCCCCACAGGCCCAGCGGTTCGGCGGTGGCGAACACCATCAGGCCGACGCCCAGACCGGCACCGAACATCATCGAGAACCAGGAGAAGTTGGAGAACTCGGTGCCCTCGCCGGGCCGACCCATGATCCGCTTGCCGGTCTGCGGCAGCGCCGCCAGCACGAACAGGAACACGGCAAAGAAGCCGACGATGACGATGTAGAAGACGTTGAAATCCTCAAGCAGGCGCCAGTTCAGGCTGCCCAGAACGCCATTGGCATTCGCGGGCCAGACCAGCGCCCAAAGGACCAGGCCGACCATGATCGCCTTGGAGAACAGAGCGATTTCGACGCTATGTCCCTGATAGAAACCGGACGCGGCCCTTTTGACCTCGATCTCTGTGAATGGTGGTTTTATTGACATGCGATCCCTCCCTGACGCAACAATTTGCTTACTCTAGCGATCCCGCGCCGGTCAGAGTGACGCAGGACCGATGGTTTTTGTCGCAGAAGCGACGTCTGAAATGTCGCTTATGCCGCGATGATCTTTTCGATCCGTTCGAGGGTCGCGACGTTGACCGCGACTCCCTCTTCGCGCGAGCGGATTCGGCGGGCGCGACGCCCGTCGCCGGGCAAATGGGCGTTGTCCTGATCATGAACCGCCCCCGCCAGACGCGCAACCAATGGGGCAAACCGGTCACCCGAAGTCGCGCCGGGGTCGATCGCGATAAAGAACTGTCCGGTGCGCGGCGGCCCTCCCGCCGTGCCGGAAAAGGGCGAAGCGTCGATGCCCAGCGTCGCGCCCGTCAGCGCGGCGGCCATGGTCTCGACCAGCAGGGCAACCCCGACTCCCTTGTAGCCCCCCGATGGCGCCATCGAGCCTTTCAACCCGACCTCAGGGTCGGTGGTGGGGTTGCCGTCGGCGTCCAGTGCCCAGCCGACCGGGATCGGCTTGCCCTCGCGGGCGTGTTTCATCACTTCGCTCTTGGCGATGGTGCTGGCGCTCTGGTCGATCAAGATCGCCGGTTCACCATCCTCACCCGGCACGGCAAGCGAGAACGGGTTGGTGCCGACCACCGGTTTCGATCCGCCCGAGGGCGCGATCGAAGCGGGCGCATTGGTAAAGCCCAGCCCCACCAGCCCCGCCCGCGCAAGTCGGGCGGTGTGATATCCCAGCACGCCGCAGTTATAGCTGTTGCGGATCGCCAGAACGGCAACGCCCTGGCTGCGCGCCAGCGGCATCAGCTGGTCAAAGCCGAGATCGATCGCCGCATGGGCAAACCCGGTCGCCGCATCCGCGGTCAGCACCGAGGGCGCGGGACGGTCGAGCCGGGGTTCGGCCCGCCCGTCGACCTTGCCGCATTGCACATGCTCGCAATAGATCGGGATATAGAGCAACCCGTGGCTGGCGATGCCGTCGGCCTCGGTCGCGGCGGTGGCCACGGCCAATGGCCGGGCATTGGCCTCGGAGGTGCCAGCGGCCACCAATGCGCGAAAGCTCAGATCTTCGATCTCGTCCAGGCTCAGGGTTTTGGTTGCTGTCATGGCGTCCTCGGTTCAGTCATTGTCGGAAAGTCCCGCGCCTGCGCCCTTCAACCGGGATTCCTCGGTTGCGGGGGCATAGGTGCGATGGGCGAAACGGTTCAGGGTGGCCCAGGTCTCGGGCGCGGGTTGGGCGCGGCTGCGCATGGGCGTCGCGGCGTCGATCTGGCCGCCCAATGTCACCTCGACCAGAGGCGCAAGGTCCGGTGTCGCGCCGGAAAGGTCGAGCGCCTTACCATCGGTGACGGCACATCCGCCCCCCCAGCGCAGGGAAACCGGGCGACCGATCTGCTGCGCGATCAGCGCGGCAAAGGGCACCAGCAGCGCGGGCCGGGCCACCTGTTCCAGCCGAAACCCTGCATCGGACAGCTCTGCCGCGCGATCCGAAAGCGCCGCCCCCGCCGCCAGCGGGCAGAGCGTGCCGCCCGGCGCGGCCCAGGTCATGCCCCTTGGGTCGGGAGAAAGATCGGCAAGCGACACCCCATCGACCCGGGTCAGCAGCCCGGCCAGTTCGGCGCAGGCATCCAGATCATGGGCGGCCAGCCAGCGGATCGCCTTGGCCGCCTCTTCGGCAAGGCCCCAGGGATAGCCCGCGCCACGCGTCGCGCGTTTGGCGGTGGCCTCGATCTCGTTGAGGGAAAAGCTCATGCCGGCACCTCTGGATAGACCCAGTCATCCGCCGTCTCGGGCGAAAGCTCCTCGGGGTATGGCGCACCCGCGTACATGCAAATCCGCACCCAGCGATCCGAACGGGGGTCGAAATGGATAGCGCCAAAGAAGGCAAGTTTCGCCCGCAGCATGTCGATGGGCAGCACCGAGGCGCTGATGGTGTTGTCGTGGATCTCGCCATATGGGGCCACTCGGCTCATCTGGGCGCGGCGCACGGTGTGGCGGTGTTCGGGATGGGCCAGCAGGAATTCCGCCACCGGACGGGCACCGTCCCAATCGGCCAGTGCCGCATGGGCCGCCGCCGCATCGCGGGCCGGGGCCAGCGGCTGTTCGTACTCGGCAATCGGCTCGTCGAACCGCTCGCCCAGACGCGGTTCCAGCTTCTCCTCGGAGACATACCAGGCGCGGGCGCAATTCTCGGGCACCGTCCAATCCAGATCAAAGGCCCAGGCGTAGCTGGCCGCGATCAGGCCACGCAGTTCCGAGATCGGCATGGCCCCGTCGATGCGAAACGCACCCGGGTTGCCATCGGCCATGCAGCTGGCCAGACCGTCCACCAGATCGGGATAGGGTTCCAGGATCAGCGAGGCGACCAGTTCCTGCCCCTCCTCACTGAGCGCGCCCTCGGCCCAGCGCATCAGCCGGTCCCAGGGGTGATCGTTCAACAGGTCATCGCCCGTCACATGGCGCGAGAGCACCTCCATGTCGCGGCGCAGATCGGCCAGTTTCTCAAGCTGGATCGGGTGTTCGGAACGCCACTGGCCCAGCGACACCTCGCTGCGCCTCAGCATCCGGCGAAACTGCGCAGTCGCGTCGGGGCTGGCGGTGGCAACACCGCGCACCCGGGCAATCGCCTCTTCGCGGGCCATGACCCAGTTGTTGAACAGGACCGGGTGGTTGACGATATAGGGCGCCATGCCAAGGCCGGTGGAATTGCCGATGCCCATCCGCCGCGCCAGCGCCGGGTCCAGATCGACCGCGCCTTCACCACCCTTGGCCCGTGCCATGTGCTGCACCAAATCGCGCACGAAGACACGGGTCAGATAGACCGACAGCATCTCGGCCTGAAACGGCACCTGCATCTCGGGGCGGTCGGCGATCTGCTCGCGATCCGCCGCGCCCAGCTTGCCCGAGCCATAGACGGCGGTGGTGCGCATCAGATAGCCCACCTTGTCGATCTCGGCGCGGTCGGGCTGTTGCCCGCTCGCCAGCGCGTCAACCACATGCGCCCAGAGCCGCACCGAGCGGTTGGCCCGGCTGACCGAAATCTCGCGCTCGCTGACCCGGCCCGCCTCTTGCAGCGGCACGTTCTGCGACAGCCGCACTATATCGTCCTCGGTCGGGATGCCGTCGAACAGGGTGAATGTGGCATCCCAGGCGGTGGCGATCACCCGATCCGAACGCATCTCGGGCGGCAGGTCATGGGCAAAGGCCACCAGCGAATAGGCACGGTCGGGTCCCTGCGCGGTATAGACGGCATGGCCCACACCCGCCGCGTCGATGCGGAACACGGGGCGCGAAAAACTCCAGTTCTCGCGCGCCATGCGCCGGGTCAGGATGCGCATGAAGCTGAGGCGGCATTGATGCAGCGACCCCAGCCGCGACAGCCGCATGACTGTCGCCGGATCCCTGCGTTGGATGTGCCTGTTCGGGGCGGTGTCCATCTCTCTCATCCTTGCGGGACGAAGTTCTGGGCAAAGAACCTGTACCAGTTCCCACCCATGATCCCGGCCACTTCGTCCTTGTTCAGGCCGGTCGCGCGTAACCCGTTCTCGATATTTCCAAAATCGCGATTGTCCTGGAACCAGTGCGGCATCGGGGGAAAGCCCGGCGCACTGGCGGACCCCTCGCCAAAGTCGATCTCCTTGGACCACCGCCCGGTGCGCATCCATTCCACCACGCTGTCGGGCTGGTCCTGGCACAGGTCGGTGCCGATCCCCAGATGGTCGACGCCGTACCGCTCGGCGGTTCGCGCGATCATCTCGCAGAAACTGTCCAGCGTGCAGTCGGACTTGTCTTTCAGGTGATGGGGATAGACCGAGAACCCCAACATGCCACCGTTTTCGGTCACCGCCCGGATCACATCGTGACGCTTGTTGCGCAGGGCCGGGGCCCAGTCATGCGGGTTGGCATGGGTGATGGCGATGGGACGCTCCGAGATCTCGGCGGCCTCGATGGTCGAGCGGTCGGCGGAATGGCTCATGTCCACCACCAACCCCACCCGGTTCATCTCCTTGATGACCTGACGGCCCATGCGGGTGATGCCCGCATCCTCGGCCTCGTAACAGCCCGTCGCCAGCAGCGACTGGTTGTTATAGGTCAACTGCATGAAACGCGCGCCCAGCGTATGCAGGATCTCGACCAGCCCGATATCGTCCTCGATCGGGCTGGGGTTCTGGAACCCGAAAAAGATCGCGGTGCGCCCGGTCTCGCGCGCGATGTCGATATCGCCGGCCCACTGCCCCTTCATGATCAGGTCGGGATACTGCTCGAACCAGCGGTTCCATTTCTCGAAATTCAGGACCGTCTCACGAAAGCTTTCGTGATAGGCAATGGTGACATGCACCGCATCGACATGGCCCGCGCGCAGCTGGCGAAAGATCTTTTCCGACCAGTTGGCATATTGCAGGCCGTCGATGCGATAGCTCATTGTGGTGCCCCCGCGCTGATATACGCCGTCTTGACCGTGGTATAGAACTCGGCCGCCGCCTTGCCCTGTTCACGTGGCCCGTAAGAGCTGTCGCCGCGACCCCCAAACGGCACATGGTAATCGGTGCCCGCGGTCGGCAGGTTCACCGTCACCACCCCGGTGCGCGCGTTGCGACGAAAATGGGTGGCGCGTGCCAGCGACTGGGTGACGATGCCCGAGGTCAGGCCGAAATTGGTATCGTTCACCACGCTCAGCGCCTCGTCATAACTGCCGACCTTGATCACGCTGGTCAGCGGCGCGAACATCTCTTCGCGGTTGATGCGCATGGTGTTGGTGGTGTTCAGGAACACGCCGGGCGACATGTAATAGCCGTCCTGCGGCATATCGAGCCGCTGGCCGCCGCAGGCCAGTTCGGCGCCCTCGGACTTGCCCAGATCGACATAGGCGAGGTTCTCGGCCAGTTGCTGGGCGCTGACCACCGGGCCCATCTGGGTGCCCTCGGCCAGCGCATGGCCCACCTTCATCGCCTGTGCGCCCGCCACCAGCTTCTCGACAAAGGCATCGTGGATGGCCGCGTGCACCACCAGCCGCGAACTTGCGGTGCATTTCTGCCCGGTGCCGCCAAAGGCGCCGCCCAGCGCCAGCGTCACGGCCAGATCCAGATCGGCGTCATCCATCACCGCCAGCGCGTTCTTGGACCCCATCTCCATCTGCACCTTGGTCAGGTTCTGGATGGCGGCGGAGGCGATACCCTTGCCCACCGGCACCGAGCCGGTGAAGGAAATCGCGTTGACCAGCGGGCTTTCCACCAGCCGCTGGCCAATGCTGCGACCCGAGCCCATGACCAGGCTGAACAGGCCCTTGGGGATGTCCTGACGCGCGATGATCTCGGTCAGCGCCACGGCGCTGGCCGGGGTGATATTGGCCGGTTTCCACACCACCGCATTGCCATAGCAAAGCGCGGGCGCGATCTTCCACGAGGCGGTGGCGGTGGGAAAGTTCCACGGGCTGATCACCGCGACCACACCGACCGCCTCGCGGCGCACGTCGATCTCGACGCCCGGGCGCACGCTGTCGGCATTCTCGCCCAACTGGCGCAGGCATTCGGCGGCGTAATAGGTAAAGAACTGACCGGCGCGATAGACCTCGCCCTTGCCCTCGGCCAGCGGTTTGCCCTCTTCGCGGCTGAGCAGCGTGCCCAGTTCCTCGGCCCGGGCCATCAGCTCGGTGCCGATGGCCATCAGCACCGCCTGCTTGCGCTCCATCCCGTAAGCCGCCCATTCCGCCTGTGCGCGCCGGGCCTGAAGCAGCGTCGTATCGAGCTGATCGGCGCTGGCCTGGGCAAACATACCAACCAGATCGCTCAGGTCCGACGGGTTGCGGTTTTCGATTTCAACTTCGCCTGCCAACCATTCGCCCGCGATGAGATTGAGTTTTGTGTCCGACATGCCTCTGGCCCAGTTCCTCGAATGAATTGGGTCATGGTGGACTCCGCGCACCATATCGGTCAAACTTAAACTTCTTAATGAAATTTCAGGTTTTCTGAACTCATGATCAAGATCGAGATGCTGCGCTGTTTCAGCACTGTTGCACAAACAGGAAACCTGGCCGATGCGGCGATGCGGATGGGGCGGACCCAGTCTGCGCTGTCGATGACCCTGAAACAGTTGGAGGAACATCTGGGCCAGCGCCTGTTCGAGAACGAGCGCAAGAACCGCCTGACCCCGCTGGGGCAAGAGGTGTTCCGCTTTGCCCAGCAGCAGTTACGCCAGTTCGACGATACCATACAGGCGATCGAGGCGGCGGCGCGGGCGCCGCAGGGGCTGCTGCGGGTGGCGTCGATCCCCTCTGCCTCTGGTCTGGCGCTGCCAGGCGCGATTGAGACGATGATGCAGCGCCATCCTTCACTGGATCTGGAACTGCGCGACATGGATAGCGGCAGGGTGGTGGATGCGATCCTGCAAGGGCAGGCCGATCTGGGCATTGTCTCGGGCCAACCGGTGCTGAACGGGGTCGAAAGCGAAACCCTGTTCGAAGACGCCTATGGCCTGCTTTGCGCCACCGGTCATCCGCTGGCGCAGCAACCACAGGCACCCGATATCGACGCGGTCTTTGCCTCGGGCTTCATCCGCAACAGCCTGTGCGGGCTGATCGAGGCGCCCGAGATACGCGCCGCCCTGCCCCGCGCCCGGATCACCGTGCACAACACCCATTCGCTGTTGGCGATGGTGCGGACGGGCAAATGGGTGACGATCCTGCCGCGCTCGGTGGCACGGGTACAGCCAACAGAGCTGACATTCCGCCCCATCGCCGGGCTGGAGGAACAGCGCAGCGTGTCTCTCTTGATCCACACCCGGACCCAGTTCCCGCAGCTGGTCGCGGAATTCGCCGACATCCTGCGTCACAGCCCCTGGACCGGCTGAGGTTCAGATCACCCCGATCTCGGCCAGGGCCCGGTTCAGGTCCTCGGGCAACGCATCGTCCTGCGCGCGTCCCTTGGGCAGGTCGGGCGGCGTGTCGGCGGGGTTCAGATAGCGCCAGCCCTGAAACGGGCGTTTCTGGGTGCTGTGGGTGCGGTGCAATTCGGGGTCGAGCACCAGCGCGCAATGGCGGGTGCCGTCCTGCCCGGTCACCTCGTCCATCCGCAGCACCCGCTGACGGCACTGGATCAACCCCTTGATCACCCAATAGATCGAGCCGCCCGCCAGGATCTCGCTCTCGCGTTTGGGCCACATGCGGGTGACATGGCGCGGCAACCCGTCCGGCGTCTGCGCCCGCCGCATCGCCTGCCATTCGGCAAGGTTGTCGACGCTTTCCGTCCCGACGCTGAGCTTGATCAGATTGAGGTAGTTATCCACAGCTTTCCCACAGAGTCGTCCCAAGGCCACCTTGATATTGTAGCTCACCCCACCCGGGCATCAAGCAGTTGTGGCCTACCTCACATTTGGTTTAGTCTGGATGTCTCTTCCAGCACGAGGGAATCATCCGATGAGCCGTTTCGCCGCCCCCATCGCCGAGCAGATTTGGGACATGAAATACCGTTTCAAACAGGCGGACGGCACCCCGATCGACCAGACGGTCGAGGATAGCTGGCGCCGCATCGCCCGCGATCTGGCCCGCGTCGAACAGGATCCCGACCGCTGGGAGCGGGAATTCTACACCGCGCTGGAGGATTTCAAATATCTGCCCGCCGGGCGCATCACCGCCGGTGCGGGCACCGCGCGGCAGGTGACGCTGTTCAACTGCTTTGTCATGGGCACCATCCCCGACAGCATGGGCGGCATCTTCGAGATGCTGAAAGAGGCGGCGCTGACCATGCAGCAGGGCGGCGGCATCGGATACGATTTCTCGACCATCCGCCCGCGCGGCGCCGATGTGAAGGGCGTGGCCGCCGATGCCTCGGGGCCGCTCAGCTTCATGGATGTGTGGGACGCCATGTGCCGCACCATCATGTCCGCCGGTTCCCGCAGGGGCGCGATGATGGCGACCATGCGCTGCGACCATCCCGATATCGAACAGTTCATCGCCGCCAAGTCCGACCCCGCCCGCCTGCGCATGTTCAACATGTCGGTGCTGGTCACCGATGCCTTCATGGAGGCGGTCAAGGCCGATGGCTCGTGGGAGCTGCAATTCGACGGCAAGGTCTATCACACGGTCGAGGCACGCACCCTGTGGAACAGGATCATGCAGGCCACCTATGATTATGCCGAACCGGGCGTGATCTTCATCGACCGGATCAACGCGGCCAACAACCTGAACTATGTCGAAACCATCGCCGCCACCAACCCCTGTGGCGAACAGCCCCTGCCGCCCTATGGCGCCTGCCTGTTGGGCTCGATCAACCTGGCGCGGTTGGTGACGAACCCGTTCGAAGACGCAGCCGAACTGGACCCCGAGGCGCTGCAAAAGCTGGTCGCCACCGCCGTGCGGATGATGGACAACGTGGTCGATGCCTCGAAATTCCCGCTGCCCGAACAGGCCGCCGAGGCGCAGAACAAGCGCCGGATCGGGCTGGGCGTGACCGGGCTGGCCGATGCGCTCTTGATGCTGGGCCTGCGCTATGGCAGCGACGAGGCCGCCAAGCAGACCGAGGACTGGCTGCACGCCATCGCCCGCGCGGCCTATCTCGCCTCGGTCGAGCTGGCCAAGGAAAAGGGCGCCTTTCCCCTGTTTGACGCCGAGAAATACCTGGCCTCGGGCACCATGCGGGCCATGGACGAGGATGTGCGCGAGGCGATCCGCGCCCATGGCATCCGCAACGCGCTGTTGACCTCGATCGCACCCACCGGAACCATCTCGCTCTATGCCGGCAATGTGTCGTCGGGGATCGAGCCGGTCTTTGCCTATGCCTATACCCGCAAGGTGCTGCAAAAGGACGGCAGCCGGACCGAGGAAGAGGTGGTCGATTACGCGGTGCAGATGTGGCGCGACAAGTTCGGCGACACCCCCCTGCCCGACTATTTCGTCAACGCCCAGACGCTGGCGCCTGCCGATCACGTGCGGATGCAGGCGGCGGCGCAGAAATGGATCGACAGCTCGATTTCCAAGACCATCAACTGCCCCGAGGACATCTCGTTCGACGAGTTCAAGGACGTCTACATGCAGGCCTGGGATCTGGGCTGCAAGGGCTGCACCACCTATCGGCCCAATGATGTGACCGGGAGTGTGTTGAGTGTAGCAAAGGACAATAAACCCATCGGTTTGCAGATTAAGGCGGTCTTGCTTGAGAAAGGAATGAGCCAGCGCGACTTCGGGATAGCTCTGTCGAAGAAGCTTGGAAGGGACTTTAACGAGGCCAAAGTTAGCAAGATCATTTCTGGGGGTCGCAAAGTTACTGTTGAGGAACTCTTAGCAATTAAGAAGATCCTGAATATCACGCTACCCGACTTTGATGACACCGCCCCTACTGTCATTGCCACTTCCGATTCCGAACCACAGACACCCCATGGCGACGTCATCTATATGTCCGAGCCGCTGGACCGGCCCGAGCATCTCGAAGGCAACACCTACAAGATCAAGTGGCCCGACAGCGAGCATGCGCTCTATATCACCATCAACGACATCATCATCAACGGCCACCGCCGCCCGTTCGAAGTATTCATCAACTCCAAGAACATGGAGCATTTCGCCTGGACCGTGGCACTGACCCGGATGATCTCGGCGGTGTTCCGGCGCGGCGGCGATGTGTCCTTTGTGGTCGAGGAGTTGAAGGCCGTGTTCGACCCGCGCGGCGGTGCCTGGGTCAAGGGCAAGTACATCCCCTCGATCCTGGCTGCCATTGGCGGGGTGATCGAACAGCACCTGATCGCCATCGGCTTTCTCGAAGGCGAGGGCATGGGCCTGAAATCGGACCCGCAGGCGCAGGTGGTGAATGGCGACGCGCCGCGCGGCAAGGCCTGCCCCAGCTGCGGCCAGTTCGACATGCAGATGGTGGAGGGCTGCATGACCTGCCGCAGTTGCGGCCATTCCAAATGCGGTTGAGGCCCAGACGGGCCTGAACCGCGCGGGCGGGCCTTGCGGTCTGCCCCCGGATGCGGCCATTCTGGCCCCGAACGAGCGTGAGGGGCGACATGGATTGGCGTGATCAGGGTATCCTGCTTTCCGTGCGTCGCCACGGCGAGACCTCGGCCATCATCGACACCTTTACCGCCAGCCATGGCCGCCATGCGGGCGTGGTGCGGGGTGGTACCAGCCGCCGCATCGCGCCGATCCTGCAACCGGGGGCGCAGCTCGACCTCAGCTGGCGCGCCCGGCTGGAGGAGCATCTGGGCAGTTTCACGGTGGAACCGCTGCGCTCGCGCGCGGCGGCGGCGATGTCGGGGCGGCTGGCGCTGGCCGGGCTGAACGCGGTTGTCTCGCTCTTGTCCTTTTGCCTGCCCGAGCGCGAGGCGCATCCCCGACTATACAAGCAGTCCGAACAGCTGCTGGACCTGCTGGGTCAGGACGAGATCTGGCCGCTGGCCTATCTGCGCTGGGAGCTGGCGCTGCTTGACGCGCTGGGCTTTGGCCTTGACCTGAGCGCCTGCGCGGTGACCGGCGCCAGCGACGATCTGGTCTATGTCTCGCCGCGCAGCGGGCGCGCGGTCAGCGCAGGGGCCGCGGGCGAATGGGCCGACCGGCTGTTGCCGCTGCCCCCCTGCCTGCGCGGCGAAGGCCCGGCATCGGATCCAGAGATCGCACTGGCCCTGCGCACCACCGGCTATTTCCTGGAACACCGCGTCGCGCCCGCCCTGGGCCATGCGCCGCTGCCGCAGGCGCGCGGGCGGCTGATCGACCTGATCAGTCGGCTGCCCTGAACAGCATCTCGTGCCCGGCCTCGTTGCGCAGAATCAGCACCGCGCCCGAGACCTCGATCTGCTCCATCGCCAGCAGCGCGGCCAAGAAGATCCCCTCGGCCTCCAACTCGGGACAGGCGGCGCGGGTGGCGACCAGATCGGCGATTTCGAACCAGGGATAGGGCGCGTCCAGCCGGGCGGAAAAACTGTTGCACGGCCCCTGCCCCGCAATTTGGCCCGGTTCGGGAAAGCGCAGCTCTGCCCCGGCGGCAAAGGTGGCGCCGTCGATGCTCTGAGCCTGCCAGACCTGCCCGGCGGCACCATAGGCGGTGGCGGTCTCGTCCTGCCCGCAATATCCCAGCGCCAGCGCGGGCAGCAAAAGGGCGAGGCGGGCCAGCATCGCGGGCCTAGTCCAGACTGTCGAGCAGCTTGCGCGCGGCGGTTTGTTCGGCCTGCCGCTTGGCCCCGGCGGTGGCCTCGGCCCGGCGGCCATCGGCAAGCTCTGCCAGAATGGTAAAGACCGGCGCATGATCGGGGCCAGAACGTTTTACCAGAGTATAACGCGGCGGAGTCTGGCCACGCGCCTGCGCCCATTCCTGAAGCGCGGTCTTGGCGTCGCGCGCGTCGGCCTCGACCTGATGGATACGCGCGCCCCAAAGCCGCAGGATCACCGCCTCGGCAGCGGCAAAACCGCCATCACGATAGACGGCGGCAATCACCGCCTCCATCGCATCACCCAAGAGCGCCAGCTTGCGCCGCCCGCCTGACATCATTTCGGAGCGGCCCAGTTTCAACACAGCGCCCAGATCGACCTCGCGGGCAACCTCGGCGCAGGTCTCCTTGCGCACCAGCGCGTTGAAGCGGGGCGCCAGCTGACCCTCGGTCGCGTCCTTGTCCGCCTCCAGCAATGCCGTCGCCATCACCAGCCCCAGCACCCGGTCGCCCAGAAACTCCAGCCGCTGATTGTCCTGCCGGGTGGCCGAGGAGATCGAGCCATGGGTCAGCGCGCGCACCAGCAGTTCGGGCCGCTCGAAAGAGTAGCCCAGCCGCGCCTCAAAGGCCTTCATCTCTGCCGAAAGCTTCACTCGATCCCCTTGAAGAAACGATCGCTGCGCCAGGTCCAGAAGAACAGCATCGACCGGCCCGCCGACGAGAACATGATACGGTCGGCCCGCCCGATCAGGTTCTCATAAGGCACATAGCCGACCCCACCGGCCGATTGCGGCAGGCGGCTATCGCTGGAATTGTCGCGATTGTCGCCCATGAAGAAGTAATGCCCCTCGGGCACCGTGTAGACGCCTGTGTGGTCCGAGGCCTGATTGCCGATATTGACGATCTTGTGACTGACCCCGTTGGGCAGCGTCTCGATCTGGCGCGACTTCTGGCAGATGCCGCCCTCGCCCACCGGACCGTTTTCGCATCGCGGGCGCAGGCGCTGGGGGCCTTGTGCCTCGGCCAGTTCCTCGAACACGCCGTCATCTTCCAGCTTTACCGCCTGATCGTTGATGTAAAGGACGCCGTCCTTCATCTGGATGCGGTCGCCCGGCAAGCCGATCAGACGCTTGATGAAATCACGCCCCGAAACCGGGTGACGGAACACCACCACGTCGCCACGCTCGGGCGTGCCGCCGAACAGGCGGTCATTGTCGCCCTTGGCCCAGCCGCAAACATCCTCGGCGTCGATGTCGATGCCGAATTGCGGCAATACCAGGCTGGGGCACGATGCATAGGAATAGCCATAGGCCATCTTGTTGACGAAGAGGAAATCGCCGATCAGCAGCGTTTCCTTCATCGAGCCCGAGGGGATCCAGAACGGCTGAAAGAACAGCGTCCGGAACACGCCCGCGATCAGCAGCGCATAGACGATGGTCTTGATCGTCTCGACAAAGGCATTTCCGGTCTTGGCGGCTTTGCTGGCCATCAGGCTCTCCAGTTGCTGCGGGCGTTTCGGGGCTACATGCGGGGCGGGGCGGGGTAAGTCAAGTTCACCTCCCCCGCCTCGGCGAGCGGACGCGCCTCGATCACGACAAAGGCCTGCGCCCAGGGGTGATCATCGGTCAGGGTGACATGGATGATCGCCTCGTAACCTTCGGGCGTCATCTCGCGCAGGCGTTCGGCGGCCCAGCCGGTGACTTGCATGACGGGCTGACCACTGCGCAGGTTGCTGACCGCCATGTCCTTCCAGGCGATGCCCATGCGCAGGCCGGTGCCCAGCGCCTTGGAACAGGCCTCTTTCGCGGCCCAGCGCTTGGCATAGGTGCCGGCGGTGTCGGCGCGACGCTCGGCCTTGCGCTGCTCGATCTCGGTAAAAACGCGGTTGCGAAAGCGGTCGCCAAAGCGGTCGAGCGTGCGCTCGATCCGCTCGATATTGGCCAGATCGGTGCCGATACCCAGGATCATTGCAACCGGGCCGTCAGCAGTTTCAGCGCCGCGCCGCCAAAGAGCAGCGCAAAGCTCAACTCGAACCAGCGGCGCAGACGGCGGTATCCCTCGCCGATGGCGCGGGTCGAAAACAGCAGCGCATAGCCCAGAAACAGGCAAGTCGAGGCGGTGATGAGCACAGCGAACAGTGCAAATACGCTTGCCAGAGATGCCGTGGGCGGCAGCGCGATGGCAAAGACCGCACCCCAGCTCAGGATCGCCTTGGGGTTTGTCAGGTGGATCAGATAACCGCGCAGGAACAGCCGCCGTGCCGTGCCCGTGGCGGTTCTGAAGGGTTTGACACCTGCGGGGGCCAGACCCGCGCGCAGGGATTTCACCGCCAGCCAAAGCAGGTAAAGCGCCCCGGCATAACGGACCGTCTCGACGATCCAGACATGGGTCAGCATCAGCGCGCTCATGCCCAGCGCAGCGGCCAATCCCCAACTGGCCGAACCTGCCACGATGCCCAGCGCCACGGCCAGTGCGGCCCCGCGCCCTTCGGCCATGCCGGTACCGGCAATCGTCAGGGTGGCAGGCCCGGGACTGCCGCCCGCCACCAGCCAGCCCAGGACGACAAGGCCAAGCCCGGGTGTCATGCCCGCGCCTCGTCCATCAGGCGGCGCATTTCGGCGATGGCGGGTGTGAGCCCGCGAAAGATCGCCTCGCCGATCAGGAAATGGCCGATATTCAGTTCCATCACCTCGGGAAAGGCCGCGACCGGCTGCACCGTGTCATAGGTCAGCCCGTGGCCGGCGTGCACCTCGAGCCCCAGCGAATGGGCAAAGGCGGACATTTCGCGCATCGCCTCCAACTCGCGGTCGCGGGTGGCGAAATCGCCCTCGGCATGGGCATCGCAATAGGCCCCGGTATGCAGTTCGATCACCTGCGCGCCGATCCGGTGCGCGGCCTCGATCTGACGTTTGTCGGCGGCGATGAAGATCGACACCCGGCAACCCGCTTCGCGCAGCGGCGCGATGAAATGGGCCAGCCGGTTTTCCTCGCGCGCGACCTCAAGCCCGCCTTCGGTGGTGCGTTCCTCGCGCTTTTCGGGCACGATGCAGACCGCGTGCGGCTTGTGGCGCAGCGCGATCTTCTGCATCTCGTCGGTTGCGGCCATCTCGAAGTTGAGAGGCACGCTGAGCGCCGCCATCAGCCCGTCGATATCAGCATCGGTGATGTGGCGGCGATCCTCGCGCAGATGCGCGGTGATGCCGTCGGCACCGGCCTGCTCGGCCAGGATCGCGGCGCGGATCGGGTCGGGGCTGGCACCGCCGCGCGCGTTGCGCACGGTCGCTACATGGTCGATATTCACGCCAAGACGCAGGTGGGGAACAGACATGACGGGATTTCCTTTCCGACTCGCTCGCGCCCGACCCTAGCCGGGATTTTCCGGGTTTGGCAGATCGGCCTGTGCCTTTTTCTTGATCGCCTCGAACTTGGCCTTGATCTTGGAGCGGCGGCGTTTCTGATAGGTGCTGATCACCGGCAGGCTGAGGTAATAGCAGACAACGCCCGCAACGATCCCCGGTACGATGCCGCCGATCATATAGGGAAAGAATACCTCATCATAGAAAAGCTCGAGCGCCTGCCAGTCGGCGTAGCGATCAGTGAAAAGTGCCAGAAAGTTGTCTTTCAGCTCTCCCGCAGCACCGGCGAATTTGCGCATCAACCCCTGTTCGGCGCCTTCCTGAAACTCGGTTCCCAGCAGGAAATGCCCGGTTTGCAACGAGATCACACCGATCGGCACATAGGTCAACGGATTGCCAAAGAAGGTACCGCTGAGCCCGGCCAGGATATTGCCGTTGATCAGCCGAGCGAGGATGGCTGCGATCACGAAATGGATGCCGTAGAAGGGCGTGAACGAAGCGAAGACCCCCGCACCGATGCCCCGCGCGATCCGTTCGGGCCGGTCCGGCAGACGACGCACCCGGTGTTTGACATAGTGAAAGGCACGGGTCCAACCGCCACGCGGCCAGATCAGTTCCCACAGCACCTGCAGCGGAGAGCGTCGATCTCGGCGCTTGAAAACCACGCTTGGATGTCCTTTCCCTGCCTTCCGGCGTTTAAACCGCCACGGCGCCCGCCTTGGCCTTTTCCCTGTAGCGTTCAACCGAGGCCACGTCACCCTCTGCCTCGAGCGCCAGCATCAAGGAATGCAATTGTTCCACATCGCGCAATTCGACGCTGATCATGAGGCGATAGAAATCCGGCTTGCGGTCTATGAATTCCAGATTGGAAATATTGGCCTTCTTCTCGCCTATCAATGTGCAAATCCGCCCCAGCACCCCGGCGTCGTTGCCGATCGTCAGTTCTAGCGTGGCGCCATAGGCGGCCGGGTGGGTGCCGGAATGCCAATGCAAATCGACCCAGCGTTCGGGTTGCGTCTCGAACTCGCTCAGCCGGTCGCAGTCAATCGTATGCACCACCACGCCCTTGCCGCGATAGGTGATGCCGACGATACGCTCGCCCGGCAGCGGTTGGCAGCAGGGCGCGCGGTCAAAGCTCTGCCCCGGTTCCAGACCGATCACGGCGCGGCGCGGGGGAATGGCGTCGCCCTCGTCTGGGGCCAACTCGGGATAGACAGCCTGCACCACGTCATGGGCGGTGAGTTCGGCCGAACCCAGACGGGCCAGCAACTCGCCGCGATCCTTCAACCGCAGGTGCTTGGCGGCGGTATCAAGGGCCTTGTCGGTGGCCTTGCGCCCGACATGGTCAAAGGCCGAGCGCGCCAGTTCATGCCCCAGCTTGATGAACCGTTCACGGTCCACCTCGCGCAACGCACGTCGGATCGCAGTCTTGGCCTTGCCCGTCACCGCGATTTCAAGCCAGCTTACCTGCGGCGTCTGGCCCTCGGCGGTAATGACATCGACCGACTGGCCGTTCTTGAGGCGGGTCCACAACGGCACCCGGATCCCGTCCACCTTGGCCCCGACGCAGGCATGCCCGATCCGGGTATGGATGGCATAGGCATAGTCGATCGGGGTGGCGCCGCGCGGCAGCTTGACCACGTCACCTTTGGGGGTGAAGCAGAACACCTGGTCGGAATACATCTCGAGCTTGACCGCTTCGAGGAAGTCTTCGTGATCCTCCTCGCTGTCGAACTGTTCGGTCAGGCCCGCAATCCACTTGGCCGGATCGACGGCAAAGGGGTTTTGAGTGCGCACCCCGTCGCGATAGGACCAATGCGCCGCCACCCCGGTTTCAGCCACGTCATGCATCTGGCGGGTGCGGATTTGCACCTCGACCCGCTTGCCGTCGCGCCCCGACACCGTGGTGTGGATCGAGCGATAGCCGTTCGATTTCGGCTGGCTGATATAGTCCTTGAACCGGCCAGGCACCGCGCGCCAGCGTTGGTGGATGGTACCGAGCGTGCGATAACAATCCTCTTCGGACTGGGTGATAATGCGAAAGCCGTAAATATCGGACAGGCGCGAGAATCCCTGGTCCTTTTCCTGCATCTTGCGCCAGATCGAATAAGGCTTCTTGGCACGCCCGAACACTTCGGCCTCGATGCCCGCCTTGTCCAGTTCGTGCCGCATGTCGCCGGTAATCCTGTGGATTACATCGCCGGTCTCGCGTTGCAGCGTGATGAAGCGGCGGATGATCGACTGGCGCCCCTCTGGGTTGAGCACGCGAAAGGCCAGATCCTCCAGCTCTTCGCGCATCCACTGCATGCCCATGCGCCCGGCAAGCGGCGCATAGATATCCATCGTCTCGCGCGCCTTGACCGCCTGCTTATCCGGGCGCATCGCCTTGATGGTGCGCATGTTGTGCAGACGGTCGGCCAGCTTGACCAGGATCACCCGCAGGTCCTTGGACATGGCCATGAACAGCTTGCGGAAGTTCTCGGCCTGCTTGGTCTCGCGCGACGACAGTTGCAGGTTGGTCAACTTGGTCACCCCATCGACCAGCATCGCCACCTCTTCGCCGAACAGCTCGGACACCTGGCCATAGCTGGCCTTGGTATCCTCGATCGTGTCGTGCAGCAGCGCGGTGATGATGGTGGCATCGTCCAGCCGCTGTTCGGTCAGAATGGCGGCGACGGCAACAGGATGGGTGAAATAGGGTTCGCCCGAATGGCGAAACTGGCCATCATGCATCTGATGCCCGAACTCATAGGCCCGGGTCAGACGCTCGGCATTGGTCTTGGGATTGTAGTTGCGGACCAGGGCAATCAGGTCGTCAGCAGAAATCATCCGGTCCGCATCCTCTCACGCGGCGTTCTCAGCCCTGCCCCTGGGCCTCCATGAGGGCGCGCAGCAGGCGTTCTTCGGACATGTCGTCCTCGGCCGGGCGGTCGCTCTCGGCACCCATCAGCAGGGCCATCTGGTCATCTTCGGGCTCGTCCACCTCGATCTGGGTCTGGTTCGCCTCGATCAGGCGTTCACGCAGTTCGTCGGCGCTCTGGGTCTCGTCGGCGATCTCGCGCAGCGACACGACCGGGTTCTTGTCATTGTCGCGGTCCACGGTGATCGAGGCGCCGGCAGAGATCTCACGCGCCCGATGAGCGGCAAGCAATACCAGCTCGAACCGGTTCGGAACCTTGTCTACGCAATCTTCTACCGTCACGCGGGCCATCAGCGACTCTCCAAAGTGCAGCTTTGTCCAGAAAGCACGGTTCTAGGCGCGATTCCCCAGCTTGACAAGCGGGAAATGCCCGGTTTTACGGTCAAAGCGGCCGGATCTCGGCTAGGTCCCTGGCAGGCAGCGCCGCCAGCATCTCCTGCACGGTCAGCCCCAGGACCGGATGGTGCCATTCGGGGGCGACATCTGCCATCGGCACCAGCACGAAGCCCCTATCCTGCAACCGGGGATGAGGCAGAATCAGTTGGTCGGGCGCCAGTTTGGTCTGGCGCGCCGGGTCCAGCTGTCGCCAGGCGTCATAGCTTTCGCGATCCGGCAGGATTCGGTCACCATAACAGATCAGGTCCAGATCCAATGTGCGCATACCCCAGCGCTGTTCGCGGGCGCGCCCGAATGCCGCCTCCACTTCGTGCAATAGCTGCAAGAGAGCGGCCGGAGAAAGCTCGGAGCTGAAGGAAATCGCGGCGTTGATATAGTCGGGTCCCGCGCCTGCTGGAAAGCACGGGGTTGTAAAATACCGACTCTCTGCGAGCACCCTTACCCCGCGCGCAATCAGCTCATTCGTCGCATTCCGCAACGTTATGCGCGGAGGATTTTGATCAAAAGAAAGATTTCCTCCCAATGCGATAACGCCAATTTGCTCTTTCTCGATCATAAGCGGCTTCCGTGAACGTCAAGAGTGGACTTGCTATACATGCCGATTCTCCTACATTAGTGCCACCGAACCGCCGAATTTATTTGCACTCACTCACGGACAGCAGGCGGTTTCGGTACATACCGGAAGGAACAATTATGTTTTATAAGGACGAACGGCTAGCGCTGTTCATCGACGGTTCGAATCTTTATGCGGCGGCCAAGGCTCTCGGCTTTGATATCGACTACAAGCTTCTCAGGCAGGAGTTCATGCGTCGCGGAAAGATGCTGAGAGCCTTCTATTACACGGCACTGCTGGAAAACGACGAATACTCTCCGATCCGTCCGCTTGTCGATTGGCTGCACTATAACGGGTTCACCATGGTGACCAAACCGGCCAAGGAATACACCGACAGCATGGGGCGCCGGAAGGTCAAGGGGAACATGGATATCGAACTGACCGTCGATGCCATGGAACTGGCCCCGCGCGTCGATCATATCGTGCTCTTCTCGGGCGATGGCGATTTCCGCCCGTTGGTGGCCAGCCTGCAACGTCAGGGCGTGCGTGTCTCGGTCGTTTCGACCATCCGCAGCCAGCCGCCGATGATCTCGGACGAGTTGCGTCGGCAGGCCGACAACTTCATCGAGCTTGAAGAGTTGCGTGATGTGATCGGCCGTCCCCCGCGCGAAGTGCCGGCAGAGCCGCGCTCGTTTGCGGCCAACGGCAACTGATCCGAGCCAGCACACCCCATCAAGAAAATACGGCCAGATGAGCGATCATCTGGCCGTATATCATTAAGTATCACTGCCTGCTTCAATACCCGCCTTCTAGCCGGCTCCGGTGACGGATTCGTGACACCCAGAACCGGGCTGGATCTGAACCGCACAAAACCTTACCTGTGCTCAGGCAAGGAGACCCGCCCATGACCAAATCGCCCCTCACCCTTTATCTTGCCGCGCCGCGCGGGTTTTGCGCCGGTGTCGACCGCGCCATCAAGATCGTCGAGATGGCAATCGAGAAATGGGGCGCCCCCGTCTATGTCCGGCACGAGATCGTGCACAACAAGTTCGTGGTCGACGGGCTGCGCGCCAAAGGGGCGGTGTTTGTCGAGGAACTGGATGAATGCCCCGACGACCGGCCAGTGATCTTTTCCGCCCACGGGGTTCCCAAAGCGATCCCGGCCGAGGCCGAGCGACGCAAGATGATCTATGTCGATGCCACCTGCCCGCTGGTGTCCAAGGTCCATATCGAGGCCGAGCGGCACGCGGAACGCGGCCTTCAGATCATCATGATCGGCCATCGCGGTCACCCTGAAACCATCGGCACCATGGGGCAATTGCCCGAGGGCGAGGTGCTGCTGGTCGAAACGGTCGAGGATGTCGCCCGCATCGCGGTGCGTGACCCAGAACGCCTCGCCTTTGTCACCCAGACCACCCTGTCGGTGGACGATACCCGCGACATCGTGGCCGCACTTCAGGCCCGGTTCCCGCAGATCGTCGGCCCGCACAAGGAAGACATCTGTTACGCCACCACCAACCGGCAAGAGGCGGTCAAGGCGGTGGCGCCGAAATCGGACGCGCTCCTCGTCGTTGGGGCGCCGAACTCGTCGAACTCGCGCCGCCTGGTCGAGGTCGCGGCCAAGGCGGGCTGCTCTTATGCGCAGTTGGTGCAGCGCGCCGGTGACATCGACTGGCGCGCGCTGGACGGCATCGCAACCGTTGCCGTCTCTGCTGGTGCCTCGGCCCCCGAATTGCTGGTGAATGAAGTGATCGACGCCTTTCGCACACGGTTCGACGTGACGGTCGAGGTGGTCGAAACCGCGGTCGAACATGTCGAGTTCAAGGTTCCGCGGGTATTGCGGCAGCCGGCATGAGCCTGCGCAAATGATCCCCACCCGAATTTCAGCACGGTAGACGCTTCTGTTGCAAACGCGACAGCCAGCATTTGCAACCTGCTGGCAAGCGTCACCGAAACCGCGCTTTCACCCAACGGCAATCGTGGCTAGTCTGGCCGCGAATACTCAACAGGCGCGGGCGACAAACTCGGTCGGTTGTTGAGACCCCTTTTTCAATCTCGGCATTGCCGTTGATTGCCTCATCGGCTCACCTTTGAAGGAGCGCACATGACCACCATCCCCCGCGCACCGCTGATCCTGGGCCTTGCCGGGCTGATCCCGTTCCTCTGGGGCGCGCTCACCTATCTGAGCCCGGCCTTGCAGGCCTGGGGCGCCGCTGCGCTCGGCCCGCGTTTTGTGGGACCTTATGTGCAGATCGCCTATGGCCAGATCATCCTTGCCTTCATGTCCGGCGTCCTTTGGGGCTTTGCCACCAAGGCCGATGACCGCCGCGCCGCGACCGGCTATGCGCTTGCGGTGCTGCCCGCGCTCTGGGCCTTCTTCATGACCGGGGGCGGCCCGACCGGAGCGGCGATCAACCTGATCTTCGGCTTTCTGGGCCTGTTGATGCTGGATGCCGCCTTTGCCAGCTGGGGCCTGGCGCCGGTCTGGTGGATGCGGCTGCGCCTCTTGCTGACAGCGGTTGTCACCCTGTGTCTGGCGGTGGGGGCCTTTCTATGAGCGATCCAGAAACGATCCGCATCTATGACAGCCGCGCCAGCGACTATGCCGCGCTGACCGAGGATTACAACGCCGCCGACCCCATGCTGGAGGCCTTTGTCGCCATGCTGCCAAGCGGCGGTCGGGTGCTGGATCTCGGGTGCGGCCCCGGCACCTCTGCGGCCCAAATGGCGCGTGCAGAACTTGCGGTCGTGGCGGTTGATGCCTCGGCCGAGATGGTGGCGCTGGCGGCGCAACACCCAGGCGTCACCGCCCGTCAGGCCCGTTTCGACGAGATCGGGGAGACCGCCGCCTATGACGGCATCTGGGCCAATTTCAGCCTGCTGCATGCCCCCCATGTCGAGTTTCCCGGCCATCTCGCCCGGCTCCATCGGGCCTTGAAACCCGGCGGGATTTTCCATATCGCCCTCAAACTCGGAACCGGCGAAGGGCGTGACAGCCTCGGCCGGTTCTATAGCTACCATCAGGAGGACGCGTTGGAGCATCTGTTGCAGCAGGCCGGTTTCACAGTTATCGACCGCGCCTTCGGCGCCGGGCCGGGCCTCAGTGGCAAGGTCGAGGACTGGATCGCGATGCGCGCCCATGCCTGAGCTCTTTGCCTATACCGACGGCGCCTGTTCCGGCAATCCCGGCCCCGGCGGCTGGGGCGTGCTGTTGCGCGCCATCGAGGGCGAGACCGTGCTGAAGGAACGCGAGCTGTGCGGTGGCGAGGCTGAGACCACCAACAACCGGATGGAGCTGCTGGCCGCGATCAACGCGCTGGAAACGCTGGAACGGCCCTCGAAAATCACCGTGGTCACTGACAGCGCCTATGTAAAGAACGGCGTGACCGGCTGGATCTTCGGCTGGAAGCGCAACGGCTGGAAAACCGCCGGCAAGAAGCCGGTCAAGAATGTCGAGCTGTGGCAGCGGCTGGATGCGGCGCAGGCGCGCCATGACGTGACCTGGGAATGGGTCAAGGGCCATGCGGGCCACCCGGAAAACGAACGCGCCGACGAGTTGGCGCGCGCAGGCATGAAACCCTTCAAGCCGAAGAAGGCCCGCGCGTGAGCCTGCTTGCCCTGCTCGATTACGCCTCGGTCCTGGTCTTTGCCCTGACCGGCGCGCTGGTGGCCAGCCGGGCGCAGCTCGACCTGGTTGGGTTTGCCTTTGTCGCCTGCCTGACGGCGGTGGGCGGCGGCACCATGCGCGACCTGCTTTTGGGCCGCGACCCGGTGTTCTGGGTTGGGCAACCCGCCTATATCCTGATCGCCTCGGGCGCTGCCGCGCTGGTCTTTTTCACCGCACACCTGGTCGAAAGCCGCTATCGCCTTCTGATCTGGCTCGACAGTTTCGCGCTGTCCATCGCGGTGGCTGCCGGCACCGGGGTGGCGCTGGCGCAGGCACAACCGCCGGTGATCGTGGTGCTGATGGGCATGATGACCGGCTGTCTGGGCGGGCTGATGCGCGATGTGGTCTGCAACGAGGTGCCGCTGGTCCTGAAACAGGGCGAACTCTATGTCTCCTGCGCGCTGGCGGGGGCGGTGGCGGCAGTGATCGCCACCGGGCTGGGGCTGGCCACCCTGCCCGCGCTGGGCCTCTGCGCGCTTGTCTGTTGGGGGCTGCGCGCCGGATCGCTGGTCTTTGGCTGGCGCCTGCCGGTCTACAAGAGCCGCCCGCCGCGCACGCGCGGCTGACCCCCCTTCATTTCGCCCAAAATACTCCGGAGCGCGAGGCAGAGCCTCGCATCCCCCCGGCGCGTCTCAGCGCCGCCGCAGATAGGTCTGCCAGAGCCAGACAACCAGAAGCGCCCCCAGCACCGCGCCGACAAAGCCCGACAACCAGCCCATCATCGTCAACAGCGCCCGCAGGATCAGCCCGCCGATCAGCGCGCCCACGATGCCGATCAGCATGGTGGTGGGAATATCCGCCTCGACCCGCATCAGCCGGGTGGCGAGGAACCCGGCAGCGGCGCCGATGATGATCAGGACAACGACATGCATCTCATTTCCTCCAGTGGAAGGGCACGATGATCAGCGCGCCAATCGAAGAGAGAATGGCGTTCATCCCCGGGGATCCGAAACCGATCCCGAACATGATCCGCAGGAAGTAGAACAGGAAGGCCCCGCCGACACAGATGATGATGGATTGCAGATAGCCGTTATGGGTGAACCCCGATTTTTCCGAGATGTAGCCGACGATCCCGGCAATCACGACCGTTCCCATCAGAACCATGAACATACGCGATCCCCTTCTACAGGCGGGTTCCCTTTGGCACGGGCCAGCCGCGCAGGAAGATGTCGGCATCCTGCGCCCCTTTGCCCGCCCGTTGCAAGCGGGTGAGTGACACAGCGCCGGTACCACAGGCCACGGTCAACGCATCGTCCAGCACTGCGCCGGGGGCGCCCTGCCCCTCGGCCAGGCGCGAGGCGAGCAGTTTCACCCGTTCACCCGCGATCTCGGTCCAGGCGCCGGGAAAGGGTGAGAGGCCCCGGATCTGCCGGTCGATCTCGACCGCCGGGCGAGTCCAGTCGACCCGCGCCTCTGCCTTGTCGATCTTGGCGGCATAGGTGATGCCATCCTCGGGCTGCGGCTCCGCAGTCAACTCGGGCAGACGTGCCAGCGCCTCAACGATCAGGTCGCCCCCCATGGCCGACAAGCGGTCATGCAACGCGCCGGTGGTCTCCTCTGCCCCGATGGGTGTCGTGGCGCGCAACAGCACCGGCCCGGTATCCAGCCCCGCCTCCATCTGCATGATGCAAATGCCCGTTTCAGCATCTCCCGCCATGATCGCCCGGTGAATGGGCGCCGCGCCGCGCCAGCGCGGCAACAGGCTGGCGTGGATATTGAGGCAGCCGTGGCGCAGCGCGTCCAGCACCGTTTGCGGCAGGATCAGCCCATAGGCCACCACAACCGCCACATCGGCGCCCAGCGCCGCGAAATCCGCCTGCGCCTCGGCCCCTTTCAGCGAGATCGGGTGGCGCACCTCCAGCCCCAGGTCCAGCGCACGGGCATGGACGGGCGTGGGGCGGTCCTTTTTGCCGCGCCCCGCCGGGCGGGGTGGCTGGCAATAGACGGCGGCGATCTCATGCCCCGCACCTACCAGCGCCTCCAGTACCGGAACCGAGAAATCGGGGGTTCCCATGAACACGACGCGCATGACCTCAGCCCCCCAGCTTGCGCGCCTTGCGCAGCAGCATGTCGCGTTTGACCTTGCTGAGATTGTCGAAATACATCCGCCCGTTCAGGTGGTCGATCTGATGCTGCACGCTGGTCGCCTCGATGCCGACGAAATCGCGCCGGTCGACCTGCCCCTGTTCGTTCAGGAACCGTACCGTCACCGCACGCGGGCGTTTCAGCCTGGCCGAGACGCCGGGCAGGTTGGGGCTCGCCTCGTCATGTTCACGCAGCTCGACCGAGGCATGCAGGATCTCGGGGTTGGCCATCCGAACCGCACGGCCCCGCTCAGACGAGCCATCGACCACCGCCAGCCGCAGCATCACCCCGATCTGTGGCGCGGCCAGCCCCACGCCCGGCATCGCCTCCATCGTGTCGATCATGTCGTTCCAGATCGATTGGATCTCGTCGGTGATCTCGCTCACCTCGGCGGCGCGGCTGCGCAGATGCTTGTCGGGCCAGGGCAGACAGCGGCGGACGGTCATGGATGGTTTTCCTCATAAGCGGACAGCATGGCGGCGCGGGCCTGCGGGTCCAGATGATCCAGCGTGACGACCCCGTTCAGATGGTCGAATTCGTGCTGGATGCAGCGCGCCTCGAACCCGTCGAAATCGGCCATGTGAATGTCGCCCTCGGGCGCGGTCCATTGCACCGTCACTGCCTTGGGCCGGGTGACGGGCACCGAGAGGCCGGGGATCGAGAGGCAGGCTTCCTCCATCTCGACCGGCACCCGCTCGGCGGCCATGATCACAGGGTTGATCATCGCCATTGGGCTGGGCGTGCCTTCTTTCCAGCCGACATCCATGACGAAAAACCGCTGCATCACGCCCACCTGCGGCGCGGCCAGCCCACGCCCCTTGGCGGCATACATGGTGTCGAACATGTCGCGGATCAGATCGTCGGGCACGATCCCCTCGACGGGGTCACAGCGCTGCGACAGGCGTGCATCGGGCCAGGTCAGGATCGGCAGGACGCTCACGCCCGCGCCCGCTCGCGCTTCAGCTTCTGCATCTTGCGGGTGATCATCTGGCGTTTCAGCGGCTTGAGGTAGTCGATGAACAGCTTGCCATCCAGATGGTCGATCTCATGCTGCACGCAAGTGGCCCAGAGCCCGTCAAAGGTCTCGCTTTGCAATTTGCCGTCGCGGTCGATCCATTCGACATCCACCACCTTGGGGCGGGTCACCTCGGCATATTGCTCGGGGATCGACAGGCAGCCTTCCTCGTAAACATTGGTCTCGTCCGAAGAAGCCAGGATACGCGGGTTGAACATCACCAGCGGGCGCGCGGGCGCGCTTTCTTCCTTGACGCAATCCAGCACGATCAAGCGGTCGAGCACACCGATCTGCGGCGCGGCCAGGCCGATGCCCGGCGCGTCGTACATGGTCTCCAGCATGTCGTCGGCCAGCGCCCGCAATTCGTCCGAGATATCGGCCACGGGCGCGCAGACCTTTTTCAGGCGCGGATCGGGATGAATGAGAATAGCACGTTTCATGGTCCCGATTTAGGCGATTGACCGCCCTGCTGCAACGCCCCTTGCGCATGGCGGCAAACTGGCTAGCCTCTGGCCGACAATTGACCCTCGGAGACCCAGATGAGCTTTGACGACCTGATCGACCGCCACGGAACCTTTTGCTCTAAATGGGACATGATGGAACCCATCTATGGCGTGCCCGCACAGGACGGTCTGGCCATGTGGGTCGCCGACATGGATTTCCGCGCGCCCGAACACGTGCTGGCCAAGCTGCGCGAGATGACGGACCATGGCATCCTGGGCTATGTAAACTATGACAAACCCTATACCGACGCGATCCGCTGGTGGATGCGCAGCCGCCACGACTGGGATGTGACGCCCGAGGCGATCTTTACCACCACCGGGCTGGTGAACGGTGTCGGCATGTGCCTTGACACCTATACCCAGCCGGGAGACGGGATCGTGCTGTTCACCCCGGTCTATCACGCCTTTGCCAAGGTGATCCGCAATGCGGGCCGGCAAGTGGTGGAATGCCAGATGGTCAACAATGACGGCCGGTACGAGATGGATTTCGCCGCCTATGACGCGCAAATGACCGGCAACGAGAGGATGGTGATCCTCTGCTCGCCGCACAATCCCGGCGGCCGGGTCTGGACGCAAGAGGAACTGCGCGCGGTGGCCGATTTCGCCAAGCGGCACGATCTGCTTCTTGTGTCGGACGAGATCCATCATGACCTAGTCTATCCGGGACACACCCATATCCCGATGCCCAACGCGGCGCCCGATATCGTCGACCGGCTGTTGATGCTCACTGCGCCGTCCAAGACGTTCAACATCGCGGGCCTGCATACCGGGCAGGTAATCATCCCCGACCCCGAACTGCGTGGACGTTTCGCCAAGCGGATGGCCGCGCTCTCGCTGGCACCGAACTCGACCGGGCAGATGGCGACACTGACCGCGTATTCTCCCGAAGGGGCGGAATGGGTTGATGGGCTGCTGGCCTATCTGGACGAGAACCGGCGCCTCTTCGAAAGCGCCATCTCGGCCATTCCCGGTTTGCGCGCGATGCCGCTCGAAGCGACCTATCTCGCCTGGGTGGATTTCTCGGGGACGGGCATGGACCGGGCCGAATTCACCGAGCGGGTCGAACAGCAGGCCAGGATCGCGGTAAATCACGGCACCAGCTTTGGTACCGGTGGCGAGAATTTTCTGCGCTTCAACCTTGGCACCCAGAGGGCGCGGATCGAAGAGGCGATCGACCGGCTCAACAGCGCCTTCGGCGATCTGCAATAGGTGTAGTGCAGGAGCGGGCTCAGCGAGAACGCCCGCAGGGGGCTATCCCTCGCCCAGCAACCCGACAGGCGCATCCACCGCGCGTTCGAAGTCGAGCGGCGCGCGGTCCTGTGCCAGGGTATGCCGCTTGAACTCATAGACCATCTCGCCGCGCTCGCCGCCCGAGGCCACGATCAGGCATTGATAGAGCAGGTTTGACCCCTCGTAGATATCGACCAGCCCGCGCAGTGGCGGCGTGCTTTCGGCTTCGACGGCAAACCCGTCGCGCCACAGCCGAAGTACAGTATAAAACATACCGATATGTTCCACCCGCAAGCGGCTCATCTTCTTCAATCCAGCGATCCGGGCCCGGGCCAGATCCTCGCCGACTTCTTTTGAAATATAGGTGCTCATAAAGCGTCTCCGTGCGAACCTCATCAGCCTGCCGCAGCATCCATTAAAATCAAGCAAAGATTTTCATGTTCGGTGCATGGCACCCGCGTGCTTTCCGCGGGGCCGCGCCGGATGTGCACCTGCGCAGGTCACGTGCGCGGCAACGGCGTGGTATCCCGCACCGCAGATCCTAGATGCTGATCAAAGCAGAAGGAGACTCCGATGGGCCTGCTGATCGACGGCATCTGGCATGACACCTGGTACGATACCAAATCCAGCGGCGGCGCCTTCCAGCGCTCGGCGGCGCAGTTCCGCAACTGGGTCACCCCCGATGGCGCCCCCGGACCATCCGGCAAAGGCGGCTTTGCCGCCGCATCGGGGCGCTACCACCTTTATGTCAGCTATGCCTGTCCCTGGGCGCACAGGACCCTGATCTTTCGCGAAATCAAGGGTTTGTCCACACATATCCCGGTTTCGGTCGTACATCCCGACATGTTGGACCAAGGCTGGACCTTTGCACCCGAGACAGAGGGCCGCACCGGTGACCGTCTGTATGGGCTGAACTATGCCCATCAGATCTATACCCGTGCCGACCCAGCCTATTCCGGACGCGTCACCGTGCCGATCCTGTGGGATACCGAACGCCGGACCATCGTTTCGAACGAAAGCGCCGAGATCATCCGCATGTTCAACTCGGCCTTCGATCACCTGACCGGAAACCACGAGGATTTTTGGCCGGAGAGCATCCGAGAAAAAATCGAGACGGTGAACGCGCGTATTTACGAAAACGTAAACAATGGCGTCTACAGATGCGGATTTTCCACGACTCAAGAGGCATATGACGCTGCGGTGCACCCACTGTTCGACACTCTGGACTGGTTGGAATCACGTCTTGCGAACAACCGTTACCTAATGGGTGACCAGGTAACCGAGGCCGATTGGCGCCTGTTCACCACGCTCATCCGCTTTGATCCGGTCTATCATCTGCATTTCAAATGCAACCGGCGGAGGCTGATCGATTATCCCAACCTCTGGGCCTATACACGGGAACTGTATCAATGGCCCGGTGTGGCTGGCACCGTCCATATGGATCACATCATCCGGCACTACCATTACAGCCACGACAGCATCAATCCGCACCGAATCGTTCCGATCGGACCCGAGCTCGACCATCTCGCGCCGCATGGACGCGATCAGCGCGCGGTGGCGTAGTGCTCGACCATCGCCGCCAGATCCTCGGGCGGCGTGTCGCCATGCACATAGGCGCAGGCGTTGGGACTGTGGGCAAAGATCGAACCGTCTGAAAAGAAGGTCGTGTTGGTAACGAAAATCACCCGCGCATCCGGGCGCCGGTAGCTGGCGAAATCCGCAACCGCCAGGGCGCTGCCCTGCTCAAGTACCAGGTCAAGAACGATGATCTCGAACTCAGCACGATAGAGCGCCAGGATCGCATCCTCTTGCGACGTCACCAACGTGACCTGCAGACCCTGGCGTTGCAGATGGCGTTGCCAGAGCGCACCAAGCTCTGGGTTACTTTCGACGATCAATACATGCATAACAGTTAACCCGGCACTTTTGTTTGAGTTCGTTTGCGGTGCCAGTCTCCCTTGGCTCCGTAATCTGATCAAATACTTTACAAATTGTTAACAGCGGCCGCCGCACCCGGGAAGCCGCGTTCCTCCCTTGAGCTTCGGGCGGAAATCCGCTTGATGCAAGTCGCGATGTCGGGGATGACAGGGACATGAACACGGGATTTGCCAATCCGTCCGCCAAGCCGGACGATCCGACCGATCCGCGCGCACGCCGTGACCATGGCGGCGGGCTGGACGGAGCGATGCGCCAATATGGTGGCGCGCGCGCCGACTGGATCGACCTGTCGACCGGCATCAACCCCCTGCCCTATCCAGTTGGGGCGCTGCTGCCCGAGGACTGGACGGCGCTGCCCGATCACGGTGCCTTTGCTGAGCTGACCCGCGCCGCGCGCGCGTTCTGGCACCTGCCCGACGCGGCGGCGATCCTTCCCGCGCCCGGCGCCTCGGCCCTGATCGCGCGCATTCCGGCGCTGGCAGAGCCCGCGCGGGTGCGGATCACCCGGCCCACCTATAACGAACATGCCGCCGCCTTTGCCGCCCATGGCTGGCAGGTGGTCGATGATGGCCCGGCCGAGGCACGGGTGATCGTGCATCCCAACAATCCCGACGGCCGCATCTGGACCGAGGCCGAGGCCGAAGGCGCGCTTTGCGTCATCGACGAGAGCTTTGGCGACGTGACACCCGAGACCTCGCTGGCGCATCTGGCCACGCGCCCGGGCACCGTGGTGCTGAAAAGCTTTGGCAAGTTCTGGGGGCTTGCCGGGCTGCGGCTCGGTTTTGCCGTCGCCCTGCCCGAAACCATCGCGCGCCTCAATGACCTGACTGGCCCCTGGGCGGTGTCGGGTCCGGCGCTGCGCATCGGGACAAGGGCGCTGAACGATCCTGCATGGGCCGAAGAGGCCCGGATCAGGCTGGCGCAGGAGGCCGCCCGGCTCGACACGCTGATGACCGCGCGCGGCGCCGAGCGTCTGGGCGGCACCGACCTGTTCCGCCTTTACCACGTCGATGATGCCGCCGCCTGGCAGGACCGCCTGGCCCAGGCCCGGATCTGGAGCCGCATCTTTCCCTATTCCGGCCATTTCCTGCGGCTGGGCCTTCCCCCCGCCGAAGGCTGGGGCCGGCTGGAGAGCGCATTATGAGCACCGCCCTGCTGCTCGGCTTTGCCATGCTGCTCGATGCCGCGCTGGGAGAGCCCGAATGGCTGTGGTCGCGCCTGCGCCATCCGGCGGTTCTGATCGGCGACATCATCTCGGTTCTGGATGACGAGTTGAACGAGGGCGGACATCGCCGGCTCAAAGGGGTGGCGGTGACCGCGATCCTGGCGGTGGGTGCCTTGTCGGTGGGTGCGCTGCTGTCGCTGCTGGGACCGGTGGCCGAGGTGCTGATCTGCGCCATCCTGCTGGCACAGAAATCGCTCGCCGGGCATGTGGCGGATGTGGCCGACGCGCTGCGCCTGTCGCTGCCCGAGGCCCGGCGCAGCGTCGCCCGCATCGTCTCGCGCGATACGGCCACCATGTCCGAACCGCAGGTGGCGCGCGCCGCCATCGAAAGCGCCGCAGAAAACCTCAGCGACGGGGTGATCGCGCCCGCCTTCTGGTTTCTGGTCGGTGGCCTGCCGGGCCTGCTGCTCTACAAGACGATCAACACCGCCGACAGCATGGTGGGCTATCTGAACGAGCGTTATGCGCAGTTCGGCTGGGCCGCTGCACGGCTGGATGATCTGCTCAACCTGATCCCGGCCCGACTGACCTGCAGCATGATCGTGCTCTTGTCCAATGGCTGGCGCCACTGGCGCGGCATCGTCGAGGACGCCCAGCGCCATATCTCGCCCAATGCCGGCTGGCCCGAGGCCGCCATGGCCCGCGCGCTCAACATCGCGCTGGCCGGGCCGCGCAGCTATCACGGCGAAATCCGGCATCTGGCCTGGGTAAACGAAGAGGGCCGCAAAGAAATCGGCCCGCGCGAGATCGAACGCGCGGTGACCCTGCTGTGGCAGGTCTGGGCGCTGGCCCTGGGTCTGACCTTGACGCTGGTGGCGCTGGCGGCGATCTTCTGATCGTATTCAAGGACCAAACCAACAGGACATCATGCGCATTCTTCCCCAGATCATGGCCGCTATTGTGCTGGCCTCTCCGGCGCTGGCGCAATGCGGCGGCAGTTTTTCGAGCTTTGTCGATGGTCTCAAAGCCGAGGCGGTTTCGATGGGCCATGACCCGGCGCTGGTCGACCGCTTCTTTCAGGGGGCGGCGCAGGACGCCAAGGTGCTCAGGGCCGACCGCGCACAGGGCGTGTTCCAGAAACCCTTTGTCGAGTTCTCGCGCCGTCTGATCTCGCAAAACCGGCTCGATACCGGCAAGGCGATGGGACGCAAATACGATGCGGTGTTCGACCGGATCGAAGCGGAATACGGCGTGTCGCGCGGCGTGCTTTTAGCGTTCTGGGCGTTCGAGACCGATTTCGGCGGCTATCAGGGCGATTTCAACACCCGCAACGCGCTGGTCACGCTGGCGCATGATTGCCGCCGGCCTGAACTGTTCCGGCCGCAGATCTTTGCCGCGATCGAACTTTTCGCGCATGGCGATTTCGACCCCGCCCGCACCACCGGCGCCTGGGCGGGCGAGATCGGCATGGTGCAGATGCTGCCGCGCGACATCCTGGAAAACGGCGTCGACGGCGATGGCGACGGGCATGTGACCCTCAAGACCTCGGCGCCGGATGCGCTGATGTCGGGTGCGCGGATGCTGTCGCATCTGGGCTGGCGCGCGGGCGAGCCCTGGCTGCAAGAGGTAACTGTGCCCGCGCAAATGGACTGGTCGCTGAGCGGGCCGGGCAAGCCGCGTTCAGCGGTGGAGTGGCAGGCGATGGGCGTGCGCCCGCGCGCCGGAACGCTGGCTGATCTGCCCGCCTCGCTGATCCTGCCGCAGGGTCACAAGGGGCCGGCCTTCCTCGCCTATCCCAATTTCGACGTCTATTTCGAATGGAACCAGAGCTTTGTCTATGTGCTGACGGCGGCCTATTTCGCAACACGGCTGGAGGGCGGTCAGGTCTATGACGCTGGCAACCCCGCGCCCGGGCTGGACGGTGCCGCCATGAAGGCGCTGCAACAGAAGTTGCAGGCGCGCGGCCATGATGTGGGCAAGATCGATGGCATCCTGGGCGCGGGCACACGCGCTGCGGTCCAGGCCGAGCAGGCGCGGCTGGGCCTGCCCGCCGATGCCTGGCCCACGGCGGAACTGCTTAGCCAATTGTAAGGGAGCGCCTTACTCTGGCCGGACCGGATACCGCTCGCCCGTTTCGGTGATCAGCAGCAGCCGGATGCCGTTCAGCACATAGAGGTCACAGCGGCCCAGACCGTTGCGGAAGCGGGTGCAGATGCTGCCATCCTCGGCGATGTGATAGGTGCCGAACGCGGTGCCGCCGCCATTGGCCGGGGAATAGGTATAGGAAAACGAGCCCCCCGCCGAATAGGTCGAGCGGCCATCGTCGTAGAAGGTCAGCGTGCGCCCGGCCAATGCCTCCAACTCGACTGCGTTCAGGGGGCGGTCGCCCTCTTTCAGGCGCCATTCGGTGGCCATCAGGGGTGTTGCGACAAGGGTGCAGGCAAGGGCAAGGCGCAGGATCATGAGCCAAACCTAACCCGGCTGCGTACCCGCCCCCAGTCACGTTGCGGTGAGGCGGATCAGGCGACCAGCGCCTCGGCCTTTTTCAGGTCGACCGAGACCAGCTGGCTGACGCCCTTTTCCTGCATGGTGACGCCAAACAGCCTGTCCATCCGCGCCATGGTCACCGCGTGGTGGGTGATGATCAGGAACCGTGTGTCGGTCTGGCGGCACATCTCGTCCAGCAGATCGCAGAACCGGGTCACGTTGGCATCGTCAAGCGGCGCGTCGACCTCGTCCAGCACGCAGATCGGCGCCGGGTTGGCCAGAAAGACCGCGAAGATCAGTGCCATCGCGGTCAGCGTCTGCTCGCCGCCCGACAAGAGAGACAGGGTCGACAGTTTCTTGCCCGGCGGCTGACACATGATTTCCAGCCCCGCATCCAGCGGGTCGTCGCTTTCGACCATGACCAGATTGGCCTCGCCGCCGCCAAACAGGTGGCGGAACAGCATGACAAAGTTCGAATTGACCTGTTCAAAGGCGGTAAGCAGCCGCTCGCGCCCCTCGCGGTTGAGGCTCGCGATACCGCTGCGCAGGGTCTTGACCGCCTCTTCCAGATCGCCCTTTTCCTTGGACAGCGAGTCGAACTCTTCCTGTACTTCGCGCGCGTCTTCTTCGGCGCGCAGGTTAACCGCGCCCATGGCGTCGCGTTGGCGCTTGTGGCGGTTGACCTCGGCTTCGAGCGTGTCGCTGTCGGGCATGGCGTCCGGCTCTACCGCCAACTTCGCCAACAGCTGGTTCGGGGTCAGTTGCTGTTCTTCGGCGATGCGTTCGGCGGCGGCCTGCATGGTCTCGCGGGCGGCCTCGGCCCGGGCCTCGGCAGCCGCACGTCCCTCGCGCGCCTCGGACGCCAGACGTGCCGCCTCGCGTTCGGCCAATGCCGCCTCGCGGTGTTTCGTCTCGCCCGCGGCAAGCCGATCCGCGGCCCCGGCCCTGCGGGCCTCGGCGGTTTCGGTCTGTTCCGCCAGGTCCTCGCGTGCCTCGGCGATTTCGCCGGGCACCTGCATCGCTTCGGTCAGCTCTTCCTCGGAGGCGGCCTTGCGCTCTTCCAGTTCGGCGATGCGCTTGCCCGCGGTTTCCAGCCGGTGGCGCCAGCCGCTGAGGTCCTTGGTGACCTCCTGTGCGCGCTTGGTGCGGGCCTCGCCTTCGCGGCGCACCTCGTCATGGGTCGAGCGGTGGGTCAGCATCGTGATCCTTGCCGCCTCGACCGCATGACGGATATCCTCGACCGAGGCGCGGGCAGTGTCAAGATTGCCCAGATCCGCCAGCCCCGCCTCGGCCTCGCGCAGCTGGGCGCGGGCGGCCATCGCGTCTTCCTTGTGTCGGGTGACGGCCAGGCCCAGCGTTTCCAGCCGCCCCTGGGCCAGGTTGCGCTCGGCCTCGGCCCGGCTTTGGGCGCGGGCGGCATCGGCCATGCGCTGATCGGCGGCACGGCGCGCCTCGCGCGCCTGACGGTCGGCCTCGGTCACTTCGCGCAGGCGTAGCGACAGGCGGTCATGGGCGGCGCGCGCGCCTTCGGCGCGGGCGCTGACCTGCGCCAGTTCCTGCTTCAGCGCTTCCAGCCGGTTGAGCTGTTCCAGCCGCATTGCCGCCGCGCTGGGGGCATCCTGCGCCCAGGCGCGGAACCCGTCCCAGCGCCACAGATCGCCTTCGAGACTGACCAGCCGCTGACCCGGCTTCAACGCCGCTTGCAGGCGGGCACCGGTGGCGGCATCGACCAGACCGATCTGCGCGATCCGGCGGCTCAGCCGGTCGGGACCGGACACATGCAGCGCCAGCGGCTCGGCGCCCTCGGGCAGAGGCTGGCCGTGGTCGTAATCGGGCAGGTCAAGCCAGCCCGACGGCCCCTCGCCCTCGACCAGCGGGGCGCGCAGGTCATCGGCCAGCGCCGCGCCCAGCGCCTTTTCATAGCCCGGCTCCACCCGCATCAGGTCGAGCACCTGACCACCCTCGGCGGTGTCGCGTTCGACCAGCTTGGCCAGCGCGCCGGTTTCGGCGCGGATGGCGCCCAGTTCGCCCTCGGCTTCGGAGAGCTGCGCGCGGGCCTCGGCCTCGCGCGCCTGTGTCTCGCCGCGCAGCTCGTCGGCGGCGGCCAGCGCCTCTTCGGCGGCCTCGGCGGCCTCGGCGGCCTCTTCGGCAGCACTCTCGGCGCCCTCATAGGCCTCGCCCGCGCGGTCCAGCGCCGCGTGGGCCTCTTCGACCGCGCCCCGGGCGCGGGTCTCCTCGGCCTCGGAGCGGGCCAGCGTCTTGCGGCTGTCCTCGACCAGACGCTGCGCCGACTGGTGGCGGGCGGCCAGCCGTGCCACATCCTCGGTCACCTGGCTCAGATGGTCCTCGCGCTCTTGCAGGACGGCGGCCGCCTCACGGGCCAGTTCCGCCGCCTCGGCCAGCCGGTCGGCATGGCCTGCGCCGGCCTTGGAGAGTTCGCGCGCCTCCCATTCCAGCCGTTCGATGGTGTCGCCCGCGTCGCGGTTCAGCCCGGTCTCGCGCTCGATATCGCGACCCAGTTGGGCGATGCGCGCTGTCAGAACCTCGATCTGCTGGCGGGCGCGCTGTTCCTGATCGTTGAGCGTGTCGCGCTGCACATGCATGCGCTGAAGCACGGCACCGGCGATCGCCTCTTCCTCGCGCAGCGCAGGCAGCGCCGCCTCGGTCTCGACGCGCAGCGCCTCGGCCTGACGCGCGGCCGCCTCGGCCCGCGAGGCATCGAGGGTACGGTGGCGCAGCACCTCTTCGGCCTTGGCGCGCGCCTCGTCGGCATCGCGCCAGCGACGATAGAGCAACTGACCCTCGGCCAGACGCAGCTGTTCGCCGATCTCGCGATAGCGCGCCGCCTGCCGGGCCTGACGCGCCAGTTGCGCTAGCTGGGTGCCCAGCTGTTCCAGCACGTCGTCAACGCGGGTCAGGTTGGTCTCGGTGCCTTTCAGCTTCAACTCGGCCTCGTGCCGCCGCTGGTAAAGGCCCGAAATCCCCGCCGCCTCTTCCAGGATACGGCGGCGCGAGGTGGGTTTGGCGTTGATCAGCTCGGCGATCTGGCCCTGCCGCACCAGCGCCGGGGAATGCGCTCCGGTCGAGGCATCGGCAAACAGGATCTGGATGTCACGGGCGCGCACATCCTTGCCATTGGCCTTGTAGGCGCTGCCCACGTCGCGGGTGATGCGGCGCACGATTTCCAGCTGGTCGGCATCGTTGAACCCCGAGGGCGCCAGCCGCTCGGAATTGTCCATGAGCAGCGTGACCTCGGCAAAATTGCGCGCCGGGCGCGAGGAGGCACCGGCAAAGATCACGTCCTCCATGCCGCCGCCGCGCATCGCCTTGGGACGGTTTTCACCCATCACCCAGCGCAGCGCCTCGAGCAGGTTGGACTTGCCGCAGCCATTGGGGCCCACAATACCGGTCAGCCCGTCCGCGATGATCAGATCGGTCGGGTCAACAAAGCTTTTAAAGCCGGTCAGTTTGAGCCTGTTGAAACGCAAGTGCGGGCGGCTTTCGGTGATTCCAGTGCTCAATCAGCCTGCCCGTGCCACTTGCCGCCTGTCAACGCCCACGCCCCATCATCTGGCGGATCAGGCCGAGTTATCCCCAATATATGGCGATTTCCGGCCCGTTTACCCCTAGTAAGGCGTACATTCGAAATCGGTATACTCGGTGTCGCCGCTGGTCCAGCTGTCCACCTCGAAACAGTCGAACCGCATCAACGCCGCAGGCTGCGCCCAGTTGGCCGGGCGCCCGTCGCAGCTGAGCACGCCGGTCGCCACCGCCTGATCGCCCAGCACGCCGACCACCCGGCAGCCCGAGACCTGCGCCATGGCAAAACCGGCCCGCTCGCGGATCGGGCCAAAGCGGGGGGCGTATTGCGGATTGACCCGGATCGCCTCGGCCAGATTGCCGCGCACCCGCACGTCGAACACGCTGCCGCCCACATCGACACGGGTCGCAGGCAGGCCCCGGAACTCGCGCCCGGGGCCGCCGCAACCGGCCAGCAACACGATGAGAGAGAGCAGGCGGAGCATGGCCGCACTCTGCATCATATCCGGTTAACAGATGGTTTCACCCGGCGCGCAGCAACTGCCCCAACCGGGCCATCCCCTCTTCGATCATCTCCTCAGAGGCGCAGGAGAAGCTGAGGCGCAGCGTATTGGCGCCCGAGCCATCGGCAAAGAACGCGCGCCCAGGCACAAAGGCCACCCGCACCGTGTCCAGCGACCGCGCCAGCAGCGCGGCGCCATCCATGCCCTGCGGCAGGGTGAGCCAGACGAACATGCCGCCCTCGGGGCGGGTCCAGTCGACGCCCTCGGGCATGTGCCGGGCCAGCGCCGCCAGCATGGCGTCGCGGCGGCTGCGATAGGTGGTACGCAGGCTGGCGACATGGCTGTCGAACAGGGTCTCGGCCACCCGGTGAATGGCGATCTGGTTGATGGTCGAGGAATGCAGGTCGGCGGCCTGTTTCATCAGCACCAACTGTCGGATCACCGCCTGCGGCGCCACCACCCACCCCACCCGAAGGCCGGGCGAAAGCGTCTTGGAAAACGACCCGCAATAGAGCGTCCGGCAGGCTTCGATCGAACCCTTGCGCGCGATCTCAAGCGCCAGGATCGGCGGCACCGGCGCACCATCATAGCGCAGCGCCTGATATGCCGCGTCCTCGATCACCGCACAGTCCAGCGTCTCGGCCAGGTCCAGCAGGCGCTCGCGTCCGGCCTCATCCACCGTCTCGCCTGTCGGGTTGGCGAAATCGGCCGAGAGATAGGCCATCTTGACCCGCCCGCCGGCGGCCTCGGCCGCGGTGCGGTAATCTTCGGGCGCACGGTTGGTGTTGACGTGCAGCCGGTCATAGACCGGCTCATAGGCGTTGAACGCCGCCAGCGCGCCCAGATAGGTGGGCCAGCCCACCAGCGCGGTATCGCCCGGCGACAGGAACAGCTTGCCCAGGTAATCGAGCGCCTGTTGCGAGCCCGAGGTGATCAGGATGTTGTCGGCGCCGCAGGGCACGCCCAGCGTGCCCATGTGATCGGCCAGCCAGCGGCGGAGCGGCAGGTACCCCTCGCTCACCGAGTATTGCAGCGCCTGCGCCTGATGCGCCGGCGTCAGCGCCTCGGCAAAGGCATCGGCAAAGGCCTCAGCCGGGAACAGCGCCGGGTCGGGAATGCCCCCGGCAAAGGACAGGATATCGGGTTGGTCGAGCAGTTTCAGCAGCTCGCGGATTTCCGAGGCCTTCAGCCGCCCCGCCCGCGTGGCAAAGATTTCTTCCAGACTCATGCTCCGGTCCTCCCTGTGATCAGGGTGAGACTAGAAAGCAGGAAATTTAAGTCAATAATTCTGACCAATGTTACAGAGGACGTGAACGCGCCCTGTTGCGTCCCGCCGCGCCCGGTCATATGTTTTGACCACATTCAGAGGCCCCGCCCGCATATGCCATTCCAGAAAGTCCAACCCGAAAAACTGTCGACCTCGGTCGTGCGCCAGATCGAGATGCTGATCCTGCAAGGCATCCTGCGACCAGGCGAACGGCTGCCCGCCGAACGTGACCTGGCCGAGCGGTTGGGCGTGTCGCGCCCATCGCTGCGCGACGCGGTGGCCGAATTGCAGGAACAGGGTCTGCTGGTGTCGCGGGCGGGTTCGGGCATCTTTGTGGCCGAGGTTCTGGGCAATGCCTTCTCGCCCGCGCTGACCCGACTGTTCGCCTCGCATGAAGAGGCGATGTTCGATTATCTCTCGTTCCGCCGCGATATCGAAGGGCTGGCGGCCGAACGCGCGGCGCGGCTGGGCTCGGAAAGCGACCTCAAGGTGATTCAGGCAATCTTTGACAAGATGGTCGAGGCGCATAAGCGCGGCAAGAGCGAGGACGAGGCCCGACTGGATGCCGAGTTTCACATGGCGATCATCGAAGCCAGCCACAACGTGGTGATGCTGCACATGCTGCGCTCGATGTTCGACCTGCTGCGGCAGGGCGTGTTCTATAACCGCAAGATCATGTTCCACCAGCGCACCACGCGCGAGGCGATCCTGGACCAGCATCGCGCCATCAACGCCGCGCTTCAGGAACGTGACCCGGCCGGCGCCCGCGCTGCCGTGTCCGACCATCTGAGCTATGTCGAGCAATGTCTGGCCGATCAGGAAAAGGCCGAACGCAACGAGGCCATCGCCCGGCAGCGGTTGGAGCATGAGGCCGGGCGTAGCTGAACTGCGCCCGGGCAACTACCCTGACGACATCTTTGGAATCGAAAAACCCGACCATCGGCCGGGTTTTCCAGATCGGTACATGCTGTTGACGTCAGTGCAGCTTGGCACCCGCGTCGGCAATGCCGGCATCGATCAGCTTGTTGGCCTCGGTCGCGGTCATGCTGCTGGCGATCACGTCGCCGGCGGCGGCAACCGCGATTGCGATGGCCCGGTCGCGCACGTCCTTGACCGCTGCCGCCTCGGCCGAGGCGATCTGGTCCTGGGCGGCGGCCAGACGGCGGGCGATCGACGCCTGCAGATCCACCTTGGCCTGCTCCGCAGCACGCTGTGCCTCGTCCTTGGCCGCAGCCACGATGGCATCGGCCTGACCCTGCATTTCCTTCTGCTTGCGCTCGAATGAGGCCAGGAGGCTTTGCGCTTCTTCACGCAGCTTGCGGGCTTCGTCCAGGTCCGACTGGATGCCTTCGGCACGCTTGTCCAGCGCCCCGCCGATCATCGACGGCACCTTGAAATAGAACAGGACCGCGACAAAGACGAGGAACGCGATGGTCACCACGAAGTCGGTGTTCTTCAGCGAGAAGAACGGGCCGCTCGCGGCAAGGGCCGGGCTGGCCACGCCAGCGATCAGGACAAGGCTCAGGACAGGGGCGAGAATGTTACGCATGTCTCTTATCCTTTCATCCGCTGCTCGACGGCACCGGCAACAGAGGCCGCGTCGGCCTTGCCACCCAGCGCATCGACCAGCGCCTCGGCAGTATCCTTGGCAACCGCTTCGATGCTTTCCAGCGCACCGGCACGGATACCGGCAATCACCTTCTCCGATTCAGCGGCCTTGGCGGCAATCTCGGCATCGGCCTTGGCGATGGCGTCGTTCAGGCCAGCCTGAATTTCGGCACGGGCCTCGGCGGCGATACGCTGCGCCTCGGCGCGGGCATCGGCAAGCGCCTTGGTATAGGCTTCTTCCGCTGCGGCGGCCTTGGCTTTCAGGTCTTCGGCAGCGGCGAGGTCGTTTGTGATGGTCCCCTGACGCTCGGCCAGGATTGCCGCGATACGCGGCAGGGCCACGCGCGACAGGACCAGAAAGACGACGACCAGCGTGATGACAAGCCAGAAGATCTGGTTCGGGAACCAGTCGAAACACAGCTGCGGCATGCCGATGGCAGAGCCATGGGAATCGACGCAGGTGCTGACAGCTCCGGTTGTTTCAGTCGCCATGTTGTCCTCCGTCGGAACGTTGTCTTTACAACAGGTGGGCCGCTATGGCCTGGGCCCACCTGCGCGTAAGGATCAGGTTCCGCGAATTAGACGGCGAACATCAGCAGCAGAGCGACGAGGAACGCGAAGATCCCCAGGGCTTCTGCGAATGCGATGCCGATGAACAGGGTCGCGGTTTGCGACGCGGCGGCCGAGGGGTTGCGCAGGGCGCCGGCCAGGAAGTTGCCGGCCACGTTGCCCACACCGATTGCGGCTGCGCCGGAACCGATTGCTGCCAGGCCTGCGCCGATATGTGCGAGATCGCCTTCCATGATGTGTCTCCTTACGATTGGAAGTTGAATGTCAGGGTGTTGGATACACAGGGCGGGCACGGGCCCGCCGCTGAGATTAGTGATGCGGGTGCAGCGCGTCCTTGAGGTAGACGCAGGTCAGGATGGTGAACACGTAAGCCTGGATAAAGGCCACCAGCACCTCGAGACCGTACATGGCGGTGATCGCCAGAACCGAAACCGGGCTGATCGCGGCGATGGCGGCAAAGCCTGCGAAGACCTTGATCACCGCGTGGCCTGCCATGACGTTACCGGCAAGACGGATGGAGTGGCTGACCGGACGCACGAAGTAGGAAATCAGTTCGATGATCGCCAGGATGGGACGCAGGGCCAGCGGCGCGCTCGACACCCAGAACAGGCTCAGGAACCCGGCGCCGTTCTTGACGAAGCCCAGGATGGTCACGGTCAGGAAAACCGCCAGCGCCAGTACCATGGTCACCGCGAAATGCGAGGTGGTGGTGAACGACTTGGGCAGCAGGCCCAGGAAGTTTGCGGTGACGATGAACATGAACAGGGTCATGACATAGGGGAAGTATTTCACCCCGTCCTTGCCGCAGATGTCCTCGACCATCTTGTAGATGAAGCCATAGGCGAGTTCCGCGATCGACTGCATGCGGCCCGGCACGATGGCGCGTTTCGAGGTGCTCAGCACCAGCAGGCCGATGATCGCCAGCACCGCCAGACCCATCCACAGGGTCGAGTTGGTGATGGTGAACATGCCCACCGCGCCGTCGCCGAACAGCGGCTTGACGATGAACTGATCCATCGGGTGGAAGACCAGGCTACCACCCTCTGCCGCGTGTTCTGCTGCCTTGTCTGCGGCGTGTGCTTCGCTTGCCACGTCTAGTCCCTCTCGTCTCTCTCGGCCGTTGCCTTTGCGGCTTCGGCCTCTGTCTTCGCCTGGATTTCGCGCGCGCTGCGGAGCATGACATTCACCCCGGCGGCAAGACCCAGTAATGTGAACAGCACCAGGAAGATCGGGATCGTCCCGAACAGGCTGTCCAGCCCGTACCCGATGCCAAATCCGATCCCCAGACCGGAAACCATCTCGATCACCATCCGCCAGGCCAATTCGCCCTGGGCATGGCTTGCATCCGCGCGTTTGGTGCCGGTTTCGCGGGCCTTCTTGGCCGCTTCGATCCGCGCCTCAAGCTGCGTCAGCCGCTGCTTTTGGTCGTCTTCGGTCACGGGTGGCACCCCTACGCAGTCTTGGGCATGTGCTAAGGGGGCCGGGGCACAGAGTCAACGCCTCTGTCACCCCAGCAAACCTGCGCCCAACACATTGAAATAAAAAGATATTTATTACATTTCAAAACGGGGTGCAAATGCGCCGCAGGCAGGTCCGGGGTCAAAACCGCCAGAAATGCATATTCAACCAAACGGTTGACGATCCAGCCGGCATATGGTTCTGCCAGTTCATGTCAGACCCGCTCGACGATGTCTTTTCGGCGCTTGCCGACCCTACAAGGCGCGCGATCCTCGCGATGCTGCTCGAGGATGACATGGCCGTGACCGATGTGGCCGAACCGTTCGAGATGTCGCTTGCGGCCATCTCGAAACATCTGGTGATCCTCACCCGTGCCGGGCTGATCACGCAAGAGAAACGCGGCCGGGTGAAATGGTGCAAGCTGGAACCCGACGCGCTGCGGCAGGCCTCGGTCTGGATGCAGGGGTTCGGTCAGTTCGAGCCGGTCAATCTGGATGCGTTCGAACGCTTTCTTGCAACGGAACTGGGCGAAGACGCCCAACCGGGCGGATGAGCCGCCCGACTATCCCCGCCGCGCCGGTGTTTCCAACAGCATGACCAGCGCCACCACCGTCATGGCGATCCCCACCAGAACCAGCCCGCCCGGCGCACCATTGCCCAGTGCGATCTCCCAGCAGATCACCCAGGTTGGCGTCAGATAGGTATAGGCCATCACCTTGGCCGAGGGCAGCCGCAGGGTGGCGAATTGCAGCAGCACAAATGTCATCGCGCTGGCGCAGATCGACACATACAGGAGCCCGATCCAGACGATGGGCGGCAGCGCCGCCCAATCCGTCGCCCGCAGGTCTTCCCAGCCATAAAGGGTCAGCAGCAGACAGCCCGCCACCAGCATGCCCAGCGTGAACACCACCGCGGGCTCTCCCCGGTTCAGCCGCCGCACCATCGGCGTATAGATCGCATGCGCCACGCAGCCCCAGAAATAGACGATCTCTCCCTGTCCGATCTGAAACGCCCGGAGAGCGGCCCAGTCGGCGCGAAAGATCACCCACAGCGCGCCCCCTGCCCCGATCGCCAGCGCCAGTGCCATGCGCGACGTGGTCACCTGCCGCAGCAGCAGCCAGCCCGCAACCGCCGACAGAACCGGGGTCAGGGTGAATACAGCCGCCGCGCTGACCGGTGGCGCCGTCTTCAGCCCCTCGAACATCAGAACGAAATAGGCGGCGAACAGCCCGCCCAGCAGCGCATAGCGCCACGGCGCCCGCAGCGCCGTGCGCGGAATGCCGGTGGTCGCCGCCGCCGCGATGCCAATCACCACCGCGGCAATCCCGAACCGCACCGCGTTCAGCGCCGCCGGAGCGATCTCGTTGGCCACCATCGAACCAAGCGAGAAGCTGCCCGCCACCAGCGCCGAAAAGCAGAGCATCGCCAGATGACCCCGCCCCTCGGGACTCAGACCTCCCATTCGCGCGCAGCCTGCTTGAGGAACTTCAGAAAGCTCTGCACCTTGGGCGTGCGGTGCAGGTCGACATGGGTCACCAGCCACAGCTTGCCCGCCCATTCCTCTTCTGCCGGGAGCATCTCGATCAGATCCGGGTCGCGCGCGGCGGCCCAGCGCGAGACAAAGCCGATCCCTGCCCCCGCCCGCACCGCGTGCCCGGCGGAATAGGTATCGGAACAACGAAACGAGATCGCCTCGGGCGGCACGTTCTGACGCAGCCAGATATAGAAAGGGGCCCGGCTGTTTTCGTCATCGCTGCCGACATACTCGTGGTTTTTCAGGTCTTCGGGCCCCTTGAGCATCCCGCGCCGCGCCACATAACCCCGGCTGGCATAAAGCCCCACCTCCTGATCGATAAAAGGCTGCACCACGTTGTCGGGCTGGTCGGGCACCCGTCCGGCCCGGATCGCCACATGCGCCTCGCCATATTCCAGCCGGAACAGGCGCGCGCCGGTCAGATATCGCACGATCAGGCCGGGATGCTTGCGCTGGAACGCCCCCAGCACCGGTACCACCAGCGGCGCCAGCGATTCCAATGAGGTTACAACCAGCTCGCCCGAGACATCGTCGCCCACGCCCTTGAGCCGCCCGACCAGCTGGCTGAACTGGTCATCGGTCGCCTGCGCCACCCTGAGCAGGTCCAGACCCGCCTCGGTCGGGGTATAGCCGCGCGCGTGGCGCTGGAACAGCTTGACGCCCAGCCGCGCCTCGATCGCGTCGATATGGCGGATCACGGTGGCATGATGCACACCCAGCACCTCGGCGGCGCCACTGACGGTTCCCATGCGTGCCACCTGATAGGCGGTCCGCACCTCATCCCAATTCTCCATGCGGCTTAGGGCCTCAAACTGTGCAGATTTCAACAATTACCGACAGTTTTCCTGCGCTACGTTCACCTCTGCAACACAAATCTTCCGTCAGAGGGTTTGTTCTGGCAATTTCGCGCCTTCCGCAGGACGCTGCACCAGACCCCACCAACCCGGAGGCCCCATGAAGAAGATCGGCATACTCGGCGGCGTCGGCTGGCCCTCGACCATAGACTATTACCGGGCCATCGCGCAGGGGGCGGGGCGCTTCTTTGCCGCGCGCGGCCATGGAACGCCGCTGCCAATCCCCCCGATGACGATCGAATCCGTCACCCAGGCGCAGACCCGCGCCCTGCGTGGCCGCCCGGGGGAGGAGGCCAGCTGGTCCGGCTTCGACGCGGTCTTCCGCAACGCTCTGCTGACCCTTCAGGGGGCGGGTTGCGATTTCGCGGTGATCGCCTCGAACACGCCGCATGCGCGGCTGCATGCGATCCGCCGGGGGGTCGACATGCCGGTCCTGTCGATCTTTGACGCCACCGCACGCGCCACAGCCGAAACCGGCAGCGCCCGGGCCCTGGTTCTGGGCACTGCCGTCACCATGCAGGCCCGCGACTACGCCAACGCACTGGCCCCCGCCGGGGTCATGGCGAATCCTCCCCTGTCCCCGGAGGACATCGCCGAAATGCAGGCGTTGATCGACGAAGACCTCTACGCGGGCGTCTCGGAAAACGCGCGCCCGCGCCTGCTGGCCTTTTGCGACCGCCACGCCGAACCGGGCACCGCGATCCTGCTGGCCTGTACCGAACTGCCACTGGCCTTTCCCGACCATGTGGACGACATCACCTTTCGCGCCGGCGGGCATCTCTTCGTCAACCCCTCGGCGGCCCATGTCGCCGCCGCCCTCGACATGGCGCTGGCGGACGAGGTCTGACCCCCTGCTTCTTTCTAGTTGAAAATACTCGCGCCGCAGGCACGCGCCGTCAGGCGCGTTCGGCCCCGTCCAGCCAGGTCACCGCGCACCCGATGCGGTCGAGAAACACCATCAGGTCCGCGCGCGCCATCGCCACCGTGCGATCATTGACCAGCGGATGCATATAGACCACCTCGGCCTCGCGCACCGCCGCATCCATGATCAGCCTGACCCCCTGCCCAACCCCGTTGATCATCGCCAGCGGGCTGACCGCACCCGGCCGGATACCCAGATTCTGCAACAGCCGGTCCGCCGAGCCAAAGGACAGGTTGCCCGCGCCCAAAACCGCGCCCAGCGCCTTCAGGTCGATCTCACGGTCCTGCTCCAGCGTCACCAGATAGTTGCGCTTCTTCTTGTCGCGCAGGTACAGGTTCTTGATCCGGAACGCCCGTTCCCCGGGCCGGGTCAGCTCTCCCTCGACCGCCTTGGCGTCTTCGACCGTTCTGAGCGGCACATGGGTAAACAGTCGATAGGCCAGCCCCCAGTCGTCAAGCTGGCCAAGCAGCGCGTCCGAGGAAACGGGCAATGTATCCTGATAGGCCGAAGAGGCGTCCATGGTCGGGTTCCCTGACAAGTCATTCCACCCCTCTTGCCGCGATCACCGCCCCATCGCAACCCATGGCGCGACCAGTTCACCGCGCGTTGCGTCGTTCGCCCACCAATGACCTCAATGAGGAAAGAATTCCACAATCAAGATAGAAGTGCAAAAAACATTGTTTGTTTGCAAACAAACAACCCTGAAGATAAAGTCACAAAGTTCCGGAACAAGGCCCACTTTCGGGAAATTATCCCATCACCCCCTATGGCCAGCGGCGTCAAATACCCCTATTTCAACGCCACCCCCTCGCAACTGGCAGGACCTATCGCCCCGTGTTCGACCTTCCCGCAATGCGTGCCGGCCTCGCCGACAAGTATGACCTTGCTCCTTCGCCCACACTTGCCGCCGAGATGAGCGCGGAATACGCCCGAATGGCGCGGGTGGTCACCCCCGCCGACTGGGCCATCCACGCGCCCTATGTCCGCGCCATCAACCAGCTCAAGGCCGAACGCGGCGCCGTGATCCTGGGCCACAACTACATGACGCCCGAGATTTATCACGGCATTTCCGATTTCGTCGGCGACAGCCTGCAACTGGCAATCGAGGCCACCCGCACCGATGCCGATGTGATCGTGCAATGCGGCGTGCATTTCATGGCCGAGACGTCGAAGATCCTCAGCCCCGACAAGACCGTGCTGATGCCCGATATGGGGGCGGGCTGTTCGCTGGCCGAAAGCATCACCGCCGAGGGCATCGCCCAGATGCGGGCGAAATATCCCGGCGCGCCGGTTGTGTCCTATGTGAACACCACCGCCGAGGTAAAGGCCGCCTCGGACATCTGCTGCACCTCCTCCAACGCCGCCCAGATCGTGGCCGCCATGCCCGAGCACACGATCATCATGACCCCCGACCAGTATCTGGCCCAGAACGTGGCCGCCCAGGTACCGCAAAAGAACGTGGTCTGGTGGGAGGGGTCCTGCATCGTGCACGAGCAGTACAGTGCCCGCGACCTGCGCGACTTCCGCGAATGGAACCCGGGCACCCGGCTGATCGCCCATCCCGAATGCCCCCCCGATGTGGTGGCCGAGGCCGATTTCTCGGGCTCGACCAGCGGCATCATCGACTATGTCACGCGGGAGAAGCCGGAAAAGGCGCTGCTGATCACCGAATGCTCGATGGCCTCGAACATCGCCGATGCCCTGCCCGAGGTCGACTTCGTCGGTCCCTGCAATTTGTGCCCCTATATGAAGAAGATCACGCTGGAAAAGGTGCTTTATGCGCTTGACACCATGACCGGTCAGGTCGAGGTCGACCCAACCGTCGCCCAGCGGGCGCGGCTGGCGGTGCAGCGGATGATCGACCTCAGCCGGCAACTGGGGGTCTGAGGCCCCGATGCAGGACCTGCGCACCGACCGCGTGGTCATCATCGGCGCCGGGCTGGCTGCGATCTATGCGGCGCTAAAGCTGGCGCCCCACCCGGTGCTGATGATCTCGCCCGACCCGCTGGGCCATGGCGCCAGCTCGGCCTGGGCGCAGGGTGGCGTGGCCGCCGCGATGGACCCCGCCGACACGCCCGAGGCGCATGCCCGCGACACCCTGCGCGCGGGCGCGGGAACGGTGCTGCAAGAGGTGGCCGATTACGTCACCCGGGCGGCGCGCGCGCATATCCTCGACCTCACCGATCTGGGTACCGCTTTCGACCGCACCCGCGACGGCGGCTATGTGATGTCGCGCGAGGCGGCGCATTCAGCGGCCCGCGTGGTGCGGGTCAAGGGCGATCAGGCCGGGGCCGAGATCATGCGCGCCCTGATCGCGGCCTTGCGGCAAACCCGGTCGGTTCAGGTGCTCGAAGGCGTGCAGGTCGCGCGTCTGCTGGTCGAGGCCGGGCGGGTCACCGGCGCCTGCCTCACATCGGCCGCGCCCGAAGGCTCCGCCCCCGTCACCCTGCGCGCGCCCGCCGTGCTGCTGGCGGCGGGCGGGGCGGCGGGGCTGTATGCCCAGACCACCAATCCCGCCCGCATCCGGGGACAGGCGCTGGGCATGGCCGCCCGCGCGGGCGCGCGCATCGCCGATGCCGAATTTGTGCAGTTCCACCCCACCGCCATTGCCACCGGTGCCGATCCCGCCCCCTTGGCGACCGAGGCGCTGCGCGGCGAGGGCGCGACGCTGATCGACCGGCACGGCCAGCGCTTCATGCCCGCGCTGCATCCCGACGCTGAACTGGCGCCGCGCGACGTGGTGGCCCGCGCCGTCTATCTGCAAACACAGGCGGGCAATGCCCCCGCGCTGGATACCCGCGCGGCCATCGGCGCGCATCTGCCCACCCTCTTCCCCGCCGTCGCCCGTGCCTGCGCCGAGGCGGGGATCGACCCGCTTTCTACCCCGATCCCGGTAGCGGCGGCGGCGCATTACCATATGGGCGGCGTGGCCGCCGATCTGGATGGAAAAAGCAGCCTGCCGGGCCTCTGGGTCTGTGGCGAGGCGGCCTCGACCGGGTTGCACGGCGCCAACCGGCTGGCCTCGAACGGGCTTCTGGAGGCGCTGGTTTTTGCCCGCGCCTGCGCCCGCGACATCGCCCGGCAGGTGCGCCAGACGGTGGCGGCGCGGGTGGACATTCCCTTTGTCCCCGGCGGCGATGCGCCCGATGCGCGGGCGGTTGCCGAACTGCGCCGGATCATGACCGATCATGTGGGCGTGGTGCGTGATGGTGACGGGTTGCGCCGCGCCCTGCGCGCCATCGCGCAGATCGAGGCCGCGCATCCCCCCTGCGACGCCTTTGCCAACATGACCGCCACCGCCACGATGATTGCCGCCGCCGCGCTGTTGCGGCAGGAGAGCCGCGGCGCGCACTATCGCACCGATTTCCCGCAGGCCGCGCCCGGCCCCGGTAAACGCTCGGACCTGACACTGGAGCAGGCGCTGGCGCTGCGCAACACGCTTTGACCCAAGGACCCGCCATGACCCATGCCCCCCTGCCCGACCTGATCCTGGAACCGCTGGTGCGCGCCGCTCTGATGGAGGATCTGGGCGCCTATGGCGACATCACCACCCGCACCGTGATCGCGCCGGGCACCCGCTATTGCGCCCGGCTGAACGCCCGCGCCGCCGCCACCGTCTCGGGCATGCAGGTCGCCGCTCTGGCCTTTCGGCTGGTCGACCCGGCACTGCGGGTCGAGACGCTTGTTGCCGATGGCCAGACCTGCGCCACCGGTGACACGCTGATGGTGATCGAGGGCGAGGCCGCTGCCATCCTGTCGGCCGAGCGGGTGGCGCTGAACTTTGCCGGGCGGCTCTGCGGCGTCGCCACCCTGACCGCCGCGCTGGTGGCCGAGACGCGCGGCAACAGCGCGCGCATCACCTGCACCCGCAAGACCACGCCGGGTCTCAGGCTGGTCGAGAAACAGGCGGTGCTGCATGGGGGCGGCTTCAACCACCGCTATTCGCTGTCCGACGCGATCCTGATCAAGGACAACCATATCGCCGCCGCCGGCGGTATCCGCCCCGTACTTGAGGCGACCCGCGCCCGCGCCTCGCATATGGTCAAGGTCGAGATCGAGGTCGACCGCCTCGACCAGCTGGAAGAGGTGCTGACAGTGGGTGGCGCGGATGCGGTGCTGCTCGACAACATGGACACGGAAACGCTGACCCGCGCGGTCCACATGGCACGTGGTCGCCTGATCACCGAGGCGAGCGGCAATGTCACCCTCGACACGGTCGCCGCCATCGCGGCCACCGGGGTGGATTACATCTCGTCAGGCGCACTGACCCATTCCTATCGCACCGTCGATCTAGGGCTTGATTTCTGATCCTTTGCGAGGCGCTGCCTCGCGCTCCGGAGTATTTGCGGCGAAATGAAGAGACAGGCCCGTCTCTTTCCTCTTGCTGAAAATATCCCGGGGGAGGCACCGCAGGTGCCGGGGGCAGAGCCCCCTTTCGCCCGCGCGGCTTGACTCCCCGGCCCGATCCGCGTAATCCCGCCGCAACTGTCCGGAAGCGTCAAACCTTCCGGTCCCCGGTCTTGTCCGGGGATCGCCCTCCACCAGCGTGTTACGCCCGTGGAGGCGATTGTGTATTGATACACCGCTTCCTACCTTGGGGGCGCGACCGCAACAGGCAAAAGGAGCCGGAGAGCCATGTTTGAAAATCTGTCCGAACGCCTCTCTGGCGTCTTCGACCGCCTGACCAAGCAGGGCGCGCTGAGCGAGGAAGACGTCAAGACCGCCCTGCGCGAGGTGCGCGTCGCACTGCTCGAGGCCGACGTCTCGCTGCCGGTGGCACGTGACTTCGTCAAGGCGGTGCAGGACAAGGCGACCGGTCAGGCGGTGACCAAGTCGGTCACGCCGGGCCAGCAGGTGGTCAAGATTGTGCATGACGCGCTGGTCGACGTGCTGCGCGGCGAAGAAGACCCGGGCAAGCTGAAGATCGACAATCCGCCCGCGCCGATCCTGATGGTCGGCCTTCAGGGCGGCGGCAAGACCACCACCACGGCCAAGCTGGCCAAGCGCCTTAAAGAGCGCGAGGGCAAGAAGGTGCTGATGGCCTCGCTCGACGTCTATCGCCCGGCGGCGATGGATCAGCTGGCGGTGCTGGGCGCGCAGATCGGGGTCGATACCCTGCCGATCGTGCCGGGCCAGAAGCCCGTGGATATCGCCAAGCGCGCCAAGCAGCAGGCGATGATGGGCGGCTATGACGTCTATATGCTCGACACCGCCGGTCGCCTGCATATCGACCAGGTGCTGATGCAGGAGGTCGAGGATGTCCGCAACGTCGTCACCCCGCGCGAAACCCTGCTGGTGGTCGATGGCCTGACCGGCCAGGTCGCCGTCGAGGTGGCCGAGGAATTCGACGCCAAGATCGGCATCTCGGGCGTGGTGCTGACCCGGATGGACGGCGACGGGCGCGGCGGTGCCGCTCTGTCCATGCGCGCGGTGACCGGCAAGCCGATCCGCTTCGTCGGTCTGGGCGAGAAGATGGACGCGCTCGAAACCTTCGAGCCCGAGCGTATCGCCGGCCGCATCCTGGGCATGGGCGATATCGTCGCCCTGGTCGAAAAGGCCCAGGACACCATCGAGATGGAACAGGCCGAGCGCATGATGAAGCGCATGGCCAAGGGTCAGTTCAACATGAACGACCTCAAGATGCAGCTGGAACAGATGATCCAGATGGGCGGCATGCAGGGCATGATGGGCATGCTGCCGGGCATGGGCAAGATGGCCAAGCAGATGGATGCCGCCGGTCTGGACGACCGTGTCCTGAAACAGCAGATCGCGCTGATCCAGTCGATGACGAAGCGCGAGCGCGCCAATCCCGCCCTGCTCCAGGCCAGCCGCAAGAAGCGGATCGCCGCCGGTGCCGGGATGGAGGTCAGCGACCTCAACAAGCTTCTGAAGATGCACCGCCAGATGGCGGACATGATGAAGAAGATGGGCAAGATGGGTAAGGGCGGCATGCTGAAACAGGCCATGAAGGGCATGTTCGGCAAGGGTGGAACACCCGCTGACATGGCCGAGATGGCCAAGGGCATGGACCCCAAGGCGCTGGAGGCAGCGGCCAAGGCGATGGGCGGCGGCAAGGGTCTTGGCGGCGGTCTGCCCGGTCTGGGTGGCGGCATGGGCCTGCCGCCGGGTCTGAGCGGACTGGGAAAGAAGAAGTAACATGACTCCGATCCCCACCATATCGACCGAACGGCTGACGCTGCGCGCGCCGGAGCAACGGGACTTCCCGGGCTTTGCGGCCTTCTTTGCGTCGGACCGGTCGAAATTCGTGGGCGGGCCGGTCCCGGCGGAACAAAGCTGGCGCATGCTGGCGGTCGAGCTGGGTCATTGGCAGCTGCGCGGCTATGGACGCTGGGCGGTCGAAGAGACGGCAACCGGCCGCTTTGCCGGCATCATCGGGTTGTGGTGCCCCGAAGGCTGGCCCGAACCGGAAATCGGCTGGGACCTGATGGACGGGTTCGAGGGCAAGGGATACGCGACCGAAGCCGCCCGCGCCGCCCGCGACTATGCTTATGATGTGCTGGGTTGGCAGACCGCGATCAGCCTGGTCGCGCCCGGCAATGACGGCTCGCGCCGCGTCGCCCAGCGTCTGGGCGCGGCACAGGACGGATTGTTCACCCATGAGCGGTTCGGCAAGCTGGAGATCTGGCGCCACCCGGCCCCGTCCGAACTGTCGGATGGCGGCATGGAGGCCTATACATGATCGATCTGCAAATCCCGACCCTGACCACCCAGCGCCTGATCCTGCGCGCGCCCGAGGCCCGCGATTTCGACGGCGTGGCCACCTTCTTTGCCGATGGTGATCGCAGCTGGGGCTTTGGCGGCCCGCTCAGCCGCAACGAGGCCTGGCGCTGGTTCGCCTCGATGATCGGCCATTGGGTGCTGCATGGCTATGGTTTCTGGATGGCCGATACCCGCGAGGGAGAGCCGGTCGGCTTTGTCGGCATCTGGTCGCCCGAGGGCTGGCCGGAACCGGAGCTGGGCTGGGTCGTCTACCAAGGCGCCGAGGGCAAGGGATATGCCCGCGAGGCCGCCGAGGAAATCCGCCGTTACGCCTATGCGGTGCTGGGCTTTGAAACACTCAGCTCGAACATCTTTCCGGGCAATGCCCGCTCGGTCGCGCTGGCTGAGCGCATGGGCGCGCGTTTCGAGCGCAGCTATGACAACGTCACTCATGGCACCGAACATGTCTATCGCCACCCCGGCCCCGACGATCTGGCAGAGGGGGCGGTATGAGCATCCCCACCCTGCACACCGACCGTCTGACCCTGCGCGCCCCGCAACTCGCGGATTTCGAGCATTGGGCCGCCTTCTTTGCCTCTGAGCGGTCGGTGCATGAACGCGGCATGATGGAGCGCGCCGCCGCCTGGCGCGTCTGGGCCTCGGATGTCGGCATCTGGACCCTGCGCGGCTATGGCCCCTTTGGCGTCGAACTGCGCGACAGCGGCGCTTATGTGGGCGAGGTCGGCATCTACGAAGCCGATGGCTATCCCGGCCCGGAACTCGGTTGGTTCGTGATCCCCGAGGCCGAGGGCAAGGGATACGCCGCCGAGGCGGCACGTGCGGTGATGATCTGGGCGCGGCGCAATTTCGGCTGGGACCACCTGACCAATATCATCGACCCGGACAATGCGCGCTCCATCGCGCTGGGCCTGCGGCTGGGCGGGGTGATCGACCCCGACGGCATCGGCGAAGACCCGGGCGATGTGGTGATCGCGCACGACCTGCGGGGGTTGGCATGACCCATACCATCCCCGTCATCGAAACCCGGCGTCTGATCCTGCGCGGCCCCGAGCCCGAGGATTACCCGGATTTCAAATCGACGTTCACCAGCTATCGCGCCCGGTTCATGGGCGGGCCGCTGAACCCTTATGAGGCATGGATGCTCTATGCCGCCGAGATCGGCCATTGGCAGATCCGCGGCTATGGCATGTGGATGATCCACGACAAGGTGACGGACGAGACCTATGGCATGGCGGGCGGCTGGAAACCGGCGCAATGGCCCGAGGCCGAGATCGCCTGGGTGATCTGGCCCGATGCCGCCGGCAAGGGCTATGCGCTGGAGGCCACCCACGCGGCGCGCAAACACTTCTATCGCCATCTCGGCTGGGAAACCGCCGTCAGCTATATCGACCCCAAGAACCTCGACTCGATCCGCCTGGCCGAGCGGCTGGGAGCCAAGAAGGACCCCGAGGCACCGACCATCGACGGCAACGACGCGGTCTATCGCCACCCCTCGCCCGCCAAGCTGGAGGGCACCCAGCTGGCACATGGGATCGACATGGAAATCGCCCATTACGCCGACCCGCTGTTCAAACCGAAAGGATGGGCCATTGACTGACACCATGCCTGATCCCGTGGCGCGCGCCGCCGAACTGCTGAAAGGCCACCGCGCCAGCATCGACCGGCTGGACGCGATCCTTGTCTACACGCTCGGCGAGCGGTTCAAACACACCCAGGCCGTGGGCAAGCTCAAGGCCGAGCACGACCTTCCCCCGTCCGATCCGGTGCGCGAGGCACAACAGATCGAGCGGCTCGAAGACCTGGCGAAAGAGGCCGATCTGGACCCTGATTTCGCCAAGGCTTTCCTGAATTTCATCATTCAGGAAGTCATCCGACACCACAGGAAACACCAGGAATAACCGGGCAATACCCGGTCAACACGAAACACGCCCCCCGGCGTGACGCCATCAAAGGAGAAACACAATGGCAATGAAAATCCGTCTGGCCCGTGGCGGCTCGAAAAAGCGTCCCTTCTACCGCATCGTGGCCGCAGACAGCCGCATGCCGCGCGACGGCCGCTTCATCGAGAAGCTGGGCACCTATAATCCGCTGCTGCCGAAAGACAGCGAAGAGCGCGTGAAAATGGATGTCGAGCGCGTGCAGTACTGGCTGAGCCAGGGCGCCCAGACCACCGACCGCGTCGCGCGCATGCTTGAAGCCGCCGGTGTCGTCGGCAAGACCGAGCGCTCGAACCCCAACAAGGCCGTGCCGGGCAAGAAAGCCAAGGAACGCGCCGAGGAGAAGGCCGCGAAGGCCGCTGCAGCAGCCGAAGCGGCAGCCGAAGAATAAGCGGGTCGCGCGTGCGGGATCAGAGCTTTTCCGACGATTTCCGCACGCAGTTCGACCTGCTGATGCGGCTCCGGCGCGATGTACGCCGGTTCCGCACCGATCCGGTGGACGAGGCAGTGCTGACACGCTGCCTCGACACCTTTCGCCTGGCGCCCTCAGTTGGCCTGAGCGAACCCTGGCGCGTGATCCGCGTCGAAAGCAAGGCCGCCCGCGCGGCGGCGCTAGAGAATTACCAGACCGCGAACGCCGAAGCGCTGACAGGCTATTCCGGCGACCGGGCGCGGCAATACAGCCAGCTCAAATTGTCGGGCATGCAGGAGGCGCCGGTGCAACTGGCGGTGTTCTGCGATGACGCCACGGTCAAGGGGCACGGTCTGGGGGCCGGCACGATGCCGGAAATGCGGCGTTACTCAGTGGTCTCTGCGGTGACCCTGTTCTGGCTGGCGCTCAGGGCCGAGGGGCTGGGGCTGGGCTGGGTGTCGATCCTTGACCCCGACCGCCTTTGCCGCGATCTGCGCACGCCCGAGGACTGGCGGCTGATCGGCTATTTCTGCATCGGTTGGCCGCAAGAGGTCTCTGACATTCCCGAATTGGAAACCGCAGGCTGGGAAGCGCGCGACCGCCACCTGACGGTCGAGACACGATAGCTCCATGCTCCGCCCCGTCCGGCTGTTTTTCTTTGTCACGGTCGCCTTTGTCGTCGGAGTGGTATACGAACGCAATGCCCACCGGGACCGCTGCTTGGATGCCGGCGGGCGGGTCGAGGCGGATTTATGCGAGGGATGGCAAAAATGAGCGATCTGATTTGCGTGGGTTCGGTGGCGGGCTCTTTCGGGGTGCGCGGCGAGGTAAGGTTGAAAAGCTTCTGCGCGGTGCCCGAGGATATCGAGCTTTATTCGCCGCTGACCGACGAGACCGGCACCCGGCGCTTTCCCATCGTGCTGACCCGTGCGATCAAGAACGGCTTTGCCGCGCATCTGGGTGGCGTCGAGACCAAGGAAGCGGCAGACGCGCTCAAGGGTCTGCGCCTTTATACCCAACGCGACCGGCTGCCTTCGCTGCCCGATGACGAGTTCTATCACACCGACCTGATCGGGCTGGAGGTGTTCGACACCGGCGGCACGCTTCTGGGCAAGGTGATCTCGGTCCAGAACCACGGCGCCTCGGACCTGCTGGAGATCGGCGGAGGTGGATTGAAATCGCCGGTCCTGTTGCCCTTTACTCAAGCTGCAGTCCCCACCGTGGACCTTGATCAACGCCGCATCGTCGCCGACCCGCCCGAAGGACTGTTCTGACCGCGCCTGCAGCGGCCCCTGGTTCGCGTTGTCTACGCAGGGCCTTTGAGCGCAGCAGCGAATGACGGCGGCTTCAAGCCCAAAGCGGTCGGGGCAGTCGTCGAATCCGAATTTCTTTTTGATTTGGAGACTTGGCGCGCAATCCAAGCTCGGTTGTTTTTTTCGTTTCTTGTTCAGAAAATGTTGGTGTTAGGCTCAGAAATATTTCTACCTCGATCAGCGTTCGACAAAATGACCAAAACAGATTTCACCCGTCGTACAGCAATAACCATTCTTTGCAGCGCGTCGATGATCGCGATTGCCAATGCCACGCCTGCTCACGCCGCCTCGTCATTGCAGGATTTTGGCAGCCAGCTCAACGCACTGCCCGAGATCACCGTTTACATAGCGCAGCGCGTCATCACGATGGAGGACAACGACCCAGCTATAAACGCGGTTGCCGTGGTCGGAGACCGTGTTCTGGCCGCTGGTTCACGCGACGAAATCGTCAATAGGATCGGCTCGCAGCCCTTTCGGCTGGACGACAGATTCTCCGACAAAGTCATAATTTCTGGCTTGATCGACCAGCACGTGCATCCTTTCCTCGCTGGATTGACCCTGACCTCCGAGATCATATCGATCGAGGATTGGAACCTTCCGACTGGCTTTTCGAAGGCCGCCAAGGATGAGGCGGAATACAAGTCTCGTTTGCAAGCCGCTGAAGCGGCATTGGATGATCCTGACGCCTTGTTGCTGACGTGGGGGTATCACCACTTCTTTCATGGCGAGATCAGGCGTGCACAACTCGACGAGATCAGCAGCACGCGCCCGATCATCATAGTCCATCGATCTGCGCACGAGTTGATCCTTAACACCCCCGCTCTGGAGCGGCTGGGCATCAACCAAGACTTCGTGAATGGCTTTGCGGGGCTCGCGCTTGAGCAATCGAGCTTTGAAGATGGGTATTTCTTCGAAGCAGGAATGTTCGCCGTCCTTCCCGCCGTCGCTCCAGTGCTTGCCACACCAGAGCGCCTGGGCGCCGGCCTGAGGCTGGCGCGCGAGTATATGCACCGCGCAGGCGTCACGGTTGCAGCGGAACCGGGAGGCGTGCTGTCTCGACCTCTTCAAGAGGCAACCAACGCCGTCTTCTCGGGGTCTGACGCACCGCTCCGGATGTATTTCATCGCCGATGGCAAATCTCTGGCAGCCTTGCATTTCCGGAAAGGCTCCATGATCGAGGAAACCGAAAAGCTGCTCGATTGGGGTGAAGGCAAGACGGCTTTCATGCCGAAGCAGGTGAAACTCTTTGCCGATGGCGCTATTTACAGTTTGGCCATGCAGGTCTCGGAGCCTTATGTGGGCGGCGATTTCCACGGCGAGTGGATCATGCAACCGGACGAATTCGACCCCGTGTTTGATGCCTATTGGGATGCAGGCTACCAAATACATATCCACCAGACTGGTGACCTAGCTGTTGATTTGATTCTGGACGCTGTAGAGCGAAACATGCGCCGGAACCCGCGGGCAGATCACCGCACGACATTGGTCCACTTCGGTTATGCGCGAGAAGGCCAAGCAGACAGGATCGCCGATCTGGGCTGCATCGTCAGCGGCAATCCTTACTACGTAACCGCCTTGTCAGATCGATATAGCGAGCTTGGACTCGGTCCAGAGCGTGCAGACGACATTGTGCCCCTTGGCCCGATCAAGGCCAACGGTATCCCGATCTCTTTCCACTCAGACGTTCCGATGGCGCCCGGTGAACCGTTGTTCCTGGTATGGGCTGGTGTGAACCGGACGACCGTATCTGGCCGCGTGGCCGGCCCCGAACACCGCTTATCTGTCGAAGACGCGCTGCGGGCTGTGACCATTGATGCTGCCCAATCCCTTCGGTTAGAGGGCGAGATTGGCTCGCTCGCTCCCGGCAAGTTGGCGAATTTCACCATCCTTGAAGAAGACCCATTCGAGGTGGAGCCCGACAAAATCAAAGACATCGGCATCTGGGGAACCGTACTTGAAGGAGACATCTTCCCTGTATCGGACGACTTCGATCTCGACCGCGCGTCATTGTCGCCACCCCGCGATACAGTAAAATCGCCAACAAAGCCGTTGTATGCGCTTGCTGACGTATCGGGCATCGCACAGAAGGGCATGCTTGCCGGATGCTCGTGTTGCGCTTCGCCGGTGTCTCAGTCGTGCACCGCATCGGCGGCGGGACAAGTCTCGGCAGTTAGCTGTTGCGGGACCAACGCATTGGGGTGGGCCGTCGTGTCTGAATGGGCGTCTCAAGCATAGACCGGAGCCAATCTGACTACAGGTTTCGGACGTCCGCGTTGACATGCAAAGCAGCCGCCCAAGTCCCGAGGCGCAACCAGCCGAGCCCGGCACGCGCCCTCAGTGCTTGATCACCAACCCCTGCCCGGTGGGGATCTCCAGCACCGTGTGCCCGCGCGCGGCCATGAAGGCGTTTTCGGCGTGGCGTTGCGCGGCGTAGCCGGTCCAGCCGTAATCGTCGAACACGATCATCCCGCCCGGCACCACCTTGTCGAACAGCGCCTCCAGCGCAGCAATTTCCGAGGCCGCCGAATTCATGTCGATATGCAAGAGCGCGATCTGCTCGGGGCAGGCCTGGGCGAAACTGTCTGGCACCATGCCCTGCACGATCCGCGTATTCGGGACCTTGGCAAAGCGCTGCTGCACCACCTTCAGGATCGCATCCGGATCATCGGCGATGTCCTGTTCATAGGCCTGATTTGAACGTTTCTCGGAATTCATCGCCTCTGGTATGCCCTGATAGGTGTCATAGAGATAGAGCGTCTTGTCAGACTTGGCGAAGTCCAGATAGTCGGTCAGGAACGCGAAACAAAACCCCTTCCACACTCCGCATTCCACGAAATCGCCGGGCAGTTGCATCACGTTCTGGGCGGCCCAGAGCAGCGTATGCAGCCGCCAGGCAATCGATATCTCCTGTTTTGTCTGGGCGTTTCGGCGCAGCGTTTCAACGAATTTCCTGTCCTCGCGAAACCCGCCTGCCCGTTGCAACCCGATCAGATTGTCTGAGGCGTAGACCGAGCCAAACAATTCTTGCAGCGTCTCTAGCGCGATGCGAAAGCGGTCAGCATTTTCACCGTCAAGCTTTCCATAAAACAACTTTTTCCCCTCTTATTGCAAATACTCACCCCTATCTGCGCATCACGGCACAGGAGCTGTCAATCTTCCTTCGGCGTTTGATAGCGTCGCCACAAGTCGGGTCGGCGGCTCTGCGTGATCTTTTCGCTCTGGGCGCGGCGCCACTCGGCTACCTTGCCGTGATGGCCGGACATCAGCACCTCGGGGATGGGGCGGCCCATCCATTCGGCGGGGCGGGTGTATTGCGGATGTTCCAGAAGCCCCGAGGAAAAACTCTCCTCCTCGGTCGAGGCCTGGTTGCCCAGCACGCCGGGCAGCAACCGCACGGTGGCGTCGATCAGGGCTTGCGCCGCAATCTCGCCACCGGTCATCACGAAATCTCCCAGCGAAACCTCCTGAATGCCGTAATGCTCCAGCACCCGCTCGTCGACGCCCTCGAAGCGGCCACAGATCAGCGTGACCCCGTCACAGCGCGCCAGCGACTGCATAAGCGACTGATCCATCGGGCGGCCGCGCGGCGACAAGTAGATCAGCGGCCAGTTGCCGCTGGCGCCTTGCATCGCGCGTTCGATCGCTGGGGCCAGCACATCGGCGCGCAACACCATGCCGGCGCCGCCGCCGGCCGGGGTGTCATCGACATTGCGATGCTTGCCGATGCCGAACTGGCGCAGTTCGATGGTCTCCAGTTGCCAAAGCCCCTCTTGCAGGGCGCGGCCCGTCAGGCTTTCGCCCAGAACACCGGGAAAGGCCTGCGGGAACAGGGTGATCACCCGTGCCTTCCACACGCCATGCAGATCGGGCGTGTCGGTGATCAGCTCGCGGGGTTGCAGCGTCGGGCGGATGGCCTTGCGGCCATGGGATCGGGCGGGTGGTGTGCTCATGGCCGCTGTCATAGGGCAAGGCGCGGGCCGAGGGAAGCAGTGGCGCACCTAGCCGATCAACCCGGCCTTCCAGCGCAGCCAGATATCAGGGGCGCTGCGGAACACGTTGATATCCACCTTGCCCTCGATCCCCGGTATCAGCCCGGTGCCGGTATACTGCCAGAAGGTCCAGTAGGCGCCGGGATAGACCTGACGCGGATGGCCCGCGACCGAGCGCAGCCAGAACTCGGCATCGCGCAACTGTCCGATGCCGGTGTCGCGATAGAAGTCGACCGTCGTATAGATGATGGGACGGCGCCCGTAATGCGCCTCCAGAATGTCGAGGAACTTGCGTGCCTCGGCCCGCACCTTGGCGCCTTCGGGACGCAGCGGGCAGGTGCGCGAGCGGTGGGTCCACTCCATGTCCAGAACATGCGGCAGATCGGCGCCACGCGGAACATGCCGGATGAACCAGCGCGCCTGTTCCGCAGCCGGGCGGCAGAAATAGTAATAGTGATAGGCGCCCCAGGGCACGCCCGCCGCCTGCGCGCCGCGACGGTGTTCGGCGAACTTGGGATCGGCGACATCGCCGCCCTCGGTCGCCTTAATATAGGCAAAGTTCACACCTGCCGCGCGGGCGGTCGGCCAGTCGATATTGCCCTGCCAACGCGATACGTCGATCCCGTGGATCGGATAGCTGTGCGGCGCGCGCCCGTCCCAGGGATGCGGATCGGCATCACCGAATTTCGGATATGTGACCAGTTGCGCCAGTTCAGCGCGCATCGGGTCGGGAGCTGCGACCGGCTCGGGCTCGGGCGCGCGGCGGCCACAAGCGGCCATCAGGGTAAGAAAGACGGAGAGAAGGAGCAGGGATCGCATAATGACTCGCTGTGAAACCGTGATTTGAAATCGGTACTGCCTCAGAGATTGGCGCGGCGCCGGCCAAAAGCAACCACCCGCCCGGGGATAAGCGAAAATCGGCGGGACCTTTGCCGACCTGCCTTAAAAAGTCGCTCCAGGACCCGCAACACTCTTGATCCCCGCGCTGGTTTTGCCTAAACGAGGCCGGTCTGGAATCGCCTCTGGCGGCTCCGGGCGTTTGGCCTGTTTCCGCGCCCCATCCGGTTTCTTCGACCGGGCCACCGAGGCGGCAGACCGAACAAAAGAAACGGACGATCCGATCTCGGGCGGGCGCTGCGGCGGACCCGATCGAAGGCCACGAGCTCTCGGGACGCACATATCTTCGTGGGTAGAACCACGGGCAAACCAGGAGAAAAGCGATGGATCTTATCGCACAGCTCGAGGCGGAACAGATTGCCGCCCTGGGGAAAGATATCCCCGATTTCAAACCCGGCGACACCATTCGCGTCGGGTACAAGGTGACCGAAGGCACCCGTTCGCGCGTGCAGAACTATGAAGGCGTCTGCATCAGCCGCAAGAACGGCAGCGGCATCGCCGGTTCGTTCACCGTTCGCAAGATTTCGTTCGGCGAAGGCGTGGAACGTGTGTTCCCGCTCTATTCGACCAACATCGACAGCATCACCGTTGTCCGCCGTGGCCGTGTGCGTCGTGCGAAACTCTACTATCTGCGTTCGCGTCGTGGCAAATCGGCCCGTATCGCCGAAGTCACCAACTACAAACCCAAGGCTGACGCCGAAGCGTAAGGAGCGGAAAGATGAAAAACGACATCCATCCCGATTACCACCTGATCGACGTCAAGCTGACCGATGGCACCGTCATTCAGATGAAATCCACCTGGGGCAAGGAAGGCGACACCCTGTCGCTGGAAATCGACCCCTCGTCGCACCCGGCCTGGACCGGTGGCTCGTCCCGCCTGATGGACACCGGCGGTCGCGTGTCGAAGTTCAAGAAGAAATACGAAGGCTTGGGCTTCTAGTCCCTGCCAGCGATCGAACCGCAAACGCCGCCCCTCGGGGCGGCGTTTTTCTTTGATCCTGAGCGAAGCGCAATCCTTTGCAAACGCCAGTATTTGTTGACACGGGCCAAAACATGCACGCACTATTCATAATATTCTTTGCCATTGAGCCGCTTTTCCAGTTTGGCCTTAGTTTGTCGGCATAGAAATTTTTCTGCCGTCTTCTGGGTTGCTACTTTTTGAATTGTGCCCGGAACGCGGTCATTGTTGAGAGTACCGAATTATGCCGACCGCCACATATGACAGCTCCTTTACACGCAACATCGGTAGTGGAGACCGCTATTTCTCTTTTAACGTCCTTGGTGACTTGCCCTATTCCGAGGTCGAGAACGTTTCGCTGAACTTCTTCATCAACTACAACAACGGCGCTGCTGTCGACCTCGGGGATGTCGATATCTGGCTGATCTCACCCGAAGGGCGACGCGTCCGCGTCTACGACAATTTCGATGGTATCGGTAAGGACACCGATGACGGGAACGACAGCGACCGATCCGACGACTACGATATCTCTTTCTGGGGAACCGATTCCGTCTCCAACATCTCCGTTTTCATGGACGGGCAGCAGGTGCAGGGAAACTGGCAGTTACAGGTGCGCAACAACACCGGCGTAACGCTACAGATGAAGTATCTCAACGTCGACATCGACTACAACTTTGCCGATCCGACGGTCCGAGATATCCGCGTCATCGGCGATCTGAACGTCGGCGAGGAAATCGAGATCGAGGCGGAGCTGGCCAACATCGGCAATAAGGGCATAGGCTCCTTCGGCATCGAATATTACGTGAACGGATCGCTCATTGGCGGCGACACACTGTCTCTGGGCCTGCCGGGCGGGTGGACCGATACCGAGACCATCAAATACACGCTGACCGAAGAAGGCGCGAATTCCATAGAAGTGCGGATCGTCGACGTCGACGGTGACAGTCGAACCAGCAACAACTCACGAACCGAGTCATATCGCGTCGGCCCCGACCTTCCCGATTTGTTTGTCAGCGATATTTCCGCCTTTGGCTATGCGATCGCCGGTCAGAGTGTCGTGATCGAGACCGAGGTAACCAATCAGAGCGACAGCTATCAGGCGCCCTTCTCGATCAGCTACTATGTCAATGGCAGCAAAATCGGAGAAGACACCTATTCGGGCGGCCTGTTGCCAGGGCAAACAGACCCTGAAACCATCTCCTACACTGTGTCGACAACCGGCCAACAGGAAATCGAGGTTCGCATCAACCGCGGCGATAGCCTGGGCCGTACCGAACTCTTTGGCGTCTCGCGCGCGGACGAACCCGCGCGAACGGTCACCACTTCCCTAGCGGAAATCGAACTGGGCGCCTTCATGGCACGCGTCGTCTACGGCGATGACTTGCTGCCCGATGTTTACAACGGCGACAACAGCGACAACGGGCGGGACGACAACTACAGGGGCTACCTGTCACAGCGCGGCTGGACCGTTCTGACCGAAGGAAACTTGGGGCAGAACTATGTCTCTGACAACGACGCCCGGTTCCAAAGCGGCGGGTTGTTCGAGGGCCGCAATAGTCTCTTGTGGGCGGCGCAAGGGCTGCTTGCCGAAGGCACGATGGCCGATGGCAGCCGCACGGTTGCGCTCACCTTTCGCGGCACCGATGATTCAGATTGGCCACTGGCGCTGAGCGGACAGGCTTGGGGCGGCAACGGGCTGTTTGATCAGTATGTGGCACACGACGCGCTGATAGAGGCAGCACTGGCCTATGTGAACGACCCCGGCAACGGAATTGATCGTCTGGTCGTGTCCGGCCACTCTCTGGGCGGGTCGATGGCCGATATCTTTGCCACGGTCGATGCCCACCGTGTGTCGGCCGATGTAGATCTGGCGGTAATCTCCCTGGCCTCGGCCGGGATCGACCCGGATGTCTATACCGACTCGCTTCCCTTCAAAGGGTTCGATCTGCAATACGATCCGGCCATTCCTGAACTCACCGGCAATCCTCTGGCGCCTATGCAGCTAAATGCGCCCGGCTATTATATCGGGCTTTCACATCGTGAAGACCGGGTCACCTTTGCCGGCGAAAGCTGGGTCTCGCCTGAACCTTCGCTCACCACAGTTCTGACGCTGCTGACCAACGTGAACTTCGAGGATGGGCTGACCCAGATCGACCTCCCCAATGTCGAGAACACTGAATTTTCCACGGGTTTCGGCGCCGAGCATGATCCGGGGCTCTATTGGGCCAGCATCTGGGCTTTGGCCAACGATCCGCTCTCTGAATTCCGCGGCACCCATCGCATTCAGATCGGTCGCACCGATTATGACAGTTTGCCCGAGTACGAGAAAGAAACGATCTCTTTGTTCGAGAAATCGGCGAACACTGCAATCGACGACAGGCTAAGCAAGGCGCTGACCGGCAATGGCAATCGCGATTTCATTATGGGGCTGGCGGGCCGGGACGAACTGGTGGGTCTTGGCGGCAACGATCTGCTATCGGGTGGCATTGGCAACGACACCCTGAACGGCGGCACCGGCAATGACCGTCTCGATGGTGGGTTGGGCGAAGACGAGGCCGTTTTTGACTCCTCCAGCTCCGATTTGCTCGTCTATCGCGAAGACGAAGCCTTTGTCCTGTTCACCTCCGAAGGGCGAGACACGGTAACCGGAGTAGAGCGGTTCCGGTTCAACGATATCGCCTTGGACGAGGCCGACCTGAATGAGCGTGACGGGATCGGCCGGACGCTGACCGGCACGCCCGAAGCAGACGACCTCAAAGGGACCGAATTGAATGACAGTGTCTCGGGGTTGGCATCCAACGACCGCCTGCTGGGCTACGAGGGCAACGACACGCTGGATGGTGGCGACGGGTCGGATACGCTCAATGGCGGCGATGGCGACGACAGCATCCTTGGCGGGACATCCGACGACGACCTGCGCGACATCATCTATGCGGGTGCGGGGCATGACAATATCGACGCCGGCGCCGGCAACGACCTGGTCTATGGCCAGGCCGGCAACGACACCATCGCCGGCGGTTTCGGCGTGGACGAGTTGCAGGGTCAGGAAGGCGACGACGTGATCACCGGCTCGGCCTATTCCGACCTGGTGTTCGGCGGCGACGGCAACGATTTCGTCAATGGCGGCTTTGGCCATGACCGGATCAACGGCGGTGCGGGCGCCGACAAGTTCTATCACCTCGGCATCTTCGATCACGGCTCGGACTGGGTGCAGGACTACAACGCCGCCGAGGGCGACGTGCTGGTCTTTGGCCAGGCCGGCGCCACTGCCGACCAGTTCCAGATCAACCTGGCCCATACCGCCAATGCCGAGGGCGAACGCTCGGGCGATGACGACGTGCAGGAGGCGTTCGTGATCTACAAGCCCACCGGCCAGATCATCTGGGCGCTGGTCGATGGCGAGGGACAGAGCGAGATCAACCTCCAGATCGGCAAGGAGGTGTTCGACCTGCTGGCCTGACCGGGGCGCGGGCGGCTGTATTGGCAAGGATGACATTATCCCGAAAAATTCGGCATTTTTCCAACCGATACGCTTGACCGAGGTGCTTCTCGGGATAGTGTGATCTCAAAAGAAGACCTGAGGGGTAAACAGAGCAGGAAGGCTGAAACCAATCAGTCACCATAACCAATAAAAGCTTCTCCAATACGCTCTAACAACACAGTGGGCACCGCTTTGCGCGGTGCCGAGCTCTGGCCCCTACCGGTCCGAAACGCGATCAAACGCATCTGAGAGGACGGATATGCCCACACCTTATACTTTACTTGGCTACCAGGTTCAGTTCGACGCTGACGACAATGTGGCCAGTGTAACCGACACGTCTATCACACTGACCATGCCGGACGGAGTCTCACCGAACTTGACTTATCAGTTCGAGACCCCGGCCAATCCTGTGCCCAATCCCGATGACGAGCCCCTGCCACTGATCATTGGCAACGTTCCAGGAGCCACAAGCATCGACCTTCTGGGCGGTGACTTGGATACAACCGATAGCTACTTCGGCTTCGTCCAGTTTTCTGGCGCAACATCGTATGTTCTTGCCTTTACCGAAGCACCAGCTGGACAACCCGCAACCGACTGGTATTTCAGCCTGGGTGGGGCGAGCATCCCCGATGTCCCTGCCCTAGCGGATCCGGTCGCCGGCTGGAAAGCGCTCGATGGGCAAATCACAGGTGTCGGCCCGGTTACCAGCGGTCCATTCGGCCCGGGCGCATCGATCCCGCTCTCTTCTCTCACGAGAGGGATCGCTCATACTGGGCAGATCATCGACAGCTTCGATACTAATGACAACACGATCACTACAGGTAACGGCAACGATTATGTAACCGTCGGCGGTGGCGGCTATGATGAGATACGTACGCTGGCCGGCGACGATCTGGTTCTGGTCGACGGGGAAAGCGGTTTTGTCGAGGTCAACATCGACACCGGCACCGGACGGGACGTGGTGGATCTCTCCGATATTACTGACTCGTATGCCGAGATCGCTCACAATGACGGGCTGACCGCCGGCATCACTGCAAATGTCAACGGCACCACCAATGTCGGACGTATCGACAAGGGGGCTGGCGGTTCGACCATTCTGCTGAACCCAGCCTCGGCGATGCTGGCCGATGGGTTGGCGATTTGGGGTACCAACTTCGCCGACACGCTCAACATCACCAGCGTAATGGATGGCTTCGCTCAGGTGCGCGGATTGGGTGGCAACGACCAGATCAATATCGGGGCCAGCGACGGTGTCACGCGGCTCGACTATCGCGACTCGCCCGCCGGGATCGTGGCTAATCTGGCGACCGGAATCATTCAGGACGGCCACGGCGGCACCGACACGGTAACCGGCACCGCTACCGAGCTGCGTGGCTCGATGCAGGCGGACCGGATCATCGGCTCGTCGGCCGACGAACGCTTCATCCTGATGGCAGGGAACGATACGCTGGACGGCGGCGCAGGCAATGATTGGGTGCGCTATGACAGGAACAGGGTGGACGCCGTTGAGGTCGATCTGGCCGCAGGCACTGCGACCGGAACGTGGCGCGGCACCAGCTTCACTCATTCGATTACCGGCATCGAGAATATCAACGGCTCTCGCAATGACGCCGACCTGTTGCAGGGCAATGGCAACAACAATCAGATCAACGGCAGAGGCGGCAACGACACGATCAATGGCCGCGGAGGCGACGATACCCTGGTGGGTGAAGCAGGCGATGACCGGATCGACGGCGGCAGCGGATTCGACAGGGCCGAGTTCTGGGGCGTCAACGAGGCCGACGCAACCATTACCCAGAACGGCGACGGGTCGATCCAGGTTGTTTCTTCCCTTGGCACCGACACCCTGGTCAATGTCGAGGAACTGGGTTTCAACGATGCGTCGGTCAAGATCGCCGACCTCTTCCCCACCCCGGGAACAATTGTTGGCGGCGGAACGTCTGAAACCCTGACCGGAGGCGATGACAGCGAAGAAGTGATCGCTGGCGGCGGCGACGACAAGATCAGCGGCGGCGGTGGCGATGACACCATTGATGGCGGTTCTGGCAATGACACCCTGCGCGGCGATGACGGTAACGACTCCCTTGATGGCGGCGACGGTGCGGACACGATCAATGGTGGTGATGGCGACGACATCATTCTCGGTGGCGGGTCCACCGAGGATCTGCGCGACGTGATCTACGGGGGCAACGGCAATGACCGTCTGGACGGTGGCTATGGCAACGATCTGATCTACGGCATGGCCGGCAACGACACCATCGCGGGCGGTTTCGGCGTGGACGAGCTGCAGGGTCAGGAAGGCGACGACGTGATCACCGGCTCGGCCTATTCCGACCTGGTGTTCGGCGGCGACGGCAACGATTTCGTCAATGGTGGCTTCGGCTATGATCGGATCAACGGCGGCACCGGAGCAGATAAGTTCTATCATCTGGGCGTCTTCGATCACGGCTCGGACTGGGTGCAGGACTACAACGCCGCCGAGGGCGACGTGCTGGTCTTTGGCCAGGCCGGCGCCACTGCCGACCAGTTCCAGATCAACCTGGCCCATACCGCCAATGCCGAGGGCGAACGCTCGGGCGATGACGACGTGCAGGAGGCGTTCGTGATCTACAAGCCCACCGGTCAGATCATCTGGGCGCTTGTGGACGGTGAGGGGCAGAGCGAGATCAACCTCCAGATCGGCAAGGAGGTGTTCGACCTGCTGGCCTAAGGAGGCTTGGGTCATCACAGACAGGGTGGGCGCGCGTCAATCCTCTGACCAATGGAACTTCACCGGTCAGAAGCGCCCCGTCGCGCGCCCCCCCAGTTCTGCACAGCGTTTTGCAGCGTGTCTGCAAGAAGACATTACTAATATCTGACCGTTGCGTTTGTCTGCGCTTCCCTTCATCCCAGACACAACATATAGTATGCCCCAATACCGTGCCGACAAAGGTTCGGAGATCAGGGGACGCAGGCAATGGCGCATATCATCGTCGTCGGCAACGAAAAGGGCGGCGCGGGCAAATCCACCGTATCCATGCATGTGGCCAGCGCGCTGGCGCGGCTGGGCTACAAGGTCAACACGCTGGACCTGGATCTGCGCCAGCGCAGCCTGGGCCGCTATTTCGAAAACCGCGCGGCCTTTAACAAGGCATCAGGGCTGGACCTGCCCTCGCCCCGCAACCACGACCTGCCCGAGATCGACCCGGCCTCGCTGAAGCCGGGCGAGAACGTGTTCGACCATCGCCTGTCCGCTGCGGTGGCACGGCTCGAGGCAGACAGCGATTTCATCCTGATCGACTGCCCCGGCTCACATACAAGGCTGAGCCAGGTGGCGCATTCGCTGGCCGACACGCTGGTCACCCCGCTGAACGACAGTTTCGTCGATTTCGACCTGCTGGCGCGGATCGATTCCAGCGGCGAAAAGATCCTTGGCCCCTCGGTCTATTCCGAAATGGTCTGGAACGCGCGCCAATTGCGGGCGCAGGCCGGGCTGAAACCGATCGACTGGGTCGTGGTGCGCAACCGCGTCGGCACCCAGCGCATGGTCAACAAGGAAAAGATGGAACGCGCCATCGAGATGCTGGCCAGCCGCATCGGGTTCCGTATCGCACCCGGTTTCTCGGAGCGCGTGATCTTTCGTGAACTGTTTCCGCGCGGGCTGACGCTCCTTGACCTCAAGGACGTTGGGGTCAAGCAGCTCAACATCTCGAACATCGCCGCCCGGCAAGAGCTGCGCGACATGATGAAAGCGCTGCAACTGCCCGGCGTCGAGATCGATTTCTGATCAGGCGGGCGCTTCGTAGATGGTATAGAGTTCCTGCGGTTCGGACACGCCACGCAGCATGTACCTGCCCAGGCTGACCAGATCATGCGCCGTATGGCCCGCGATCTCGGCCACCGGTTCGGACAGGATGATGTTGCGCCCGACCGACCGGTGCAGGCCGGACAGGCGCACCGTCAGGTTGACCGCCGGACCGATCACGGTGAAATCCAGCCGGTTCTCGGCGCCGATATTGCCATAGAGGATCTCGCCCGCATGCAGCGCCAGCGTGACGCCGGTCGTGGTCTCTCCCTGGGCCTGACGCTCGGCGTTCTTCTGCTCCATGCAACGGCGCATCTGCACCACTGCGTCCAGCCCTGCCGCCGCCGACTGTTCGGGCGTCTCAAGGTTGAACATGGCAAGGATCCCATCGCCCAGGAATTTCAGGATATTGCCACCATGCTCCTGGATGATCGCCACCGCCATGCCGAAATAGTCGTTCAGCATCGCGATCAGCTCGGGGCCCGGTGTGCGTTCGGTCAGTGCGGTGAAGTCCTTGAGGTCAAAGTAACACAGCACCGCGTCGATCTGCTGGAGCGATCCGCGCTGGATCTCTCCTGACAACACCCGCCGCCCCGCGTCGCGCCCCAGATAGACCTGAAGAAGGTCGCCAGCCATCTGCCGGTTGGCCGCCGATTTCAGCGCCAGCGCCAGCTGCGGCAGCGACTCGCGCACCAGCCGCAGATCGGTGTCCGAGAACCCGTCCGGCCCGTTGCTCGTCCACGAGATCAGCACCCCTTCGGGCGTGTTCGCCGGGTCGATACGCTCGAAATGCGCGCGTTTTTCCAGGATCACGCCGGCGGCGAAATAATCGGTCGCCCCACGCTCGCGCAGCTCGTTGAGCAGCGGAAAGCGGCTGTCGACATTGCTGTCCAGCAGACGTTCCCGATACTCCTGCTCGCCGCTGTCGAGCAGGTGATAGAGCGGACTGCGTATCCAGGCCGCGTTCGGGGTCTCGGTATAGCCGTATTCCTCGCTGGATACCCCCTGTTCACGGAACCAGTTGAATCCGAGCCCGCCATATTTCGGATGAAACGCGCTCTGCGCCACATGCAGGCGATAGAGCGGCACGCCAAGTTCCACCAGCCGCTCGCAATAGCCATGCAGCAATTCGTCCTGCCGCGCGCCTTCGAGACCGCGTTGCAGCAGCCACGAGATCAGCTGTACCGAAGAGGCATCCGCCTCTGCGTGAAATTGCCCTGCCGCATCCATATGTCTCTCCAGCCTCGTGGCACCTGCGCCTGTCACGGGATCTATCTATGCGGTCACACCCCCGGTTTCGAGGGTCACTCCATCGCTGCCAAACGCCGCAGCATGACCCGCAACAGTGCCACCTCGCCCTTGGTGAACTTGGCCGCCATCCGTGCGTCATACTGCTCGGCAATGCCGCGCAACTCGCGGTAGACCGCCTCTCCCGTCGGGGTCAATGCCAAACGCTCGGACCGGCGGTCGCGCTCATCACGAGTGCGTGTAAGATAACGCCGTTGCCCCAGCTTGGCGACCGCGCGGCTGACCTTGGTCTTGTGGATCAGCGCCAGATCGCCAATCTGCTTGGCCGTCATCTCGCCGGAATTTCCCAGGTGAAACAGCACCCGCCACTCTGTCCGCAGCATGCCATAGCGATTCTTGTAGACCTGCTGAAACTCCAAAGAACTCTGCTCGGCCGCCTGATTCAGCAGGAATGGCAGGAAACTTCGCAACTCAAAGTCATCATTTTCGGGTAATTTGGTCTCTGTCATGCTTGTTAGTTACAAAATCAACTATTAATCCGCAAGCAGATTACCGGAGACACGCGACATGAACCGACCGACAGACCCCCATCTGCTGACGCAGGCCGCGACGCCCGCCGGCACGACCGAAGGTTACATGCCGGGCTGGGGCAACGATTTCGAGACCGAGGCGCTGCCCGGCGCCCTGCCCCAGGGCATGAACAGCCCGCAGAAATGTAACTATGGCCTTTATGGCGAACAGCTGAGTGGCACCGCCTTTACCGCGACCCGCCCCGAGCGCACATGGTGCTATCGCATCCGGCCTTCGGTCAAGCATTCGCACCGCTACGAAAAGATCGACCTGCCCTATTGGAAATCGGCCCCCTGTATCGACCCCGATGTGATCAGCCTGGGCCAGTACCGTTGGGACCCGGTGGCACATTCGGGCGCGGGGCTGACCTGGCTCACCGGCATGCGCACCATGACCACCGCCGGGGACGTGAATACCCAGGTCGGAATGGCCAGCCATATCTATCTGGTCACCGAGTCGATGGTGGACGACTACTTCTTCTCCGCCGACAGCGAATTGCTGGTGGTGCCGCAAGAGGGCCGGCTGCGCTTTGCCACCGAGCTGGGCATCATCGACGTCGAACCCAAGGAAATCGTCATCCTGCCGCGCGGCCTGGTCTACCGGGTCGAGGTGTTGGAAGGCCCCTGCCGTGGCTTTGTCTGCGAGAATTACGGCCAGAAGTTCGAGCTTCCGGGCCGTGGCCCGATCGGCGCCAACTGCATGGCCAATCCGCGCGATTTCAAATCGCCGGTGGCCGCGTTCGAAGATCGCGAGGCGCCCTCGACCGTGACCGTGAAATGGTGCGGCCAGTTCCACACCACCCGGATCGGTCACAGCCCGCTGGACGTTGTGGCCTGGCACGGCAATTACGCCCCGGTCAAATACGACCTACGCAATTATTGCCCGGTGGGCGCGATCCTGTTCGACCATCCCGATCCGTCGATCTTCACCGTGCTGACCGCGCCGTCGGGCGTGCCGGGCACCGCCAATATCGACTTTGTCCTGTTCCGCGAGCGCTGGATGGTGATGGAAGATACCTTCCGCCCCCCGTGGTATCACAAGAACATCATGTCCGAGCTGATGGGCAACATCTATGGTCAGTATGACGCCAAGCCGCAGGGTTTTGTCCCCGGCGGGATGAGCCTGCACAACATGATGCTGCCGCATGGGCCGGACAAGGAAGCGTTCGAGAAGGCGTCGAACGCCAATCTCGGCCCCGACAAGCTGGACCATACCATGTCCTTCATGTTCGAAACCCGTTTCCCGCAACACCTGACCGAATTCGCCGCCAAGGAGGCGCCGTTGCAGGACGATTACATCGACTGCTGGACCTCGCTGGAGAAGAAGTTCGACGGAACAGCAGGTAAGAAATGAAGTATCTGGGTTTTCTTGCTGCCGCGCTTATCGCCCTGGCTCTCGGAGCGGTTCTCTACGCCTGGTGGCAGAAGTTCGTGAACAACCGGCCCGACCGCTATGGCAAAGGCCCGGGTCACGATCTTCGCGGGATGGAACGTGGTCAAACCGGATTTGTCCGCGAGACACCGTCCCACAGACGCAAGTAAGGTGGGTGAAGAACCCACCATCCTTACAAGGAAGTACGTATGCCCCTTCTGAAATCCTGGGTGGCTTCGGCCAACGATGCCAATCACCCGTTTCCGCTGAACAACCTGCCCTATGGCGTTTTCTCGACCGGCGAGGACGATCCCCGCTGTGGCGTTGCCATCGGCGACATGATCCTCGACATGGCCGCCGCCGAGGCCGAGGGACTGGTCGCGCTGACCGACTATCCGCTGTTCGACGTGCCCTATTGGAATGACCTGATGGAGGAAGGCCCCGCCGTCTGGGCCGCCCTGCGCGAACGGTTGACTGCGCTTCTGTCCAAAGGGTCGAAAGAGCAGGAGGCTGTCGAACCGCTGCTGGTCCCGATGGCCGAGGCCACGCTGCACATGCCGCTGGTGGTCAGCGAATACACCGACTTCTATGCCGGCAAGCAGCACGCTCAGAACATGGGCGCCATCCTGCGCGGCTCGCCCGATCTGCCGGTCAACTGGCTGCATATCCCGATCGGTTACAATGGCCGCGCCTCCTCGGTCGTGGTTTCGGGGACGCCGATCCACCGCCCCAATGGCCAGACCAAGGCCCCCGATGCGGAAATGCCGTCCTTTGGCCCCTCGAAACGGCTCGATATCGAGCTGGAAATGGGCGCCATCGTCGGCACCGGGTCCGAGTTCGGTCAGCCGATCACGGTGGACGAGGCCGATGCGATGATCTTTGGCTATGTGCTGCTGAACGACTGGTCGGCGCGTGATATTCAGGGCTGGGAGTACCAACCGCTAGGGCCGTTCCAGGGCAAGGCATTCGGCACCTCGATCAGCCCATGGATCGTGACCGCCGCCGCGCTGGAGCCGTTCCGCGCCCCCACGCCGCCGCGTGAAAAACAGCTGCTGCCTTATCTGAGCGGCAGCAAGGACGGGCTTTATGACATCGAGCTAGAGGTTCTGATGCAGCCCGAAGGCGCCGACCGCGCTTCGGTCATCGCCAGGACCAACTATAGCCGCATGTACTATTCGGCGGCCGAGCAACTGTGCCATCACGCCATTGGCGGCTGCGCGATGAATGCGGGCGATCTGTTGGGGTCGGGCACCATCTCGGGGCCTGAGCGCAGCGAATTCGGCTCGCTGATGGAGCTCAGCTGGGCCGGGCGCGAACCCTTCACGCTGGAAACGGGCGAGACCCGCGGCTTCATCGAGGATGGCGATACGCTGACCCTGCGCGGCAATGCGCGCGGCGATGGCTATACCGTCGGCTTTGGCGATTGCGTGGGCCAGATCCTGCCCGCCAAGGCCTGGGGCTGAGCCGCCCATGACCCTGGCTCTCGACCATATCCAGATCGCGATCCCCGCCGGGGGCGAGGACGCGGCGCGCGCCTTCTGGTGCGCGGGTCTGGGTCTGGTCGAGATCGCCAAGCCCGATGCACTGAAGGCGCGCGGCGGGCTGTGGCTGGCGCTCAATGGTGCCGAACTGCATCTGGGGGTGGAGCCGGACTTCGCCCCCGCACGCAAGGCCCATCCGGGCTTTGCCGTCATTGACATAGACACCGTCGCCGCGCGGATCGAGGCCCTTGGCCAGAGCCCGCGCTGGGACGACACAATCGAGAACCGCCGCCGGTTCTTTGCCGAAGACCCCTTTGGCAACCGGCTGGAATTCCTGGAAAGGGACTGACACATGGCCAAGGCATTCGCGTCGCAGGGCGACATGAGCGAGAAGAAGATCAGCTTTACCGAGGTGGGCGAGGGGCTTTATGCCTTTACCGCCGAGGGCGACCCCAATTCCGGCGTCATCATCGGTGATGACAGCGTCATGGTGGTCGAGGCGCAGGCCACCCCGCGTCTGGCGCAAAAGGTGATCGACTGTATCCGCGAGGTCACCGACAAGCCGATTTCCCATGTGGTGCTGACCCATTACCACGCTGTGCGCGTGCTGGGCGCCAGCGCATTCGGTGCCGGTCAGGTGATCATGTCCGACACCGCCCGTTCGATGGTGGTTGAACGCGGGCAAGAGGATTGGGACAGCGAGTTCCAGCGCTTTCCACGCCTGTTCGAGGGGCATGAGAGCATTCCGGGCCTGACCTGGCCCACCACCACATTCTCGGACAGCATGACCGTTTATCTGGGCAACCGCCGGGTCGATATCATGCATCTGGGCCGCGCCCATACGGCGGGTGACGCGGTAATCCATGTGCCGGATCAGAACGTGATGTTCACCGGCGATATCGTCGAATACCACTCGGCCTGCTATTGCGGCGACGGGCATTTCAACGACTGGGGCAATACGCTGGACAACATCGCCTGGTTCGACGTGGACGCGATTGCGCCGGGGCGCGGCGATGCATTGGTCGGCAAGGAGATGGTGAATGCCGCCATCGAGAACACCCGCGATTTTGTACAAAGCACCTATCGCCCGGCCGCCCGTGTCGCCGCACGCGGCGGCTCGCTGAAAGAGGCCTGGGACGCGGTGCGCGCCGAATGCGATCCCAAATTCGCCGATTACGCGATCTACGAGCATTGCCTGCCGTTCAACGTGGCGCGCGCCTATGACGAGGCGCGCGGCATCGACACGCCGCGCATCTGGACCGCGCAACGTGACCTGGAGATGTGGGAGGCCCTGCAAGGCTGACCCGAAGGGGGCGCCCGCCCGTGCGGATGAGCCCCCGGCCCGAACGACATTGATCCAGATCGTGTCGCGCCGGGTGAACTGATGAGACGATGTGACAAGACCTCTGGCGGGTACCCGGCAGAGGAAGGGAGACTTGCGCCCTCGGCCTGCCGGGTGCGCCCAGACCTGGGAGGAGAGACCCATGAACAAAATCTTCGAAGTCCCACTCTATGCCTATGAGCGCAGTGCCGATCAGGACGCCTCCAGCCCGGCACGCCACAAGGTGATCGTGATCGGCGCAGGGCCCATCGGGCTGGCCGCCGCCATCGACCTTGCCCAACAGGGGATCGAGGTCGTGGTGCTGGACGACAATGACAAGGTCAGCTTTGGCAGCCGCGCGGTCTGTTATGCCAAGCGCCCGCTGGAAATCCTCGACCGGCTGGGATGTGGTCAGCCGATGGTCGACAAGGGGGTCGAGTGGAACCTGGGCAAGGTGTTCTTTGACGATCGGCAGGTCTATGACTTCAACCTGCTGCCCGAAGGCGGCCACCAGCGCCCCGCCTTCATCAACCTCCAGCAATACTATTTCGAGGAATACCTGGTGAACCGGGTCCGCGAATTGCAGGAGGCCGGTGCACCAATCGAAATCCGCGGCCGCAACAAGGTCGAAGCGATCGGCACCCATCCCGACCACGTCAAGCTGGAGGTCGAGACGCCCGAAGGCTCGTACACCGTCGAGGCCGACTGGCTGATCGCCTGCGACGGCGCCGGCTCTCCGGTGCGGTCGATGCTGGGACTCGATTTCGTGGGCCGCGTGTTCGAGGACAACTTCCTGATCGCCGACGTGATCATGGATGCAGGCTTTCCGACCGAGCGCTGGTTCTGGTTCGATCCGCCCTTCAACCGGGGTCAATCCGCCCTGCTGCACAAGCAGCCTGACAATGTCTGGCGCATCGACCTGCAACTGGGTTGGGATATCGACAAGGAGCGTGAAAAGCGCCCCGAGAACGTGATTCCGCGCCTCAAGGCGATGCTGGGCGAGGATGTGCAGTTCGAGCTGGAATGGGTCTCGATCTACACGTTCCAGTGTCGCCGGATGGAGAAGTTCCGCCATGGCCGGGTGCTGTTTGCCGGCGACGCCGCGCATCAGGTTTCGCCGTTCGGCGCACGCGGGGCGAATTCCGGCCTGCAGGATACCGACAACCTGATCTGGAAGCTGAAACTGGTGATGGAGGGCAAGGCACCCGAAAGTCTGCTGGACAGCTATGATATGGAGCGGATCCACGGCGCGGATGAGAATATCCTCAATTCGTCGCGCTCGACCGATTTCATCACGCCCAAATCCGAGATGTCGCGCGTCCTGCGCGACGCGGTGCTGGACCTGAGCGAGCAGTATGAATTCGCCCGCCCGCTGGTGAATTCGGGCCGCTTGTCGGTGCCCTGCACCTATGACGGCTCGCCGCTCAACTCGGCCGATGCGCTGCTGGACGGCCCGGCACGCACCCGTCCCGGCAGCCCCTGCCCCGACGCGCCGCTGGGCGACGGGTTCCTGCTGCCAAAACTGGGCGACAAGTTCATCCTGCTGACCATCGACGCCGATGCCCCCGACCTGATCGAGGAAGAGGGGATCGAGGTCACGCGCCTGGCGCTTTCGGTCAAGGACGACCCGACGATGGAGCTGAAGCGCCGCTATCTGGGCGACAATGACAGCGCCGTCTACCTGATCCGCCCCGACCAGCATGTCGCCGCCCGCCGCGCGACATTCGACGAAACCCAGTTCCGGCACGCGATCCGCCGGGCCACCGGCAAGGAGTGAGCCTCATGTCCGATCTGACACTGACCCCGAACATCGCTGGCGCAGACGATTTCTATGCCGAACTGCTGGCCGCCCATGAGGGCCTCGACAAATCCGCAAGCGATGCGCTGAACGCGCGCCTCGTTCTGGTTCTGGCCAACCACATCGGCGACCGCGCCGTCCTGTCCAAGGCGCTGAAAGCCGCCGCATTCAAGGAGTAACCCCATGAAGATCGAGAAAATCCACCACGTCGCCTATCGCTGCAAAGACGCCAAGGAAACCGTCGAATGGTATGGCAAGATGCTGAACATGGACTTCATCCTGGCGATTGCCGAGGATCATGTCCCTTCGACCCATGAACCGGACCCGTATATGCATCTGTTCCTGGATGCAGGCGACGGCAACGTGCTAGCCTTCTTCGAACTGCCGACCAAGCCCGAGATGGGCCGCGACCCGAACACGCCGATCTGGGTCCAGCATATCGCGTTCAAGGTCAAGGACCGCGCGACATTGATCGAGTTCAAGGAACATCTGGAGGCCAATGGTGTCGAGGTTCTGGGCGTCACCGATCACTCGATCTTCCATTCGATCTATTTCTTCGATCCCAACGGCCACCGTGTCGAGCTGGCCTGCCCGGACCCGGAGGAAGAGGCCCTTCTGAAGCGGATGGACGAGGTCAAGTGGGACATGCTCGAAGAGTGGTCGCGCACCAAGAAGGCGCCGCAGCACGCCGCGTGGCTGCACGCCAAGGAGCTGAACAAGACCGTCTGAGAACCGAGCAACAACAGGATGGGGTCCGGTGCAGGTCACCGGGCCCCTTTCGCGAGGAAGATCCGCGAAGGATTGAGAACCGCCATGGAGCGAAAGCTGTTAACACTGCGCGGGCAACAGCCTAACATCCGCCTGCCCCTGACAGGAGAGACGCCGGAATGACCGAAACGATCCTTTATGACTACTGGCGCTCGTCGGCCAGCTACCGGCTGCGCATCGCGCTCAACCTTGCGGGCATTGCCTATACGGCGGTGCCGGTCGATCTGGTCAAGGGGGAACACCGCTCCGAAGAACACCTCGCCCGTAATCCGCAGGGGCTGGTGCCGGTTCTCGAGATCGACGGGCTGCGGCTGACGCAGTCGCTGGCGATGCTCGACTATCTCGACCAGACCCGCGGGCTGGGACTGGTGCCCGCCGATCCGGCGGGCCGGGCGCAGGTACAGGCGCTGGCGCAGGCGATCGCTGTCGATATCCACCCGGTCTGCAACCTGAAGGTCGCGCGTCACGCCACCGACCTCAGTGGCGGCGCCGAGGACATGCCGGGCGCCTGGATGCGCCATTTCATCCGCCCCGGGCTGCAAGCCTTCGAGACGATGCTGGCCGGATTCGAACAATCGCCCTATTGCTGCGGCGATGCACCCGGGCTGGCCGATATCTGCCTGATGCCCCAAATCTACAATGCGCGCCGCTGGGAAGTGGATATCAGCGACCTGCCACGCCTCTTGTCGGTCGAGGCGGCCTGTGCAAAACACCCGGCCTTTGCCGCCGCACATCCAGATCGTCACGCCCCCGCGTGATCTTGGCGCCGCCGGAAAACACACGTTTTCCGGCCCGTTTTCCGTGTCGGAAAACGGCCCCCGCCCGAAAGCCACTGGACAGCCCCGATCCGGGCGCCGTTAATGTGGCAAGGATGAGCGGGAGGCAGGCATGGCATCACACGGATATGACAGCGGACGGCTGAACCTGCCGTTTGTGGGGATCTGCACCTTTGGCAAATACCCCTATGTCGAAGATTGGGACAGTATCGACGCCGATGCGGCGGTCCTCGGCGCTCCATTCGATTTTGGCGCACAATGGCGATCAGGCGCACGCATGGGACCGCGGGCCATCCGCGAGGCCTCGACCCTGTTTTCCTTCGGCCATGCGGGCGCCTATGATTTCGAGGACGACATCACCTATCTCGATCCCGCCAAGGTGCGGATCGTCGATATCGGCGATGCCGATATCGTGCATACCGACACGCTGAAGAGCCATGCCAATATCGAATATGGGGTGCGCAAGATCCTGCAGGCCGGCGCCCTACCGGTCGTGCTGGGGGGCGATCATTCGGTCAATATCCCCTGCATCAATGCCTTTGACGATCAGGACCCGATCCATGTGGTGCAGATCGACGCGCATCTGGATTTTGTCGACGAGCGGCATGGCGTGCGCTATGGCCACGGCAACCCGATGCGGCGCGCGGCGGAGAAGGCGCATGTCACCGGGTTGACCCAGATCGGTATCCGCAATGTCTCTTCCACCGCCAAGGACGGCTATGACGCCGCCCGCGCCATGGGGTCGGATATCCAGTCGGTGCGCCATGTCCGCCGGATGGGAACCGACGCGATGCTTGCCCGGATCCCCGCAGGCGTGCGGTATTACCTGACCATCGACATTGACGCCTTCGATCCCTCTATCGCGCCGGGAACCGGAACGCCCAGCCATGGAGGGTTCCAGTATTACGAGGTGCTTGAGCTGATCGACGGGCTGGCCCGGAGGGGCGATATCGTGGGCATCGACCTGGTCGAGGTCGCCCCGGACTATGACCAGACCGGCAGCACCTCGATCCTGGCGGCGCAACTGCTGATGAACACGCTGGGGCGGGTGCTGCACCACCGAAAACGCTGAAAGCGCACAGGTGCGGTTCGCCTGTACGGAATTGCAGGCACATTTTCGCATCGGCATATTGCCCCAGATGAAACAGGAGACACCGATGAACCAGTCCATCACCGGCTATCATGCCCATGTCTATTTCGACGCCGACAGCGAGGCGACCGCCCGGCAGGTCTGCGAACAGGCGGCGCACCTGTTTCCGGTGCAGATGGGCCGGGTTCACGCTCGGAATGTCGGCCCGCATCCGCGCTGGAGCTGCCAACTGGCTTTTGGCCCCGAGGACTTCGACAAGGTCGTGCCCTGGCTGATGCTGAACCGGCAGGGCTTGACCATATTTGCCCATCCCGAGACCGGCGACGAATTGCGCGATCATCGCGACCGCGCCATCTGGATGGGCGAGATGCTGGATCTGGACCTGTCGCTGTTCGACTAGCCGCTCAGCCCAGTTCCATTGTGGCAATCGCCTGCAACCCCGGACCTGTCTGCGGGACCGTGCCGCGATACATTCGGGCCGTTGCAAAGGGCACGGTGAATCCGGCACCTTCCAGCGCGCGGCATAGCGATGTATTGGCCTCGGGTAAATCGATGATCAGCGGGCAACTCGGTCGCTCAGCGGCGATATCCGCGACCAGGTCCAGTGCTGTGGCAGTGCTCGGCGCTATGATGGGGCCGATCTTGGTTCCTTCGCGACAGGCCCGCCATGAGGCAAAGCCAACGATCTCGCCGTCCTTTTGCAATACCCGCGTGGCCCGCTCGGGCTGGCCTGGTGCCAACCAGGCGTTCAGGAATGTCGGGCGGCTGAAGCCACCGGCAGCGGCATCGAGTTCGATCAGCCGTGGCATATCCGACAAGGCCGCTGACCGTATCTCAGGTGACCGAACCGCTGGCCAGCGCCCTTCGTGCCGCAGGCTGGCCCCGGTTCGCACAAAACCCGACTTTGCATAATTCGCCTCTTGCGCTGCCACACCATCGAGACCGACAGATCGGGTACCCGCGTGTTCCAGCGCACGGGTCCAGGTCGCCAGCCCGATCCCCTGCCCCCGCCAGTCGGGTCGGCAGAGATAGAGGCCCAGAAAGGCGTTACCGGCATCGTGGTTGACCACCGAGATCGCCGCGACCGGCTCGCCTTTGACCCGCGTCAGAAAGAACCCCTGCGTGTCTGCGGCATGAAATGCCCGCGCATCGTCCAGCCCGGGGTTCCACCCCTCCTCTGCCGCCCAGTCCAGAACCATATCCAGATCCGGCAGGCCCATGGGTGCGATGGTCAGCCCCGGCAAACCCATGTCAGAGCGCCCTTGCCCGGTCACGCAGAACGAACTTCTGCACCTTTCCGGTCGAGGTCTTGGGCAACTCGCCGAACACAACGGTCCGTGGCGCCTTGAAATGCGCCATGTTCGCCCTGCAATAGTCGATGATCTCGGCCGCATCGGCCTCGGCCCCCGGTTTCAGCTCGACAAAGGCGCAAGGCGTCTCGCCCCATTTCTCGTCCGGCTTGGCGACCACGGCTGCCTCCATCACCGCGGGATGCTTGTAAAGCACACCCTCCACCTCGACAGACGAGATGTTCTCGCCGCCCGAGATGATGATGTCCTTGGACCGGTCCTTGAGCGCGATATAGCCATCGGGATGCATCACCCCCAGATCGCCCGAGGCGAACCAGCCACCGCGAAACGACTTGTCCGTGGCATCGGGGTTCTTGAGATACCCTTTCATCACCACGTTGCCCTGCATGAAGATCTCGCCCATCGTCTCGCCATCGGCGGGCACAGGCTCCAGCGTGTCGGGATCCGCGACCATCAGGCCGGACAGCGCCGCGTTCTTGACCCCCTGGCGCACCTTCAGCGCCGCCCGTTCACTGGCTGGCCGCGTATCCCATTCCTCTTTCCAGGCACACACCACCGACGGACCATAGGTTTCGGTCAGGCCATAGACATGGGTCACCTCGACGCCCATCGCCTCCATCTTTTCGATCACGGCGGCGGGCGGCGGCGCGCCTGCGGTCATCACCTTGATCTGGTGGTCGAAATCCCTGAGATGCGCGGGCGCGTTGGCAAGCATGTTCAGCACGATGGGCGCGCCGCAGAAATGGGTCACCTTTTCCTCACGGAAAGCGCGATAGATCGGCTCGTCCCGTACCGCGCGCAGGCAGACGGACACCCCGGCATTGGCCGCCATGGTCCAGGGAAAACACCAGCCGTTGCAATGAAACATCGGCAAGGTCCAAAGATAGACCGAGTGTTTCGGCATCCCCCAGTCGAGGATATTGGTGTTCGCATTCAGCGCCGCGCCCCGGTGATGATAGACGACCCCCTTGGGGTTGCCGGTGGTGCCCGAGGTGTAGTTCAGCGCGATCGCGTCCCATTCATCATCCGGCAGCGACCAGGTGAATTCGGGGTCACCCTCGGCCAGCAGTTCCTCATAGGTAAGTGCGCCGAGCCGCTCCCCGCCTTCGAAACTGGGATCCTCGATGTCGATGACCAGCAGGTCGGGGCGGTCGATCTGTGCCAAGGCATCGCGCACCACGGCCGAGAATTCGGGATCGACGATCAGCGCCTTGGCCTCGGCATGGGTCAGGATGAAGGCGATGATCGGGGCATCGAGGCGGGTATTGATCGCGTTCAGCACCGCACCCACCATGGGCACGCCGAAATGCACCTCGTACATCTCGGGGATATTGGCGGCGATGATCGAAACGGTATCGCCCTTGCCGATCCCGCGCGCGGTCAGCGCCCCGGCCAGACGCCGGCAACGCGCATAGGTTTCCGCCCAGGTGTAGCGGCGCGCGCCGTACACCACCGAGGGGTAATCCGGATAGACCGCCGCCGTCCGCTCGATCATGCTCAGCGGTGACAGCGGAGTAAAATTGGCACGTGTCCGGTCCAGATGCTGGTCATAGATGCTGCTGCCGGTCATGTCCTGTCCTCCCTGAGTGATGCCTTGCGCGCAGATGTGGCACAAACACGCCCGGCAAGGAAAGATCGTAATAACACGTGCCTGCCGCAACAATAGAACCGGGGCCCCGCAGGGCCCCGATTTTTTCTTGCCGAAGGTGGATCAGCCCTTGCTCTTCCAGGGTACCAGCACCCGTTCGGCCCAGCGCATCAGGATGTCGATGCCAAAGCCGATCACCCCGATCAGGATGATCCCCATGATCACGATATCGGTCAGCTGGAACTTGGACGCGACCATGATCATCATACCAGCGCCCTTTTCCGCCGCCACCAGTTCGGCGGCAACCACGGTGCCCCAGCAGACCCCCATCGCCACCCGCGCGCCGGTAAAGATCTCGGGCAGCGAGTTCGGAACGATCACGTAGCGCATGATCTGCGCCTTGCTGGCGCCCAGCGAATAGGCGGCGTGCACCTTCGAGATCCTGACCCCCGAGACGCCCGAGCGGGCGGCGATGGCCATGATCCACAAGGCCGCGAGGAACAGCAGGATGATCTTGCCCGTCTCGCCGATCCCCGCCCAGATGATGACCAGCGGGATCAGGGCCAGCGGCGGCACCGGGCGCATGAATTCGACGATCGGGTCGAACCAGCCGCGGAACCAGTCGCTCAACCCCATGGCATAGCCCAGCGGAATACCCACCAGCGCGCCAAAGAAGAAACCAGCGATCACGCGGAACAGGGAAAAGCCCAGATGTTCCCACAAGGTGCTGTCACGATAGCCCGACTTGGCAATCTCGCCCAGACGGCTGACCACGGCTTCGGGCGGCGGCAGCCAGATCGGTTCCATCTGCAATCCCGATGGTGGCCGGAAACTGATCGCCCCCTTGTCGGTCAGCGAAAACTGCCCTGACCCGGTCTTGATCGACTGACCCTCGGATATGGCGGTGCCGTCGATGGCCACGATCTTGGCGCCTTCCTTGCGCTTGGCCTCGTCATTCTTGTCAAAGATGATGGTGGTCGAGCGCGATGCGGTCATCGACACCGCATCGTCCTTGGCAAAGCCCGGCCCCGGATCCACGTCGAAATTCTCGGTCTTTTCACCAAAGGGGTAGACCTTGACATGGACGGTGGCGTCGTCGCGGGCGCCATTGGCATCCTCGAGCGTGTAGACAAACGAGGTGTCACCGACAAAAGGTGCCGGCGCGTGCAGGAACGAGGGCACGTATTTCGACCCGGTGAACGATCCCCAGATCAGAAAGATGGTGAGAACCGACACCACCGAGGCGATCCGGTTCGAGGTGACCGCGCTCTCGTCACCGAAAGTCACGGTCTTGAGCGAGGTAAAGTCATTGGTGGTCTTGCGCACGAAAAAGCGCACGGCCAGGAACGACCCGACAAAGATCGCCACATAGACCGCAAGGATAATCAGGCCGATCATTGTGCTGCCTCCGTGCGTCCCATGATTTCTTCCTCCATGTCCCAGATCATCGAGAGGATTTCCTCGCGCGTCTGGGAATAGCCTTCGGATTTCTTGACCTCGCGCAGGTCCGCATTCACCCCCATATCGGCATAAGGCAGGCGGTATTCCTTGTGGATGCGTCCAGGGCGCGGCGCCATGACCAGCAGCCGTTCACCCAGCAAAAGGGCCTCTTCGACAGAGTGGGTGATCAGGATGATGGTCTTGCCGGTTTCTTTCCAGAGCTTCAGAACCAGGCCCTGCATCTTTTCGCGGGTCAGCGCGTCAAGCGCGCCCAGCGGCTCGTCCATCAGGATCACGTCGGGATCGTTGGCCAGACAACGGGCCAGCGCGACGCGCTGCTGCATGCCGCCGCTCAGCTCATAAATCGCCTTGTCCTTGAAATCGCCAAGGCCGGTCACGTCGAGCAGATGGTCGACATGGCTGCCATACTCCGCCTCGCGCTGCCCCTTCATGCGCGGGCCAAAGCTGACATTGTCGCGCACGTTCATCCATTCGAACAAGGCGCCCTGCTGGAACACCATGCCGCGTTCGGCATCGGGGCCATGCACCTTGTGCCCGTTCATGGCGATGTGGCCCTCGGTCGGCGCCAGAAACCCGGCGACGATATTCAACAATGTTGTCTTGCCGCAGCCCGAAGGGCCGAGCACACTCATCAATTCACCTTCCTTGAGATGCAACGAGACGTTTTTCAGCGCCTGCACCGAGCTGCCGTTCGGCAGGTCAAAGCGCATGGATATGTTTTCGATAGACAGTCCCGACATGGCCCGCCTTTCCTGTTGGAGATATTTGCAGGGGTATGGTGTCGCCGGTTCCGGGCAACATGCAAAATGCAGGCGGCGGGACAACCCGCCGCCCGTCGTCCGGTCGGCTTACATGCCGCCTGCCGCGGCCAGCGGCCCGGTGTTCACGGCGTTCTCGTAGGTGTCCAGCGCGCTGTCGATGCTGCCCGCCTCGACGAACACATCCGCCACACCCTTCATGAAGGTCTGCGCATTGCCACCCAGCCAGGCACCGCTCATCTGCTCCTCGATGGTCGGGAACTTGAAGGTGGCGATGGTCGCGGCGGTCGCCTCTTCATCCATGCCGGCATCCTTGGCGATCAGCGGCAGCATCTCGGCATGGTTGGCCTCGTCCGCCCACATGGCGTTTGCATCCGCCGTCACCTTTAGGAACTTGGCAACCAGTTCGCTGTTCTCCGCGACCCAGCCCGCCGGGCCCGATGTCACGTCAAACACCAGGATACCCAGTTCGGTCTTTTCGTCACCGGTCAGCAGCACATTGCCATGCTCAAGCGCACGGCGCAGCGAGCCGCCCCAACCGCAGAACATGTCGACCGCGCCCTGGGCAATCGCCGCGGCGCCATCGGGCGGATCCATGTCGACAACGTCCATGCTGGCGACATCTACGCCGAAATGGTTCATCTGCTTGAGGAAACCATAGTGCGCGGCGGTGCCCAGCGGCACGGCAACCTTCTTGCCCGCCAGTTCACCGGCATTGTCCTTGTCGATCTCCAGCTCCGAGCGCACGACGCAGTTGTCGTTGTCGGCATAGGACACAGCCACATCGAGGATTTGCAGGTCCTGCCCGGCCGAGGTGGCAACCACGAAGGGCGGAACGCCCTGGCTGACCGACAGGTGCACATCGCCCGACGCCATCGCCGCCGACATCTTCACGCCGCTTTCGAAGCTGACCCAGTTGACCTTGACGCCCAGCGCCTCGTCATAGGTTCCCTTCTGCTTGGCGTATTCGAACGGCATCGGCCATTCGAGGAAGTAGGCCACGGTGATCTCGCCCTCGGCAGCCACCGCCGCAGGCATGGCGCCAACCGCCAGCGCCAGACCGGCCACAGCACCCAAAAGCTTCGTTTTTGCAGTCATCATCTAATTCTCCCTGTGTTCCGCCGGAATGGCGGAGGAATTTCGCGAACGGTTCAGCCGTTTCTGCTGTTTCGCGGGCCCTCGACCGAGCGCCCCTCCCTACTCCGAAAGGAAATCCCCCTTTCGATCAACGAATTTTTCTGCCATTGGGCCAAGTCTTGGACAGACCAACGTGCGGATTTCAAAACCTCAAATCTGGAAATACCTATATTTTTCAGCCCGCTATCCGGGGAAGCAGCGCGGCAAGCTGCCGTAAGGGCAGCCATATTGGCTATATGTGAGGTATTTTTCTGGCCCTATCGAATGCCCAGGATTTGACGTCTCTGGACTCTATCACGCGTCTCGGTTTTTCTGGGACATCGGAGTCGATCAAACAGTCATCAGGAGAGGGCCCCTCATGGACGGCACGTTCAACGAAAACGATCTGAGTCGGGTGGTCGAAGCCGACCGCGCCCATATCTGGCACCATCTGATCCAGCACAAACCCTTTGAGACCAACGACCCCCGCATCATCGTCGAAGGCAAGGGCATGCGGGTCTGGGATCAGAAGGGCAAAGAGCATCTCGACGCCGTCTCGGGCGGCGTCTGGACCGTCAACGTGGGCTATGGACGTGAGTCCATCTGCAAGGCGGTTTATGACCAGTTGATGAAACTTTGCTACTTTGCGAACTCGGCGGGCTCGATTCCCGGCGCGCTGTATGCGGAGAAGCTGATTTCCAAGATGCCGGGGATGAGCCGGGTCTATTACACCAACTCGGGCTCCGAGGCGAACGAGAAGGCGTTCAAGATGGTGCGCCAGATCGCGCACAAGAAATACGGCGGCAAGAAGACCAAGATCCTCTACCGCGACCGCGACTATCACGGCTCGACGCTGGCGGCGATGTCGGCGGGTGGCCAGGACGAGCGCAACGCGCAATACGGCCCCTTTGCGCCGGATTTCGTCAAGGTTCCCCATTGCATGGAATACCGCAAGGAAGAGCTGGGGCTGGGTCATCTGTCGGGCGCCGAGTTCGGTCGCGCCGCTGCCGACCTGATCGAAGAGGTGATCCTGCGCGAGGGCCCCGAGACCGTAGGCGCGCTGTGCCTTGAGCCGGTGACCGCCGGTGGCGGCGTCATCACCCCGCCCGAAGGCTATTGGGAGCGGGTGCAGGAGATCTGCAAGCAATACGACGTGCTCTTGCATATCGACGAGGTCGTCTGTGGCATCGGCCGCACCGGCACCTGGTTCGGCTATCAGCAATACGGCATCAAGCCCGACTTCGTGACCATGGCCAAGGGCGTCGCCTCGGGCTATGCGGCCATCGCCTGCATGGTGACCACCGAAGAAGTGTTCGAGATGTTCAAGGATAACAGCGACGATCCGCTGAACTATTTCCGCGATATCTCGACCTTTGGCGGCTGCACCGCCGGCCCCGCCGCGGCGCTGGAAAACATGCGCATCATCGAGGATGAGGACCTGCTGGGCAATTGCACCGCCATGGGCGAGCGGATGCTGGGCAACCTGCACGCGCTGATGGAAAAGCACGCCGTGATCGGCGATGTGCGCGGCAAGGGCCTGTTCCTGGGCGCCGAGCTGGTGGCCAATCGCGAGACCAAGGAACCGGTGACCGAGAAACAGGCACAGGCCGTGGTCGCCGACTGCATGGCGCAGGGTGTGATCATCGGGGTGACCAACCGCTCGATCCCGGGGCGCAACAACACGCTGTGCTTCTCGCCCGCGCTGATTGCCACCGCCGAGGATATCGACGCCATCACCGATGCGGTCGATCAGGCGCTGACCCGCGTCTTCGGCTAGGACCGGGGGCCGCGGCCGGCACCTCTCCCGTTGGGTCGTCTGCCCGTGAAACCGGCGCGTACCGCGCGCCGGTTTTGCCATTTTCGGCCCCGGCGCCGGGCCGAGACTATTTGAACCCGGCACCGCCTGTGGTTATTTTTGATCCATGCCGTCCCTGAACGCCTCCTTTCCCCTGCGCCCCGGTCGGGTGCACGAAGCCTGCGGGCCCTTGGCCGTGGCCATGGCCGCCGTCACCGCCGCCCAGGTGAGCGGCCTTCTGTGGCTGCGCGAGAGCTGGCGGCCCGAGCTGATCAACCCGCTGGGGCTGGCCGATTATTTCGACCCCGCGCGGCTGCTGCTGGCCCAGACCAGGGACCAGGCCGACACCCTGGCCGTGGCCGAGGAAAGCCTGCGCGACGGCGCCCTGCCCCTTGTGGTGATCGAACTGACGGCGCCACTGAGCCTGACCGCCGGGCGGCGCCTGCAACTGGCGGCCAAGGATGGCAAGACGACCGGATTGTGCCTGATCCCCGAGGGCATGGGCAGCAACGCGGCCGAAACCCGCTGGCATTGCGCCCCGGTTTTCGACCCATCGGACTCGACTCTGATGCGGTGGGAAATTATTAAGAACAAATCAGGAACATTAGGGGCCTGGCATGTTCGATGGAATAGGGCGTCGCGTCGTCTCGATCTGGTTTCCCCGGTTGGCCAGCGACCGGGCGCTGCGGGTGCGCCCGGTTGACGGCCCCTTTGCCCTGACATTGAAACAGGCCAATGCGGACCGGCTCTATTGCCTCGATACCGGGGCGGAGCGGGCCGGGCTGCATCGCGGCATGGCCTATGCGGATGCCCGCGCCTTTTGCCCCGATCTGCAAACCCGGCCCGCGGATCCGGCGGGCGATGCGCGCTTCCTGCGGATGCTGCGCCGCTGGGCCACGCGCTATTGCCCCTGGGTCGGGCTTGAGGGGCGCGACGGGCTGGTGCTGGACATCACCGGGGCGGCGCATCTGTTCGGCGGCGAGGCGATGCTGCTTTCCGACATGCGCCAGCGCCTTGCGCGCGCGGGGCTGGCCGCCCGAATCGGGCTGGCCGATACGCGTGGCGCGGCCTGGGCGCTGGCCCATCACGGCGAGGGCTGCGCCGACCCCGGCCAGCCGCTGGCGGCGCTGGAACACCTGCCCGTCGCCGCCCTGCGCCTGGGCGAGGACACCGTCACCGGCCTGACCCGCCTGGGCCTGCGCAGGATCGGCGAGCTGGAGCGCACCGCCCGCGCGCCGCTGACCCGCCGGTTCGGCCCCGAACCGCTGCTGCGGCTGGATCAGGCGATGGGGCGTCAACCCGAACAGATCTCGCCCCTGGCCGAGCCGCCCCATTACGGGGTCCGCCTGACCCTGCCCGATCCGATCGGCCTGTTCGATGACGTGATGGCGGGCACCGGGCGCCTGCTCGACCAGCTCTGCGCCCGGCTCAAGACGCAGGAGGCGGGCGCGCGCAGCCTGTGCCTGACCCTGCGCCGGGTCGATCAGGAGGCGCAGACGGTCGAACTGCGCCTGGCCCGCCCGCTGCGCGATGCCGCCCGTATCCTGCCGCTGTTCGAACGCGGCGTGCGCGAGGTCGACGCGGGCTATGGCATCGACCAGATGCGGCTGGAGGCAACCCGGGTCGAGCCGCTGCCGGTGCGCCAGCTCAGCCATGTCTCCTCGGGCCGGGCCGACCGGCTGGACGACCTGATCAGCCGGATCGGCACCCGGATCGGGCTGGAGAACATCCAGCGGTTTCTGCCCGTCGACAGCCATATCCCCGAACGCGGCTTTACCATCGCCGCCGCGGCCTGGTCGGAACCAGAGGGGAGCTGGGCATCGCCCCGCCCGCGCCCGATCCTGCTGTTCCCGCCCGAACCCCTCGCCGCCACCGGCCCGCGCCCGCCCGAGCGGTTCCGCTGGCGGCGCATGTCGCTGAGCACGGCGCGCGCCACCGGGCCGGAACGGATCGCCCCCGAATGGTGGCTGCCCGACGAGAACTGGCGCAGCGGGGTCCGCGATTACTGGCATGTCGAGACCCGGCAGGGGCGGCGGCTGTGGCTGTTCCACACGCCGCAAAACCCGGCCTGGTTCGTGCAGGGGGAATTCGCATGACCTATGCCGAGCTTTGCGTCACCACCAATTTCACCTTTCTCACCGGCGCCTCGCACCCCGAGGAGATGGTGACCCGCGCCGCCGAGCTGGGCCTGCATGCCATCGCCATCACCGACCGCAACTCGCTGGCCGGGGTGGTGCGGGCCTATGCCGCGCTAAAGGAGTTGCGGCGCGAGGCGGACGAGGCCATCCGCATCCGCTCGCAGCACCGGATCGATTCCTGCTCGCGTCAGGAGGTCGGGCATCCGCAGCCGATCGCCCGGCCCGAGGTGCCGCGCCTGCCCCGGCTGATCACCGGCTGTCGCCTGGTGCTGCGCGACAGCCCGCTGCACTGGATCGCCCTGCCCCGCGACCGCGCCGCCTATCAGCGGCTGACCCGGCTGCTGACGCTGGGCAAGCGGCGGGCGGAAAAGGGCGACTGTCACCTCGATCTGGCCGACCTGCTGGCGGGCTGCACCGGCATGATCCTGATCGCACTGCCGCAGGGGCGGCTCGACGGCGCCCTGCCCCATCTTCAGCAAGTGCAGCGCCGCTTTCCCGGCCATGTGTTTCTGGGCGCGGCACCGCGCTATGACGGGTCCGATCAGGCCTGGCTGGCCGCCTGCGCCCGGCTGGCCCTGCGCAGCTCGGCCCCGATGGTGGCGGTGGGCGATGTGCTGATGCATCGCGCCAATCGCCGCCAGCTGGCCGATGTGCTGACCTGCATGCGCGAGCATATCACCATCGACCAGATCGGCACCCGCGCCCTGCCCAATGCCGAACGCCGCCTCAAGGGCCATGCCGACATGGCCCGGCTGTTCCGCGACCACCCCGCCGCCCTGCGCCGCACGCTGGACATCGCCGCCCGGTGCAGTTTCTGCCTGAGCGAGCTGAGCTATGAATATCCCGACGAGGTCGCCGAGGGCGAAACCCCGCAGGCCCGGCTGGAGCGGCTGACCGCCGAGGGGATCGTGCGCCGCTATCCCGGCGGCGCGCCGCAGCGCGTGCATGAACTGGTGGCCAAGGAGCTCAAGCTGGTCGCCGAACTGGGCTTTCCCGCCTATTTCCTGACGGTGCACGACATTGTGCAATTCGCCCGCTCGCAGGGCATCCTGTGCCAGGGGCGCGGCTCGGCGGCCAACTCGATCCTGTGCTATTTGCTGGGCATCACCGATGTCTCGCCCGACCAGATCGCAATGGTGTTCGAGCGCTTCATCTCGAAATACCGGGGCGAGCCGCCGGATATTGACGTCGATTTCGAACATGAACGGCGCGAAGAGGTGATCCAGTGGATTTACCAGCGATACGGCCGCCATCGCGCCGGCCTGTGCGCCACGGTGATCCATTTCCGCTCGCGCGCGGCCATTCGCGAGGTGGGCAAGGTCATGGGCCTCAGCCAGGACGTGACCGCCAGCCTCTCGGGCCAGATCTGGGGCCAGTCCAATGGCGGCGCCGATCCTGCGCGGATACGCGAGCTGGGCCTTGACCCCGAGGACCGGCGGCTGGCGCTGACCATCCGCCTGATCGGCGAGATCATCGGCTTTCCCCGCCACCTGTCACAGCATGTGGGCGGCTTTGTCATCACCCGCGGGCGGCTGGACGAACTCGCCCCGATCGAGAATGCCGCGATGGAGGACCGAACCCTCATCGAATGGGACAAGGACGATATCGACACGCTGGGCATCCTCAAGGTCGATGTGCTGGGCCTGGGCATGCTGACCTGTATCCGCAAGGCCTTTGACCTGATGCGCCAGCACGAGCAGCGGCACCTGACCATCGACACCGTGCCGCAAGAGGACGCGGCCACCTATGACATGCTCTGCGCCGCCGATGCGGTGGGCGTGTTTCAGGTGGAAAGCCGGGCGCAGATGAATTTCCTGCCCCGGATGCGGCCGCGCACCTTTTACGATCTGGTGATCGAGGTCGCCATCGTCCGCCCCGGCCCGATCCAGGGCGGCATGGTGCAACCCTATATCCGGCGCCGCCAGGGGCTGGAAAAGGCCGACCCCTTTGGCCCGGAACTGGCGGCGGTGACCGCGCGCACCCTTGGCGTGCCGTTGTTTCAGGAACAGGCGCTGCAAATCGCCGTGGTGGGCGCGGGCTATACGGCGGAAGAGGCCGACCACCTGCGCCGCTCGCTTGCCTCGTTCCGCCGCATGGGCACGATCGGCGCGCATCGGGACAAGTTCATCGCCGGTATGCGGCGCAAGGGTTATAGCCAGGAGGTAGCCGAACGCTGTTTCGGCCAGATCGAGGGTTTTGCCGATTACGGCTTTCCCGAAAGCCACGCGGCGGCCTTTGCCATGCTGGCCTATGTCTCGGCCTGGCTGAAATGCCACCACCCGGCGGTCTTTGCCTGCGCGCTGCTGAACGCGCAGCCGATGGGGTTTTATGCCCCGGCCCAGATCGTGCGCGATGCCCGCGACCATCAGGTCGAAGTGCGCCCGATCTGCGTCAATGCCAGCGACTGGGACAACCGGCTGGAACGCCGCGCCGACGGGGCGCTGGCCCTGCGGCTGGGCTTTCGCCAGATCAAGGGGTTCCGCGAAGAGGATGCCGGCTGGATCGTGGCGGCCCGTGGCAACGGCTATCCCGATCCCCAGGCGCTGTGGCTGCGCGCCGGGGTGACACCGGCGGTGCTGGAACGGCTGGCCGAGGCGGATGCCTTTGCCGATATGGGGATCGGGCGGCGCGACGCGCTCTGGCAGGTGCGGGCGATCCGGGGGCAGGCGCCGCTGCCCCTGTTCAACGATCCGCTCGACGGCGAGATCATCCACGAACCGCAGGTGACCCTGCCCGCCATGCATCTGGGCGAGGAGGTGGTCGAGGATTACGTGTCGATGCGCCTGACGCTGCGCGCCCACCCGATGGAGCTGCTGCGCCCCGCGATCCCCGGCCTGACCCCGCATGACAAGCTGGCCACCGTGACCGCCCACCGGGTCAGCGTCTGCGGCCTTGTCATCACCCGCCAGCGCCCGGGCACCGCCTCGGGGGTGATCTTTCTGACGCTCGAGGATGAAACCGGGGTCAGCAACGTGGTGGTCTGGCCCAAGATCTATGAACAGTTCCGCCGCATCGTGATGGGCGGGCGGCTGTTGCGCGTGACGGGGTACCTGCAACGCGAGGGGATCGTGGTGCACCTGATCGCCCAGCGGATCGAGGATCTCTCTCCCCGACTCGCCGATCTGGGCCATCCTATGGACAGTGCAGTTGGCCAGACCACACCGCAGACCGACAGCGCCCCCCGCCCGCGCCCGCAACCCCGGGCCATGCACCCCAGGGAGCAGGCCAAACGCCTGTTCCCCAGCCGCGATTTTCACTGAGATCCCGCCCCTTCATTTCGCCCGAAATACTCCGGGGGCGCCTACAAAATTCGACGAATTTTGTAGGCGGGGGCAGCGCCCCCTTCCCCTATTTCGCCAAACGGTCCAGCAACAGCTCAAGCACCTGCTTGTCCGCGGCCTCCAGAGGCGCGGTGCGGCTGCGCCAGAGCGTTGCCTGGCTGCGCAGGATCAACCCGTCGCTCAGGATCTTCAGGTGGTTGGCGCGCAGGGTCTCGCCGGTCGAGGTGATGTCGGCAATCGCCTCGGCGGTCTCGTTCTTGACGGTGCCCTCGGTCGCGCCTTGGCTGTCGACCAGAGTGTAATCGGCCACGCCCGCAGCGGTCAGGAATTCGCGTACCAGCCGATGATACTTGGTGGCGATGCGCAGGCGGTGACCGTGCCGGGCCCGAAACCCTGCCGCCGCCGCATCCAGATCGTCCAGCGTATCCACATCCGCCCAGCAGGCGGGTACAGCGATGATCAGATCGGCCTGGCCAAAGCCAAGCTGGGCCACCTCTTCCAGTTGCTGATCCCAGAGCGGCAGTTTCTCATGCACCAGATCGGTGCCGGTAACGCCCAGATGAATACGCCCCGCCGCCAGTTCGCGCGGGATTTCCCCCGCCGAGAGCAGCACCAGCGACACGCCTTCGATGCCATCGACGCGGCCCGCATATTCGCGGTCCGACCCGGTCCGGCTGAGCGTGATGCCGCGCTTGTCGAACCAGGCAAAGGTCTTTTCCATCAGCCGCCCCTTGGACGGCACCCCAAGCTTCAGGCTCATGTCCGGGCCTCCGTCAGCAAGAGCATCAGGCCGGGGCGCAGCACGCCACCCACTGCCGGAATTTCGGCCCCGTTGCCCAGCCGCCGGGTCAGCGCGTCATAGCGCCCGCCGGTGGCGATAGGCGGCAGGTCGGGCCGCCGCTCGGCATAGAAACCAAAGACGAAACCGTCATAGTATTCCATCGAGGTGCGCCCATAGGAGGCTTCGAAATCGAGCCGGTCCACATCGACCCCGCGCGCCCGCAGGGCGGCGATGCGCGCCTCCAGCCGGTCGAGCGCGGGGGTGATCTGCGGCAGGTCCACCGCGATATCGCGCAGGTGTTCCAGCGCAAAGGGCATGGTCTCGCGCACTGACAACAGCGCGTCGAGCCCGGCCATTTCATTGTCCGAAATGGGTGCGGCGGCGGCATCTGCGCGCAGGACCGCGATCCGCGCCTCGACATCGGCGCGGTCACGCTTGCCGATCTCTGGCGCGCCCCCGGCCAGCGGGTCATCGGCGGCCAGCAGTGCCGCGCGCGCGGGTGGCACCGGTGTCCGGCCTGCATAGCGGTCGAGCAGCGCCCGAAACCGGCGCGGGCGCCAGATATGGCGCATCAGCGCCGCCTTGCGCGGTTCAGTGGTTCTCAGCCCGGCCACGGCGGCCATCAGGATGCCGATATCGCCGGTGGCCGCGCGCAATGCCAGACCGTCGAGCGCCTGGGAGATCAGGGCGAACACCTCGGCATCGGCGGCGGCGGGGTTGGTGCGGTCGAATACCTCATACCCCACCTGGATATATTCATTGGCGCGGTCGGGGTCATGCTCTTGCCGCCGGAACACCTCGCCCGCATAGGTGTAACGGGCCGGTTCGGCGCCGTGTTCCATGTGCTTCTGCACCACCGGCACGGTGAAGTCGGGGCGCAGCATCTGCTCGCCCCTCAGCGCGTCCGAGGTGATATAGGCCCGCGCACGGATATCCTCGCCATAAAGGTCGAGCAGGGTTTCGGCCGGTTGCAGGATCGGCGTTTCCACCGCCTGCGCGCCTGCCGCCTCGAACCGCGCGCGCAGCTGCGCGGCCTGCTCCAGAATACGGGCGCGGGTGATCATCCCACCTGCTCCGCCAGAATCTCGCGCACCTTGGCCACCAGATCGGAACGGGCGACCTCGTATTGGCTGGGGCGCTCCTTCCATTCTTCCAGCGTGGCATTGGCAGCGATCTGCGCGCCCAGGATCAGGTCCTTGATCTGCACCACGCCATTGGCCTTTTCATCGCCGCCTTCGATCACCGCAATGGGCGAGTTGCGCTTGTCGGCATATTTGAGCTGGTTGCCGAAGTTCTTGGGATTGCCGAGGTAAACCTCGGCCCGGATGCCCGCATTGCGCAGCTCGGCCACCATCGCCTGATAGTCGGCCATACGGTCACGATCCATCACCGTCACCACGACGGGGCCATGTTCCACAGCCTGGATGCGGCCCTTTTCGCGCAGGGCCGCCAGCAGGCGGTCAACGCCGATGGAGACGCCCACCGACGGAACGCTTTGCCCGGTAAACCGGGCGACGAGATCGTCATAGCGCCCGCCACCCGCAACCGAGCCGAACTGCCGCTTACGGCCTTTTTCATCAAAGATTTCAAAGGTTAACTCGGCTTCGAAGACGGGGCCGGTGTAATAGCCGAGGCCGCGCACGACGGAGGGGTCGATGACGATGCGGTCAGGGCCGTAGCCTAGGGCAGCAAGAAGATTCGCAATTTCTCTAAGCTCCTGCACACCTGCGCGTCCAATCTCAGAGTTGCCGACCAGTTCATTGAGGTAACCTAGAAGTCTATTCAGCAAAACGCCGTAAGACTCTAAACTATGCTTCAATCCACGCGACTTGTCGGGACCACGTTCGACAGACCATACTCTGAGAAGACGTTGATACTCTTCGGAAGACACATCGGAGAAGCCGTCCATCTCCTTTTCGATCCGGTCAATGACATGCTCCTTCGCCAAAACGAAGTTCAATGCCAACTCGGCCTGATCGTCGCTCAGACCGACACCGTCGATGAAGGCGCCCGAGGCGTCGAGCCGTCCTTTGCCCAACAACTCGCGCACGCCGTCGGCGCCGACCTTGTCGAACTTGTCGATGGTGCGCAGCACCGCGTCGCGCTGGCCCTCGTCGGCCAGGCCCATGGTTTCGAGCACCCCGTTCAGAACCTTGCGGTTGTTCACCCGCACCACATAGTCGCCGCGCGGGATGCCGACGGTTTCCAGCGTGTCGCTGAGCATGGCGCAGATTTCCGCATCGGCGGCCATGGAGGCGCTGCCCACCGTATCCGCATCGCATTGATAAAACTGACGATATCGGCCCGGGCCGGGCTTCTCGTTGCGCCAGACCGGCCCCATCGCATAGCGGCGGTAAGGCGTCGGCAGGTCGTTGCGGTGCTGGGCATAGACGCGCGCCAGCGGTGCGGTCAGGTCATAGCGCAGCGCCATCCAGTCGCCCGCGCCGTCATCCTCGGATTCCTGCCAGGCAAAGACGCCCTCGTTGGGGCGGTCGACATCGGGCAGGAACTTGCCCAGCGCCTCGACCGTCTCGACCGCGCTCGATTCCAGCGCCTCGAAGCCGTAGCGATGATAGACCCCCGCGATGGTGCGCAGCATCTCGGTGCGCTGGGTCACCTCGGCGCCGAAATAGTCGCGAAAGCCCTTAGGCGTCTCGGCCTTGGGGCGGGGCGTTTTCTTGGGCTTGGCCATGACGGGCGTCCTCGGGCGGTCGTTGTTCCGCGCGCGGTCTAGCCCATGGCCCGCCCCGGGGCAAGGCGCAGCACCGCCGCAGAGCGGGTTCAGATATCGGCGAAATCGCCACCGCGCCCCTTGCCCGCGGCAAAGCGGGCGGCCCCGACCCGACCTTCGGCGGCAAAGGTGGCGGTCGAGCGCCATTCGCGGCGCAGCGCGGCGGCCAGCTCCGCGGGTTCCATGCGCGCGGACAGGTGATCGGCCAGCATGCAGGCCTGCGGAAACCGGGTCAGTGCGCGGGCCAGTTCCCGCGCCATGGCCAGCGCCTCCCCCTCGGGGCAGACGCGGTTGGCAAAGCCCAGGGCCAGCGCCTCGTCGGCCTCGACCGCGCGCCCGGTCAGGATCAGGTCGCTGGCCCGCCCCTGGCCCAGCAGGCGCGGCAGGCGCACGGTGCCGCCGTCGATCAGCGGCACGCCCCAGCGGCGGCAGAACACGCCCGTCACCGCGCCCTGGGCCATGACCCGCAGATCGCACCAGGCGGCCAGTTCCATGCCACCCGCCACCGCCGGTCCCTCGATCGCGGCAATCACCGGTTTCGACAGCATCAGGCGTGAGGGGCCCATCGGGCCGGGGCGCGGATCGCCCACGGGGTCGTTCCAACCCGGGGGCAGGTCGAGCGAGGTGATCCAGGCATCCGCCGCGCCGGAACCGGCCGTTTTCAGGTCGAAGCCTGCGCAAAAGGCGCCGCCCGCCCCGGTCAGGATGGCGACGCGCTGGTCGGGATCACCCTCGAAATCCAGAAACGCCTGATACAGCGCGCGCGCCGTGTCGGGATCGACCGCGTTGCGCGCCTCGGGCCGGTTGATGGTGATGGTGGTGACGCCCGGGGCGTTGTCGATGATCACGCTCATGTCTGTTCTCCCTGCCGCAACTGTCGGGCTGTCATGGCGGGGCTGGCAAGCGTGACGTTGCGCCTGTATGGGAGGGGGCACACCACTGTGAAAGGACCGTGACATGACGCATCTCGAAGAACGGATCGCGCATCTGACCCGCACCGTGGATGAATTGAGCGACGTGGTCGCGCGCCAGCAGGACGAGATCGACCGGCTGACCCGGCGGGTCGCGATGCTATGGCAGCGCGAGGCCGACCGCGCGCAAGAGGGCAGCGGCGGCGTGATCCTGGGCGACGAGCGCCCGCCGCATTACTGAGCCTCGCGTCGGGTCACAGCGGGGCGGTTCCGTCCTCTTTCACCAGATGGCAGGCAACGCGCTGACCGCCGGCAACCGTGCGCAACTCTGGCTCGGCCTCGCGACATTGCGGTTGCGCCACCGGGCAGCGATTGGCGAACCGGCACCCGGGCGGCAGGTTCACAGGGTCGGGCGGGTCGCCCGGGATCAGGATGCGCCGCGTCGCCGCCCGCCGCGCCTTGTCGACCGAGGGCACCGCAGAGAGCAGCGCCGCCGTATAGGGATGCAGCGGGTTGTTGAACAGGCTCAGCCGGGGGCCATGTTCGACGATCCGGCCCATATACATCACCGCGATGGAATCGCACATGTGCTGGACCACGCCCAGATCGTGGCTGATGAAGAGATAGGTCAGCCCGAATTCCTTTTGCAGCCGCCGGAGCAGATTGAGAATCTGCGCCTGAACCGCCACGTCCAGCGCCGAAACCGGCTCGTCGCAGATGATCAGTTCGGGCCGGGTCGCCAGCGCCCGGGCGATGCCGATGCGTTGCCGCTGTCCACCCGAAAACTGATGCGGGAACAGCCGTTTCTGCTCGGGCCGCAGACCGACCTGAACGAACAGCTCGTCTATCACCTTTTGCTGTTCATCGCGCGGCATGTCGGTGAGGCTTAGCAGTGGTTCGCGCACCACGTCCTCGGCCCGCTGGCGCGGGTTGAGGCTGGAATAGGGGTCCTGAAAGATGAACTGCACCTTGCGGCGGACCTGGCGCAGGGCCTCGCCCTCAAGCCCCAGGATATCGGCACCGTCCAGCTCGACCCGGCCGGAATGAGCCGCCACCAGCCGCGCCACCGCCAGCGCAGTGGTGGTCTTGCCCGAGCCGCTCTCGCCCACGATGGCCAGCGTCTCGCCCCGCGCCAGCGCAAAGCTGACGCCGTCGACCGCGTCCAGGAACTGTTTGCGGCCAAAGACGCCGCCACGGCGCACCGCGAAACGAACGGTCAGGTTTTCGACGTCGAGAAGGGGCCGGTCGGTCATTTACAGCGTCTCCGCATGCCAGCAATCGGCCAGCTGTCCGTTGTCAAACGCCATTGCCGGGGGGCGCTGGCGCAGGCATTGCTCGGTCCGATAGGCGCAGCGCGAGGCAAAGAGGCAACGATCCTGCCCGAATTCGCGCAGGCCAGGCACGATACCGGGCACCTCGGTCAGGTCGGGGCGGTCCTCGGTCAGGGTCGCCATGATATGGGGCACACACGAGATCAGCCCCTTGGTATAGGGGTGGCGCGGATGCTCGATGATCTGGTCCACCGGCCCGATCTCGGCATTTCGCCCGGCATACATGACGATCATCCGTTCGGCCATTTCCGCCACCGCCCCCATGTCATGGGTGATCAGGATGATCGAGGTGCCGGTGTCGCGCCGCAGATCGCGCAGCAGGTCAAAGATCTGCGCCTGCACCGTCACGTCCAGCGCGGTGGTCGGCTCGTCCGCGATCAGGATCTTGGGACGGCAGGCCAGCGCCATGGCGATCATCACCCGCTGGCGCTGTCCGCCCGACATCTGGAACGGGTAGTCGCCCGCCCGCGCCCGCGCGTTGGGTATGCGCACCGCGTCCAGCAGGTCGGCTGCCATGTCACGGGCGGCGCGGGCCGACAGGCCCTGATGGGCGCGCAGCACCTCGGCGATCTGCTCGCCCACCGTATAGACCGGGTTGAGTGAAGTCATCGGCTCCTGAAAGATCATCGAGATCTCGTTGCCGCGAATGTCGCGCAACCGGCTGTCGCTGGCCGCGGTCAGGTCCTCGCCCTCGAACAGGATGCGGCCCGAGGCGACGCGGCCCACCCCCTCGGGCAAGAGCCCCATGATCGCCAGCGCTGTCATCGACTTGCCGCAGCCGCTTTCGCCGACAAAGCTGATATTCTCGCCATGCCCCAACTCAAAGGACAGGTTGTCGATCACCGGCGCCACGCCCGCGCGGGTGGTCAGCTCGATCCGCAGGTTTTCGACCTTGAGCAGTGCTTCGGTCATCAGCGCGCCCTCAGTTTCGGGTTGAGCGCATCGTTGAGCCCATCGCCCACCAGCGAGATGCACAGAACGGTGACAAAGATCGCCACGCCCGGAATGGTCACGGTAAAGCTGGCATCCAGGAAATAGGTCCGGTTCGAACCGATGATCTGACCCCAGCTGACCACGTTGGGATCGGTGAGGCCAAGGAAGGACAGCCCCGCCTCGAACAGGATGGCAGATCCCACCATCAGCGCCGATTGCACGATGATCGGCGGCAGCGCGTTGGGCAGGATCACCCGGAACATCAGCTTGGCGTTTTTTGCACCCGAGGCGCGGCTGGCGGTGACATATTCCAGCTCGCGGATGCGCAGGAACTCGGCCCGGGTGATGCGCGCCACGGCGGTCCAGCTGACCACGCCGATGGCAAAGGTGATCATCGGCAGCGAGGCCCCGAACAGCGCCACGATCACCATCGAGAACAACAGCGTCGGCAGCACCTGAAAGAACTCGGTAAAGCGCATCAGCGCCTCTTCGACCCAGCCGCGATAGAACCCGGCCAGCGCCCCCACCGTGACGCCGATGAAGATCGAGACAAAGGCGGCGGACAGGCCAATGATGATCGACACCCGCGCGCCGCTGATGATCATCGCCAGCAGGTCCCGGCCCAGGTAATCGGTGCCCAGGATGAAATCCCAGTTCTCGCCGGGCCGGGTGAAGGGGGCCCAGACCATGTCATAGGGATCGCGGCCATACAGCGCCGGACCGATCACCGCCAGCACGCAGATCAGCACCAGCAGCACCAGCGCCACCAGCGCGGCATGGTTGCGGCGGAACATCTCCCAGGCCTCGGTAAAGGGATGGCGGGCCTGTTCCGGGGCCTCTTCAGGCAGGGTCACGGGTTCGCTCATCTCTTGCCCCCCACGCGCGGATCGACCAGGCGCAGGGCCAGATCGGTCAGCAGGTTGCCCACGATCACCACCAGCGCCGAAAAGAACAGGATGCCCAGGATCAGCGGCGTGTCGCGGGCCAGGATCGACTGAAAGGCCAGCGTGCCCAAACCCGGCCAGGAAAACACGGTTTCCACCAGAACGGCACCCGACACGACGGCCGAAAGTTGCAGCCCCGCCAGCGTGATCACCGGCGACAGCGCGTTTTTCAACGCGTGTTTATAGACCACCTGACGCGGGCTCAGCCCCTTGGCCTTGGCGGTGCGCACATAGTCCGAGCCCAGAACCTCCATCATCGCGGCACGCGACAGGCGCGAATAGAGCGCCAGAAAGATCGAGGCCAGCGTCAGCATCGGCAAGACCAGGTGATGGGCGATATCCAGCGCCTGTACGAAAAAGCCGCCTTCGATGGTGACATCGCGCATGCCGGCCACCGGGAACAGCGGCAGCATCAACGAGAACACCACCAGCATCAGCAACCCGGTCCAGAACACCGGTGCCGAATAGCCGAACAGCGCCAGGAAGGTCACGAAATGGCTGAGGATGCCATTGGGCTTGCGGGCCGAGAACACGCCCAGCACTACCCCCAACACCAGCGCCAGCAGCTGCGCCGAGATCACCAGAAGCAGTGTCGCCGGCAGGCGGCTGAGGATCAGGTTGGTGACCTTGTCGCTGTAGAAATAGGAATAACCCAGATCGAATTGCAGCACATTGCCGATATAGCGGCCAAGCTGCACCAGGAACGGCTGATCCAGCCCGTATTCGCGCCGGATCTGCTCCAATGCCTCGGCGTCGATGCCGCCTGCCGCCTGGGCGATGGTATCGGCCACATCCCCCGGCGCCGCGTGCATCAGCGAAAAGTTCAGCACCAGAACCGCGATCAGCAGGATCGCCGCGTAGAGGATACGTATCAGGGTGACGCGCAGAAAGTTCACCAGAGGACCCCGCCATTCGGAATTGCCCCGGCGGACCAGTGCCGCCGGGGTCGGTGTCGCGGTCGCGTTACTCTTTCAGCCAGACCTGATCGAGCGGCGACGACGTGGACCAGATGCCGTTCACCGGCGCGTTCATCACCTTGTTGGAATAGACCGTGTGATAAGGCAGCGTCTGGATGAAGTAGATCGGCACCTCGTCATTCACGATGCTCTGGAACTCGGCATAAAGCGCCTTGCGCTTCTCGGGGTCGTTCTCCTTGCCGGCCATGTCCAGCAACTCGTCCACCCGGGCGTTGGAATAACCCTGGGTGTTCGACCAGACGCCCTTGGCGATGTTCGAGCTGAGATAGGTGCGGTGCACCCCGATCGACGGGTCACCCCAGTTGAACACGGCGTCCCAGCTGAGATCGAAATCCATCGTGCCCATGCGCTTGGCCCAGGTCGGGAAATCGGCGCTGGCGCGGACCTCGACATTGATGCCCACCTTTTTCAATGCGGCGCGCACATATTCCACATGCGGCTTGGCCGAGGGCCAGCCATAGTCGATGGTGACCGCGAACCGCTCGTCCCCCTTCATCGGGAAGCCCGCCTCGTCCAGCAGGGCGTTGGCCTTGTCCAGATCCAGCGCATAGGTGTTGACGTCTGCGTTGTAGAACGGGCTGTCGGGGTGGATACCGGTATTGGAATCCTGCACCGTGCCCTGCATCAGCGCGTTCTGGATGAAGTTCTTGTCGATCGCATAGGCGATGGCCTGGCGCACCCGCTTGTCGGCCAGCGGACCCTTGGTCGTGTTGATCGCCAGCCAGTCCAGCGCGCCGATGGCGCCGTAACCGGTGGGCGTGACGGTCAGGTGATCGACCTTCTTCAGCCGGTTGATGATCAGCGGCTCGCTTTCAAAGGCACCGAAATCCAGCTCGCCATTTTCATAGGCGATGGCGCGGGCGGAACTGTCGGTGATGATCCGCATCACAATCTTGTCCAGATACGGGCGCCCCTCGATGAAAAAGTCGTCGAACCGCTCAAGGATGACATGCTCGCCGTTCTTGTATTCGGCCAACTTGAAGGGACCCGATCCCACCACGTCCTCGATATTGCGGGGATGGGTCTTGAAGTCCTGCCCATCGCCATAGATGTGCTCGGGGATGATCGACATCAGCTGACCCGACATGGCCAGCATCAGGCCCGGATGCGGATGGGACAGGTTCAGCACCGCCGTATGGTCGTCCGGCGTGTCGACCGAGGTGACCGGTGCGAACATGGATTTGAACGGATGCGCCTCCTGGATCACCTTGACCGAAAAGGCGATATCGGACGAGGTGATCGGATGGCCGTCGTGAAACACCGCGTTCTTGACCAGATTGAGCGTGACCTTGAGACCGTCGGCCGAAACCTCCCAGCTTTCGGCCAGATAGGGCTGCGGCGTCCAGCTGTCGTCATAGCGCAGCGGCGAGGCAAAGAGCTGGGCGCCCGGAAAACCGGTGACGATCCCCGACTGCACCGCCGAATTGAGGGTGCGCAGGTTGCTGCCAAGCTGGGTCTTGAGCGTGCCGCCCTGACGTGGCTCCTCGGCGGATGCGGTGGTTCCGACCAGAACAGACGCGACGGCAGTCGCGGCAATCAGGCCCTTGAACAGATGCTTCACGGGGTAGTCCTCCTGGTTGGGTCTTTTGTTATGGAATCGACCGTAGCCGACCCATTCGGACCAAAAAACAGGATTAATTATGCCTCATTCTCACATTTTTCTGGGGAATGGCGGGGTTGGCTGGCGCGGGCAGCGCACCACGAGATCCTCGAACACTCCGCGATCCCTCAACTCGGTACAGCTTTGCACGAAGGCGCGCACCATCCGGGTTTGTTGTGCGCCGTCCATGGTCGCGATGCCAAAAACCGGGCTGAGCGGTGCATCGCTGATCGGCACGATGCGATAGCGCGACTCGCTTTCGCGATAATCGACCGGCCGGATGTTGAGCAGCGAGAACCCGAAGCCTCCCGCCACCAGCGCGCGCACAATCTCGGACGAACGGGTGGAATGGGCGATGTTGGGCGACAGGCCCAGCGCCTCGAACATGCCGACGAAATAATCGCGCGTATGCGGCAGGTCGAGCATCACCATCGGCCGGGTCGCCAATTCGGCAAAGGTCGTGCTGGACTGACCCGCCAGCGGATCATCGACCGAGACCATCGCATAGGGCGGCGCCTCGAACAGCGGCTCGAAATGGCAGCGGTCGCTCAGCACCTGGGAATAGGTAAAGGCGACATCGGCCTCACCCTCGTCCAGGAATTCCATGATCCGGGCCATGTTCCCTTCGAGCAGCTGGATCGAGAGATCGGGAAACCCCTCGGTGATCGCGCGCAGGACAGGCGGCAGGAACGAGGGGGCGGCGGTGGCATAACAGGCGATGCGGACCGTGCCGCGCGTGAGCCCGCCCAGCGAGCTCAGTTCCTCTTCGAACTGGTGCGACTGGTGGATGAACCGGCGGATCAGGCCCAGCGCGTCGCGCCCCGACGCGGTGGCGCGGATGCCGCGCGCCGGGGTGCGCACGAACAGGTCGAAGCCCAGCCCACTTTCCAGCGCGTCGATGGCCGCGGTGATCGAACTTTGCGAGATGTTCAGCTCTTCAGCCGCCTTGGCAATCGACCCCGACCGGTCCGCCGCCTCGACATAACGCAACTGTTTCAGGGTAAAGTTCAACATAGGCTTCCCCTAAAAATCCGATCTTAGCCCCCAGTTAATTCCATTTTTTCAACGAAAGAAAGCACCCTAAGCTCAGAGCGTCAGACAGGGAGGGCCCCATGGCCGAGACGATCATCTATGCCGCCCGCAAAATCATCACCATGGCCCCCTCTCGCCCCGAGGTGAGCCATGTGGCAGTGCGCGACGGACGTATCCTGGGCATCGGCACGCTCGAGGAGCTGGCCAGTTGGGGCGACTATCGTCAGGACGACCGTTTTGCCGGCAAGGTGCTGATGCCCGGCTTTGTCGAGGGGCATGCCCACACGATGGAGGGCACACTCTGGCGCAATGTCTATGTCGGCTGGTTCGACCGCATGGACCCTGATGGCCGGGTCTGGTCCGGATTGAAATCCATCGACGCGGTGGTGGACCGGCTGCGCGAGGCAGAGGCCCAGATGACCGACCCCGAAGCGCCTCTGGCGGCCTGGGCGCTGGACCCGATCTATATGGAGAACCGCCGGGTCACCCGGCAGGAGCTCGACCAGGTTTCGACCACCCGGCCCATCGGCATCCTGCACGCCTCGGGCCATATCATGAACGTCAACACCCGCGCGCTGGAACTGGCAGGGCTGATGAAACCCGGCGTGAACCATCCCGGCATCCCGCTGGGCGAGGACGGGCTGCCCCTTGGCCCGCTCTACGGCCCCGACGCGATGACACCGGTGGGGCCGCATGTGGGGTTCGACCGGGCGCTTACCGATTGTGACGAACGGGGCCTGCGCGACTATGGCAAGCTTTGCGTGCGGGCGGGGGTGACCACCTGCACCGACCTGGCCGCCCGCCTGACCGATGACAGCGTCGACATGATGCTCAGGGTCACCGCCGAGGACGACTATCCCGCCTGTATCGTGCCGCTGCGCGTGTTCTTTGGCATGAGCGCCGAGGAAATCGTGGACTATTGCGTTTCACTCAAGCCGCGCTCGACCGAGCGGTTGCGACTGGGGCGGATCAAGGCCGTGGCCGATGGCTCGATCCAGGGGTTTTCCGCCCGGCTGCGCTGGCCCGGCTATTACAACGGCGCGCCCAACGGGCTATGGTACACCGCGCCCGAGCAGATGTCCGAGCTATATCACAGGGCGCTGGCTGCCGGGGTGCAGGTGCATACCCATACCAATGGCGATCAGGCCACCCAGATGGCGCTGGACATGCTGGAACCCGCGCTCAAGGCGCATCCCAGCCCCGACCACCGCTTTACCCTGCAACATTGCCAGATGGCCGACGCGGCGCAGTTCCGCAAGATGCGCAGCCTGGGCATGAATGTGAACCTGTTTGCCAACCACCATTTCTATTGGGGGGACGAGCATTACCGGCTGACCGTCGGACCGGAACGCGCCTGCCGGATGAATGCCTGCCGCACCGCGCTGGATACCGGCGTGCCCATGGCCATCCACTCGGACGCGCCGGTCACCCCGCTGGGGCCGCTCTTTACCGCCTGGGCGGCGGTCAACCGGATCACCGCCTCGGGCCGGGTGCAGGGCGAAGAGGAGCGGATCAGCGTTGCCGAGGCGCTTTATGCGATCACCCTGGGCGCGGCCTATACCCTGCATATGGATGGCGAGGTCGGCTCGATCGAGGTGGGCAAGCGGGCCGATTTCGCGGTGCTCGACAGCGACCCGACCCAGGCCGATCCGATGGCGCTCAAGAATATCGGGGTCTGGGGCACGGTTCAGGGTGGGCGCGTCTTTCCAGCCGCGGCGCTCTGATGGCGCCGCTTCCGGTCACCGTCATCGGCGGCTATCTGGGCGCAGGCAAGACGACGCTGGTCAATCACCTGTTGCGCCATGCGGCTGGGCGGCGACTGGCGGTGCTGGTCAACGAATTCGGCGACCTGCCCATCGACGCCGACCTGATCGAAGCCGAAGAGGACGGCATGATCTCGATCGCGGGGGGCTGCATCTGCTGTTCCTTCGGCAGTGACCTGATCGGCGCACTTGGCGATCTGGCCGCGATGGAACCGCGTCCCGACCATATCCTGGTAGAGAGCTCGGGCGTGGCGATCCCCGGCGCCATCGTGTCGACCATGCTGCTGGCCGAAGGTATCCGATCCGACGGGATCGTGGTGGTGGTGGACGGCGAGACCGTGCGCCAGCGCGCACTGGACGATTATGTCGGCGACACCATCACCCGGCAGCTTTCGGATGCCGAGATCGTGGTGGTGAACAAGACAGACCTGCTGGCGCCTGCGGCTCAAACCGAGTTGATGGCCTGGCTGGCCGAAGCCGCCCCCGGCGCGATTGCCATCCCGGCCGAACGCGGCCGGGTGGCGCCCGGCGCGCTGCTGGGCGTGCTGCCCGCCCCCGGCACGGGCCAGCCCGCTGACCATTCCGACCGCCTGTTTGACAGTCTGGTCTTGGCCCCGGAGGGTGGCCAGCCGATCGAGCGACTGGCCCGCGAGCTGGCCACCGGCCCCCATGGGGTGATCCGCGCCAAAGGGTATCTGCGCGATGTCGACGGGGCGTTGTGGCTGATCCAGACCGTGGGCCGCCGGTGGGAGGTCACCGCAGCCCAAGGCCCGCATGAAACGGGCCTTGTCTGCATCGGTTTTCGCGACCTGTTGGACCGTAGCGGCCTGACCGCGCTGGTCGGGGCCACGGTCTGACACGGCTCACATCTCTTCGACGTCCACCACCCCGTCGAGCGATTTGAGCGCGCCCTTGATCTGCGGGTTCAGGGGAAACTCCTGCCCCAGATCCATCTCGACCTCGCCGGGCAGGCCCGGATCCATCAGGCAGAGCTGCACCGGTCCGCGCGCCGCATTGCGGGCGGCCTGCGCCGCCTCGGCCAGGATGTGGGCCACCGTCTCGACCGCGCCGGCGCTGTCCATGAACACCCGCAGGCCGGTGGCGCCCGCCTCGGCCACCACCGCATCGGCGGGGCCGACCGAACGCGCCAAGAGCTTGAGCTGATCGGCCTCCATCGTCGCCTCGGCGGTCAGCACCACATGGGACCCGGTTTCGAGGAACTCGCGGCTTTTCTCCAGCACGTCCGAGAACAGCGTGACCTCGAACGCGCCGGTCGGGTCGGACATCTGGGCAAAGGCAAAGCGGTTGCCACGGGCGGATTTGCGCTCCTGCCACCCGGCGACGACGCCGGCCATCTTGGCCAGCACCGGGCCCGAGCGCGCCTGTTCGGTGACCTCGTCCAGCGTCAGCACGCCCTTGCGTTTCAGCGAGAGCATGTAGTCGTCGAGCGGGTGACCCGAGAGGTAGAAGCCGATGGCCTTGAACTCTTCGGAAAGGCGCTCGGCGGGCAGCCAGTCGGGGGCCTGCGCCAGACGCGGTTCGGGCAGGTCGTCACCTGCCTCGCCAAAGAGCGAGACCTGGTTGGAGCTTTTCTGTTCGAAGATCGCGCCGGAATAGGCCATCAGCGACTCGATACTGTCAAAGACGCGGCGGCGGTTGGGATCGAGTTGGTCAAAGGCCCCGGCGCGCGCCATCATCTCGAGCGGGCGCTTGCCGACCTTCTTCAGGTCGACCCGACGGGCCACGTCGAAGAGATTGACGAAGGGTTTGCTGCCGCGCCCCTCGACCACCAGGCGCATCGCCTCGACGCCCACGTTCTTGAGCGCGCCCAGCGCATAGACCAACTCTCCGTTCACCACGTCGAACGTGGCCTGAGACCGGTTCACGCAGGGCGGCACATAGGGCAGGCCCAGCCCCTTGCGGACCTCCTCGAAATAGACCGCCAGCTTGTCGGTCAGGTGGATATCGCAGTTCATGACACCCGCCATGAACTCCACCGGGTGGTTGGCCTTGAGCCAGGCTGTCTGATAGCTGACCACCGCATAGGCCGCCGCGTGCGACTTGTTGAAACCGTAGTTGGCGAATTTTTCCAGGAGGTCGAACACCTCGGAGGCCTTCTTGGCATCGACGCCGTTCTCTGCCGCGCCCTTTTCGAACTTGGGCCGCTCGGCGTCCATCGCCTCCTTGATCTTCTTGCCCATGGCCCGGCGCAGCAGGTCGGCGCCGCCCAGGCTGTAGCCCGCCATGACCTGCGCGATCTGCATCACCTGTTCCTGATAGACGATGATACCCTGCGTTTCCTCAAGGATATGGTCGATCAGCGGATGCACCGAAGTGATCTCGCGCAGCCCGTTCTTCACCTCGCAATAGACCGGGATATTCTCCATCGGACCCGGACGATAAAGCGCCACGAGGGCCACGATATCCTCGATACAGGTGGGCTTCATGCGCTTGAGCGCATCCATCATGCCCGAGCTTTCCACCTGGAACACCGCAACCGTCTTGGCCGCGGAATAGAGTTTATATGTCGGTTCATCCTCCAGCGGGATGGCGTTGATCTGGTTCTCGGCCCCCTCGGCGGGCTCATAAAGCTGCCGCCCGTCGGCGGCCACATGCAGCGGGCGCCCCGACTTGAAGATCAGATCCATCGCATTCTGGATCACGGTCAGGGTCTTCAGGCCGAGAAAGTCGAACTTGACCAGCCCGGCCTGTTCCACCCATTTCATGTTGAACTGGGTCGCCGGCATGTCGGAACGCGGATCCTGATAGAGCGGCACCAGCGCGTCCAGCGGCCGGTCGCCGATCACCACGCCGGCGGCATGGGTCGAGGCGTTTCTGAGCAACCCCTCGACCTGCTGGCCATAGGTCAGCAGGCGGTCGACAACCTCCTCGTTGCGGGCCTCTTCACGCAAGCGCGGCTCGTCTTTCAGCGCCTTTTCGATACTGACGGGTTTCACACCTTCGACCGGGATCATCTTGGACAGGCGGTCCACCTGGCCATAAGGCATCTGCAACACCCGCCCGATGTCGCGCACCGCAGCCTTGGACAGCAGCGCACCAAAGGTGATGATCTGCCCCACCTTGTCGCGGCCGTATTTCTCCTGCACGTAGCGGATCACCTCTTCGCGCCGGTCCATGCAGAAGTCGATATCGAAGTCGGGCATCGACACCCGTTCAGGGTTGAGAAAGCGTTCAAACAGCAGCGAATAGCGCAGCGGATCAAGGTCGGTGATGGTTAGCGCATAGGCCACCAGCGAGCCCGCGCCGGAACCCCGTCCCGGCCCCACCGGAATGTCATGATCCTTGGCCCATTTGATGAAGTCGGCCACGATCAGGAAGTAGCCGGGAAAGCCCATCCCCTCGATGATATCCAACTCGAAATCGAGCCGTTTCTGATAGTCCTCGGGGCTGACCGCATGCGGGATCACGGCCAGTCGCGCCTGTAGACCCTCATTGGCCTGGCGCCGCAGTTCCACAACCTCGTCATCGGCGAATTTCGGCAGGATCGGGTCGCGCCGATAGGCCATGAAGGCACAACGCCGCGCGATCTCGACGGTGTTCTCGATCGCTTCGGGCAGGTCGGCGAACAGGGTCGCCATTTCCTGCGGCGATTTCAGGTAATGCTGCGCGGTCAGGCGGCGGCGGCCCTCGGCCTGGTCCACATAGGCGCCGTCGGCGATGCAGATCAGCGCATCATGCGCCTCGTACATACCGGCCTCGGGGAAATAGACGTCATTGGTGGCTACCAGCGGCAGACCCTTGGCATAAGCCATTTCCACATGGCCGCGTTCGGTCAGGCGCTCTGCCTCGGGCGCGCCATCCTCTCCCGGATGGCGCTGCAACTCGATATAAAGCCGGTCCGGAAAGATCGCCGCAAGCCGATCCACCAGCGCCTCGGCCGCCGGGCGCTGGCCCTGTTGCAACAGGCGCCCGACCGGACCGTCCGGCCCGCCGCTGAGACAGATGAGCCCGGCGCCCAGCGCCTCCAGTTCCTCCAGCGTGACCTGCGGCAGTTGCCCGCCCTTGTCCACGTAGAGGCAGCTGTTCAGCTTCATCAAGTTCTCATACCCGGCCTCGGTCTGTGCCAGCAGGACCAGCGGCGCCGGTGGCTTCGGCTTTTCGCCGGGCATCGTTTCGACATAGGCCAGATCCATCTGGCATCCGATGATCGGCTGAATACCCGCCCCGCTGGCTGCGACCGAAAACTCCAGCGCCGCAAACAGGTTGTTGGTATCGGTCACCGCCACTGCCGGCATGCCCATTTTCTCGCAGAGCGCAGGCAATTTCTTGAGCCGAACCGCGCCTTCGAGGAGCGAGTATTCGGTGTGAAGACGAAGATGGATGAATCGGGGATCACTGCTCATGGGCGCGACGATAGGCGATCCGGTTCAGGGGCGCCACGGCGGATGCTCTGCAACTGGCAAAAAGCCCGATTGCAGGGGACAACCGAATGACTTGGCTCGATGACTGGGTTGTCTTTGTCACCCTTGTCGCCCTGGCTGTGTTCCCCCGTCTTGCGCTGGCGAGGGGGCCGCGGGGTCGTTCGCGCACCGATCCTGGGCGCGTTGAAACGCCGGGGCACCCCCTGACGATGGCGCTCGGGATATTGGCCATTTTCATCGGCCTGCATCGACGCGCCACGTTGCTCTGACACGGCGGCAAGGTCGGAAACTACCGTCAATCTCCCAAACAGCCAGAGATGATTATTCGTCAAAACCTGAAGGTCTTTCAAAGTCATTTTCCAGCCACCTTGGCAAATAGATGATTCAAATGAGTAAATTTTAGCGCCGCGGCCCCCTCTTGCGACAAGTTGTCGAAAATTGCTGCATTGCAGATTGAGTTTTTCTTGCCAGACAACGGTTCCGGTTTCTAACCTTCCTGTCAGACAACAGCCCGGCCCCTTTCTACGTCGCATCGAAGGTGGGCAGCCATGGGCCAACAGGGTAACGCGACCGGTTTCACAGGATGGACATCTCGTTTCTTCTGAATGGAGAGACAGTCACGCTGGCAGGGGTCGACCCCACGGCGACACTGCTCGATTGGCTGCGCGAGGCACGCGGATTGACCGGCACCAAGGAAGGCTGCAACGAGGGCGATTGCGGCGCCTGCACCGTGGCCGTCAGCGATGCCGATGGCACCCGCGCGCTGAACGCCTGCATCCTGTTCTTGCCGCAGCTTCATGGCAAGGCGGTGCGCACGGTCGAGGGGCTGGGCGGCAGCCACCCGGTGCAACAGGCCATGGTCACCCATCACGGCAGTCAGTGCGGTTTCTGCACCCCGGGCTTCGTGATGTCGATGGTTGCGGGCCATGCCGAGGGCGCCACCGATCACGACACGCAACTGGCCGGCAATCTCTGCCGCTGCACCGGCTATGCCCCGATCATCCGCGCCGCCCGCGCGGTCGAGGAGGCGCCCAAGCCTGATTGGCTCGCCACGGATCGCGCCTTCATTTCGCCGGAAATACTCCGGGGGGAGGCCGCAGGCCGGGGGGCAGAGCCCCCCTTTTCCAATGCGCCAGTTGCCCAAGAGGCAATGGCGCGTGGGGCAGAGCCCCCCTCTTCCAATGCGCCAGTTGCCCAAGAGGCAATGGCGGGTGGGGCAGAGCCCCCCTCTTCCCCAATATCCTCCGATGAACTCGCGGCCCTCTACGAAGCCCATCCCGATGCCACGCTGATCGCCGGGGCGACGGATGTGGGCCTCTGGGTCACCAAGCAGCTGCGCGACCTGCCCAAGGTCATTTTCCTTTCCGGCTGCGCCGATCTGAAAGGAATCGAGATCACCGATACCCATGTGCGCCTGGGCGCCATGGTCGACATGAACCGGATGCGCGACGCTGTCGCCCCCCTGCACCCGTCCTATGGCGAGATGATCCGCCGCTATGCCAGCGTGCAGGTGCGCAATGCCGCCACCCTTGGCGGCAATATCGCCAATGGCTCGCCCATCGGCGACAACCCGCCCGCGCTGATCGCGCTGGGGGCGACCCTGCATCTGCGCAAGGGCGACACGCGCCGCGACCTGCCGCTCGAGGCATTCTTCATCGACTACGGCAAGCAGGACCGCGCGCCGGGCGAATTTGTCGAGGCGGTGAGTTTCCCGCGCCAGCCCGACCGGCTGAAATGCTATAAACTCAGCAAGCGCTTCGATCAGGATATCTCGGCCGTTTGCGGCTGTTTCAACATCACCGTCGAGGGTGGCACCGTCACTGCGGCCTGCATCGCCTTTGGCGGTATGGCGGGCATCCCGAAACGCGCCCGCGCGGTCGAGGCGGCGCTGATCGGCCAGCCCTGGACGCAAGAGGTTGTTAACGCGGCCCTGCCAGAGTTCGAGGCCGATTTCACCCCGATGTCGGACATGCGCGCCTCGGCCCGCTACCGGATGGAGACCGCCAAGGCGATGCTGCGCCGCTATTTCGCCGAGGATCAGGGCCAGTTGACCAATGTGCTGGAGGTACGGGCATGAGCGTCGCCAAACCCCTGCCGCATGACGCGGCACCGCTGCATGTCGCCGGTACCGCCCGCTATGTCGATGACATCCCCACCCCGCGCGACACGCTGCATCTCGCCTTTGGCCTGAGCACGATCGCTAAGGGGCGGGTCACCGCGATGAACCTCGATGAGGTGAAGAGCGCCCCCGGCGTGGTGATGGTGATGACGGCCGACGACCTGCCCTTTGCCAACGATGTCTCGCCCTCGGCCCATGACGAGCCGCTGTTGTCGGACGGCACCGTTCATTATGTGGGCCAGCCGCTTTTCGTAGTGGTGGCCACCAGCCATCTGGCCGCGCGCAAGGCGGCGCGGCTGGCGCGGATCGACTATGCCGAGGAACCCGCGATCCTGACCATCGAACAGGCGCTGGCGGCCGACAGCCGGTTCGAGGACGGGCCGCGCATCTATGAAAAGGGCGATGCCGAGGCGGCGATTGCCGGGGCGGCCCATGTGATCGAAGGCACGTTCGAGCTGGGCGGGCAGGAGCATTTCTATCTCGAAGGTCAGGCCGCGCTGGCCCTGCCCGGCGAGGGCGGCGACATGCTGGTGCACAGTTCCACCCAGCACCCGACCGAGATCCAGCACAAGGTGGCCGAGGCCTTGGGCGTGCCGATGCACGCCGTCCGGGTCGAGACCCGCCGCATGGGCGGCGGCTTTGGCGGCAAGGAAAGCCAGGGCAACGCGCTGGCGGTGGCCTGCGCCGTGGCGGCCCGCGCCAGCGGGCGCGCCTGCAAGATGCGCTATGACCGCGACGACGACATGGTGATCACCGGCAAGCGCCATGCCTTTCGCATCGCCTATCGTGCCGGGTTCGACACCGAGGGCCGGATTCAGGGCGTCTCCTTCCTGCATCACGCGATCTGCGGCTGGGCGCAGGACCTGTCGCTGCCGGTCGCGGACCGGGCGATGCTGCATGCGGACAATGCCTATCTGCTGCCCAACGCGCGGATCGAAAGCCACCGGCTGAAGACCAATACCCAATCCGCCACCGCCTATCGCGGGTTTGGCGGGCCGCAGGGGATGGTCGGGATCGAGCGGGTCATGGACCACGCCGCGCATGTGCTGGGGATCGACCCGGTCGAGTTGCGGCAGCGGAATTACTATGCGGCACCGGTGGGGGGCCCTGCCCCCCGGCCTTCGGCCTCCCCCCGGGGTATTTCCGGCGGAATGAAGGAGAATACCACGCCCTATGGGCAGGTGGTCGAGGATTTCGAACTGCACGGGATGACCGAGGCGCTGCTGGCGTCGTCGGATTACGCCGCGCGCAAGGCGGCGGTGGCGGCGTGGAACGCGGCCAATCCGATCGTCAAGCGGGGCATCGCCTTTTCGCCGGTGAAGTTCGGCATTTCGTTCACCCTGACCCATCTGAACCAGGCGGGTGCGCTGGTGCATGTCTATCAGGACGGCTCCGTGCATCTGAACCATGGCGGCACCGAGATGGGCCAGGGCCTGTTCCAGAAGGTGGCGCAGGTGGCGGCAAGCCGGTTCGGCATTCCGCTGGAGATGGTGAAGATCACCGCCACCGATACCGCCAAGGTGCCCAATACCTCGGCCACGGCGGCCTCGTCGGGGTCGGACCTGAACGGCATGGCGGTGAAGGCCGCCTGTGACACCATCCGCGACCGGATGGCGGCCTATCTGGCCGAGCGGCATCAGGCGGAGGTCGCCTCGGTCCGGTTCGGGAATGGGCAGGTCGAGGTGGGCGAGGCGCGGTACAGTTTCGCCGAGGCGGCGGCGCTGGCCTATCAGGGGCGGATCAGCCTGTCGGCCACCGGGTTCTACAAGACGCCCAAGATCGAATGGGACCGGATCCAGGGACGTGGGCGGCCGTTCTACTATTTTGCCTATGGCGCCTCGGTGACCGAGGTGGCGGTGGACACGCTGACCGGCGAATACCGCATCCTGCGCGCGGACATCCTGCATGATGCGGGGGCCTCGCTGAACCCCGATCTGGATATCGGCCAGGTCGAGGGCGGCTATGTGCAAGGCGCGGGCTGGCTGACCACCGAAGAGCTGGTCTGGGACGACAAGGGTCGGCTCAGGACGCATGCGCCCTCGACCTACAAGATCCCGGCCTGTTCTGACCGGCCCGAAGTGTTCAACGTGGCGCTGTGGGACGGGCAAAACCGAGAGGACACGATCTATCGGTCGAAGGCGGTGGGCGAGCCGCCTTTTATGCTGGGCATCTCGGCCTGGCTGGCCTTGTCCGATGCGGTTGCCTCCTGTGGCGATGCCTATCCAGCGCTAAACGCGCCTGCGACGGCGGAGGAGGTCTGGAAAGGCATCCGGAGGCTTGGCGATGGCGTTTGATCTGGAGGGGTTGCGCGCAGCGGTGGCCGCACATGGGCGAGTGACCCGGGTGGTGATCGCGGCGATCAGGGGATCGTCCCCGCGCGAGGTGGGTGCGGCGATGCTGGTCTGGCAAGACGGCCAGTCGGGCACGATCGGTGGCGGAGCCTTGGAGTTTCAGGCGGCAGAGGCGGCGCGCGCCGGGCGGCTTGGGCTGAGCCGGCATGCGCTGGGGCCGGAGCTGGGCCAGTGCTGCGGCGGGGCGGTGACGCTGTTGACGGAGAGCTGGGACGCGGCGCGGATTGACACGGTCGATGGCACGGTGGTCGCGCGGCCCGCGCTGCCGTTTTCCGGCACGGAAAACGGACCGGAAACCTTGCAGGTTTCCGGCGCGCCTCTCACGGTCAAGCGCCTGCTCGCGCAGGCGCGCGGACAGGGGGTGCCGCCAGAACCTCAACTGATTGACGACTGGATGGTCGAGCCTGTCCTGCAACCCTCCCGGCAACTGTGGGTCTGGGGTGCCGGCCATGTCGGCCGGGCGCTGGTGAATGCGCTGTCCCCGTTGCCCGACTTCGCCATCACCTGGGTCGATACCGCGCCCGAACGGTTTCCCGAAACGATACCCGGCGGGGTTACCCGTCTCCCCGCGACGCGGCCCGCCGATCTGGTTCCCTATGCGCCGAAAGAGGCCGAACATCTGATCCTGACCTATTCCCATGAACTGGACTTGGAACTCTGCAACCGGTTGCTGCGACATGATTTTACCTTTGCCGGGCTGATCGGCTCGGCTACCAAATGGGCACGATTCCGGTCGCGGCTGGCCGCGCTTGGCCACACGCCGCAACAGATCGACCGTATCACTTGTCCCATCGGCGATCCCGCCCTGGGCAAACATCCCGCATGCATCGCCATCGGCGTTGCCGCCCGGCTGTTGCGTCCGGAGCAAAGCGGCATCACAAGGAAGGAGCTCAGCGCGTGAGCACACCACTTCTGAGCATCAAGGGCCTGACCAAGGCCTATCCCGGCGTTGTCGCCAACGACAATGTCAGTTTCGACATTGGCGAAGGCGAGGTGCATGCCCTGCTGGGCGAGAACGGCGCGGGCAAGTCCACGCTGGTCAAGATGATCTATGGGCTGGTCAAGCCCGACAGCGGCAGCATGACCCTGCGCGGCGCGCCTTATGCCCCGCCCGAGCCGCGCGCGGCGCGCGCCGACGGGATTGCCATGGTGTTCCAGCATTTCTCGCTGTTCGACGCGTTGAACGTGGCCGAGAACATCGCGCTGGGGATGGAGAACCCGCCCGCGATGGGCGATCTGGCCGCGCGCATCCGCGCAGTGAGCGAGACCTATGGCCTGCCGCTTGATCCGTTCCGCACGGTGGGTGACCTGAGCGCGGGCGAGCGGCAGCGGGTCGAGATCATCCGCTGTCTGCTCCAGGACCCCAAGCTGTTGATCATGGACGAGCCGACCAGCGTGCTGACGCCGCAGGAGGTGGAGATCCTGTTCCAGACGCTGCAAAAACTGCGGTCCGAGGGCACCTCGATCCTCTATATCAGCCATAAGCTGGAGGAAATCCGCACGCTTTGCGACCACGCGACCATCCTGCGGCTGGGCAAGAACGTGGGCGAATGCACCCCGCGCGAGACCTCGGCCCGCGACATGGCCGAAATGATGGTGGGCACGGCGCTGAAGTCGCCGGAACGGTCGGGCCGTGAATTTGGCGAGATCGCGCTTGATATCTCGGGCCTGTCGGTGCCCTCACCCAGCGAATTCGGCACCTCGCTGAAGAACGTCCATATGACGGTGCGCAAGGGCGAGGTTCTGGGCATCGGCGGGGTTGCGGGCAACGGGCAGGACGAGTTGCTTGCGGTTTTGTCGGGCGAGATCCTGACGGCGGCGGACGCGGTCAAAAAGGATGGCCAGCCGGTGGGCCGGCTGGGTCCGGTGGCGCGGCGGCGGCTGGGCCTGCTGACGGCACCCGAGGAGCGGCTGGGCCATGCGGCGGCGCCGAACATGAGCCTGACGGAAAACGCGCTGCTCACCGGATCGGTGCGCGAGGGGCTGGAAAGCAACGGGTTCCTGAAATGGGCCGAAACGCAGGCATTCGCCGAGCGGATCATCAAGGAATTCGACGTGCGCACGCCGGGGCCGGAAAACGCGGCGCGCTCGCTGTCGGGCGGCAACCTGCAAAAATTCGTCATCGGGCGCGAGGTGTTGCAGAACCCTGACGTGCTGGTGGTGAACCAGCCCACATGGGGTGTGGATGCATCGGCGGCCGCCGCGATCCGGCAGGCGCTCTTGGATCTGGCGGCCAAGGGTACGGCGGTGGTCTGCATCAGCCAGGACCTGGACGAGCTGATGGAAATCTCGGACACGTTCGCGGCGCTGAACGAAGGGCGGCTGAGCGCGCCGCGCACCACTGTCGGTCTGACCGTGGACGAGATCGGCCTGATGATGGGCGGTGCCCACGGAATGGAGGTGGCGCATGTGTGACATTTCCCCCCACAACAAGAAAAACAGGGAGACGCGCGCATGATCGTGCTGGAGAAACGTCCGCAGCCTTCGCGCACTTGGTCGATGGCAACGCCGCTGGTGGCGGTGCTGGCGACAATGATCTGCGGCGGGCTGCTGTTCGCGGTACTGGGCAAGAACCCGGTCGAGGCGATCGGCACCATCTTTTGGGAGCCACTGTTTGGTGAATATGCGTTCTACTATCGCCCGCAATTGCTGGTGAAGGGCGCGCCGCTGGTGCTGATCGCCATCGGCCTCTCGTTGGGTTTTCGTGCGGGCATCTGGAACATCGGCGCCGAGGGACAGTATATCATGGGCGCCATCGTCGGCGCCGGTGTCGGTCTGGCCTTCTACCCGATGGAGGCCTTCTATATCTTTCCCCTGATGGTACTCGCGGGCGCTTTTGGCGGCTGGGTCTGGGCAATGATCCCTGCTTTCCTCAAGGTTCGGTTCGGCACCAACGAGATCCTGGTCTCGCTGATGCTGGTCTATGTGGCCGAGCAATTCCTTGCCTCGATGTCGCTGGGCCTTCTGAAGAACCCCGAAGGCTTCGGCTTTCCCGGCTCGCGCAACCTGCAATCCTATGCCAGCGCTCATAACGCCGAACTGATCGAGGGATCGGGGATGCATTGGGGCGTGGTGGCGGCGTTTGTCGCGGTGATATTTGCCTATGTGCTGCTCAACCGGCACATGACTGGGTTCCACATCCGCCTGACCGGCGAGGCGCCGCGCGCGGCGCGGTTCGCGGGCGTGAAACCTGCCCGGCTGATCCTGTTCTGCCTGGGCATGTCCGGCGCGCTGGCCGGGCTGGCGGGGCTGTTCGAGGTCTCGGGCCCATCGGGCCAGATCAGTATCGATTTCAACGTGGGCTATGGCTTTACCGCGATCATCGTGGCCTTTCTGGGCCGGTTGCATCCCGTGGGCATCCTGCTGGCCGGGGGGCTGATGGCGCTGACCTATATCGGCGGCGAGATCGCACAGGGCAGCCTGGGCCTGCCTGCCGCCGCGATCCAGGTGTTCCAGGGGATGCTCTTGTTCTTCCTGCTGGCGCTGGATCTGTTGACCAATTACCGCATCCGTGCGGCCCGCAAAGAGGTGGCGTGAACCATGGACCTGTCTGCAATCAATCCCGTCCTGCTGGTGGCCTCTCTCATGGTCGCGGCAACCCCTCTCTTGCTGGCCGCCATCGGTGAGCTGGTGGTAGAAAAGGCCGGTGTCCTGAACCTCGGTGTCGAGGGCATGATGATCACCGGCGCCATCTGCGGCTTTGCCATCTCGGTCGAGACCGGCTCGCCCTGGCTGGGCTTCATCGCCGCCGCCATCGGGGGGGCCATCCTGTCGCTGCTCTTTGTGCTGATGACCCAGGTGGCGCTGGCCAACCAGGTCGCCAGCGGTCTGGCGCTGACGCTGTTCGGCCTGGGGCTGAGCGCGCTGATGGGCCAGTCTTATGTGGGGATCAAACCGCCCGCGATGGGGCGGCTCGACCTGCCGGTGCTGAGCGATCTGCCCGTGGTGGGGCCAATCCTGTTCAGCCATGACCCGATCCTCTATCTGGGCATCCTGCTGACCGGCGCGGTCTGGTGGGTTCTGAAATACAGCCGCGCGGGCCTGATCCTGCGCGCGGTGGGCGAAAACCACGATGCCGCCCATGCGCTGGGCTACAAGGTGATCCGCATCCGCGTTCTGGCGATCCTGTTCGGCGGCGCCTGCGCGGGGCTGGGCGGCGCCTATATCAGCCTGATCCGGGTGCCCCAGTGGACCGAAGGCATGACTGCCGGTGTCGGCTGGATCGCGCTGGCTCTGGTGGTGTTTGCCAGCTGGAAACCCTGGCGCGCTTTGCTGGGTGCCTATCTTTTTGGCGGCGTCACCGTGGTCCAGCTGAACCTTCAGGCGGCGGGCGTTGCCATCCCGGTCGAGTATCTGGCAATGTCGCCCTATCTCATCACGATCCTTGTGCTTGTGATCCTTTCCGCGGACAAGAGCGGTGCGCCTGCCGCACTTGGACGCAGCTTCCACGCCTCTCATTGACGAGGGGCCAACCACAACGAAACTGCTAACGAACCATAAAGGGGAGTCACTACATGAAATTCACCTCACTTCTCGCAAGTGCCGCAATGGTGCTGGGTCTGGCGACCGGCGCCATGGCGGAGGACAAGACCAAGGTCGGTTTTGTCTATGTCGGCCCGGTCGGCGACGGCGGCTGGACCTATGAGCACGACAAGGGCCGCCAGGCCGTCGAGGCGGAATTTGGCGACAAGGTCGAAACCGTGTTCGTCGAAAGCGTGCCCGAAGGCCCCGATGCCGAGCGGGTGATGACCCAGATGGCGCTCGAAGGCGCCGATCTGATCTTTACCACCTCGTTCGGTTACATGGATCCCACGATCAACGTTGCCAAGAAGTTCCCGAAGGTGAAGTTCGAGCATGCCACCGGCTATAAGCAGGCCGAGAACGTGTCGGTCTATTCGGCCCGTTTCTATGAAGGCCGCGCCGTGCAAGGCACCATCGCCGGGCGCATGACCAAGTCGAACATCGTGGGTTACATCGGCTCCTACCCGATCCCCGAAGTGATCCGGGGCATCAACTCGGCCTTCATCCACGCCCGCAAGGTGAACCCGGACGTGCAGTTCAAGATCGTTTGGGCCTATACCTGGTTCGATCCGGCGAAAGAGGCCGATGCTTCCAAGGTGCTCATTGAACAGGGTGCGGACGTGATCCTGCAGCACACCGACTCGACCGCGCCGCAGGCCGCCGCGCAGGCCGCCGGCAACGTGATCACCTTTGGCCAGGCCTCGGACATGAGCGAATATGCCCCGATGCCGCGCGTCAGCTCGATCATCGACAACTGGGCGCCCTATTACATCGCCCGCACCAAGGCGGTGATGGATGGCACCTGGACCAGCGTAAGCACCTGGGACGGCATCGGTGCCGGCATGGTGGGCATCGGCGAGATCTCGGACGCGGTTCCGGCCGATGTGAAGGCCGAGGCGCTGGCGCTGAAGGACGCGCTTGCCAACGGCTCTTATCACGCATTCACCGGCCCGCTGAAGAAGCAGGACGGGTCGGACTGGCTGGCCGAAGGCGAAACCGCAGATGACGGCACGCTGGCGGGCATGAACTTCTACGTCGAAGGCATCGAAGGCGACATCCCGAACTGATCCCCGGCCTGATGACCGGACCAAAGGCCCCGCCCCGGCGGGGCCTTTTTCTTTGCGGCTTGCACCGCCGGGCCAAGAAAATTCGTCGAATTTTCTTGGCCGTTCCACCCCGGGAAGATCGGCAAAAACGTGCCGATGCGTGTATGATGGTTCGGTTTTCCCGCATAGGGTGCGACCCGTTCAGCGTGTACCCTGTCCCTGCCCCATACGTATTTTCAGGGGTGGCATTTTCATAAAGGAGACTGACATGGCACGTTTTGTTGTCGATACCGGCAATCTGGAAATGGACAAGACCACCGAGATGGAGCTTCAGGGCGAAATCCAGAAGCTGGTCCTTGGCCATATCGCCCGCACCGGGTTCGAGAAGCCCTGGGTGACGAAGTTCCCCCGCGACTGGTACGGAATCATCCTGCACCCCGAACTCGACCCGTTGCTGGAGCGGGAAAAGCAGATGGGCAACATGCTCGCCCGCCTGGGGTGAGGCCGATGTCCAGCCCCGACAGAACCTGCCCGAGCGCGCGCTGCGCGCCGGGCAACCAGCTCTTGGGCGTCAAGGGGTCGGACGGGCATGTGCGCCATCTGCGCAGTTCCATGACCATCGACGCCGATTTCGTCGAAACCGCCTCTGCCCATGGCAAGCCCGAGGCGCGCATGCGCTTTTCCTCCCCCTGCGCGACCTCGGGCTGTGCGCAATGGACCGGCAGCCGCTGCGGGGTGATCGACCATGTGCTGGAGCATCTGGAAGCGGCCCGCGTGCCTCTGGCCAATAGCCTGCCGCTCTGCCCGATCCGCGCCAGTTGCCGCTGGTTCGATCAGACCGGCGAAACCGCCTGTCGCGCGTGCAGCATGGTGATCACCGACCAGTCGGCTATTGCCGCCGAATAGGAAAGGGGCCGGAAACGGCCCCTTTCGCCTGATCACCGTGATGCTTTAGTGGCCTCCCGAGAAAACCAGGGTTTGCACCGGCATCAGCAGGACCCGCAGCCGCAGGCCTGCGGCATGCACCACGCCGATTGTGTCCACCACATGCAAAAAGGCGCGTTCGAAGCCACCCAGGTCAGGGTCATGCTCCAGACGGTCATGGTTGTTGGTGTACACGTTGGCAAGGCAGGCGCTGCCCGGTGGCAGCAGATCGGCCCCGCCTTCGTAGAGCGGCTCCAAATAGACGGTCACGCTGCCGGGCGTCAGGTTCTTGGCCGGGTCGCGCAGCACGTCGCTGGGGTGGATCTGTCCCGAGGGGATCACGTCCTGCACCGCCACCACCACCATGGGAACGATGGTAAAGGGCTTGGTCATGCAACCGATCTCGCCGACCATGCCCGGTTTGATCACTTGTGCCGCCATCTGATTGAACCCGGCCTGGAACCGGCCCCGGCCCGAATCCGACGGCACCAGAAGACCCGCAGGGCGCAGCAGCGGGCTGACATAGTCACCGACCTCAAGCCCGAACTGTTCGATACGGCCAGCTACCCCTGCGACGATCAGGGTCTTTCCCAGTTCGGCCTCAGCCAGTTCAAGCTGCGCCTGGGCGCTGGCCATCTGTGCCGGGATCAGAACGTCGATCTGCTGCTGCGCTGCCGCCTTGCCGGCCTCGGCCGCCTGCAACAGCGCCTCACGCTCGCTCACCAGATTGTCCAGCCGCTCGATTTCGGTCAGGCGCACGGCGCTCGACCCCTGATCCTTGAGCGTCTGGTTGCGGGCCAGATCCTCTTGCGCCTGGGTCAGCGCCGCCCGTGCCTGGGCAATGCCAGCATCGGCCATGGCCAGATCGGTCAGCGCCAGTTTGCGCGCCGCCTCGATCTGGGCGATGCCGGCATTGGCCGCCTCGACTGCCGCCCTTTGCGAGAGGCCCTCAAGGCGTAGAATCGGCTGGCCCGCTTCGATTACCTGGTTGTTGGTCACATAGATCTCTTCGACGCGCCCGCCGACCTGGGGCAGGATCGTCACCGTGCGGAAATACGAGGTTACCGCGTTGGTCGCAGGATGAAAGTAGAAGAGCGTGGTGATGACCGTCAGGGTCAGCATCGCACAACTGGTAAGCCCCCAGCGCAATTCATACCAGACCGAGAACAGGGTTAGCTCATGCCCAATGCGCTTGCCCTGAACATAGCGGCGGAACAGATAGTCCGGCAAAAGCGTGACAAGCGCGCAGAGTATCGTTTCGAGCATGGGTCAGTGCCCCTCTGTCGCAGCGGCAGGATGGGAATGCGGTTCGGCAACCGTCTCCGGCGACGCATCGTCCTGCCTCTCGGAATCGGTGCCGCGCGCGCGGATCGCATCGGCGATGGCGCGCAGCGGTGCGGCCAGATCGGGAAGCTGGAACCCCGCCACCAGAACCGCAGCCACCCAGAACACGTTGTTATGAGTAAAGAGCGCCAGCAGCGCCAGAATTCCCACCAGCTGAAACTGGGAATGGTTGCTTTTGTGGGCCATGCGTTCGGGCAGGGCATGCAGGGTGAAATAGCCAACGCCGATCAGCAGGATCAGGCCAATGGTAAAGACCGCCATGAAACCCAGCAGGAAATCACTGCCGTCGGCGGCCACGATATAGGACGGCACATGTCCGGATGCCATCGGATGTATGTTCTCCGCGCTCAAACTGCTCTCCCGAAAACACTTAATCAGTCAGCGCAACTATGCGCCGCCGGAACCGCAGGGTGCAAGCCGTCGCGATCAAATAGGATTTGATCTTTTCGACCCTTTCGGTGCGTGCCATTGTCCGCGCATGACATCGCTCCTCACCACCCCCGACGGCAGCCCGGCAAGCGCTTTTGCCTTTGGAACCATGCAATTTGGCGGCCGCGCAGACGCGGCAGCATCGGCGGCAATGTTCGATGCCTGCCGCCAGGCGGGCCTCAGCCATTTCGACACCGCCTATGTGTATACCGGCGGCCAGTCCGAGACCCTTTTGGGAGAGATGATCCGGGCCGAGCGCGAACGGCTCTTTATCGCCACCAAGGTGGGCTATGACGGAGGCGCGGGCGCTGCCAACATGCGCGCGCAATTCGATGTCTGCCGACAGCGGCTGGGTCTCGACATGGTCGATGCGCTTTATCTGCATCGGTTCGACCCCGATACCGACCTGAACGAAACGATGGAGTGTTTTGCGCGGCTGCGTGACGAGGGGAAGATCCGCTATGTCGGCCTGTCGAATTTTGCCGCCTGGCAGGTGATGAAGGCAGTCGCTGTGGCCAGCCTGTTCGACCTGCGCATCGACCTGATGCAGCCGATGTACAATCTGGTCAAGCGCCAGGCCGAGGTCGAGATCCTGCCGATGTGCGCCGACCAAGGGATCAATGTGGCCGCCTATTCGCCGCTGGGCGGTGGCCTGTTGACCGGGAAATATGCGGGAGGCGGTGCGGGACGGCTGACCGAGGATCACCGCTATGCCGCGCGGTATGGTCTGGACTGGATGCCGCGCGCGGCCGAAGGGCTGGCCGAGATCGGGGCCGAGTTGGGCGTCGATCCGGCGACGCTGGCGGTCGCCTGGGTGGCGGCCAGCCCGCTGGGCGCGCAACCCATCGTCTCGGCCCGTTCAGCCGAGCAGTTGCGCCCCTCGCTGGCGGCAATGGAATTTCAGATGTCGCCGGAGCTTTATGCGCGGCTCACGGCGCTGAGCCCGACGCCGCCCCCGGCGACGGACAGGATCGAGGAACAGGCATGATCGACTTTCTGGTGATCGGCGGCGGTATCGCGGGCCTGAGCGCGGGCGCGCGCCTGTCGGCGCATGGCAAGGTGACGGTGCTCGAGGCCGAGGATGCGCTGGGCTACCACGCCTCGGGCCGCTCGGCGGCGCTGTTCGAGGCGGCTTATGGCAAGCCTGCGGTGGTGGCATTGAACCGGGCCAGCGCCGATTATCACCACACCGCAAATGGCGGCTATCTGACCCCGCGCGGGCTGATGCTGTTGGGTGGCGCAGATCAGGCGAATGCGTTTCAGACGGATGTCGCCGACATGGAGATGACGCCGATTTCGGTGGACGAGGCGCGGGCCATGGTGCCGATCCTGAACCCGGAAACGGTGGTCTATACCGCCCATCATGCCGAGGCCTGGGATATCGACACCGACCGGCTGATGCAGGATTTCGCGCGTGTCATTCGCGCCAATGGCGGCGCTGTGCTGACCCGGCGGCGGGTGTCGCGGATATCACACGGCGCGGTCTGGCAGGTCGAGGCCGGAGAGGTCTTCGAGGCGCGCAACATCGTCAACGCCGCCGGGGCCTGGGCCGATCAGGTGGCGGTGATGGCAGGGGTGACCCCGATCGGCTTGCAGCCCTATCGCCGCTCGATGGCGCGGATCCCTGCACCCGGCGGCCATGACGTGAGCGGCTGGCCCATGCTGATGGGCGTGGGCGAGACATGGTACGCCAAGCCCGATGCGGGCAAGCTGATCGTCTCGCCCGCCGATGCCGACCCGGTCGAGCCGCAGGACGCCTGGGCCGATGACATGGTGCTGGCCGAGGGGCTGGCGCGCTATCAGGAAATGGTGACCGAGGAGGTGACTCGGATGGACAGCAACTGGGCGGGCTTGCGCAGTTTTGCCCCCGACCGGGTGCTGGTGCTGGGGCCGGACCCAGATCAGCATGATTTCATCTGGTGTGCCGGTCAGGGTGGCTATGGGTTCCAGACCTCGCCCGCGGCCTCGCAATTGCTGTGCGACCTGGTGACAGGCGCCGCGCCCGAGATCGAAGCCGGGGTGGTGGCGCAGTTGCGGCCGGAGCGGCTGAGATGAGCCGCAAGCCGCCCTCGGTCGCCAGTATCGCTACGACTGGTGAAGGTGCGCGCATGCTCGCGCCCGCCGCGGAACGGAACGTGGGCGTACTCTGCGACCTGCTGGAGCAGGTGGCACCGCATCAGGGCCGCGCGCTGGAACTGGCCAGCGGCACCGGCCAGCATGTCAGCGCCTTCGCCGAACGACTGCCGGGGCTTCACTGGCAACCGACCGAAGTGGACGCCCAGCGCCGCGCCAGCATCGACGCCTATTGCAAAGGCCTGGACAATGTCGCGCCTGTGCAGGAGCTGAACGCAACGCGCCCCGGCTGGGGCGCGGACTGGGCGGGGCAGGACCTGGTGGTGCTGATCAACCTGCTTCACCTGATTTCCGAGGGAGAGGCGGCGACCCTGATCGCCGAGGCCGCCGCCGCGCTGGCGCCAGGCGGGCGGCTGGTGATCTATGGCCCCTTCATGCGGGCGGGCGAATTGACCAGCGAGGGTGACGCGCGGTTTCACGCCGCCCTGACGGCAGATGATCCCGAAATCGGATACAAGGACGATTTCGACACGATGGACCGAATGCAGGCCGTCGGGCTTGAGATGGCCGACGTGGTCGAGATGCCCGCGAACAATCTGGCCCTGATCGCTGAAAAGCCGCGGGTCTGATCCAGATCAAGGCCGCCGGGCCGGCAACCCTTACACATGCCGATGTCAATATGTGTGTAAGGACATTCGAATGAACTGGAACGACAAGCTGTCAGCCACCCGCGCGGGGCTGCGCAATCTGCATGGCGCCATTCCCGACACCGCCCGCGCCTTTGGCGCTCTGGGCAAGACGGTCAAGGAAGGCGGCACGCTGGATTTCAAGACCAAGGAATTCGTGGCGCTCGGCATCTCGATCGCGTCGCGTTGCGAGCCCTGCATCTCTCTGCATGTCGAGGCGCTGGTCAAGGCCGGTGCCAGCCGCGAGGAACTGTCCGATGTGTTGGCCATGTCGATCCAGATGGGGGGCGGCCCATCGATGATGTATGCCGCCAAGGCGCTGGAGTGTTTCGACGAACTGGTCGGGTAACGAGCAGTCCGGGGCGCGGACGAAGCGCGCGCCCCGCCACATCCGGGATCAGCCGTAGATATGGCCACCCAGGTATTTGCCACCGTTGTCGCAACAAAAGGTGACGACGCGTTTGCCCGGCCCGATTTCTTGCGCCAGCTGGATTGCGGCAACCACGTTCAGGCCGGTCGATCCGCCACCGAAGACGCCGGTTTCCCGCGCCAGGCGTCGGCACATCTCGAATCCCTGCTCCTGATCAATCGCCCGAATGTCAGACAGCCGCCCACGGTCCAGAAAGGGCGGTTCAAAGCCGACCCCCACCCCTTCGACCCGGTGCGCGCCGCCCTTGCCGGTGGTGAGCAACGGTGATTGCAGCGGTTCGAGCGCGATCACCTGCGCCGTGACCCCGGCCTGTGTCATGCCATCGGCCGCACCCATCAGCGCCGCCCCGGTACCGACCGCCGAGACCAGAACATCGACCTGCCCGCCCAGAGCCTCCGCAATCTCGCGCCCCATCGGTTCGTACCCCGCTCGCACTTCGGGCGAACCGAACTGATCGGCGTAATAGCTGCCCGGTTCCCCGGCCAGTGCAAAGGCGCGCGCCTTCATCCGCTGGATCAGGTCTGGCGTGATGCCCTGACCATGGCTCTCCTCAACCAGAACCTCGGCGCCGAAGGCCGCCATCGCCTGCCGCTTGCTGGCCGAGAAGGCATCGGAGAACACCGCCGTGAAGCGCAATCCCAGCACCGCCGAGACAAAGGCCAGCGCGGTGCCGGTGCTGCCGCCGGTATATTCGACCACCCGGTCGCCCGGGCGCAGGTCGCCGCGCCGCATGGCACCGCTCAAGACCGATATGGCCATCCGGTCCTTGTAGGACCCGGTGGGATTGCCGCCTTCGAGCTTGATCCAGATCTCGGCGCCGCCTTCCGGCTCCAGCGCGCGGAGGCGGACCAGCGGTGTGTTGCCGACTGCCGTCAATGTGTCGTCACCACGCATCCCGTTAACCATTCGACGTCAACACACAGTCCCATTCGCTGCCGTCCGGGTCGGGGTCGCGATACAGGGCACTGTCGCCCTTGGTCCAGATCGAACGGCCAAAGCTGCCCTCGTATTTCGCACCCGACCCGGTCGGCACCAGGGTACCGGTATCGATGCTGTCGCCGCGTTCGAACCGGACGCTGGGCAGTTCGGTGGCATAGAAATATGTCACGACCTCGTTCGCCGGATTGCCGCCGCAGGCCCAGAAGGCAATGCCGGTCGGCTCCTCCAGCATCCAGCGAGCGACCAGCTCGCCCTCGCGCCGCAGATAGGTATCGGCGATACAGGTACGCAAATCGCCCGCCTTCCAGCACTCGTCGCGGCCCTTGATCCAGCCGCGCTGTTCGGCGCGCAGGCTCTGTTTTGCCTGCTCGGCGCCAGTGTCCAATCCGTCGATCACCGCAAGCGCCGCAGTGTAGCGTTCCGCGACCAGCCGATCGAGCCGGGCAAGGTCGGCATCCTCACAGATCAGGGTTTCGACATCGCTCTGTGCCTTGGAGCAGTCGAAGGAGGGGCCTTCCTGAGCGAACGCCGGGGCGGCCAGCAGAAGGCACAAGGTGAAACAGGCGCGCATGGCGTCTCTCCTGAATGGCGAACTCGAAATCGCTATTAGTCTAGCACACCATCACCATGGGCCAAGACCGCTGTCAGCGTCCACCGCGCAGCTTGCGCAGGCCGGTGATTGCGGTTTCGATCTGGCCAAGGCCCGGATTGTCGCGCAGGTGGATAGCGCGGCAGGCAAGCCGCATCTCGGGCGCGCCACGCACCGCGTGCAGCCGCCCGCGCCGCAGCGAGCCCATGACCATCGTATCGGGGAAATACCCCACCCCGCCGCGCCGCATCAGATAGCGCAGCCCCATCGCCGCATTGCCCAGAACGATATGCTGACGGCTGCCGGGCGGCATCACCTGCTGCCAGAGCCGGTCGTATTCGGCGCAGAATTCCAGGTTGATGAACAGCGGCATCTCGTCCCGCCCGAGCGTCAGGGGCTGGTCCGATACCAGCGTCAGCCGTTCGTCGGGCAGGTCAGTAACCTCGATCCCGGGCTGCGTCGGGCGGTCATGTACCAAAGCCAGGTCGACAAGGCGTTCGGCCACCGCCACCCCCATATCAAGCGCGTGATCATAGTTCAGGGTGAAGGGGACAACGCCCTGTTCCTGTTCCAGCCAGACCGCCATGTCGACCAACAGCGCATCCCAGAGCGACAGTTGCGCGCCCAGCCGCAAGGCGCCGCGCGCGCCGGGGCCGGCGGCCATTTCGGCTGTGACGAAGGTCCAGGTGCGCAGCATCTGCTCGGCATGCGGGCGGAACCGTTGCCCGGCAAGGCTGAGGCGCGTACCAGCCGGACCACGCTCGAAAAGCGCGACCCCCAGCGCGGTTTCAAGCGCCTTGATGCGGGCGCTGACAGCGGTCTGGGTGACGTTGAGCCCACGGGCTGCCGCGTGGAAACTGCCGGCCTCGGCAATGGCGAGAAAGGTTTCAAGCGCGGCTATCTGCATAACTGAAAAGATTTTCAGATCACTCTGAGCAAATCAATTCGTTTTTCTGCTCAGTCGCGCTCTGCTACCTTTGCCCCAGGCAGACACGAAGGAAACGCGCCATGCTGGACAAGTCACAAAAACCCACCTGGACCAGTTTCGAAGAGGCCACCCAGGCCGATTGGGACGCGGTGATGGAATATGAAGAGGCCTATAACGCCGCCCTGCCCGACCGGATACTGGACGCGATCCGCTCGCTGGACGAGGCCTGGACCCCCTACCCGATCAACCGCTATCAGCACTCGCTTCAGGCCGCGACCCGCGCCCATGCCGATGGCGCCGAGGACGAGATCGTGGTGGCCGCCCTGGTGCATGACGTGGGCGATATCCTGTCGCCCTACAACCACGGCGAACTGGCCGCGGCGATGATGAAACCCTATGTCAGCGAGAAATGTTACTGGATCCTGCAACATCACTGCGTGTTCCAGGGCTATTATTACAACCATTACTGGGGCGGCGACCGCAACGCCCGCGACAAGTATCGCGACAGCCCCTATTGGGAAGACGCGCGTTACTTCTGCCATGAATACGACCAATGCGCGTTCGACCCGGACTATCCGACCAAACCGCTGGAATTCTTCGAACCCATTCTGCGGCGGGTGCTGTCCCGCGGCGGCGGTCACATGGAGCTGAACGAGACCGCCGAAGGATAAGCGACGGAACAACGCCTCCCACCCGTTTCAGGTAATACCGGAACACATGACAGGGAGCGCGCTGATGAAATCCGCGATTCTGCTGGCCGCGATGGCCCTTGCCTCGATCCTGCAACAGTTGGCCCTGCGTGGGGCGGGGCCTCTCTAAGCGCCCGCGCCGCGCCCCGCGCGGCGCCCGGCCCAACGGGAGGGGGTGCATCTTTGATGCGCCTCCGACGGGCGGGAGCCCCCCTGCGGCGAAATGGCCCGACGGATCGGGGCGCATCACCCGTTTGACGCGTGAATGCCGTCAAACAGGAGTAACTCTGATGCGCCTTCTCCTTCTCGCTTCGGCCTGTGCCCTTGGCACCGCCGCCCTGGCCCAGGGCACGCCCGGAGCGCATTTCATCGAAAACTGGGACATGGATGGCGACGGGCTGATCACCGTCGCCGAGATCGCCGAGAAACGCGGCGAGATTTTCGTGATGTTCGACCAGAACGAGGATGGCGCGCTGGACGCCGCCGAATATGACCTGTTCGACGAAACCCGACGTGCCGATATCGAGGCCAATGCCGGTGGCCGCAAGGGGCCGATGGCGCTGGTCGATCAGGCGATGGACCGCACCTTCAACGATGCCGATGGCGACGGTCTGGTCTCGCTCGACGAGTTCGGCGCCCAGGCCCCCGCCTTCTTCGACATGCTCGACAAGAACGGCGATGGCGTGATCAGCAGCGCCGATTTCAAACCGGGCGGCTGAAACAAGAACGGCCCCGGATGTCCGGGGCCGTCTCTTCATTCTCAAAGGAGGCGTCAGCCGTCCTTGCGGATGGTCTCGTTCTTTGGGTCATAGGGGCTGTCGCAGGTCACGACCGCATCCCACAGCTGATCCAGCATCTTGACCTTCAGCTTGGTGCCTTCGACCGCCAGCTCAGGCTTCACATAGCCCATGCCGATCGACTTCTCGAAGGCCACCGAATAGCCACCCGAGGTCAGACGACCGACGCGCTCGCCTTCGGGCGTATAAAGCGCCTCGCGACCCCAGGGATCGGCATCGGCAGGCCCGTCGATCAGCAGCGTGCAGCATTTGGAGCGGATGCCCTTGGCCTCCATCTCGGCCTTGCCGTGGAAGTCTTTGCCAAGGTCCACGAAACGCGGCAGATCGGCCTCCAGCGGGGTCGCATCGCGGCCCAGTTCGGTGCCAAACGCGCGATAGCTCTTCTCCTGACGCAGCCAGTTCTGGGCGCGGGCGCCAACCAGCTTCATCCCGTGCTTTTCACCGGCAGCCAGCAGCAGATCCCACAGGTAGCGCTGCATCTCGATCGGGTGATGCAACTCCCAGCCCAGCTCACCCGTATAGGCCACACGGATCGCGTTCACGGGGCACATGCCCAGTTCGATCTGACGGGCCGACAGCCACGGGAAACGCTTGTTCGAGAGGGCGGTTTCGGGATCGGCGTCCTTGATCACCTCTTTCAGCACGTCGCGCGATTTGGGCCCGGCGATGGCAAAGACGCCCCACTGGGTGGTGACATCCTGGATCTCGATATAGCCGAACTCCTCCATCTTGTCCTCGGCCGCCTTGCGCAGGAAGTCGGCGTCATACTCCGTCCACGCCCCGGCGGAGACGATGTAGTAGTTGTTCTCGCCATTGCGCACGATGGTGTATTCGGTGCGGGTGGTGCCAGCGCTGGTCAGCGCATAGGTCAGGTTGATCCGGCCCACTTTCGGCAGTTTGTTGCAGGTGAACCAGTCCAGGAACTGGGTGGCGCCGGGGCCCTTGACCACGTGCTTGGTAAAGGCGGTGGCGTCGATCAGACCCACGCCGTTGCGGATCGCCTTGGCCTCGTCGACGGCGTATTGCCACCAGCCGCCACGGCGGAAGCTGCGCGCGTCATGGTCGAAATTCTCGGGCGCATCGAGCGGGCCGTAATAGTTCGGACGCTCCCAACCGTTGACGAAACCAAACTGCGCGCCCAGCGCCTTTTGCCGATCATAGGCGGGCGCGGTGCGCAGCGGGCGGCAGGCCTCGCGCTCTTCGTCCGGGTGGTGCAGGATGTAGACGTGTTCGTAGCATTCCTCGTTCTTGCGCGCCGCGAACTCGGTGGTCATCCAGTTCGAGCTGTAGCGCTTGGGATCGAGGCTGGCCATGTCGATCTCGGCCTCGCCATCGACCATCATCTGCGCCAGGTAATAGCCGGTGCCGCCGGCGGCGGTGATGCCAAAGGAGAAGCCCTCGGCCAGCCACATGTTGCGCAGGCCCGGTGCGGGGCCGACCAGCGGGTTGCCATCGGGCGTGTAGCAGATCGGGCCGTTGAAATCGTCCTTGAGGCCGCTTTCGGCGCAGGAGGGCACGCGCTCGGCCATCGCCATGTACTGATCGGCGATCCGGTCAAGATCGAGCGGGAACAGATCGGCGCGGAAGCTGTCCGGCACGCCATATTCGAAGCGCGCGGGCGCGCCGTGTTCGTAGATGCCGAGGATCCAGCCGCCGCGTTCCTCGCGGGCATAGGATTCGTTGTCGGCGTCGCGCACCACGGGGTGCTCGGGGTTGCCCGCCTCGCGCCATTTGACCAGTTCGGGGTCCTGATCCATGACGATGAAGGTGTGCTCAACCGGGATCGCCGGCATCTTGATGCCCAGCAGCTTGGCGGTGCGCTGCGCGTGGTTGCCCGATGCGGTGACGACATGCTCGGCGGTGATCACGACCTGTTCGTCGGAGGGCACGAGGTTGCCGCCTTTTTCCACCATCTTGGTGCAGGTCACTTCCCAATGGGTGCCGGTCCAGTGGAAGGCATCGGCCTGCATCTTGCGCACGATCTCCACGCCACGCTGGCGCGCGCCCTTGGCCATCGCCTGGGTCACGTCTGCGGGGTTAATATAACCGTCCTCGGTGTGATAGATCGCACCTTTGAGGTCCGAGGTCTCGATCAGCGGCCAGCGTTCCTTGATTTGGTCCGGGGTCAGCCACTCGTATTTCACGCCACAGGTCTCGGCGGTCGAGGCATAGAGCATATACTCGTCCATACGATCCTGCGTCTGCGCCATGCGCAGGTTGCCGACCACGGCGAAACCGGCATTCAGCCCGGTTTCCTCTTCCAGCGTCTTGTAGAAATCGACCGAGTATTGGTGGATATGAGTGGTCGCGTAGGACATGTTGAACAGCGGCAACAGGCCCGCCGCGTGCCAGGTCGAGCCGGAGGTCAACTCGTCACGCTCGATCAGCATGACGTCGTCCCAGCCGGCCTTGGCCAGGTGATAGGCGATCGAGGTACCGACGGCACCGCCGCCGACGACCAGTGCTTTGACTTGGGTTTTCATGGGACCGCTCTCCGGAATGAGTCTCTTTGGCATGGTTTATGCCGAAGCCCATTCTCACAAGCCAAGTCCATCCGACGCAAAAACGTGCAAAACCGACCTCCGCCTTGACAACGACGCGCGCGCCCGGTCCGGACACGGTCGCAATTGAGTATTTTGGGCGGAATGAAGGGCCATCACCGCTTCATTCCGCGACAAATACTCCCGCCGGAGGCGAGATTTTTCGTCGAAAAATCTCTGGCGTCGCCGCCGTACCGGTTAGAGAATCTTGCCCGGGTTCATGATGTTCAACGGGTCCAGTGCGGCCTTGATCGCGGTCATATAGCGGGTGGTCGCACCAAGTTCCTGGCCGAGATAGGCGCGTTTGCCCTGACCGATACCGTGTTCGCCCGTACAGGTGCCATCCATCGAGATAGCAAGTTCGGCCAGCCAGGCGGTGAACGCCTCGGTCTTGGCGATCTCGTCCGGGTCATCCTTGTCGATGAGCGGCGAGATGTGGAAATTGCCGTCGCCCACATGCCCGACCAGCGGCGCAAAAAGGCCGAGTTCCTCGGCCTTGGCGGTGGCGGCGTTGACGCATTCCGCCAGACGCGAAATCGGAACGCACACATCGGTGGCCAGCGCCGTGCGGCCCGGGCGCAGTTGCAGCGAGGCCCAGTAAAACTCGTGCCGCGCCTTCCAGAGCCGGTTGCGTTCCTCGGTCGAGGTGGTCCAGGCAAACCCGCTCCCCTCGTTTTCCTCGGCGATGCTGCCAAACAATTCGGCCTGCTCGGCGACGCCCGCCTCGGAGCCGTGGAACTCCAGCAGCAACAGCGGCGTTTCCGGCAGGTCAAGCTTGGAATGGGCGTTGACCGCCTGCACCGCAATCACATCGAGCAGTTCCATCCGCGCCACCGGGATGCCGAACTGGATCGTCGTCATCACCGCCTGACAGGCGGCATCGACCGTCGGGAAGGAGCAGCGGGCGGCCGAGATCGCCTCGGGGATGCCCTGCAGTTTCAGCGTGATCTCGGTGATGATGCCCAGAGTGCCCTCGGCGCCGATCATCAGCCGGGTCAGGTCATAGCCTGCCGAGGTCTTCTTGGCCCGTTGCGCGGTGCGGATCACCTCGCCGTCTGGCATCACCACTTCGAGCGCCAGGACATTGTCCTTCATCGTGCCATAGCGCACCGCGTTGGTGCCGCTGGCCCGGGTCGAAGCCATGCCACCCAGCGAGGCATTCGCGCCGGGGTCGATGGGAAAGAACAGGCCCTGGTCGCGCAGATGGGTGTTGAGCTGTTCGCGGGTGACGCCGGGCTGGACCACGCAATCCAGATCGCCCGCGTGCACGGCGAGAATAGTGTTCATCTGCATCAGGTCGACCGAGATGCCGCCGGCGGGTGCGTTCACGTGCCCCTCGAGCGAAGTGCCGGTGCCAAAAGGGATGACCGGCACCTTGTGTTCGGCGCAGGTCTTGACGATCTCGGACACTTCGGCGGTGGAGGTGGGAAAGACCACCGCATCGGGCGGCTGGTTCTCGATCCAGGTGGTGGTGTGGCCATGCTGTTCGCGGATCGCCTGGCCGGTCTGTACCCGATCACCGAAGCGCTGTTTCAGGATACCGATCACGGTTTCGATGCCGGTCTCGTTACGCGGCAATGCGGTGATCTGAGCCATGTCTGTCCCCCCCCTTGGCCCCGGCGGGCCAGCCCCGCCAAGGTTCATGTGTTAAGTAGAGAGCCGGGGGCTTGCGGGTCAATACCCACAAACCCCGACCGGCTCATTCGCCCATGGCGATACCTTCGCGGCGGGTATCGGCGGCACCCTTGAGGGTTTCACCGATCTCGATGGCGTGCAGGCCCGAAGTCAGTGCCCGCACCGAGACCTTGTATCCGAGGCCGGTCAGCGCCTCTTCCATCCCGGCCGCATCGGTGCCCTCTTCCAGGTCATAGGTGCCGAAGCGGTTGACCAGATGCGGCGCGTTCAGCGCCTGTTGCACGTTCATCCCCCAATCAGCCCAGGCGATGATCGACTGGGCGACATAGCCGATGATGCGGCTGCCGCCGGGCGAGCCGATGGCCAGAACCGGCTTGCCATCCTGCGTGACGATGGTGGGCGCCATCGAGGAACGCGGGCGCTTGCCCGGCTCCAGCCGGTTGGCGATGGGCACGCCATTGTCATGGGTCTTGAACGAGAAATCGGTCAGTTCGTTGTTCAGGAGGAACCCGTTCGTCATCAGCCGCGAGCCAAAGCCGTTTTCAATGGTGGTGGTCATCGACAAAACGTTGCCATAGCGGTCCACGATCGAGATATGCGAGGTCGAAGGCAGCTCGATGGAAATGTCATCGGCCCAGTTCGAGGCATGGTCGAACTCCGGGTTGCCGGGGTCTGCGCTCTCCAGTGCGTTGGGGCCGGCAAGCAGCTCGCTGCGCGATTTCAGATAGGCCGGGTCGACCAGCCCCTTTGTGGGCATCGGGACAAAATCGCTGTCGGCCATGTAGCGGCCCCGGTCAGCGAAGGCGAGGCGCGAGGCATCGCCGATGAGCCGCCAGCTTTCGGGGTTTTCGGCGCCCAGCGCCGCCAGGTCATAGGGCTCCAGCAGGCCCAGAATCTGCCCCACGGTCAGCGCGCCCGACGAGGGCGGTCCCATGCCGCAAACCTCAAAGGCGCGATAGCTGGCACAGACCGGTTCACGTTCGATCACCTGGTAAAGCGCCAGATCGGCCCCGGAGAGAACGCCTGGATTGCCCTCGGCATTGCGCACGGTGCGCACGATATCGGCGGCGATGGGACCGCCGTAAAAGGCGGCCGACCCTCCTGCGGCCAGCGCCCGCAGAGTGGCGGCATAAGCGGGGTTTTTCAGAGTATCACCGGCCTTGATTGCCGTGCCGCCGGGCAGGAAATAGGCCGCCGTTTCGGGGAAGCGGCCAAGCCTTTCGGCGTCTTCCCCGACCAGACCGGCAAGGCGCGGCGAGACGGTGAAGCCGTTCTCGGCCAGCCAGATCGCATCGCCAAACAGCGCCCCCCAATTGGCCCGTCCCCAGCGGCGGTGCGCCTCTTCCAGCAGGGCGGGCGTGCCGGGCGTGCCGACCGAGCGGCCACCGACCACGGCATCGAAGAATTTCAGCGGCGCGCCGGTTTCGTCCTGAAACAGGGTCGGCGTTGCCTCGCGCGGGGCGGTTTCGCGGGCATCGAGCGTGGTCATCTGCCCGGTATTGCCATCATACCAGACCAGAAAGGCGCCGCCGCCGAGACCCGAGCTTTGCGGCTCGACCAGACCCAGCACGGTCTGCACCGCAACCATCGCATCGGCAGCGGTGCCCCCCTGGCGCAGCACATTGCCCCCGGCCATGACCGCCAGCGGGTTGGCGGCGGCAACCATCCAGTTCTGCGCCTCGACCGGCTGTCCTGCCTCCTTGGCCGCCTGGGCGGCCTCGACCACGGCAGAGAACGGCCTGACCTGACCCGCTGCCGCGCCTTCGGGCGCCACCGTGTCGGCCTCTTGCTGCGCCAGTGCGGCCCCTGCCGCCAGCGCCGAAAGCCAGAGGCCCGCCATCATACCCGTTCGCATCGTCACTCTCCCTGCTGTCGCGTTACCGCGTTCATCCTGACAGCGATGCGGGGACGATACAATCTAAGGCTGTTCGGCTCTATCCACCTTGGCGGCTCAGAGCATCGCGGGCACCACCTGATCGGGTGGGCGGTGACCGTCGGCGAAGGTCTTGATATTGATGATCACCTTCTCGCCCATCTCGATCCGACCCTCCAGCGTGGCCGAGCCCATATGCGGCAACAGCACGACATTGGGCAATTCGCGCAGACGCGGGTTCACCTGGGTGCCGTGTTCGTAGACGTCCAGCCCCGCCCCGGCAATCTCACCCGCGCGAATCATCCGGGTCAGCGCGTTCTCGTCGATCACCTCACCACGCGAGGTGTTGACGATGACACCCGAGGGTTTCATCAGCTTCAGACGCCGCGCGTTCATCAGGTGAAAGGTCGAGGGCGTCGACGGGCAGTTGACCGAGATCACGTCCATTCGTGCGATCATCTGGTCAAGGCTGTCCCACCAGGTCGCTTCCAGTGCATCCTCGACCTCGGGCCGCAGCCGGCGGCGGTTGTGATAGTGGATCTGCATGCCAAAGGCACTGGCGCGACGGGCCACCGCCTGACCGATGCGGCCCATGCCAAGAATACCAAGCCGACGTCCACCGACGCGCCCGCCCAAGAGCGCGGTGGGCGCCCAGCCGGTCCATTCGTTCTTTTGCATGACCGCCAGCCCTTCGGGGATCCGGCGGGTGACGGCGAGAATCAGCGCCATGGTCATGTCAGCGGTGTCGTCGGTCAGCACACCCGGCGTGTTCGAAACCAGAATGCCGCGCTGACGTGCCGTGGCCACGTCAATGTGATCGACCCCGGCCCCGTAATTGGCAATCAGCCGCAACCGCTCGCCCGCCTGCGCCAGCAGGCCCGCGTCGATGCGGTCGTTCAGCGTCGGCACCAGCACATCGGCCTCGCGCAGGGCCGCGGCCAGCTCGTCGCGCGACATTGGCGTGTCGTCATCCCGCAGACGGACATTGAACAGTTCGCTCAGGCGGGTTTCCACCACCTCGGGCAACCGTCGCGTTACGACAACACTCAGACGTTCTCTTGGCACTTGAGCTCTCCCACGGCTTTGCAATTCGGTGCGCGCCATGGCATCGTGGCGCAGGAGAGAGCGGGGCACAAGAACCCCATGCGCAAATGACGCAGGCTTTTTCCGATTGAGCAGGCAGACATTCCGGCAGGCAGACAGTGACAGGTTACAGCAGTTTCATGCGCCCATTGGTGGCAGCTATCCTTTCGACATTCATAGCCATGGTACCAGGCGCTCCGGTAGCGGAAGAAGCCAAGCGTGGCACGGTGACCAATCTGCCGATTCCCCGATTTGTTTCGATGAAGGCGAACGAAGGTAACGTTCGGCGCGGCCCGTCGCTGACCCATCGGATCGACTGGGTGTTCAAGCGGCGCGATATGCCTTTGCAGATTACTGCCGAACATGGACATTGGCGCAAGGTCCAGGATCGAGACGGCGCTGGCGGCTGGGTTCACTATGCGCTGCTGTCGGGTGTGCGTACGGTGCTTGTGGAAAGGGACATGATGCCACTCTACGCTCGCCCCGACCCGGCCTCTCAAGTCGCCGCCCATTTTGAGATGGGCGTGGTGGCCCGATTGGGTAGTTGCACACAGGACTGGTGCCGTATTTCTGCCGGCGGGTATCGCGGCTGGGCCCCAAAGGAAAACCTTTGGGGCGTGGGCGCCGACGAACTTCGCGAATGAGGCGCTCGCAGAGCGCTAGAATTCACCCCTAATTCTTCCACCGCAAGCTACGCGGTCCTCCGCGCAGCAAGAAGCCAAGCGCCAGCGCCACGATCCCGACTGTGGCCAGCAAAATCACCGACCAGTTTGCTAACGCGACATTTGCCGCGATAACTCCAGCAAGCGCCCAAATGACTGCGAGCGGATAGGCCCATTCAGCTGGCCGCGCGCTCTGGACGATCAAGGCGACGACCAGGACTGCCACAAGCATCACCAGAGCCGATACTTGAGCGGTCAGAACACCGTAGCCGCCGAGAACCACGCCCGTCGCCACGCCGGTTGCCACCGTCAACCATCCCGCATAGAGCGCCACCGGCGCAGCTTGCCAAATAGCGGCCGTGGTTCCTGCGCGCAGCATGGCGGCAATAGCAAACGCCGCCATTGCACCGATCATGAACGTTGCAAGCAGCGGCGACGCGTTGGCCACCGCGATCCAGAAGGTTCCCAGACCAAGGCTCACCAATAGCGGCGCCCGCATACGCTCCCAGTCGAAATCGCGCCGCGCGTTCACAAGCCCCCAAATCGCCCCAAGAATCAACCAGACATAGATCACTCCCCAGATGCCAAACGCCCAGCCCGCGGGCTGAACCGGCCAGAAGTCCGAGACCACGGGAAACTGCTCGGGGCGAAAACCTGCAAACTCGCGAGTCATCAGCGGCGACAGGGCAAACGCGATCGAAGCCAGCGTCACCGCAACGGCGAGATAGGGTGTTTTCTGGTGTGACATGCCGATTTCTCCGTGCGCGCGCTTAGATGGCGATCAGCGTCCTTCACCGGGATTCGGGCGTATGGTTGCAATCAGTTCTGCCACCTTGATACCGAACTTGCGCATCTCGGATTTGTTCATGATGACACCATTTTCGGTAAGATATAGCCAGTCGGTCGCGGTCAGGCGATGCCCGCCCGCGTCTTCTGGCAAAACGATCTGGTATTCCATCTTGACGGTCGCTCCGGACATGGTGCCCCTGGCCTCTCCGACAATGTCATCGGCGATTGCCGTGAAGCTGTTGCCCTCGCCAAGCTTCAGGAACCATTTGCGGCTTTGCTGCTTGCCATTGGAATAGGTGAATTCCTCGCTCAACGTACCAGTGTCCCCATCCCACTCACCAACCATCCGGGCTACGAAACTGTTGGTCATCTTACCGGTCGGCCCATAAATCAGGCCCTCGGACAAGAACTCGCCCGAAAGATGGGTCTTTAGGGTAAAGACGGGCCCGGTGTCGGCATAATTGGACGGTTTCTGCGCCCGAAAGCTCAGAAACAGGGATTTTGCGGCCATGATAAGAATGACCAGAACTAGCAGAGTGGTGAGAAGCTTCATGCGATTTGGTTCTCTGTGGGAAGCGCAAGAACAAGTGCCAATGCGCCAAGTTTCAGGAGACATGGGAAGACGGCGTAAGAGACGTTGAGCGCACCCAACGCGGCGGCGCTGTTTGACGCGCCCGGTACAAAACCGCTGAACTCAAGCAACGGCAACGTTAGGAACGCAGCCAATGCAAGGCCAAGCTTGCCTGCGAAGGACCAGATACCGAAGGCCGCCGACGCTTCGAGCCCCGCTTTTGTCAGTGCCACCGAAAACATGGTCGGCAGAATGACCATGTCGGCTCCCAGAGCGGCGCCGGAGGCCAGGCAAATCGCAGCGAATCCGATCAGGTTACCGGGAGCTAGGAACGCTGCACCGACAAAGCCTAGAATGGCCAACGGCATGGCGATCATCAGCGTCGCTTTCGCCCCCATCTTTTGGCTTGTCCACACCCAAAACGGCACGCTGAAACCCGCGCTGAGAAAGAATAGGATCAACAAGGGGCCTGCTTTGCCTGCCAGCTGTAGGCGGTCCTCGACGAAGAAAAGGAACAAGGTAGAAGTAATCGCCACCGGCAGGCTATTCACCAAGGCAAGGGTCAAAAGCCGCATAGCCCCAGCCTGACGAAGACCAACGAGTGAAAGACGTTCCGCCTGGAGCGGTTCCCGGCGCCAAATTGGTAAAGTAAGCACCGCAGTGCCCAATGCGATAGCTCCGAGAAACAGTCCAAACGCACCATAACCTTGTTCGGCTGCTCCCAGAGTGACCAGGATCGCCGGAGCAATGGCCGCAACGATCACTCCCGCCAACATACCGGCCTCGCGATACGCCGCCAGCCGCATCAATTCGCGCGGTGTGGGCTCCGCAGCCAGGGTTGCGCTGCGCCCATAGAGCAAGATCATGCCCAAGCTATATGCCGAGAACAGCAGCACAAGGATCACCAAAAGACGCGCCACAACGCTTGACCCCGGTTGCGTCGCAAAAAGCAACGGAAAGCCGATCGCCAATCCAAGGGCGGCAGCCACGGCAAACAGGCTTTGAGCGCGTGGCCATCGGTCGATCGCCCAGCCGATCAGCGGGTCCTGGACAAGATCAACCAACCGTATCGCCAACAGGATCGCACCGATCGCACCAAGACCAATGCCAAGCTCCACCGAAGCAAACCTAGGCAGATGTATATAGAGAGGGATGCCGGCCGCGGCCAGCATCAGCGCATAGAGGCTGACACGCGGGTAAATCATCACTCGCCCTTCAGTTTCCGAGTAAAGGAGCTCGACCGTGTGTTCTCACCCAGAAAAATCGCCATGAAGTAGGTTTTGATCTCGGGGTAGCTGAGTGTGCATACCCTGTTCCCATTCAACCAGAACCCGATCTGGTTCTTTCCGCTGGACACGGCGACATAGCGGTCGCCCTTGCTCACATCGCGGAAGCACTTCTCAAGCTGTCCGCGTACCGGCAGGTCGACTCCGGTGCGATTCAGCTCGCGCATGGTACCTTCGACCAGGTCCTTTCCGGTCAGGTCGCGCATGTATTTCAGTTCAAGCGCGAAATCCTTGCTCCAATCCAACGGGGCGCCTGACCTAGTGTACAGCTGCGCCTCGTAGAGTGGGAAACCGACATAACGAAAAGTCGCTGCACCGCGCAGTTCCGCCCCCGGCAGAGCTGAAGTGATGGTAGAGGCCAGCGCAGCAAAGGGAACAAGCAGCGTGGCCATAACGATCAAGAGGCTACGCATGAGCGAGCTCCACCTGAACGACGTTGGTGTGCCCCACGGCAAAGGACGCGGCACAGATTTCAAGATAGTAGTGCCAGTTCCGGAAGAATCCTTCGCCATATCCCAAATCGGATATCTGTCGCTTTTGAGCACTCAGGCGTTCGGCCCAAATACGGCAGGTTCTGGCATAGTCCTGCCCAAAGGCGAAATTGTCGCGCACCGCAAGGCCCGCGCCCTTGGCCTGGGTCGCGATCACGCTGTCCGACAGCAGCATGCCCCCGGGAAAGACATATTGGCGGATATAGTCGGACGAGTTCTTGTAGGTCTCAAAGAAACTGTCCTTGACGGTGATCGCCTGCAACAGTACGCGCCCGCCCTCGGCCAGATTGCGTTTGAGGGTGGCAAAGTAGCTTGGCCAATAGCGTGCTCCGACCGCCTCTACCATTTCGATCGACACGATGTTGTCGTACCGGCCATTGATGTCACGGTAATCGCTCAACTGGATGTCCGCGCGCCCATCCAGGCGGCATTCTGCATAGCTGTGCTGGTTTCGGGAAATCGTGACACCAGTGACATCATATCCATGTGTGCTGGCCTGCTCGGCGAAACCGCCCCAACCACAGCCTATTTCAAGCAAGCGGTCCCCGGATGCCAATCGCGACAGGGCGCGCGCATTCTTGCGGGTTTGAGCGTGAGCCAGGTCATCGTCGGTCAGGTCGAACAACCCAGACGAATATGTCATCCCCTCATCCAGCCACAGCGCATAAAACTCGTTGCCCACGTCATAGTGAGAGCGGATATTCTTGCGCGCGCCGCTCCGTGAATTCGCTCTGAGGACCGTGTCTACAAGCCGGAACTTGGCCTTGTTGAGTGGACTGGCCTTATCATATGCCCCAAAATGCTCGCGATTTTTCATCGCGACGGTCATCAGCCCCTCGATCGAGGATGTGTCCCAAAGTCCATGAACATAGCTTTCACCCAGGCCGACCTGCCCATGTGCGGCCATGGCGGACACGGCAGACCAATCACGAATAACCATTTCGACCTCTGGCCCGGTATGGCCGAAGCGATAGAGTTCGCCCTCTGGCGTTCGCAGGGTCAGTTGGCCGTCACGCAGTTGCTCGCAGGTCGACAGGAAATTCGATCTCAAGGCCTTGTTGGTGAAGCGCATTTTCCATTCCTTTGAATTGGTGACGTTCATTGAGCCCACGCACGACACGCAGGGCGCTGGCAATGCCATCCTCGTGGAAACCGTGCCGGTTCCAGGCGCCTGCAAACCAGGTCCGATTGAGGCCCTGCATCTCCCGAATGGCCTGCTGGGCCTTCAAAGCGGCGCTGTCAAAGACAGGATGGGCAAACTCCACCTCGTCATAGATCGCCTCCTGAGGGATCTCGATCGATGGGTTCAGGGTGACAAACAGTGGATCAGTCTGAGGGATGCTCTGCAGCTTGTTCATCCAGTAGGTGACGCCGATACTGCCCTCCTGAGAGCGGTAGGACCAGCTTGACCAGCAGGCCCGGCGCCTAGGCATCTGTCGTGTGTCACAATGCAAGACGGCGGTGTTGGGCTGATAACGGATGGAACCCAGTGCCTCCAGCTCGGCACGGGTGGCGTCCTCCCCCAGCATGCCCAGGGCCTGGTCGGAATGGCAGGTCAGAACCACTTCATCAAAGGACTCCGGGGCATCACCGCCAGCGACGATGCGAACCTCGAAGGCATCTCTTTGAACATGTCGGACGGACGTGTTGGTGCGGATCGTGCAGCCCCGAGCGATCAGTGCTGCCTCCAACCTGCGCACATACTCGATGCTTCCGCCCTTGACCGTCCACCATTGGTGTTCACCGGCACCCGCCAGAAGAGCGTGATTGCGGAAGAACCGCACCAGCGATTTCGCCGGAAATTGATCAATCTCGCCCATTGGTGTCGACCAGATCGCTCCGCACATCGGCATCAGATAGTTGTTTCGAAACCAGTCCCCCAATCCCAGATCGTCAACGAGTTGCCCGATGGTTTTGTCATCATCCTTAGCAGCAGCTTCTGCGTTCTTTCCGAACCGGATGATGTCGGCGATCATCTTGTAGAATTGCGGGCGCAGCAGGTTGCTTTTCTGTGCCGTGATCGCGCCCATGTTCGACAGGCCATATTCCAGCCAACCGTCGTTGATGCTGGCACCAAAACTCATCTCACTTTTGATGACCGGCACGTCGAGCTCGCGAAATAAGCGTGTCAGGTAAGGATAGGTCACGTAGTTGAAAACGATGAACCCGGTATCGACCGGTTGGTCGCCATTCCTGCCTGCCATCACGGTGCGCGCATGCCCGCCGAGCCTGGGCGCGGCCTCGAACAGGGTGACATCGTGATATGGCGTAAGGTAATACGCGGCGGAAAGGCCAGAGATGCCGCCTCCGATTATGGCGATCTTTTTACGCGGCCCCTGGGTCTGATCAAACATTCCGTCCTCGTGTTTCCAACGTCCTTAAGCATTTACGCACCAGCTCTCAGGTTGGATCAGATCTGCCGCGAAAATGATAAAAAAGATTCAGATTGACATTGATCCATCCAAGACGCCTGCGCGTAATGCTTTTATGCAGATGGAACACATCCAGGCCCGGACCCTTCACGCCAGACGCGGCACGCTGAAAAACGTGTTCAGCTATGGCGTCGATTTCGTGCTGACCGATCTAGAAGAAGCGACGCCACGGCTGATGTCTCGCAATCGCTTCAACCTCTGGTCACTGTGGGACCGCCACCACGGCGGGGCTCGCAGAGGCGGACAGGGAATGGCATGGTTCAGGGAGGTGCTGGACAGTCGGGGCTTCCAGTCCGAGGCGGCCCAACTTCTGCTGCTGACGCAACCGAGTTTTCTCTGGTTCCATTTCAATCCTGTCAGCTTCTGGATCGCATTAATCGACGGGACCCCGCGCGCATTTGTTGCCGAGGTCAACAATACCTTTGGCCAGCGGCATTGCTATTTCTGCGCGCATGAGGACTTTCGCACAATCCGGCCTGCTGACACGCTGATCGCCGAGAAGATTATGCATGTCTCTCCGTTTCAAAGGGTTTCCGGAGTCTACCGGTTCAATTTCAACATCAGCGAAACGAAGATCGACATCCGCATTTCCTTTGAAGATGGGGACAAAGGCGTCTTGGCTACCTTGTCGGGTCATCGCCGCATCGCGACGGACAAGTCGTTGATGTGGGCAGCGGCCCGGCGCCCGTTTGGCGCGCTGCGAGTCCTCGCGCTGATCCATTGGCAGGCTGCGAAACTCTATTTAAAGCGCGCACCCTTCCTCAAAAGGCAGCCCGCCCCTACGAAAGCGATAACCGTCAGCCAGAATCTGGGCAGGGCTTCCGAATGACCGAACTTTCCGGCAAGACATATTGGCTCGTCGGAGCCAGCGAAGGCATGGGGCGTGCCCTCGCAAGGCAGTTGAACGCAGCGGGGGCGCATCTGGTGCTGTCTGCGCGCAACAAACAGCGGCTCGACGAGTTGTGTGCCGATCTGGAAAACGCGCGCGTGCTTCCGCTGGACGTCACCAACGCTGACGCGGTGCGCCAAGCCGTCGCCGTTATCGGCGACGTGGATGGCGTGATCTACAATGCCGGCGCATATGAACCGATGCACACGACACAGTGGGACAGCGAGGCTGCGCTGATGATGTGTGAGGTCAATTTCAGCGGGGCGCTCCGCGTGCTGGGCGAAATCGTGCCGCGATTTCTCGAAAACGGCCAGGGCGATATCACCCTGATAGGATCGCTGGCTGGCTACCGGGGACTGCCAAGCGCCATCGGTTATGGGGCCAGCAAGGCGGCACTGATCAGTCTGGCGGAAACCATGCGATTTGACCTCAAGGATACGGGCGTTGTTGTACGACTCGTAAATCCCGGTTTCGTCAAAACCCGGCTGACACAGAAAAACAGCTTTCGGATGCCGATGCTGATGACCGCTGACAAAGCTGCGTCCCGTGTACTAAAGGCGATGAGAAAGCGGCATTTTCGCACCGATTTTCCAGCGCCGTTCTCTTGGGCGATCAAGACATTGGCGATTTTGCCGGATTGGCTGGTTTTCCGGGGCAAGTAAAGGCAAACCCCATGATCAAGCACAGAAATGGGCTGCCGGATCGCCGGCAGCCCTGTTGCGTATTCAGACGACCGGCCACAATTGGCCGAGCGGTCGTCGTCAGTGACAGGCCGGACGCGCGCCGGGCAAAAGCACCTTATCCACGACATGGATCACGCCGTTGTCGGCCTGGATATCCGCGATGATCACGTTGGCCACTTCGCCCGTCCCATCCGCGATGCTCACACCCTCTGCGCCAGCAGTGATGCAAAGGCGTCCGCTTGCCAGGATGGGTTTGAAATAGTTCGAGCCGGCAGGGATCATTTCTGCCGTCAGTTTACGGTCATCAACGTGATACAACAGCACGTTGGTCAGCTGATCCTTGTTTTCGGGCTTGAGCAGAGTTTCGACCGTGCCTTCCGGCAAGGCCGCAAAAGCGTCATTCACCGGGGCATAGACAGTGAACGGGCCCGGGCCGGACAGTGTTTCAGCGAGGCCTGCTGCGGTTACGGCGGCGACCAGGGTCGAGAAGCGCTCGTCTCCGGCGGCGATATCGACGATTGTGTTGGCCTGTGCGGAGGCGGCGGAAACACTGAGCGCGGCGGCAGCAATGGTAGTCTTGATCGTCATCTTCATTCTGGCTCTCCTTGGCGATGGGTGTAATTACCCGGACTGAATTGTTGTTCGTATAGGGGATACGCAGCGCCCCGCCTTTGGATCACCACCTCACAGCTTTGTGATGCAAGGCATTGTAAAAAAAAGAAACCACCGGAAATCCGATGGCTTCAAGAAGGTGACGTCCAGTTTTTGATACCTAGATCTGGAACAAGGGTTGCAAAAGACGAGGCACCAGCGCGCGAAACCGCAATCGTGCGTCGGTGGCAGCCAGACAAATACAGGCTTCGCCATCATCGGCAATTGGCGTGTGTTCCAGATCTTCATCTGCGATCTCGAGATCGCCGACCCCGAACCGGCCGGTCTCGTCGCTAAAACTGCCCTGCAGCACAAGAGTTAGCTCCAACCCGCTATGGCTGTGGTCCGGCACTGCCTGCCCTGGTGGAATATAGAGCAATCGCACCGAACCATTGGTATCAGCTGTAAGGATATCCTGACGCACACCCATACCCAGCTTTTTCCACCTCGGCGCACGGCCTTTCAGCGCCTCTATCACCGGGCCGGGATAAATCCCGTTGCGCTCGTAGACTGGTTCAGGCCTAAAGGGTGCGTCAAGCTGGGCCAGGATGTCATTCTTCAGCGAGGACGACACAGCTACTGTGGCGATTTCTTCCAAAACTGCACCGCCGACCGCCTGATGCGCTTCCAATGCGACGCGGCATTGTTCGCAAAGCGACACATGGCTTGCCACCACAACAGCAAAAGCATGCGGCAGGTTGCCCGCTGCATAGGCCGCCAACATTGCGTCGGGGATATGATGGGTTATGGCACTCATTGCTTGAGGTCCTTCAACTCGTGTCTAAGTCGTTCCAGCCCAAGCCGAATACGTGACTTTATGGTTCCTAATGGAAGGCCGGTCTGAGCGCTGATCTCCTGATGGGTCAGCTCGCCAAGATAGGCCTTTTCAATCATTTCGCGTTGTTCGGGTTTTAGTTTGGTAAGTGCTTGCTTCAAGCGTCCGGCTTCCTGTTCCAGACCCAGTATCTGGCTCGCGTCCGCTTCAGTGCCCGGCTCTTCTTTCAACTCTTCGGGCATCGGGCGACGCTCCTTGCGCGCGATGTCGATCTGTCGGTTTCGGGCAATCTGGTATATCCACGCGGACACCTGCGCCCGATGCGGATCGAACATCGCCGCCTTGCGCCAGATCGTCAGCATGACATCCTGTACGATTTCCTCGGCCTGATGCGCCGATAGGCCGGACCGCATCATGAACCCCTTGAGCCGCGGCGCGAAGAAATCAAACAGCGCGGCGAATGCGGCGCGATCACGGTTGTCTCGGACGGCGATCATCCATTGGGTCTGTTCCGAGATCTCGATATTGCTTTGAGACACAGTTGCTCTTTCGTGACCGCGCGCAAAGCTTGCACGCTGAACGCTTCGAGGGGTTTCAAGGATCTGTGTCAACATAAGCAGTTTACGACCGGCTAGGAAATACGGATCATTTTTTCTAATTACCCTGCCGATTTCTCGAAACAGCCCCGGATCATCATGGCAATTGGCGCCCCCACTGGAGAATCCCGCGAGCCTCGGGCGGCAGGTCCCCGACTTGTGCTGGGCGGTCTATGAGAAGGAACAAAAGACCTGCGATGGGTAAGTTCAGCGTCTCCTGGAACAGGAAGCCCGGACAGGGCGATCTGAGGCAACCCTGAATGCGCAACTCGCGAGTGAGGCCTACAGCCTTAGAATCAGGTAGATTGAGGACTTTTGGAGGCAGCGCAGGATTCGTAGTTGAAGCATCAAACCTGCAAAGGTGGACGACCCTCAGCTACCGTTCAGGCTCTTGACACAGGATGCCGGTCCCAGCCCAAAGCGGACGCGATCAAAAGGATCTTGCATTTGAGAAAGTACATGAAGGTCAAGCGGATTCCAAGCATTCACCGCGTTGGGTAGGAAGGCTTGCTCTGCACAACATGGCGAAAGCAGGCCCCGGATACCTGTCTTGTCCGAGGCATGTCAGAGATGGACCAATTGACCGTAGTCCATCGCGCCTCGAGAGCCGCATGCCAACAATCACATGCAATTATCCGAATTCATTTGGAAAATGACCTAAATCAATTCGCGGGCGCTCCTGAGACAATATGAATGATCAATCGGCACTTCGCCCGAAAGTGCCCCGAAATTCACCATGCGCAAGTTCCGATCAAGTGGCAGTGGCACGGAACGTGTTTCGGTTCGCAAATACGGGATGGACAAGACCTTGATGCTCAAGCACAGCCGACGCGACATTCTGCGAGGAGCTTTCCGGGAAAGCCGCGAACCGGTCATACGTCCGCCCGGTGCGCAGCCGGAGTTTGACCGTCTTTGCGATGATTGCGGCGCTTGCTCTCGCGCATGTCCGCAACACATCGTCCACCACGCAGCGTCCGGCGGGCCGAAACTGGACTTTCACCACGGCGCCTGCACGTTCTGCGGCGACTGCGCGCAGGCCTGTCCAACCGGGGCATTGGCGGTCGAGGATCAGGTTGACTGGCCCTGGCGGGCCACGATCCTGAAAACCTGCCTATCTTTTCGGGGGATTTCCTGTCGCACCTGCGAAGATGCCTGCGAACACCGCGCAATCCGATTCCGCCTGCAAACTGGAGGGCGCGCAGTCCCAGTTCTGGACCAGGAGCAGTGCACCGGCTGCGGCGAATGCGCCTTCACCTGCCCGGCCCAATCTGTCGCTTTCGAGCGCCCCAAGCCCGCCAAAACGGAGATCACAGCATGAACATCTGCGGATGCCTTGTCCATGTCGCGCCAGAGGTGCTGACTGCGACCCGCCCCCGGATCGAGGAAATGAACGGCGTCGAAATCCACGCCGGAACCGAGGACGGCCGCCTTGTCGTCGTCGTCGAAGACACCGGCGACACCTATGCCTCGGACACCATCATGGCGCTACACCAGGTTCCAGGCGTCATCTCGTTGACGCTCAACTACCACCATTTCGAAGACCTCTCACCGCGAGCCGAGCTCGCCACTACCCAGCCGGAGAACTGACATGACCATCTCGGACTCACGCCGGGCTTTCCTGAAAGCCACCGCCGCAGCCAGCACCGCAGCCGCAGTTGGCATTCCGCTTGCGACCGGTCCTGCGGTTGCACAAACCGCCGCCGCCGGCATCCGCTGGGACAAGGCCCCCTGCCGCTTCTGCGGCACGGGCTGCTCGGTTCTGGTAGGGGTAAAGGAAGGGCGCGTCGTCGCCACACAGGGCGACCCGGACGCACCGGTGAACCGCGGCCTGAACTGCATCAAGGGCTATTTCCTGTCCAAGATCATGTACGGATCGGACCGCCTGACCATGCCGCTGCTGCGCAAGACGAACGGCATCTACGACAAGAACGGCGAATTCGAACCAGTCAGCTGGGACGAAGCCTTCGATATCATGGCGCAGAAGTGGAAAGAGGCGCTGTCCAAGAAGGGTCCGACCTCGGTGGGAATGTTCGGATCGGGGCAGTGGACCGTGTGGGAAGGCTATGCCGCGGCCAAGTTTATGAAGGCCGGGTTGCGATCGAACAACATCGATCCGAACGCTCGTCACTGCATGGCCTCAGCCGTGGTGGGCTTCATGCGCGCCTTCGGCATAGACGAACCCATGGGGTGCTATGATGACCTCGAACACGCGGACACTTTCGTGCTGTGGGGCTCCAACATGGCCGAGATGCACCCGATCCTGTGGTCGCGCCTGACCGACACGCGCCTGACCAAGCCGGGCGCCGAGGTGCACGTGCTGTCGACCTTCGAGCACCGGTCGTTCGAACTGGCCGACAACGGCATCGTGTTCGCGCCCCAGTCGGACCTTGCGATCCTGAACTACATCGCGAATTACATCATCCAGAACGACGCGGTGAACTGGGACTTCGTCAACAAGCACGTCAACTTCACGAAGACCGATACCGACATCGGCTATGGCCTGCGTCCTGAACACGAACTGCAACAGGCGGCCGCCAACCCGGATTCGGGCAAGCTGACCCCAATGACCTTCGAGGAATATGCCGCCTCGGTTGCCGAATACACAGTGGAAAAGGCATCCGAGATCTCGGGCGTGCCCGTGCACCAGCTGGAACGCTTGGCGCAGCAATACGCCGACCCGAACCGCAAGGTGATGTCGCTGTGGACGATGGGCTTCAACCAGCACACGCGCGGGTCCTGGGTGAACGGGCTGATGTACAATGTACACCTCCTGACTGGCAAGATTTCCGAACCCGGCAACTCGCCCTTCTCGCTGACCGGGCAGCCGTCTGCCTGCGGTACCGCGCGCGAAGTGGGCACCTTTGCCCACCGCCTGCCCGCCGACATGGTTGTGATGAACGACAAGCACCGCGAGATTTGCGAAACGGCATGGAACATCCCCGCCGGTACCATTCCTGCCAAGCCGGGCTTTCACGCAGTGTTGCAGAACCGGATGCTGAAGGACGGCGTCCTGAACGCCTACTGGGTGCAGTGCAACAACAACATGCAGGCCGCGCCCAACATGAACGAGGAAGGCTTTCCAGGCTATCGCAACCCGGAGAACTTCATCACCGTGTCCGACCCCTACCCGACCGTGACGGCCATGGCCGCCGACCTGATCCTGCCCACAGCTATGTGGGTCGAAAAGGAAGGGGCCTATGGCAACGCGGAGCGCCGCACCCAGTTCTGGCGCCAGCAGGTCGATGCCCCCGGCGAGGCGCGCTCGGACATGTGGCAGGTCATGGAGTTCTCCAAGCGCTTCACCGTCGAAGAAGCCTGGGGCGAGGAGCTTGTGGCGCAAAAGCCCGAACTGGCTGGCAAGACGCTGTTCCAAGTCCTGTTCGAGAATGGCAAAGTCAATGCCTACCCTGTTTCCGAAATCGCCGACGGGTTCGAGAACCAGGAAAGCAGGGATTTCGGATTCTACGTCCAGAAGGGGCTGTTCGAGGAATATGCCGATTTCGGGCGTCATCACGGGCACGACCTTGCCGATTTCGACACCTACCATAAGGCGCGCGGCCTGCGCTGGCCGGTCGTTGATGGCAAGGAAACGCTGTATCGCTTCCGCGAAGGCTATGACCCCTATGTGCCTGCCGGAGAAGAGGTCCGTTTCTACGGGCACAAGGATGGAAAGGCCAAGATCATCTTCGCACCCTTCGAAGAGGCGGCCGAGGCTCCGGACGATGAATACGACCTGTGGCTGTGCACCGGCAGGGTGTTGGAGCACTGGCATTCGGGATCGATGACCCGCCGGGTGCCGGAACTGCACCGCGCTTTCCCGAACGCGATGGTGTTCATGCACCCAGACGATGCGCAGGCGCGCGACCTGCGACGCGGGCAAGAGATCATGATCTCGACCCGCCGGGGTGAAATGCTGAGCCGGGTAGAAACCCGCGGGCGCAACAAGCCGCCCAAGGGTCTGGTCTTCGTGCCGTGGTTCGACGAGGGACAACTGATCAACAAGCTGACGCTGGACGCGACCTGCCCACTGTCGAAGGAAACCGACTTCAAGAAGTGCGCCTGCAAGGTCGAGCGCGCATAACCCCTTTGAAGGAATAAAGAATGCTCAGCCCCGCCCCCATGTCACCTGCCCGCCGGAGGTTCCTCACGGACACCGCCCGCATGGCTGGCGGCTGCGCGGTGGCGGGACTGGGCCTTGCCTATGTTGTGACAGATGCCCGCGCCCTGCCGGCTGAAGCCTTGCGCCCGCCGGGAGCGCTGCCCGAGGGTGATTTTCTGGCCGCTTGCATCCGCTGCGGGCTGTGCGTGCGGGATTGTCCATATAACACCCTCAGCCTTGCCGAGCTTGGTTTTGACGGCCCGGCCACGGGCACCCCGTTTTTCACCGCACGCGATGTGCCGTGCGAGATGTGCGATGACATCCCCTGTATTGCCGCCTGCCCGACAGGCGCGCTGGACCCCGCCCTGACCAATATCGACGACGCGAGAATCGGCACCGCCGTGCTGGTTGACCAAGAGAACTGCTTGAACTTTCTGGGCCTGCGCTGCGACGTTTGCTATCGCGTCTGCCCCGTCATCGACGAAGCAATCTCGCTCGAGCTGTCCCACAACGACCGCTCGGGCCACCACGCGATCTTTGCGCCGACCGTCCACGCAGACAAATGCACCGGCTGCGGCGTCTGCGAGAAAAGCTGCGTCCTGCCCGAGGCCGCGATCAAGGTCCTGCCCGTGCGGCTGGCGCGCGGCGCCGCTGGCGAACACTACCTGAAAGGCTGGGAAGAAAAGGACGCCAAGGGCGCGCCGCTGGTCGAGGGGATCATCGACCTTCCCGACCGCCTTCCGGGGCCGGGCACCGACAACCTTGCCGCGCCCGGCGGGTTTGAACCGGCCTTCAAACTGCCGGGGGCAAGCCAATGAGCACCAAGACGAAACTGCCCACCGGACAAGAGGCCGTCGCCGCAAAGGGCTGGCTGGGCGCCCACAAGTGGCTGATCCTGCGCCGCTTTTCACAGAGTTCCTTCCTTTTCCTCTTCCTGATGGGGCCATGGCTTGGCATTTGGTGGGTTACCGGCACCCTTGCCGGATCGCGAACCTTTGGCGTGCTGCCGCTGACCGATCCGTTCGTGCTGCTGCAGAGCATGGTCGCCGGTCATTGGCCCGAACTGACCGCTATCATCGGTGCCGGAATCGTCCTGGCCGTCTATGCGCTGGTCGGCGGCCGGGTCTATTGTTCCTGGGTCTGCCCGATCAATCCCGTCACTGACGCGGCGCATTGGCTGCATGATAGGCTTGGCTTACCGAAGGGCTGGCAACCCAAGCGGTCGACCCGCCTTTGGATCCTCGGTACGGTCCTTGTTGTCACGGCCCTCACCGGCGCCATTGCCTGGGAAGTCGTGAACCCCATCACCATGCTACATCGCGGACTAGTCTTCGGCATGGGTTTCGCATGGGCGCTCGTCGGTGCGGTTTTCCTGTTCGATGTCGTCGTGGCACGGCATGGCTGGTGCGGCCACCTCTGCCCCGTTGGCGCCTTCTACAGCCTTGTAGGCCGGAAAAGCCTGCTGCGCATCTCTGCATCGGGCCGGGCCGCCTGCGACGACTGCATGGACTGCTTCGCCGTCTGCCCCGAAAACCAGGTTATTTCTCCCGCGCTGCGCGGCAAGTCCGGCGAGACGCCTCTGATCCTATCACCCGACTGCACCAATTGCGGACGCTGCATCGACGTCTGTTCCGTCGATGTCTTCGCCTTCACTCACCGCTTCGACAACCACGTCAAGGACACCGAACTGGTCGCCGACAAGGCCGCCTGAACGACAAACACGGAGAAAGCAGATGAAATTTCCGGCCATAGCGGGCATCTCCGCCCTCGCGACAACCCTGCTGATCAGCGGTCTGGTTGCAGCGCAAAACACGTCCCCGGTGCAGACCCTGCGCGGCGCTGACATCAATGCGACCCTTCCCGCCGACGAGATTCATCGGCAGATGGAGGGGCGTGAGGCCCGCAACTATCGCCAGCAGCCACCGCTGATCCCGCATTCGACCGATCAATACCAGATCGATCTGCGGACGAACCAATGCCTGTCCTGTCACGACTGGACCAACGCGGGTGAACGCGGTGCGCCTACGCTGTCGATGACCCATTACCTGGACCGCAATGGCACCCAGTTGGACACGGTCGCCGGCACGCGCTGGTTCTGCAATCAGTGCCACGTGCCACAGGCCAATGCGCCTGCTCTGGTCGGCAACACTTTCAAGCCGTCAAACAGCTCCAACTGATACCGCACAGGAAACGACATCATGGCTGATCTAAAGGATGAACTACCTCCACGCCGCCGTGGCCTGTTGCGCCGCGCTTGGGACGCATTCTGGAGTCCGACCGGAGTGCTCAGCACAGGTTTTCTGCTGATCGCAGGGTTCATTGGTGGAATCCTGTTCTGGGGCGGATTCCACTGGTCGCTCGAACTGACCAACACCGAAGAGTTTTGCACCTCATGCCACACGATGGAAACGAACCTTGGCGAATACCGCGAGACAATTCACTACAACAACCACTCGGGTGTCCGCGCGATCTGCTCGGATTGCCACGTTCCACACGAATGGCAGTACAAGATGAAGGCCAAGATCATGGCCGTGAAGGACGTCTACCACGAGTTGCTGGGAACCATATCGACCCCCGAGAAATACGAGGAACGCCGCCTGGAAATGGCCGCGGCCGTCTGGAAGAAGATGAAGGCCACCGACTCGCGCGAATGCCGCAACTGCCACGCGTTCGAATACATGGATTTCACCATCCAGGAGGCACGGGCGGCCGACAGTCATCAAAAGGCCATTGATGAAGGCATGACTTGCATAGACTGCCACCAAGGTATCGCACACGACCTTCCGCCCGGCTATCTCCAGGAATACCGCCACGTGGTCGAAACACTTGCCCAGACTGAACGCGGCGGTCGTGAACGTCAAATTGACGTGGCCCAGATCAAGACCTACCTCGGCATCGAGGCCGACTGATTAAATCCGGGCCCGAACCGAGCGCCGGACGGGCCCCGCCTTTCGTAGGAGACACAAAGATGATCAGCACTCTGGACCTGCTCGGCACCATCGGCGCCAGTGTTCTGGGCTTGCCGGGTATTCTGGGCGTGGCCTTGGGAATGATGACGCGCAACTGGATCGTGGCTGCCGTGATGGGCGGGATCGTTGGAGTGATTGCCCCGCTGCTGCTTGGCGGGTCGCATTCGACACACGTTGCGATCTCGGGCGCCGAATATGCCATCGCAATCGTCGTAGGCATTCTCGCAGGTCTCGTCGGAACCGCAGTCCGTCATAAGGGCACGTCGATCTGAAATTGTCCCGAGACCTTTCTGTTAGGCAGCCACCTTTGGATTCCCTACTCAGGTTCTTCCTTCTCTCTAAGTCATCCTCTCCATTACTTATACCTATTTATGGGGAGGGATAACCCTGGATAAGAGGCCCTCTAGGTGGGGCAAAAACAGGGGCATTCTCAGGTCCCTAGGGATGCCTGATTACTTGCTGTGAATATCTGGAGAGAGATGGCTGGGGTGGTAGGATTCGAACCTACGGTACGCGGTACCAAAAACCGTTGCCTTACCACTTGGCTACACCCCAACGGTGAGCGGCTGTCTACGCAACCTCGACAGGCTACGCAAGAGGCTAGCAGCAAAAATCTGAGCACCGCTCACGTTTTTTCTGTCTGGCCATCGGGGCCCGGATCAGCCCTCGGTCCGTACCAAGATTGCACCGCTGCGTGCACCGCGCTCAACCGCCTCATGCGCGGCAGCGGCGGCATCGAAAGCAAAGATTTTCTGAACTGGACAGGACAGCGCGCCAGCCGTAAGCGCGGCGTGCAGATGGTCGATCGCGGCCTGCCGATTTACAGGATCAAGCAGGTAGACCAGGGCCATTTCCAGTGTCACCGATTTGAACATCAGCGGATAGAATGGCAGCGTCGGTGCCATCACCCGGGCCGAGCCATAGGCATTGATGCGTCCGTTCGGGGCGATCACGGCAGCGTCCACTTCTGCATTGGCTCCGAATTCTACCTCGACGATACGTTCGACGGCGGCCCCGTCGTTGGCCGCCAGCACCGCCGCGGCAAGATCGGGCGCGGCATAGTCTAGAACCGCATCTGCACCAGCCGCGCGCAGGCGCTCGGCGGCCCCGGCGCTGGCGGTGGCGATGACCCGAGCACCGCCCCATTTGGCCAGTTGCACCGCCAGATAGCCCACCGTGCCGGCCCCGCCCTGCACCAGCAAGGTCTTGCCCGAGACAGGACCGCCCGAGAACACCACATGCGCCGCCGTCAGGCCGGGAATGCCCAGCACCGCACCGGTTTCAAGGCTTACCCCCTCCGGCAGCGGCACCGCCTGTTCCGAGGGCAGCGCGATCTGTTCGGCGCAGGTACCCATGGCGCGGCCCCACTGCCCGTTCCACAACCAGACCCGTTCGCCCACCCGGCCGGCATCGACCCCGTCGCCCACCGAACGGATTACACCGGACCCGTCACTGTGGGGTACGATGGCCGGATAGGGCAGTTCGGTGACGCCGGCGCGCGCACCCGCGCGCGCCTTTACATCCGAGGGGTTCACCCCCGAGAACGCGACATCGACCAGCACCTCGCCCGGACCGGGCCGGGGCGCGGGCAGTTCCTCCAATTGCAGGACATCGCGCGCGGCGCCAAAGGCACGGTAAAGGACGGCTTTCATCACGGGTCTCCGGTTTCAGATCTGCGACAGCTTAGACGGTTTCCAGACCAAGCTGAATCGCAAATCCGAAAGCTGGCCCACCGTTTCAGTCCGTCGCCACCACGAAACCACCCTGGAACGGGCTGCTGACGGTCGCATTGCGCTGGGCCATTCGTTCCAGATTAACGATGGTCGACAGCATGATGCGGTCATGGCTCCAGTCCGACGAGCGCTGCATGACCAGCATCGTCGTCAGAACCGAGGCCATCAGCAGCCCCGAAATGAGCAGCCAGACCCCAGGCCCGGCGGTATCCTGACGGGTGGCGGTCAGCGCCACGATACGGCTTTGCAAGGTAGAGGGACGGCGCGTCTCGCGCCGGTCCACCAGGGCCACCGTGGGGGTGGTGCGAGCAAAAAGCACCGGGTTCTGCGCGGCCAACTGGCAGGCCCGGATAAGGCACTCGCAATAGGCGCGCATGTCGAAATGCGGGCGCACCATCAGCGCCTGGTCACAGGCATATTCCCGCAGCATCCGCACCTGGCGACGCCACAGGAAAAAGGCCGGATTCCAGAACAGCAGCGGGCGCAGCAGTTCAAGCAGGAACTCGCATTCGATGTCACTCTGGCGAAAATGCTGCAACTCGTGTGCGACGGTCATCCGCAGGTCCTGAGGCGCCTCGAGCAGCGCCGAGGGCAGCACCACATAGCGATTGCGCACCCCGCGGGTCGAATAGGCAACGCGGGCGGTGTCGCTGATCAGGAGCTCCACCCGTCCGATGCGTTTCCACAGATGGGCACCGCGCAGGCTGTGGGTCAGTCGCAGCACCGACAGGCCCATATGCAGGGCACAGAACAGCGCACCAGCCAGAAAGGCAACCGCCACGACCTGTGTCCAGACCTCGTGCTGTGCCAGCAGCGCACGAACCATATCCTCGCGCAGACCCAGCAGGGCCTCGAACTGGCTGGCGCTGAGACCGACATTGCCGTGCAGGTACTGCCGTACAAGCAAATCCGGGATATTGGGGGGATGGGCGACAATCCAGGTTGTGATCATCAGCGCCAGCAACGGCGAGGCCACCAGCAGAACGGTCAGCCCGTTCAGGAGCCGCAATTGCGGCAGATAGGCACTGCCCAGCCGGGTTTTCATCACCGCCCATCGGAGCAGCGACCAGATCACGACACCCGCGACCAGCAGAAGATTCAGATCGAGATAGGCATTGAGAAGAACTTCACCGTCCATTGTCCCCCAACCTTTCGTTCAGCAAGGCCCGCATGCTTTCGAGCATGTCGTCCGTCACCTCTTCGTCGTCGACAAGCCGGGCAACCAATGCCGCCGGTGCGCCGTCGAAAAGCTTGCTCGAAAGGTCCTTGAGTGTCGTTCGTTGGTAGTCTTCCTTGGGAACGGCCGGGCGGTAGACAAGCGAGCGGTCATGCCGCTCGGAGGTCAGAAAGCCCTTCTGCTCCATGATCTTCAATACCGTCGCGACCGAGGTATAGGCGCGGGTCTGCGCCTTGTTCAGTTCGGCCAGAATATCACGCACGGTACCGCTGCCGATTTCCCAGACCACGGTCATGAATTCCAGTTCGACCTCGGTCAGCAGGGAGCGTTCCTGTTTGCGCGCCATCGGCTCGGTTTTCCGCATCGTCCTTGTTCCGATCCATGCTAGGGGCTGAAGAGGCGGTTGAAAACTATTTTCTTAGCTGGCGGGTCCTCACACCTTCCAGAAACAGAAGGTGCCCCAGGCCAGTGCCAGCCCGAGTGGCACCCAGAGCGGCGGGCCCATAAGGCCCAGCCAGGCGAGGAAAATATAGCTGCTGCCCAACAGGCTGATGAACAGCCGATCGCCCCGGGTCGTGGTCAGACCCAGCACCCCCTTGCGGGCATCGCCGCCCGGATGCCGGATTTCAAGCACCACCAGCACCCCGATGGCGCTGAAGATGCCGATGAACAAAAGCGCGGTGGGCCATGTCCAGGCCATCCATGAAAACATCACACCCTCCCCATCGCAAAACCCTTGGCGATGTAGTTGCGGACGAACCAGATCACGATCGCGCCCGGAATGATCGTCAATGTCCCAGCTGCCGCCAGCAGACCCAGTTCATACCCCGCGCTGGACGCGGTCTTGGTCATGGTGGCGGCGATGGGTTTCGCGTCCACTGCGGTCAATGTCTTGGCCAACAGCATCTCGACCCACGAGAACATGAAGCAGAAGAACGCTGCGACGCCGACGCCCGCCTTGATCGACGGGACAAAGATGGTGGCAAAGAAGCGAGGAAAGGAATAGCCGTCTACAAAAGCGGTTTCGTCCAGCTCCTTGGGGATACCGCGCATGAAACCTTCGAGGATCCAGACCGCCAGCGGGATGTTGAACAGGCAATGCGCCAGCGCCACCGCCAGATGGGTATCGAACAGGCCCACCGCCGAATAGAGCTGGAAGAAGGGCAATGCAAACACCGCCGCCGGCGCCATGCGGTTGGTCAGCAGCCAGAAGAACAACTGTTTGTCGCCCAGGAACCGGTACCGGCTGAACGCATAGGCCGCCGGCAGTGACACCGCGACCGAGATCACCGTGTTCATCGTCACATAGAGGATCGAGTTGATATAGCCCCAATACCAGGTCGGATCGGTGAAGATGACCCGGTAATTCTCCAGCGTGAAGGTTTGCGGGAACAGCGAGAACCCGGCCAGGATCTCGTTCGTCGTCTTGAAACTCATCGCCACCAGCCAATAGATCGGCAGCATCAGGAACAGGATATAGACTATGGGGACGAGGGTTCGTTTCTGCATGTCTGTCGTCCTCAGTTCAGGTCGTCCTTGGTCATCAGCGTATAGAACAGCCAGCTGACCAGCAGGGTGATGGCGAAATAGATCAGGCTCATCGCGGCCGCCGGACCCAGGTCGAACTGCCCCAGCGCGATCTTGACCAGGTCGATCGACAGAAGCGTGGTCGAGTTGCCGGGACCGCCCCCGGTCATCACGAAAGGCTCGGTATAGATGTTGAAGCTATCCATGAACCTGAGAAGGATCGCGATGGTCAGAACCGTCTTCATCTTGGGCAGCTGGATGAACCGGAACACCGCCCAGTTCGACGCCCCGTCGATCTTGGCCGCCTGATAATAGGCGTCAGGGATCGACACGAGGCCCGCATAGCTGAGCAGCACCACCAGCGAGGTCCAGTGCCAGACATCCATGGTGACGATGGTGATCCAGGCCGCCAGCGGATCCTGCGTCATGTCATAGTTTATGCCAATGACATGGTTCAGGAAATAGCCCAACAGGCCGATATCGGGCAGGGTGAAGATGTTCCACATCGCGCCCACCACGTTCCACGGTATCAGCATCGGCAGGGCCATAAGCACCAGACAGACCGGCACCCAGAACCCCTTGCGCGGCATCGACAGCGCAATGGCGATGCCCAGCGGCACCTCGATGATCAGGATCAGGAAGGTGAACAGGAACTGCCGCCCCAGCGCCGCGTGAAACCGGTCCGAGCGCAGGATCTGCTCGAACCAACCCAGCCCCTGCCAGAAGAACAGGTTGTCGCCGAACGTCTCTTGCACCGAATAATTGACCACCGTCATCATCGGGATCAGCGCGTTGAACGCCACCAACAACAACACCGGCAGGACAAAGAACCAGGCCTTTTGATTTTCGGTCTTCATGCGGCGCCCTCCGCGGCCTCGGTCGCCAGCCAGCCATCGGCATACAGCCGGGTCTGGTCGCGGCGGAAATCCAGTTGCACCATCGCGCCTCGTTCAGGGCCGGCTCCACTGACGATGGCATTGACGCGGCTGCCCGCGACCTCGCATTCGACCACGGTGTGCCGTCCCACATCCGAGACCTTGGAGACCGTCGCAGGCAGGCCGGACTGTCCCAGCGAGACAAATTCGGGGCGGATGCCGATCTCGGTCCGGGCGCCGGGCGCCGCGGTGATCGGCCCTTCGAGCGGGATCGCCTGACCGGCGAACCGTGCTACCCCGTCCGACACGTCGGCGGGCAGGATGTTCATGCCGGGCGAGCCGATGAAATGGCCCACGAACGTATGCGCGGGCCGGTCGAACAGCTCGACCGGGGTGCCAATCTGCACCACCTCGCCATCCTGCATCACCACCACCTGATCGGCGAATGTCAGCGCCTCGGTCTGGTCATGGGTGACATAGATCATGGTGGCCCGCACCCGCTGGTGCAGTTCCTTGAGTTTGGAGCGCAGCTTCCACTTCAGATGCGGGTCGATCACGGTCAGCGGCTCGTCGAACATCACCACGTTGACGTCCTGGCGCACCAGCCCGCGCCCCATCGAGATCTTCTGCTTGTTGTCCGGGCTCAGATGCGCGGCCTTGCGATCGAGCAGGTCGGACAGTTCCAGCATCTCGGCAATCGCGGTCACGCGCTCGCGTACCGTGGCCTCGTCCCGGCCCCGGTTGCGCAGGGGAAAGGCGAGGTTGTCGTAAACGGTCATCGTGTCGTAGATCACCGGGAACTGGAACACCTGCGCGATGTTGCGCTTGTCGGGCGGCAGTTCGGTCACGTCCTGGCCGTCGAACAGGATCCGCCCTTCGGACGGGACCAGCAGGCCCGAGATGATGTTCAGCAGCGTGGACTTGCCACAACCCGAGGGGCCAAGCAGCGCATAGGCGCCGCCGTCGGTCCAGTCGAGGTCGATCTCCTTCAATGCATAGTCATCGGGCGTCTTCGGGTTCGGATAATAGCTGTGCCGCAGCTTGGAGAGAGTAATTTTCGCCATCTGCGCCTCACGCCACGCGGGAGCCATCGGGCGCAAACACATAGGCCGCCGACGGATCCATATAGAAATCATGCATTTCGCCCACCCGGTACGGGTGAACGCCCGGAGCAAGCGACACCCAGCTACCGCTGCCCGTGTCGAAATGCGCCGAGCTTTCCGAGCCGGACAGCTCGGTCACTTGCACCCGCCCCGACAGGGTGACGGTGGCTTCGGGCGAGGCAACCGGCGACACGTGATGGGGCCGGATCGCAATCATGTATGACCCGTCCGCCAGACCGGCAGCAGCGCCGGTCAGAGTCCAGGTGACATCGGTGCCCATGCGGGCGGTATCGCCCTGCTTGACGATCTCGGCCGTGTTGATCGGAGGGTCCGAAAACACCCGTGCCGCCAGCACATTGGCCGGATCGCGATAGATCTCGGCGGTGCGGCCGAACTGGGTCACCCGACCATCCTCCATCAGCGCGGTATGTCCGCCCAACAAGAGCGCCTCTTCGGGTTCCGATGTGGCATAGACCACCACCGCGCCCCGGCCCGCGAAAAGCTCGGGCAGCTGATCGCGCAACTCCTCGCGCAGTTTATAGTCGAGATTGGCCAGCGGTTCGTCGAGGAACACCGCGCGGCTTTCCTTGGCAATGGCGCGGGCCAGCGCGGTGCGCTGCTGCTGGCCGCCCGACAACTCGTGCGGACGCCGGTGCAGCATCGGGCGCAGCTTCAGGATATCGGCAGCATGTTCCACCCGGCCCTGAATTTCGGATTTCGGCAGGCCCGCCACCTTGAGCGGCGAGGCGATGTTGTCGAACACCGTCATATGCGGGTAATTGATGAAAAACTGGTGCACCAGGCTGATATTGCGTTTCTGGGTGCTCTGCCCGGTCACGTCCTGACCGTCCATCAGGATCTGTCCGCTGGCCACCGGATCGAGCCCGGCCATCATCTTGATCAGCGAGGTCTTGCCCGCGCCGGTCGCGCCGAGCAGGACATTGAAGTGACCCGTCTCAAGGACCAGCGAGGTCTCCTTGATATGCAGGTCGGCGCCGACGCGCTTGGTTACGTTTCTGAGTTCGAGTGCCATCGTCCCAAAGCTTTCGGCCGGTTCTTTTGGTCAGAGAGGCCCCGGAGACCGGAAGGTTCCCCGGGGCTGAGGGTGGGCGGGCCACACACGCCCCGCCCATCAGGAAGCCAGATCAGTTCTTGGCCCAGCGGGCGACCAGCTCGTCATAGTTGACGGTCTCGCCCTGCGGCTTTTCGTTGTCCAGCTTGGGCTTGGCGCCGCCATTGGCGAACCACCACTCCGCGTCCTTCTCTTCGTTCAGGCGAGGGCCGCAGCCGCCATAGACATTCGCCGCCTCGTCCGCTGCCTGCATCCGGGCCATCACGGTGTCCATTTCGAACGCCAGACGGTCCATCGCCTCTTGCGGGGTAAAGGCACCCGAGTTCACGTCGCCGATCTGCTGCCACCAGATCTGGGCCAGCTTGGGATAATCCGGAACGTTGATGCCGGTAGGCGACCAGCGCACCCGGTCGGGCGAGCGGTAGAATTCCACCAGGCCACCCAGTTTCGGCGCGCGTTCCGAGAAGCTTTCGTGATTGACCGAGCTGTCGCGGATGAAGGTCAGGCCAACATGGCTTTTCTTCACGTCGACGGTCTTGGAGACCACGAACTGAGCATAGAGCCAGGCCGCCTGCGCACGATCCAGCGGGGTGGAGTTGAGGATGGTCCACGATCCCACGTCCTGATAGCCGACCTTCTGGCCGTCTTCCCAATAGGGGCCGTGCGGGCTGGGCGCCATCCGCCACAGCGGGTTGCCGTCGCCATCCACGGTGTTGTTGCCTTCGGACTGCGGCTTGACCATGTCGGCGGTAAAGGCGGTGTACCAGAAGATCTGCTGGGCCACGTTGCCCTGCGCCAGCGCCGGCAGCGACTGGTAGAAGTCATAGGACGCCGCACCCGGAGGCGCATATTTGCGCAGCCATTCATCCCATTTGCGGATCGCATAGACCGCCGCCGGGCCGTTTGCCGCGCCGCCACGGGTCACGCTGGCGCCCGCCGGGTTGCACGAGCCCGCTTCCATGCGGATGCCCCATTCGTCGATCGGGATACCGTTGGGTTCCCCCTTGGACCCGGCACCGGCCATCGACAGCCAGGCGTCGGTCATCCGCCAGCCGAGGTCGGGCGCGCGTTTGCCGTAATCCATGTGGCCATAGATCGCGGTGCCGTCGATTTCCTTGACGTCCTCGCTGAAGAACTCGGCGATATCCTCGTAGGCCGACCAGTTGACCGGCACGCCCAGCTCATAGCCGTATTTGGCCTTGAACGCCGCCTTCAGATCCTCGCGGTCGAACCAGTCCTTGCGGAACCAGTAGAGGTTGGCGAATTGCTGGTCGGGCAGCTGGTACAGGTCACCATCGGGACCGGTGGTGAACTGGGTGCCCATGAAATCGTCCAGGTCGAGACCGGGGTTGGTCACGTCCTTGAAGTCACCCGCCATCATGTCGGTCAGGTTATAGGCCAGTTGCAGGCGCGAATGGGTGCCGATCAGGTCGGAATCGTTGACATAGGCGTCATACAGGTTCCGCTTGGTCTGCATCTGGGTCTGCACGGCCTGAACGACCTCGCCCTCGCCCAGGATCTGGTGATTCACCTTGATGCCGGTGATTTCCTCGAAGGCCTTGGTCAGCACTTCGGATTCGTAGCTGTGCGTGGGAATGCCCTCGGACAGCACGTTGATTTCCATACCCGCATAAGGTTCGGCCGCCTTGATGAACCATTGCATCTCGGCCATTTGCTCGTCCTTGGACAGGACCGAGGGCTGGAACTCTTCGTCAATCCATTTCTTGGCAGCGGCCTCGTCGGCATAGGCTGCCTGTCCCGCGACCACGGCGCATACCGCGGCTGCGGACAAAAGATACCTGCGCATCTTTTCCTCCCTGTTGTCTGCAATGCCAGAAATGCTCTGCGGCACCTGACTGTCATTTAGCTTTCACATGGGCGCGCAAGTTGTCAAACTAAATTTTTAGTTTCATATATCGCTTTGTATTTTATAATTTATTTACGAAAACAAAATGAAATCACGTGTCAGACTCCCCAAGTGTCGCGCAGGCGGTATCCCTCGGGCCATGGGTCGTCGGGGTCCAGCATGTGCTGGTGAATGCCAGTGATCCAGCCCCGCCCCGAAATCTCGGGAAGGATTGCCGGGTGGTCGCCGACGCTTGTCAGCCCGGCAATGCGACCCGAGAATTCGGACCCGATGATCGAGATCGCGACAAACTGTTCCCCCTCGGCCATCTCGCCCCGCGCATGCTGGATCGCCATACGCGCCGACACGGCGGTGCCGGTCGGCGAACGGTCGATCTTTCCGGGCTGGATCGCCACGGCAGAGGCGGCGCGCAAGACCCCGTCCCGCCGTTCGATCTCGCCTGCAAAGAGGCAAAAGGAGATATGCCGCCACTCAGGGTTTTCCGGGTGGTGAAAGCCCAGCTGCGCATTGGCCGCATTGGTGATTGCAATCCCCATCTCGGCCAGATCACGCGCCCGGTCTCGGGCGATCTCGACCCCCACATCCTGCGGTCGCACCACAACGAAACTGTCACCGCCAAAGGCGGTATCGACCGTCACCCGCCCCACCCCCGGCACATCCAGCGCAACGTCGAGCTGCGCCGCAAAGGAGGGCAGGTTGCGCACGAATATGCGCTCGGCCTTGCCGTTTCGGCATTCGGCCCGCACATGCACCAGCCCGCCCGGCGCTTCGAGCACCAGTTCGGTCACCGGCTCGACCATTTCGACCAACCCGCTGTCGAGCAGCACGGTCGCCACGCAAATCGAATTCGATCCCGACATCGGCGGCGTGTCCTCGGGTTCCATAATGATGAATGCGGCATCGGCACGCGGGTCCTTGGGCGGCACCAGCAGGTTGACATGCCGGAACACGCCACCGCGCGGCTCGTTCAGCATGAAGTTCCGGAGGCGCCCGTCGCGCGCGATCCAACTGCGCTGCTCCCACAGGGTCTCGCCCGGCGGCGGCGCGACACCGCCCACGATGACATCGCCCACCTCGCCCTCGGCATGGGCGGAAATCACATGGATGGTCTTGCTGCTGCGCATTATGCCCTGCCCTGTCAGTTGATCCAGCCGGGACGCCCCGGCGCATGCCCGCTCACGGCCGCCTCGGCGCAATGCGCAAGGCTGCCGAACCGCATGGCGCGGCCCGACAGGCCCGGCCCGTAATGGGCGTATTTGCCCGAATTGGTCATGATGGTGCGCGTGGCCGGTGGCAGTACCGGTTCGGTCACCGAACACCAGCAGAGGTCCGGGATCACCTGCACGCCCGAGGCTTGCAGGCGCGCCAGTACCCCGTCGCCCGCCAGCTTGTCGCGCTCGCCCCGGCCGATCGTGACAATGGCGGCGGTTCCTGCGGCGATCCGGCGCCCGTCCAGCAGATCCGCTAGAATCATGCATTCATTGGCCGAGGCATGGGGGCTGCCGATAGCGACCAGTTCCACCCGCTCGGGTCCGGGGTTGAACTGCGCCCAGGCGCGGGCGAAGTCGCCCGGTTCGATTGCCATACGCGCCGCGCCTTCGGCCAGGGCGCCATCAGCCTCGGGTGTCACCCCCGCCACATGCAGCATCGCCGCCGCCGAAGTGGTGCCGAAAGCAGCGCAGAGCGCCTTGAGGTCATCCTCGGACGGCGCGCTGTCCTCCAGCCCGGTCAAGAGCGGGATACGGTCCGGCGCCAGCCGCCCGGCCAGATAGCCCAGGAGCGGCCAGAACGCATCATCTGCCCCCTCGGGCCGCTCTACCCGGATCTCCACCTGCGCCTTGCGGTTGGCGTCCAGATAGACCCCGGCCAGCGGCGCGCGCCCGGTGAGCGCCATGCACAGGTCGAGGTAATCGGGATGTTTGACGCTGCGCGCGGCCAGCACGCTGTTGGCATAGACAACCGCATTCGACTCGGCCCAGGCGATGGCCTCGCCCGCCTGTGGTGTGTCCTCCAGCAGATAGGGCGCACAGGTGAAACTGGGCCGCGCACCCATGCGCAGATAGGCATCGGCCAGCCGGCTGGCCGGCCCGCCGAACGCGGGCGGCACCCCCTGCGCGCGCCAGTTGGCATGATCGACCGAGATCGCGTTCATCGTGGTGGGAATACAGACCCGCCCGCCCATCGCGGCCATATCCTCGGCAAAGCGTAGATTGGCCTCGCTGTGATAGATGCAGCCGTCGATATGGGCGCGGCTGACATCGGTCAGCCGGTCCGCCCCCTGCGCCGCCGCCATGGCGCAGATGATCCGCATCGCCAGCCGCACCGGCGGCGTGGCCGCCTCGGACAGCATGGCACGGTCCGCCGCACTCAGGTCCAGCGCCTCGCCCGAAAGCGGTTCCAGCGTGAGCGTCAGCGCCCCTGCCGTCAAGCGCTCGGGCGTCACCTCGGCCAAAGGCTCCTTCGCCAGCGCCTCGTATTCCGCCGCCGACAGGCGCAGCACCGCGACGGGCCGGTCATACATCCAGGCCGCGACCAGAGCGCCAAGGGTCAGGATATCCTCTCCCTCGCGGAACACGAGCGCCGCCGGGGCTTGGCCATTCAGCGCCAGCGCCAGCAGCACGCCACTGCCCGAGCAGGAGCCCCGGCTGGTCGGCATCATCACCACCGCCCCGGCCAGCGCCGCACCGTGCTGCGGGTGGTGCGCGTCGATCACCCGGCCCGTCTCGGGATCGACCCCGCCCCAGAAACTCAACCCCTCGTCACAGACCAGAACCGACCCCGACGCCCGGGCCGCCACGATGCAGTGTGCCATCCCGCCTCCCTGTTCAGGCCACCACGAAACCATGGGCATAGGGGTCGCGCGCGTCAATGAAGATGGTGTTGAAGCCGGTCACCCGCGCCCAGCCGCCAATCGAGGGGATGATCCCCGGCCTGCCGCCCACCTCTGCCGCCGCTTCGACCCGGCCATGAAACAGCGAGCCGATGATGGACTCGTGCACGAAATCGTCGCCGGGACGCAAGGCACCCCGCGCCGCCAGCTGCGCCATCCGGGCCGAGGTTCCGGTGCCACAGGGCGACCGGTCAATCGCCTTGTCACCATAGAACACCGCGTTGCGCGCATCGGCGTCGGGCTGGGTCGGTTGCCCTGTCCACAGGATATGCGACAGCCCCCGGATCTCGGGTTTCTCGGGGTGGGTGAACGTGTACTTCTCGTTCAGCGCCGCGCGCAGGCGCGGGCTCCACCCCACGAGGTCCAGCGCCCGGTGATCGGCAATATCGCGGAACACCGCCTGCGGCTCGACAATGGCATAGAAATTGCCGCCATAGGCCACATCGACCGTGACCTCGCCCAGCCCCTCGACATGGGCGCTCAGACCCGAGGCATGCAGATAGGCGGGCACATTGGTCAGCCGCACCTCTTCGACAAACCGCCCCTCTTGCCGGTACTCCGCCACCACCAACCCGGCGGGCGTGTCGAGCCGCAGCACACCCGGCACACGGGGCGTGACCAGCCCGTGTTCGATGGCGGTTGTCACCGTGCCGATGGTGCCATGCCCGCACATCGGCAGACAGCCCGAGGTCTCGATATAGAGAACCCCCACATCGCAATCCTCGCGCGTCGGCGGATAGAGGATGCTGCCCGACATCTGGTCATGGCCGCGCGGCTCGAACATCAATCCGGTGCGGATCCAGTCGAACTCGGCCTGGAAATGCGCCCGGCGCTCCAGCATGGTGGCGCCCTCCAGGCGCGGCGCGCCGCCGGTGACCACGCGCACCGGGTTACCGCAGGTATGGCCGTCGATACAGGAAAAGGTGAACTGGGTCATGACGCCTCAGAAACGGGTTGCAGCATAGGGGGAAAGGTCGATCCGGGGCGCGACCCCGGTGACAAGCGCGGCGACCAGCGCCGCCGTACCCGCCGATTGGGTCAGGCCCAGATGGCCGTGTCCAAAGGCATAGGTGATGCGATCCGCGCGCGGGGCCGGGCCGATCACCGGCAGGCTGTCGGGCAGCGACGGGCGGAACCCCATCCACTGTGTCCCGCCCTCGGCCCGCAGACCCGGCAGGAAATCGCGCGCCTTGTCCAGCAGCACCCCGGCCCGGCGCCAGTTGGGTGGGCGTTTCAACCCGCCCAGCTCGACCGCGCCGCCGACACGCACCCCCTGCCCGATGCGCGAGACGACAAAACCGTGATCGGGAAAGGTCAGATGCGTGCGCAGATCGAAAGCCCCCGCAGGCAGGGTGGTGTTATAGCCGCGCTCGGTTTCCAGCGGGATGCCGTCACCCAGGGTCCGCGCCAGGTGATGCGACCATGCCCCCGCGCAGATCACCGCCCGGTCTGCCCGGCGGGCACCATCGGCACAGTCGAGCGTCACCGTCTCGCCGTCTTGACGCAACGCGCGGACCTCGGCGATCTCGATCCGCCCGCCCCGCGCCCGGAACACATCCGCCAGATGTGCGACCCATTGCGCCGGATCGGTCACGTTGCGCCAGCCGGGAGTGAACCCGGCATGGGTGAAGCGTGGCGACAGGCCCGGCTGAATCTCGGCAATCGCCTCGGGTCGGTCGAGCAGGCGGAAGGCGACGCCATGGGCGGCGCGGGTCTCCCAGCCGGGCAGGCTCGCCTCATAGGCGCGCCGCCCTTCGTAGAGCTGCAACTGCCCCTCGTCGCGGACCAGCGCCCGCGCGCCAGTCTCGGCGATCAGAGCGTCCAGTGTCTCGGCGCTCAGCCGCATCAGCGCCGCCTGCGCCGCCAGCGCACTGGTATAGCGGTCGCGCCAACTGGCCCGCCAGAACCGGACCATCCAGGGGGCAATCTGCGCGGCATAGCCGGGCGGCACCGACAGCGGACCCAGCGGATCAAGCAGCCATTTCGGCGCCTTTCGCATGATCCCCGGCGTCGCCAGCGGGATCACATCGGCAAAGGCAAAGGCACCGGCATTGCCCGCCGACGCCTCGGCCGCGACCCCCTTGCGGTCCAGCACCGTGACCACACACCCGGCCCCTTGCAGGGCCAGCGCGCAGGTGATGCCGACCACGCCAGCCCCGATGACGACGACCTCGGCACCGCGTGTCATGGCAGCGTATAGGCGGTCTTGACGGTGGTGTAGAACTCGGCGGCATAGGTCCCCTGTTCGCGCGCCCCGTGGCTCGACCCCTTGGTGCCGCCAAAGGGCACATGATAGTCCACCCCCGCCGTGGGCAGGTTGACCATTACCATGCCCGCGCGCGCATAGGCCTTGAAATGGCTCGCTTGTTTCAGCGAGGTGGTGCAGATCCCCGCGGACAGGCCGAATTCGGTATCGTTGGCCACCGCCAAAGCCTCATCATAGTCGCGGACCCGCAGGACCGAGGCGACGGGGCCAAACACCTCTTCGCGGTTGATGCGCATGTCGGGCGTGGTCTCGGTCACCAGCGCCGGGGCCATGTAGAACCCGTCCTTGTCCAGCGCCAACCGTTCACCGCCAGTGACGGTGCCGCCCTCGGCCTGCGCGATCTCGACATAGCCCAGGTTCTGCTCCAACTGCCGCGCGTCCACCACCGGCCCCATCTGGGTTGCCGGGTCCAGCGCATCGCCCACCCGAAGATCGCGCATCGCCGCCGCCAGCGCCGCCACGAAACGGTCATGCACACCCTCGGTCACGATCAACCGCGAAGAGGCAGTGCAGCGCTGGCCGGTCGAGAAGAACGCGCCATTGAGACAGGCGGCCACCGCCAGATCCAGATCGGCATCGTCCAGAACCACCATCGGGTTCTTGCCGCCCATCTCCAGCTGCACCTTCTTCATCGCCGCGCCGCAGGCCGCCGCGATACCGCGCCCGGTGGGCACCGACCCGGTGAAGGAAATCGCGTCCACCCGCGCGTCCGATACCAGACGCGGACCCAACTCGGACCCGCGCCCCATAACAAGGTTCACCACGCCAGAGGGTAGACCGGAACGCGACAGGATCTCGACCAGCGCATGGGCGCAACCCGGCACCAGGTCGGCGGGTTTCAGCACCACCGCATTGCCATGCGCCAGCGCCGGGGCGATTTTCCAGGCCGGGATGGCGATGGGAAAGTTCCAGGGCGTGATCAGGCCCACCACGCCCACCGGCGCGCGGGTGACTTCGACCTCGACACCGGGCCGAACCGAGGCCAGCCGGTCGCCGGTCTGGCGCAGCGCCTCACCGGCAAAGAACTTGAAGATCTGCCCGGCCCGCGCCACCTCGCCGATCCCCTCGGCCAGCGTCTTGCCCTCTTCCCGCGACAAGAGCCGCCCCAGTTCCTCCTTGCGGGCCAACAGCTCGGCGCCAGTGAAATCGAGCGCATCGAAGCGCTGTTGCGGGGTCGATGCGGCCCAGATCGGCGCCGCTGCATGGGCGGCGGCAATGGCGGCGTCCAACTCCCCTTCCCCGGCCTGCGCCGCGTGACCGATGATGTCGGTCACATCCGAAGGATTCACATTGGCGCGGCCTGTGCCGCAGGCGACCCAGTCGCCGCCGATGAAATTGCGATACTCCATCCCCGTTGCCTCAGGCCGCCAGGTCCATCTGCCGCGACCAATCGGCATACCAGGCGCGGAACAGGGCGTATTGCCGCTCGACATAGCCGCGCTGACTGTCGCTCAGCACATCAGACTCGTTGAAATGCAGGCTGTATTCCGGCTCGCCGTTCAGCACCATCAGGTGTTTGTAGTAAAGAACCAGGTCCGGCCCCTCGTCAAAGGACGACAATACCCCCAGCGCCTCTTCCAGCTCCTGCGCGCGCTGCCGCGCCACCGGATCGCCCGCCGCTGCCTGCTGGCAGAGCGCGACCAGATGCAGCACCTCGCGCGGAAGCGCGTTGCCGATGCCGGTGATCGCCCCTTCGGCCCCACAATTGACAAAGCCATGATAGACGGCGGTATCGACCCCGACCATCAGCGTCACACCATCATCCTGCGAAGTGATCGCCTCGGCGGCATAGCGCAAGTCGGCCTTGCCGCCGAACTCCTTGAACCCGATCAGGTTTGGGTGCGAACGGCGCAGGTCAAAGAACAGATCGGCGCGGGTGGCAAAGCCGTAATAGGGGCTGTTGTAGATCACGGCGGGCAGGTCAGGCGCCGCCGACAGGATCGCCGCGAAATGGGCGCGCTGCGCCGCCATCGAACTGCCGCGCGACAACACGCGCGGGATCACCATCAGACCGCGCGCGCCAACCTCGGCCGCGTGGCGGGCATGGGCGACGGCCGAGGCGGTGTTGACCGCGCCTGTGCCGACGATCACCGGCACTCCGGCGGCGGTCAGGCGTGCCACGCCCTCCATCCGCTCGGCATCGGTCAACAGCGGCCAGTCCCCCATAGAGCCGCAATAGACCACCGCCGACATGCCCGCGGCAATCATCTCGCGCCCCTTGCGCACCAGCGCGTCGAAATCGGGGCGGCGGTCGGGGGTGCAGGGGGTCATCAGCGCCGGCATGGTGCCGGAGAAAACGGTCTGGGTCATGGAATGTCCTTTCATCGCGGATCACCGGACCCGCCCTGAGTCGTGATATTCTCTTGGTATCGGATATTGTATCCAATATTCAATATAAAATTTTTACATCCCCGCCGTGTTGCGTTAGCCTGCGGGAAAAGCGGTAGCTGACAGCGTGGAAAATGGCGAAATTTCAAACCGTTGACATTGGACGCTCGGCCTCGGCGGCCAGTATCATCTTTGCCGCCCTGCGCCGCGCGATTGTCGAGGGCGACCTGGCCGATGGTGAACCGCTACGCCAAGACGAGATCGCCCGCAGCTTCAACACCAGCCGCATCCCGGTGCGCGAGGCGCTGACCATGCTGGAGCAGCAGGGTCTGGTGAAAACCGAACGCTACAAGGGCGCCGTGGTGGCGGGCCTGTCGATGGCCGAGGCAACCGAGATCTTCGATTTCCGCGCGCTGGTCGAGGCCGAGGTGATGCGCCGGGCCGTGCCCAACATGACGACCGAGGTGCTGGACACCGCCCGCGCCTGTCTGGAACGCTTTGCCGCCGCCAGCGACCCGATGCACTATGGCGACCTGAACCGCGAGTTTCACGAAACGCTCTACCGCGCCTCGGCCCTGCCCTATCACCTGGGGGTCATCGAAAACGCGATGGACCGGATCGACCGTTATCTGCGCGCGCAGCTGGTGCTGAGCGACGGGATGGAGAGCGCCCGCCGCGAACACCTCGCCATTCTCGACGCCTGCGCCAGGGGAGAGGCCGAACGCGCCGCCACCCTGACCGCCGAACATATCCAGGGCGCCCGCGACTCGCTGGCCGAGCATATGGGACCAGGCAGCAGGTAACCCCGCAAACCAGGAGCGACCGAATACCCCTGGATCGCCACAAACGGTTTCAGGTTGTTGCATTCCTTGGTTATGCTGGCCTGACAGCCGACCAAAGAAACAGGCGAAAGCGACCCAAAGTCCAATTCCTGCCCCCCTTTGCGCCTGCCGCAAGTTTGGCCTTGGACGAATCAAACCCCGCCTTTAAACGGCGACCGACACCGGAGCCCCAGCCGCAGGAAAGGCCGACCCGATTGAAACATCCTCTTGACGCACCGCATTCCATCTATGGCGTGGACAAATGGGGCAAGGGCCTGATTGTGGTGACCGAAGAGGGAGAGATCGGGCTGAAAAACCCGCTCCGCCCCGAGGCCGATGCGGTCAGCCTTCCCGGTATCCTGCACGATCTGGAACAGCGCGGCATCCGCGCGCCGATGATCCTGCGGATCAGTTCCTATCTGGAAAACGAGATCGCCCATATCAACGACAGCTTTGCCGATGCCATCAGGCGCTCGGGCTACAAGGGCGCCTATCGCGGCGTGTTCCCGATCAAGGTCAATCAGCAGGCGCAGGTGATCGACCGTATCGTCGAGTTTGGCCATCGCTACAGTTACGGGCTTGAGGCCGGTTCGAAACCCGAACTGGTGATTGCGCTGGCACACAAGCTGGCCTCGGACGCGCTGATCGTCTGCAACGGGGTCAAGGATGCCGAGTTCATCCGGCTGGCCATCCTCAGCCGCAAACTGGGCTTCAACACCGTGATCGTGCTGGAAAGCCCGAAAGAGGCCGATACCGTTATCGAGGTCTATAACGAGCTGGGGATCGAGCCGCTTCTGGGTGTGCGCGTGAAGCTCACCAACCAGCTGAGCGGCAAATGGGTCGAAAGCTCGGGCGACCGCTCTTCCTTTGGAATGAATACCGACCAGTTGGTGCGCGTGGTCGACAAGCTGCGCGATGCCGGGCTGATCCATTGCCTGAAACTGCAACACTCGCATCTGGGCAGCCAGGTGCCCGACGTCAACGACGTGCGCCGCGCCGTGGGCGAGGCCTGCCGCTATTTCACCGAACTCAGCGCCGAGGGCGTGCCGCTCAGCCATCTGGACCTGGGCGGCGGCATGGGCGTCGATTACACCGGCGAGAAGCGCGCCACCGAGAACTCGATCAACTACACGGTCGAGGAATATTGCGCCAATGTGGTGGAAACAGTGGCCTATGCGATGGACGAGGCCGGCATCGCGCATCCCACCATCGTCACCGAAAGCGGCCGCGCGGTGGTGGCAACCTCGTCGCTGCTGGTGTTCAACGTGCTCGAAAGCACGCTGTACGACGCGCCCACCGCGCCGGGCACCGAGCCCGACGATCACCATCTGGTCACCGACCTGGCGGCGGTGAACGGGTACCTGACGCCCGCGCGGCTTCAGGAATGCTGGAACGACGCCACCTTTTATCGCAACGAATTGCGGGCGCTATTCCGCCGTGGCTATGTCGATCTGCGCCAGATGGCCCGGGCCGAACGGATCTATCTGTCGCTGATGGCGCGGATCAAGACCATGGTGGCCGAGGTCGAGGCCGAGACCGATCTGGACGCCCAGATGGAAAAGATCGCCGATATCTACCACTGTAATTTCTCCCTGTTCCAGTCGCTGCCCGATGTCTGGGCCATCGACCAGCTGCACCCGATCGTGCCCTTGCAGATGCTGAATGAGGCGCCCGACCGCCGCGCGGTCCTGTCCGACATCACCTGCGACAGCGACGGCAAGGTCGACCGCTTCATCCTTGCCGATGGCGTGTCGCCGTCCTTGCCTGTGCACTCCCTACCCGAGGATCAGGACTATTACCTCGGCGTTTTCTTCGTCGGCGCCTATCAGGAAACGCTGGGCGATCTGCACAACCTCTTTGGCGACACCAACGTGGTCACCATCGACCTGCGCGCCGATGGCGGGTTCGACCTGCTACACGAGCAGGAGGGCGACACCATCTCCGAGGTGCTCTCTTACGTCGAATACGACCCGGCCGATTGCGTCGCCGCCTTTCGCAAGCTGGTCGACGGTGCCATTTCGAACGGCTGCCTCAAGGCCAACGAGCGCAAGCTGATCATCGGCGCCTATCGCGACAGCATCAACGGCTATACCTATTACGAATAACCCACCAGCCAGAGGAGACCTTCCCATGGGCAAAACACTCGTTGTCGGCGCAGGTGGCGTCAGCCACGCCGCCGTTCACAAGATGGCCATGAATTCCGACATCTTTTCCGAGATCACTCTGGCCAGCCGAACCAAGGCGAAATGCGACGCCATCGCCGCCTCGGTCAAGGAGCGCACCGGCGTGACGATCAAGACCGCCGCGCTGGATGCGATGGACGTGGCCGCCACCGTCGCGCTCATCAAGGAGACAGGCGCCGAGATCCTCGTGAACCTCGCCCTGCCCTATCAGGACCTCAAGCTGATGGATGCCTGCCTCGAGGCCGGGTGCCACTACCTGGACACCGCCAACTATGAGCCCGAGGATGTGGCCAAGTTCGAATACCACTGGCAATGGGCCTATCAGGACAAGTTCAAGGAAGCGGGCCTTACCGCCATCCTCGGCTCGGGCTTCGATCCGGGCGTTACCTCGGTCTTTGCCACCTGGCTGAAAAAGCATAAGCTCGAAACCATCCGCCAGATCGACGTACTGGATGCCAATGGCGGCTCGAACGAGCAGGCATTCGCCACCAATTTCAACCCCGAGATCAACCTGCGCGAGGTTCTGGCCGAGGCGCGGCACTGGGAAAACGGCGCGTGGCAGGTCACGCCCGCGATGACCCACAAAGTCGAGTTCGATTTCCCCGGCATCGGGCCCAAGAACATGTACCTGATGTATCACGAGGAACTGGAGAGCCTCTCGACCCACTTCCCCGAGATCGAGCGCGCCCGCTTCTGGATGACATTCGGCGATGCCTATATCATGCACGCCAAGGTGCTGGAAAACGTCGGCATGACCCGCATCGACCCGGTCATGCATGACGGCAAGGAAATCATCCCGATCCAGTTCCTCAAAACCCTGCTGCCCGATCCCGGCACGCTGGCCGAGGAAACCAAGGGCAAGGCCTGCATCGGCGATATCGCCACGGGTCAGGCCAAGGACGGATCGGGCGAGAAGACCTATTACATCTACAACATCTGCGACCACGAGGAATGCTTTGCCGAGGTTGGCAGCCAAGCGGTCAGCTACACCACCGGTGTCCCCGCCATGATCGGCGCGGCGCAGGTGCTCAAGGGCAACTGGGTGGAACCGGGCGTGTGGAACATGGAACAGCTCGACCCCGATGACTTCATGGACATGCTGAACAATCACGGCCTGCCGTGGCAGGTCCATGAACTCGACGGTCCGGTCTCTTTCTGACCTTGTGGGCAACGGGCGCCCGCGCCCTTTCTTCTGTTTGAAAATACCTCGGGGGGTCCGGGGGGCAGCGCCCCCCGGCCTCTCCTCCAGCGGAGGCGCCGGAAATGGCAGATGTGATGCAGACCCAGGCAGGAGACGCTGGCGCCTTCCGCCACTTTGACCTCTCCCGCGTGCCTACCCCCTGTTTCGTGGTCGACGAGGTCGCCATCGAGCGCAATCTGGCGATCCTCAAGGATATCTCCGACCGCTCCGGCGCGCATGTGCTGTCGGCGCTCAAGGCGTTTTCCATGTTCGCCCTCGCGCCCCTCGTGCGCCAATATCTCGGCGGCACCTGCGCCAGCGGCATCTACGAGGCGCGGCTGGGGCGCGAGGAATATGGCGGCGAGGTCGCCACCTTCTGCGCCGGGTACAAGGAACAGGATATCGACGAGATCCTGTCGCTCAGCGATCACATCATCTTCAACAGCCCGGCACAAAAGGACCGCTTCCTGACCCGCGCCCAGGCGGCGGGCGTTCAGGTGGGTCTCAGGATCAACCCCGAACATTCCGAGGGCGAGATCGCCAAATACGACCCCTGCGCGCCCTGCTCCCGGCTTGGCACGCCGGTCAGCCAATTGACGCCCGAAGCCGTGGCAGGCGTCGACGGGCTGCACATGCACACGCTCTGCGAACAGGGGTTCGAACCGCTCGCACGGACCTGGGCGGCGGTCGAGGCGAAACTCGCCCCCTATCTGCCCGGCCTCAAATGGCTCAATTTCGGTGGCGGTCATCACATCACCCGCGCCGATTACGACCGCGACGCGCTGGTGCGCTTCATCCAGGGGATCCGCGAGAAACACGGCCTCGACGTCTATCTTGAACCGGGAGAGGCGGTGGCGCTGGATGCGGGTATCCTCGTGGGTGAAATCCTTGACCTGCCCTCCAATGGCATGGACCTCGCCATCACCGATATCTCGGCCACGTGCCATATGCCGGACGTGATCGAGGCGCCCTATCGCCCCGCCCTGATGGACGAGGCCGAGAGCGGCCATACCTATCGCCTGGGCGGCCCCTCCTGTCTCGCCGGCGACGTGATCGGCGACTACACTTGGGACCGGCCCCTGACCATCGGCCAGCGCTTCGCCTTTCTCGACCAGGCGCATTACTCGATGGTCAAGACCAACACGTTCAACGGCGTGCCCCTGCCCACTATCGCGCTATGGAACAGCGAAACCGACGCGCTGCGCATCATCCGCCAATTCGACTATTCCGATTTCAAGGACCGTCTCTCATGAGCATCTTCCTCGACAGCGAACTGACCGCGACAGAGCGCGGCGAAGACGCCCGTTTCCGCATCATCCCGGTGCCGCTGGAACGCACCGTCTCTTACGGCTCGGGCACCGCCGGCGGTCCGGCGGCGATCCTCTCGGCATCAAACGAGCTTGAGCGCATCACCAACGGCGCCGAACCCTGCGCGCAGGGCATCTTCACCGAAGCCCCGCTCGACTGCGACGGCCCGCTGCCCGAGGTGATGGAGCGCCTCGCCCAACGGACCGAAGCCGCCATCAGCGCAGGCCGGGTGCCGGTGACGCTGGGAGGTGAACATTCGCTCAGCTTCGGCGCGGTAATGGGCGTGGCGCGCGCCCTGGGTCGGCCGCTGGGGCTGGTGCAGATCGACGCCCATGCCGACCTGCGCATCGCCTATCAGGGCGAGAAACACAGCCACGCCTCGGTCATGCACCTGCTCGCCGAGGAGGGTATTCGGCTGGCGCAATTCGGCGTCCGCGCCCTCTGCCAGCAGGAAATGGACGAGCGCGCCAAACACGGCGTGTTCTACAAGGATGCCGAGGAGCTGGTCACAGGCAACATCCACGCCATCGACCTGCCCGAAGATTTCCCCGAACTGGTCTATGTCAGCTTCGATGTCGACGGGCTGGACCCGGCCCAGATGCCCGCCACCGGCACGCCGGTGCCGGGCGGCCTTGGCTATTACCAGGCGCTGCACCTGGTCGAGCACGCGCTCAAGGGCCGCACATGCGTTGGCCTTGACGTGGTGGAACTGGCGCCCGACGGCAATGCTGCCTGGGATTTCACCGCCGCCCAGATCGTCTATCGGCTGATGGCGGCCTGCACAGCCTGATCCCCGTTATCCGGTAGGGCACGTTCGCGCAGCGCGGCCATCTCAGTCAGGCCCAGCTGCGCCAGTGTCAGGCTGACCTCCTGCGCCAGCACGTCCCACAGCTGGTGCAGCCCTGCCTCGCCCCCCGCCGCCATGGCATAAAGGAGCGGGCGGCCGAGGAACACGAAATCGGCCCCCATCGCATAGGCCTTGACCACATCCTCACCGCTGCGGATGCCACTGTCATAGAACAGCGGATAGGTGGGGCCGACCGCTTGTCGGATCGCGGCCAGCGCCTCGATCGCGGGGGGTGCGGCGTCAAGCTGCCGGCAACCGTGGCTGGAGACCTGGATCGCATCGGCGCCCAGCGTCTTGAGGCGCAGCGCATCATCGGGGTGCAGCACGCCTTTGACCACCAGCTTTCCGGGCCAGGCGGCGCGCAGGCGCTCGAATGTCGTCCAATCGGCGGCGGCACGGCTCTCGGTACGGTCGAAAACATAATCCCGCCCGTCGAAATTGGCCATCTGCGGCCGCCCCCGGATCAGCGTGGACAGGGACCAGCGCGGATGCAGCGCGAAATCGACGAATTGACGGGGACCGATGCGGAACGGCATCTTGAACCCGTGCCGCAACTCGCGCGGGCGGCGGCCCACCTCGGGCACATCGACGGTCAGCACCAGCGTGCCATAGCCGGCCGCACGGGCGCGCTCGACCAGTTTCATGGTGCCGCTGCCATCGCCGCTGAAATAAAGCTGGAACCAGGCCATGCCGCCCGAGACCTTGAGCAGGGTTTCCATGTCGGTCGAGGCCACGGTCGAGACGCCATGCGGCACCCGGTCCCTTGCGGCCAGCCGGGCCAGCATCAGATCGGCGCCGGGGGTGGACAGGTTGCACATGCCCATCGGGCTGATGCCAAAGGGGCGCACTGCCAGCTTGTCGAAGAGCTGCACCCGCAGCTCTCGCCGGCTGACGTTGCGCAGCACCCGGGGCGTCAGGCGAATATCCTGAATGGCCCGGCGCGCCAGCATCGCGCCATGCTCTTCGCCGGCCGAGCCGTCGATATAGTCGAACACCATCCAGGGCAGGCGCCTGCGCGCCAGCCTGCGGGCGTCCTCGCTGGAATGAATGCCGGTCTGGCGCAGCATGGCCTGGGCTCTTTCCTAGTCGTCCTGCGGGTTGGGCCGTTCCCTAGCGCAGCACCATCACGGTACAGGGCGCGTGGCGAACAACGCGGGCGGCGGTGGTGCCCAGAAAATAGTCGCTGAGGCCGGGCCGGTGCGAGCCGACGATGATCAGGTCGATGCCCATGTCGGTGGCATATTCGGTCAGCGCGCGGCTGGAATGACCGCTCAGCAACACCGGTTCGACCCCGGGCGCATCGGCCACGCGGGCGCGCAACCGCGCCTCGGCATCGGCGCGGGCCTTGGCCACCAGATCGGCGTCCAGATAGGCGCGGACCGCCGGGTTGGGCGGCTCGATCACATGGACGGCGCGAATGGTGGCGCCCTCGGCGGCCAGGGCGCGGGCGGTTTCCAGCGCCCGCTCGCTGATCCCGTGTTCCAGCGACAGGGCAACAAGGATGCGGTGATACATGGCCTAACTCCTTTCCGGGTCGGTGTCGGGAACCAGCAGGACCTTGGGTGCCGCCACCCGGCCCGCGCGGATATCGGCAAAGGCCTCGGCACCCTGTTCCAGCGGGCGCGCCTCGGTCCAGTCAAGCGGGCCGAGGCGGCCGTCAAAGATCGCCTGCGCGGTCTGGCGGAAATCCTCGGCGGTATAGGTATAGGTCCCGATAAAGGTGATCTCTTGCAAGGTCATCCGCCGGATATCGAGGCCACCGGTATCCTCGCCCAGGCCGATATGGCCGATCACCCCGCCGGGGCGCACATGGGCCGAGGCAGCGGCACGGGTGGCGGCATAGCCCACCCCGTCGATCACCAGATCGTATTGCGCCCCCTCTGGCGCAGCACCGAGCGCATGCTGGCCACAACGGTCGCTCAGATAGGCGCGGCGGGCGGGGTTCGGCTCGACCACGGTAACCTGCGGCACGCCTTGCGCCGCCAGGCAGAGTGCGGCGCCCAGCCCGATCGCCCCGCCTCCCAGTACCAGCGCCGTGTCACGCGCACCGGATAGCGCGGCCAGGGACAGGCGCACCGTGTGCCAGCCGCAGGCGATGGGTTCGGCCAGTGCCGCCTTGGCCAGCGGGACGGGGTCGGGGACAGTGACCAGATTGCCCTCGGGCATCGCCACATATTCGGCAAAGCCGCCCTCGCGCGGGGGCATCGAGATGATCTGCCGGGCGGGGCACAGGTTGTCGCGTCCCGTGCGGCAGGCCGGGCAGTCGCCGCAAGTGACCAGAGGGTTCACGGTGACCCGCTCGCCGTCGCGCGGCCCACCCACGATCACGCCCGCCACCTCGTGCCCCAGGATCAGCGGCGCCGGGCGGCGCGCATCGTGGCCCAGATAGGCATGCATGTCCGAGCCGCAGATACCCACCTGCGCGATGCGGATCAGCTGTTCGCCCGGCCCCGCGACCGGGTTGGGCATCTCGCGCAGCGCAAGCGTTTCGGGGCCCGTGTAAACCAGCGCCTTCATTTCGCGGTATATCCTCCATCCACCATCAACACCTGACCGGTGACATAGGCCGACGCCTCGGAACAAAGAAACAACAGCGGCCCGTCCAGATCCTCGGGCTCTCCATTGCGGCCGAGACAGGTCTGCGCGGCATTGCGCGCCGCGCGCGCGGGATCTGCAAAGACAGGCGCCGTCAGCTCGGTACGGAAAAAACCCGGCCCCAGCGCGTTGGCGGTGATCCCGTGCGGAGACCAGGCCTCGGCCATGGCGCGGGTCATCTGGGCCACGCCGCCCTTGGACGCGCCATAGGCGATGCCGCCGGGAAAGGCGCGGGTTGTCTGGAGCGAGGCGAAATTGACGATCCGGCCCCAGCCGCGCGCTTTCATCCCGGTCACCAGATACTGGCTGAGGAAAAACGGCACCGACAGGTTCAAGGTCAGGGTGATGTCCCAGCCTTCGGGCGTGACCTCATCGGCGGGCTGGCGGGTGTTGATGCCAGCCGCATGCACCAGAATGTCGGGCGCCCCGAATGGGTCGACCACCTGCCGCGCCAGCCCCTCCAGCCCGTCGCGGTCCGACAGGTCATAGGGAATGGCATGGGTTTCGCCCCCCGCCTCGGCGCGCCATTCGTCCAGCGCGTCGGCCCGCCGGGCCACGCCCACCACCTGTGCGCCAGCCTGCGCCAGCACCGTCGCCGCGCGCCGGCCAAGTCCGGAACTGGCGCCGGTGACACAGGCCACCCGGCCCCGCACCGAGAAGAGATCGCCCGGCTCAGCCATTGGCGGTCAAGTCAAAGGTCTCGTCGGGGAAGTACTTGGCCAGCCGCACATCGGCGGCACGGGCATGGCCCTCCATCCCCTCCAGCCGGGCGATGCGGGCGGTGGCCTCGGCCACGGGCTTGTAGCCCTCGCGGGTGCCGCGCTGCCAGGTCACGATCTTCATGTATTTGTGCACGCTGAGGCCCCCGGTATAGCTGGCGGCGCCGCTTGTCGGCAGCACGTGGTTGGTGCCCGCCGCCTTGTCGCCATAGCTGACGGTGCTTTCTTCGCCCAGGAACAGCGATCCATAACAGCTGAGCCGGTCGAGCCACCAATCCAGGTCGTTGGCCATCACCGTCAGGTGCTCGGGCGCGTAACGGTCCGAGGTGGCGGCCATCTCCTCGCGGTCGGCGCACAGGATCACCTCGGCATAGTCGCGCCATGCGGCGGCGGCATTGTCGCGGTTCACCTCGGGCAGGTCGGCGATATAGGCCGGGATCATCTCGATCACCTTTTCCGCCAGCGCGCGATCATCGGTCACCAGCCAGACGGGCGAGTTGTAGCCATGCTCTGCCTGGCTCACCAGATCGGTGGTCACGATATGCGGATCGGCGGTCTTGTCGGCCAGGATCAGGCTGTCGGTGGGGCCCGCGATCATGTCGATGCCGACACGCCCGAACAGCATCCGCTTGGCCTCGGCCACGAACTGGTTGCCGGGACCGACCAGGATTTTCGCCTTGGGCAGACCGAACAGGCCAAAGGCCATGGCCGCCACCCCCTGCACACCGCCGATTGCCATGATCGTGTCGGCGCCACAGATATGGGCGGCATAGACGATGGCAGGCGCCACGCCGACACCGGGACGCGGTGGCGAGCAGGCCATGATATGTTTGCACCCCGCCACCTTGGCCGTGGTCACGGTCATGATGGCGCTGGCGATATGGCTATAGCGCCCGCCCGGCACATAGCAGCCCGCCGCGTCCACCGGGATCGCCTTTTGCCCGGTGATCACGCCCGGCACCACCTCAAGCTCGACATCGGTCAATGTCGCCTTCTGCGTCTCGGCAAAGCGGCGCACATTGTCATGGGCAAAGCGGATATCGGCCTTGAGCTTTTCCGGCACCAGCGCGCAGGCGGCCTCGATCTCTGCGGGCGACAGGATGATGCTGCCCTCGTAGCGGTCGAACTTGGCGGCATAGTCCAGCGCGACCTGATCCCCGCCCGCCTCGATATCGGCGAGGATCGCGCGCACCGTCTCTTGCACATCCGAGGCATCGGATTTCGAGGTAAGCGAAGCTTTCTTGAGGTATTCGATGGTCATACCGGGGGCGTCCTATTTGTAGATATCGGGCAAGAGGGTGGTGGAAATGGCGGGCAGATAGGCGATGAGCAGCACCACCAGCAGCATGAACAAGACGAAGGGAACGGCGCGGGCGGCGATCTTGAGGATCGACTCGCCGGTGATGCCGGAGACCACGAACAGGTTCAGCCCCAGCGGCGGCGTGATGAAGCCCACACCCAGCGCGGTGATCATCATGATGCAGAACTGGATCTCGTTCATGCCGATATTGTCGGCCAGCGGCTTCAGGATCGGGGCCAGGATCACGATATTGGGCGTCGTCTCCATCACGCAGCCCGCCGCGATCAGGATGCCGATCATCAGCAGGATCAACAGCCAGGGTTCGTCGGTCATGCCGGTGACAGCGGCGACAAATCCCTGCGGCACGCCCATGATCGCCAGCGCCTCCGCCAGCGGCGCCGAAAAGGCGATGATCGGCAGGATAACCCCGTTCACCTTGGCCGAGCTGACCAGCATCGCCGGGAAGTCGGACAGCGACAGGGTGCGCAGGATGAAGCCCATCAGGATGGTGACGACAACAGCGGTGGCACCCGCCTCGGTCGGCGTCAGCCGGCCCGAGAAGATGCCGTAAAAGATGATCCCCGGCACGATGAAGGCATACCAGCCGGATTTCAGCGCCCGGCCCAGATTGCCCAGGTATTCGGCGGCCGAGATATTGCCGCCGCCCTCCCAGCCGTTGATGCGGTTCATCACCACATTGGTGACCAGGATCGAGATCAGGATGCACAGACCCGGAATGAGCGCGGCCAGAAACAGGGTCGAGGCCGAGATACCCAGCACCAGACCGATGATGATATAGGCGATCGAAGGCGGGATCAGGATGCCGGTACAGGCCCCCGCTGCCACCAGCGCACAGGCATAGGGCCGGGGATAGCCCGACTCGACCAGCCGGTCGATGGTCATCCGGCCCACGGCGGCGGCCCCCGCCGCGTCCGAGCCCGAAATGGCCGCGAACATGCCGCAGACCAGCACCGTGGCCGAGCCGAACCCGCCCTTGGCGAATTGCGTGAGCGCCTCGGCCACGTCCAGGAACTTGCGCGAAAGCCCCGTGCGCACCAGCACGTCACCGGTCAGGATGAACAGCGGCACCGCTGTCAGCGCAAAAGCGTCGATGCCGGTGAACAGGCTCTCGCCCACCGCGCTCAGCGGCATGTCCCCCGACATGATCAACATGGTGATCGCCGCCGCCCCGATGGCGGCCCAGACCGGCACCGCCAGCGCGATGAGGCCCACGAACAGGATCACCGGCAGGTAGAAATCCCAGCCCAGTTCAACCGTCTGATTGAGGGTGTTCCAAAGCATGACCGTCCCCTCAATCGAACAGTTTGTCGCCCTCGTAGACGGGCGTGCCGTCACGAAGGCTGCGCAAATCGCGCAGGAAGGATTGCACCAGTCGCAGGATCATCAGCGAAAAGCCCACCGGCACCGCCATCAGGAACCACACCATCGAGATGCGCAGGCCGTGACTGACCGAGCCGAACTTGGCCGAGACCAGCACCGTTTCGAACGACCAGTACAGCGCGATGACCGCCACCACGAACATCACCAGATCGCCAAAGATATAGAGCAGCGCCTTGGCCCGGCGGCCCAGGTAATGCATCAGCACATCAATGCGGATATGGCCCCGTTCCTTCACCGCCGAGGCGGCGCCGATCCAGGCGAGGTAGATGAAGGAATAGCGCACGATCTCCTCTCCCCAGATCGAGGAATAGGCGAAGATCTCGCGCCGCAGCACCTCGATGGCCATGGTGACGACAAGCATCACGTAGAACACCAAGAGCGCCCAGCGCTCGGCATTCCGGTTCAGGGCATTCAGGATAAGGCTCACGCGTCCCTCCCTCCGGGCGAGGGGCATCCGTTGCCGGAGGCCCGGTTGATGGCGTCATGCGGGTAAGGAAAGGGCCGGCGCCATCCCAGGCGCCGGCCAGTGCCCGATCAGGCGTCGTGCACGTAATAGCGGCCCATGGTGCCGGCGGCCTCTTCGAGGCGGGCAAAGGCATCCATCGACCCGGCCAGTTCGGTCTTGAAGCTGTCCCATTCCGGGCGCTGATAGCCGCCGGTCGCCTGCCATTCGGCCAGTTGATCGGCGGACAGCGAATGGAACTCGACCCCGGATTTGGTCAGTTCCGACATCGCATAGGCACGCGCGGCGGGCACCTTGGCCAGGTTCTGCTGCGAGGTGACCTCGCCCGCGAACATGATGCCTTCCTGCACGTCTGCCGGAAGCCCGTTGAACCATTCCAGGTTCATCGAGAACACCTGGCTGTCGGGCACCGCCTGGGTAAAGGTCACATGGCTGAGGATGTCCTTGAAGCCAAAAACATAAAGCGCGCCGACCGACGGGTCGAGCGCATCGGCCACGCCCTGCTTGATCGCCGAGGGCGTCTCGCCCCAGGCCACCGGCGTCGGGTTGGCGCCGACCATGCGGTAATACTGTTGCAGCATCTTCGAGCCCGGCACGCGGAACTTGACCCCTGCCAGATCGCCCGGCGTGATCACCGCGTTGCCACCCTTGCGCACGGCCACGACGCGCGGGTCGATCACGATATAGAACAGCGCCTTGAAGCCCGCGGCCTCGACCTTGGGATGCACCTCGGACTTCCAGGCATCCGACGACACGAGGTTGGTGAACCGCTGGTTCGAGCCGCAGAAATACGGCATGTTGATCAGGTCGACGGCGCTTGCGAAGGGGGCGAAATTCGACAGCGAATGCTGCGCCGCCTGGATGGTGCCGCCCTGCACCTTTTGCACCAGCGCGCCACCGGCGCCCAGCTGGCCGCCCGGCGCCAGTTTCACATAGACCTTGCCGTTGGTGGCGTTCTGGATGTTCTCCTTGAGGTCCAGCTGCATGATCGGATAGCTGCGCGACGCGCCCAGCACATATGCCGTCGCCACCGTCATCACATGCGATGCGGCGGCTTCTCGTTCCTTCTCTTCCTTGGCGGTCTGCGCTGCGGCCTCGGTCGACCACAGGGTCCCCGCCGCGCCGGCCACCATGGCGGCGGTAAAGCTGCCGCTGCCGGCCAGTTTCAGAAAGTTGCGGCGTGTCGCGGACGCAAGTCCGGTCCGGTCGTCTTTCATGTATTTCCTCCCATTTGGACAGATCAGGGCCGCTGGTTTGTCTTGCTCTTCGCTGCGGCTTCCCGTTGCAGAATGGCCACCACAAACGCGATTGCAGCGGCGAACAGAACCAGCATTTCACCAACATCCCCCAGCATCGGCCCGACCCCGACAGAGCCAAGGCCCACATTCAGGGCAAACAGGGCAAAGAGTGCGGCCGAGATCAAAAGCATCGGGTCCTCCGGATGGGTAAAAACACGATTCGCCCTAGCAATGTAAGCGCTTACATTTGACGATGCAAGCGCTTACACGCTATGCTGTTCCCAGCGGATGGGATATCGGACCCTACCGCCCTCAACCCGATGGAACCGCTCAGCATGACCGCGCCGCCAACCGAACGCACCCCGACCCTGGCCGATGTGGCCCGGCGCGCGGGCGTGTCGACGGCAACGGTTTCGCGCTGTCTGAACACGCCTGACCGGGTCATCGAGGAGACCCGCAACCGGGTTTTGCAGGCGGTGCGCGACCTTGGATATTCGCCCAATTTCGGCGCCCGCGCCCTGGCCGCGAAACGCACCAACACCATCGGCGCCGTGATCCCGACCATGGAGAACGCGATCTTTGCCCGAGGTCTTCAGGCCTTTCAGGAGGAGTTGCGGCTTAAGGGGATCACGTTGCTGGTGGCCTCCTCTTCATATCGCGCCGAACTGGAGGAGGAGCAGATTCGCACCCTGGTGGCGCGCGGCGCCGACGGGTTGTTCCTGATCGGCGCCCATCGCGATCCGGCGCTCTACGACTTTCTCAACCGGCGCGGCATTCCGACCCTCGTGGCCTGGGTCCACGACCCGAATGCGCCGGTGCCCACGATCGGGTTCGACAACCATTCCGCAATGCTGGACCTTGCCCGACGGGTGATCGCGGACGGCCATCGCCATATCGGCGTGATCAGCGCCGAACAGGCGAGCAACGACCGCGCCCGCGCCCGGGTGGCCGCAATCCGCGCGGCCATGGACGAGGCGGGACTGGACCCCGACGCGCTGAGCCTTGTGGAAACCGCCTATGGTATCGACGAGGGCGCCGCCGCGTTCGAGGCCCTGATGCAGCGTACGCCCCGCCCGACCGTTGTGATGTGCGGCAATGACGTGCTGGCTGTCGGCGCCATGGGACGGGCCAAGGAGATGGGATATGACGTGCCGGGCGATGTCTCGATCACCGGCTTTGACGATATCGAACTGGCCAAGGTGTGCAGCCCGGGCCTGACCACCGTGCATGTTCCACATCGACAGATGGGTACCCGCGCTGCGCGTGCCCTGATCTCGATGGTGTCAGAGGGCACACCGGGACAGGGGCAGCGACTGGATACCCGCGTCGTTCTGCGCGGCTCGCTGGGGCCACCGCGCGCATAGGCCGCAAGCTTACAGGTCGATCTCGACCACCCCACCCGGTTCTGCCGCGCGGGATTGGCAGAGGATGATCGCGCCCTCGCGCTGTTTCCTGGACAGCACGAAATCGCGATGCTCGACCGCGCCCGCGATCAGCCCGCATTTGCAGACGCCGCAGATCCCGTCCGAACATTTGACGTCGATAGGGATCCCGTTCTCGTTCAACACCTGCGCGGCATCCTTGTCCGCGGGCACCGCGATTTCGCGCCCTGTCCGGGCGAGTTTCAGAGTGAAGGGGTGGTTTTCATACGCGGGCTGTTCGGGAACCGAGAAGTATTCCAGATGCCGCGCCTCTTCGGGGAAGCCTTGTCGTTCGGCGGCCTGCATCACCCCATCCATGAAACGCTCGGGACCGCAGGTATAAACGTGCCAGCCGGGCCGATACCCCGCCAGAACCGTATCCAGATCGGCGCGCGACCCCTCATCCGAGACATGCAACTGCACATGATGGGCCCAGGGGATCGCGCCAAGATCCTCGAGATATCCTGCGCTGGCGCGGCTGGGGACGGAATAATGCAGCTCGAAGTCGGCCCCCAGCGCGTGCAAGCGGTGGGCAAAGGCGATCATCGGGGTGATGCCGATGCCGCCGCCCATCAGGAATGTGCGCGTCGCGCGCTCCTCCAGTTCGAAGTGATTGATCGGTTTCGAGATGAATACCCGCCGGCCCGGCGTAAAGATGCGATGCATCAGCCTTGAGCCGCCCCGCCCCGCATCCTCGCGCAGCACCCCGATCTGATAGGTGGCGCGGTCCTCCGGGTCGCCCGACATCGAATACTGACGCAGGAACTCGGGCGCGACCAGAACGTCCAGATGCGCGCCCGCCGTCCATTCGGGCAGCGGCGCGCCGTCTGGGGCGGCAAACTCGTATTTGGTGATCTCAGCCGTCATCTTCTCGGCCCGCGTCACCTCGACCCGGATCACCGGCGCACTGTCCGCATCGGGTACGGTATAACGATGCACCATCGACCGGTCGCCAGATGCCAGCCGCGCCCGGTATTCGTCGGCGCTGATCATCTCCTGATAGGCGGCGATCCCCGCCTCACGGTCCATCGGAAACGGATAGGGCCAGGGATGCGGCGCCAGCGGCGCGGGATAGACAGCCAGTGTCTGATCCTCATATTTCAGGTCCAGATCCCGTTGCAGGCCGCGCCGGTTCACTGGCCTGGCGGTCGGGCGATAGGCGCCATCGGGCTGCAACTCGATATCCCACCACCATCTCTTGACCTCGTTCAGCCCACCATTGCCCAGCGCATCGTCGAGCCGCGCCAGCGCCGGGGCCGCCGCCGGGATCGTCATCGCCGCCCAGCGAAAGGGGCGTTCGGCAAACAACCCTTCGAGGTTCCACGGGCAGGTCTTCATGCAGCGCCCGCACATGGCGCCTCCCTGGGTGGTGATGCGATAGGTGGCGCATTTCTGACTGTCAGATTTCCAGATCTCGTAGCCGTTGAACATCCGCTTGGGCCCGGCGGTGATCGCCCCCGAGGGGCATTCGCGGGCGCATTTGTTGCAGGCCTCGCAGAACCGTTGCAGACCAAAGTCGATGGGCTTGTCATGGCTCATCGGCATGTCGGTGGTCACCGCACCCGATTTCAGGCGCGGGCCCAGGAACGGGTTCAGGATCACTTCGCCGATGCGGCTGACCTCGCCCAAACCCGACAGCAGCAGGAGCGGCGGTTGCAACACCTCGCCATCCATCACCGTATGGGCCTTGGCCTTGTAGCCCAGATTGCGGATCTGCTGCGCGATCACGCCCCCCAACAGCGAAAAGCGCAAGTAAGCGCGCATGGATTGCGCCACCGCGATCCAGTCGTCGCCGCTCGACCCTTCCATCGTCTCATAGCCCTGATCGACGATCATGCTGATCGCCTGATCATGCGGCGGGGTAATTGCCTCGCCGGTGGCGTCATGGCTGTACCAGGCCCAGGTCGGGCAGCGGCTGAGGCCGACGGCGTCGATGCCCAGGAAATAGCTCGCCGCCTTGAGGTTGGCGGCATTGCGGCGCGGATCGACCGGACGGGGCACATCGGCGCTGTCGCCATCCTGAAGCAGTACAAACGCCCCCAGCGCCCGCCGCTGGGCAAAGCTGGGCGCCGCCTTGCGCACGTAATGACCACCCTTGGCCCCCTCTTGCAGGGCCTTGCCCATATCGCCGAACTGGGCGCGGGCAAACATGTCGGCGCGTTTGGGAACACGGGCCACATTGGCCTCGTCGATATAGGTGGTGGGCGTCTCGACCCGGTGCAGCCGCTCGAACGGGTGAGCCCCGTCCACATAGCGCCGCCGGGCATAGGGGTCGCGGTTCAACGCGCTTTTGGCGAACCCCTTGCCCAGCCACCAGATCGGGCCTCGGGTGGCGGCCCAGGACTGCGCGGCCAGTGGCGTCAAGGGGCGGTCATGGGCCAGTTCCATTTCGGTGGTGACGGCAGCCAGACCAAAACGGCGCCCCAGCCAGGGCGCGGCCAGTTGCCCGCCTTCAAGCGTCACCAGCCCCGCCGCCAGCGCCAGCCGCCCCAGATCGACATCACTCGACATGGCGGTATGCGCCCGCGCGTCATAGCCCAGCAGGCGGATGTAATTGGCGATCACCACCGCGTTTTCGCTGGCAAGCAGACAGGCACGATGGTCCTGCGCGTCCCTTATCCACTCTGTTCCCGGTTCGTCCGCCTCGGGGTCGCGGTGATGTTCGTAGAGAAAGACAATCGCGTGCCGGTGCCCCTCGATCGGGCGTGGCGGCGCCTCCATGCTCTCCTTGAGGTCGGCCATGATCACGTCGATACCCGAGGCCAGCGTCTTGGTCTGCCGGGTCCGCAGCGCCTCGGCCAGCCGGTCGATATCGGGGTTGCGTCGGGGTGCCGGCAACAGCGCCCCGGCCGGCAAGGGTCCGCAACCCATCATCGAGGCATCGTTGAAATACCCAAAAGCTTTCAGATGGTTGGCGCGCTCCTGTGGATCGGAAGGGATCTCGGCGCGGGCCGGGTTGACCAGCCCGTCGCGGATCGCATCCAGCATCGCCTGAAACTCGCCCATCGCGTTGACGATGCTCTCGGGCTGCTCGGGCCGGTGAAAGCTGAGCACAGGCATTTGCGGAACGCCAGCCAGATCCGCCACGCCATCGCGCCGGGCGAGCCGCTCCAGCGGATAGGGACCCATATGAACGGGCCTATCGCGGTCCGAGAAAAAGCGAATACCCATCCGGCGCCTCCTGAATGCCCATCCGGCGTAGCGTGGAATGGACAGTAAAACCATTCATGTTTAGTCATAAATCTCATGAACAAATTCGATTTCACCGATCTCGATGGCAAGGTGCTGCGCTGCTTTCTGGTCATCCTCGAAGAAAGCTCGGTCTCGCGCGCGGCCGACCGGCTGGGCGTCACCCAATCGGCGGTCAGCCATACGCTGGCCAAGCTGCGCGCGGTGCTGGGTGATCCGCTGTTCGTACGCTCGGGCCAGGGGTTGACGCCCACCGAACGGGCACTGTCGCTACGCGAACCGGTGCAGCGGGTGCTGGACGGGATCAAGTCGCTGACCGATGCCCGCCCCTTTGACCCGCTGGGCGAAGCGATGCATTTCGACATCGCCGCCAACGACCTGCAACGCGAGCTGATCTTTCCCGAACTGTTGCACCGCGCCCGCTCCGAAGGAGTACGGCTGAGCCTTGGCTTCGTCCCCTCGGGCGTGCCCGATCCGGCCCTGTTGCGCAGCGACCGCTGCCAGCTGGTGCTGACGCCGCTGCCGCCGGATGGGCCCGATATCTATCAGCGGCACCTGTTCACCAGCCCGTTGCAAATCTACTATGACGCCAGTCATCGCAGCCCGCCCGACAGCTGGCAGAGCTATTGTGCCGCCGAACATGTCGAGGTGCGATTCAGCGACGGACGTAGCGCCAATGTGGTGATGCGCGGCGTGGATCAAAGCCAGATACGCCCACCCACGGTGATTTTGCCACATTTCGGCGCCATCCCCGCCTTTGTCAAAGGCAGCGACCTGATCTCGACCGATACCACGCTGATGAAACTGGGGCCGCTGGCGGCGCTGGATTGCGCGCCGCTGCCCTTTGCCTGCGATCCGGTGTCGATCTACATGGTCTGGCACGAACGCTCGACCGCGGATCCGGCACATCGCTGGCTGCGCGCCCGGGTCGAGGCAATCGCCGCCCGGCTGCAACGCGGCGCTCAGTAGCCCGCGCGCGCCCGGATCAGGTGCATCAGCGTGGCGCCGGTCTCCACATAGGCCTGTTGCAGGGTGGTCCAGCGCTCGGCATGGCGATCGATGGCGGGGATCGGCAGGTTGGTCTCGTCCCCGCTCAGCAGCGCCTCGGCCATGGCCTTGCCGAACAGGGTGCCCGGCCCGATGCCGCGCCCGGAATAGCCATGCGCCGCCAGCGCGCCGGGGCCGGGGCGGGTGATCTTGGGGATGTGATCGCCGGTCATCGCGATGCGCCCATGCCAGCCGGTGACCAGCGGTTGCCCTGACAAGGCGGGATAGAGCTGCGCCAGCTTGCGCCGCACCCAGGCCCGGTGGATGCCGCTGGCCGGATGGTCCAGCGCCCCCATGCCGCCGATGATCATCCGCCCCGCCCGGTCCAGCCGGAACGAGGTCATGATCAACCCGGTATCCCAACACCCCTCGCCGCCCGGCAGGATCGCGGCACGGATCTTCTCCGGCAGCGGATCGGTGGCATATTGGAAATAGTGCACCGGCACATGGGCGGGCTTTCGTCGGGCCAATCCCCGGTGATAGGCGTTGGTGGCCTGGATCAGCTTGCCCGCGCGGATGCTGCCACCGGGCGTGCGCACCTGCCAGACCCCGTCATTATGTTCCACCTCCAGCGCCGGACTTTGCCCGTGCAGCTGCGCCCCCGCCGCCTGCGCGGCACGGGCCAGCCCGCAGGCATAGGCCAGCGGCTGGATGGTGCCCGCGCGCGGATCAAAGAGCGCGCCGTGAAACGCGGCCGACCCGGTACGGCGCGCGGTCTCTGCGGCCGAGAGCAGTTCGACCGGCGCCCCGCTGGCGGTCAGTTGCGCGTGGCGGCGTTTCAGATCGGCGAGGCCCGAGAGGGAATGCGCGCAATGCAGCGTACCGCCCCGCACCGGCTCGCAGGCGATACCGTGCCGGTCGATCAGATCGAACACCATTCCCGGCGCCCCGGCCAGCAGCGCGATCAACCGGTCGCCCGCCCCGTTGCCCAGATGGGCGCGGATATCGTCGGGCGGCAGCCACAGGCCCGCATTGGCCAGTCCGACATTGCGGCCCGAGCCGCCATGGCCCGGCATCTCGGCCTCGACCAGCCGTACATCGGCGCCCTGCTCCGCGGCATGAAGCGCCGCCGACAGGCCCGTATAGCCGCCACCGATCACCACCAGATCGGCGGTGACATCCCCCGCCAGCGGCGGCGCGGTGACCTGCTCAGCCGAGGTCAGATGCCAGAGGTTGCGGGTATTGTCCGACATGGCCGGGTCTCGTCTGCAAGAGGGATATCTACGTCTTAGGCACTCAGACGGCGGTGACAAGTCCGCGTTGATCGTCGCGCCCCATCGCCACCAGCAAGGGCACCTCGGCTTGGCGCGCCTGAAACGTCGCCTTGTCGCTCATGCCACGCCAATCGGCCAGCACCAGCGACTGCGCCACCGCACCGCCAAGCGTGGCGCCGGGACCGGTGACGATGAACAGGTCGGGCGCAAATTCACGCGCGGCGGTCTGCACGGCGCGGGTGAAATCATAGGGCTCGGTCACCTGATGGCCCAGTGTATAGTCCCACAGCGCCCCGGTATCGGTGGCGCCCGGCCACCAGATCTTGCCGCGCCCGTCGATCATCGGGCGGGTGGGCTGGGTGAAGAGGCCCGCGCCCAGCCGTTGCCGCCCCTCGGCGGCAACCGGTGCCTGCAAGCGGGTGTGAAAGGCCGCGTGATTGGCCAGCCGCATCGGGAAGCGTTCCTGCGCCACCGGCTGCGCGGCCTCGAAGGCCGACAGCCCTGCCTCATTTCCGGCCAGCACCAGCATGCCGCCCAGTTCGATGGACAGCGCCAGGTCATGCCCCGGCATGGCGTCGATCCGCGCCACATCCGCCAGCAGCGCCGCCTTGCGCGCCGGGTCATTCGCCCAATCCTCACCGGTGAAGGGATAGACCAGCTGCCCGCCGATCAGCCGTTCCTGCATCAGCGTGCCCATGGTGTTGACCACCCGGAACCCGTTTTCCGGGCTCAGCGCCCCGGCGGCAGCCAGCGCGATATACCAGCCCATCGAATTGCCGGTGACAGCAACCACCTCGATATCCTCGGCCAGCGCCTGCGCATCACCCAGCGCGGCGGCATAGATCAGCGGCGAGGCCACATCGCCGCGCGAGTATTTTCCGACCGTATACCGCTCGGCCTCGTCCAGCGCGGTGACTGCCTCCTGCCCGGCCTCTGCGCGGATGGCGTCAAAGGCGCGGAACATGTCCATCCGGGCGCCGTGGTGGCGGTGCAGATAGCCCAGTTCCGGTTTGTTATAGGTACCCCGGCCGGGGCAGATCACGACAGCGGTACGGGTCATTTCGCAACTCCGGTCAGGGACAGTGCGGCGGCCACGATGCCGTCCTTGGACGGCAGCGGGGCAGCATAGGCCGGGCCGGTGGCAATGAAGCAATCCTCGGCCACCACGCGGGCGGTCGCGGGGGCGCGACTTTCTTCGCAGAAGAAAGTCATCAGCGCCTCGGACTGGCTGCCGGTGCGGCGGCATTCGTCGACGATCAGCACGTGTTTGCACCCTTGCGTGGCCGCGCGCAGCGCCTCGGCGGGCAGCGGCGCCAGCCAGCGCAGGTCGATGATCCGCGCCTTGATCCCTGCCGCCTCGATCTCGGGGAGCGCCTGTTTGGACAGGTAGTGCCCGTTGCCATAGGTGACGATGGCCAGATCGGTGCCATCGCCATGCACCCCGACCTCGCCCAGCGCGATGCGCCGGTCGGGCGAGGGATAGGTGGTCATCCAACCACCATCCTGCGCCCCGTGCAAATCGCGCATCGGGTAGAGCGCGATGGGTTCGAGGAACACCACCACCCGTTGCTCCTCGCGCGCCAGCCGCACGCATTCGCGCAGCATCTGCGCCGCATCCGCCCCGGTCGAGGGGCAGGCGATGATCACGCCGGGAATGTCGCGCAGCACCGCGAGCGAGTTGTCATTGTGGAAATGCCCACCGAACCCCTTTTGATACCCCAGCCCCGCGATGCGCAGCACCATCGGGTTCGAAAACTGCCCGTTCGAGAAGAACGGCAGCGTCGCGGCCTCGCCCCGGATCTGATCCTCGGCATTGTGCAGATAGGCGAGGAACTGGATCTCGGGGATCGGCAGGAACCCGTTATGGCCCATGCCGATGGCCAACCCCAGAATGGACTGCTCGTCCAACAGCGTGTCGATCATCCGGTCGGGGCCGAACCGTTGTTGCAGCTTCTGGGTCACGCCATAGACGCCCCCCTTGCGGCCCACATCCTCGCCCATGCAGACGATTTCGCCATGTTCCAGCATCAGATCGGTCAGCGCCCAGTTGATCAGGCGGCTCATCGGCTGCGGCTCGTCCATGGCGCGCAGGTCGCCACCAAATGTGGCTGCCCGCGCCTCGGCGCTGGGGCCATTGGTGGGTTTGCAGTCCCGTTTCGGCGGGATCAGGCTGGCTGCCACCTCACCCGCACTGGCAAGGTGCGGGCGGGTCGCGGCCTCGGCGGCAATGCGGTCGGTGCGCGCGCAGGTCTGTTCATAGATCGCCAGCGCCTCCTCCGGCGACAGCGCGCCGTCCTCGGCGAGCAGCCGCACGCTGTGCAGCAGCGGGTCCATGGCCTCCTCGGCCTCGACCTCGGCCCGGGTCAAATAGGTGGTCGGCACATCCGCCCCGGCATGACCATAGAGCCGCACGGTTTTCAGATGCAGGAAGGCCGGTTTGCGCCGGGTGCGGACATATTCGGCGGCCTCTTGCGCCACGGCATAGGTCTCGTAAATGTCCAGCCCGTTGGCCTGGAAATAGCGGATACCGGGCCGATGCTCCATCGAGGCTTGAATCCAGCCCTTGGGCGTCTTGGTCGAAATGCCGATCCCGTTATCCTCGCACACAAAGAGGAGCGGCAGCGGGATCGACTGCACGCTGGTCCAGCCCGCCGTGTTGATCGCGCCCTGCGCCGTGGAATGGTTGGCCGAGGCATCGCCAAAGGAACACATGGCAATCCCGTCCTCGGGCAATTGCCGGTGTTCGGGGGGGTGCCGCCGCGCCGCACCCAGGCTATAGGCCGCGCCCACCGCCTTGGGCAGGTGGCTGGCAATGGTCGAGGTCTGCGGCGGGATCATCAGCGCCTTGGACCCCAGCACCTTGTGCCGCCCGCCCGAGGTCGGGTCCTCCTTGGAACAGGCAAAGCTGAGCAGCATGTCCCAGGCGATCTGCTGCCCCGGCACCTGCTCCGCCCGCGCGATCTGGAACGCCGCATCGCGGTAATGCAGAAAGGCGATGTCGGTCGGGCGCAGGGCCTGCGCCACCGCCGCCATCCCCTCATGCCCCGACGACCCGATGGTATAGAACCCCTGCCCCGCTTTCTGCATGGCCCGGCTGGTCCGGTCAAGCGCACGGCTGAGCACCTGCGAGCGATAAAGAGACACCGCCTGCTCTCGCAACAGACCCGGGCGCGGTGGGACCCCGGCAGGCAGGTCGCCCGCCGCGACCCGGCTGAGGAAGTTTTCATGTACGATCTGGGCGCGGTCCATGGCTCGGCCTTCTTTTATGCTTGGGGCGATGCCCCTTGTTACAACGCGGCGGTGGCGCGGGCGATACGGGCAATCCCCTCTTCCAGACTCTGCCTCGCATAAGCGAAGGACAGGCGCAAATGCCCCGGCATGCCAAAGGCCCGCCCCGGCACCAGCGCCACCCCGGCATTGTCCAGCAGGTAATGGCAGAATTCATGATCGACCGGCATCTGCGCGGGTGTCTTCGGAAACACATAGAACGCGCCATCGGGCAGCGCACAATCCAGCCCCGCCGCGTTCAACCCCGCAACCACCAGATCGCGCCGCGACCGCATCTCGGCCCTCCGCTCGGCCAGCAGGTCCTGCGGCCCGGTCAGCGCCGCCAGCGCCGCCGCCTGCGCGATGGAGCAGGCGCCCGAGGTGATCTGCCCCTGTACCGCCACCATCGCCTTGATCAGCGGGGCCGGGCCGATACCCCATCCGATGCGCCAGCCGGTCATCGAATAGGCCTTGGACACCCCGTTCACGATCAGGGTGCGATCGGCCAGTTCTGGCACCGCCCGCACAAAGGGGGTGAAGGGCACATAGGCCAGATGTTGGTAAATCTCGTCCGAGATCACCCAGACATGCGGTTGACGCTCCAGCACCGCACCCAGCGCCTGCAACTCGGCCTGAGAATAGATGGCGCCGGTGGGGTTCGATGGCGTGTTGAGCAACAGCCAGCGCGTGCGGGGGGTGATCGCGGCCTCCAACTGCGCGGGCGTCAGCTTGAACCCCTGATCGCCCGGACAATCCAGCACCACCGGCACGCCGCCCGCCAGCCGCACCATATCGGCATAGCTGGTCCAGAAGGGCGCGGTGGTGATCACCTCGTCGTCCGGGTCGAGCGTGGCCAGGAACGCGCCCCCCAGCACCTGTTTGGCCCCGGTCGAAACGATCACATTGGCAGGCTCCACCCCCGCATCAGAGGCAATCGCCGCGCGCAGGGCAGGTGTACCCGCCGTGGCCGGATAGCGGGTCTGCCCCGCCAGCGCCGCCCCGTGCGCAGCCTCGATCACGTGATCCGGCGTCGGAAAGTCCGGCTCGCCGGTGCTGAGCGCAACAATATCGGCGCCGCCGGCCCGCAACTGCGCCGCGCGTTCCGAGATCTGCACGATCTCGGACAGCTCGATTCCATCAAGACGCCCTGCGCGCCGAAATCCAGATTCGCCGTATCCGTTCATCGCCTTCCCCACCATCAGGAGTTTCCCGCATTAGATCGCGCTGGATCATGCCAAAAACCAGTGATATTCCAGTCAAAAGGTATGAGGAAAACTCAAGTGATTGCCCCCCGCCGCTTCCTCCCCTCGATTTCCTCGCTGCTGGCTCTGGAGGCGGTCGACCGGCTGGGCAGCGCCTCGGCCGCCGCCGAGGAACTGGCCCTGACCCAAAGCGCGATCAGCCGGCAGCTGAAGACGATGGAAGAACAACTGGGCGTCAAATTGATCCAACGCGACCACGTGCGGCTCCACCTGACGCCTGCGGCACAGGAATATGTGCAGACCGCCCGCACCGCGCTGACCCAGCTGGCGCAGGCCTCGCTCAAGCTCAAGGCCAACCCGACCGGCGGCACGCTCAGCCTGTCGATCCTGCCTGCCTTCGGCATGCATTGGCTGGCGCCGCGATTGCAGGATTTCGCCCGCCGCCACCCGGAAGTGTCGGTCAATCTCAGCACCCGGCTGAAACCCTTCGACTTTGCCAGCGAACCCTTCGATGCAGCCATCCATTTCGGACGGCGCGACTGGGCCGGGGTCGACTATCTCAAGATCATGCGCGAGGAGGTTTTGCCGGTCTGCGCGCCTGACTTGCGACAATCCACCAACGATCCTGGCTGGCTGCGCACGGCTCCGCTTTTGCATCTCGACACCCGCCCGGATGCCTGGGAACGCTGGTTCGCGGCCCATGGCCTTGCGGCGCCGGGGCTGCGCGGCATGCTGTTCGACCAGTTCTCGACCATGATCCCGGCAGTGGCCAACGGGCTGGGCGTGGCGCTCTTGCCAAGCTATCTGGTTGAATATGATCTGGCCCGGGGCCGGTTGGTCACTGCCCATGACGGGCCCGCCATAAGCCTGGGGAGCTATTACCTGGTCTGGCCAAAGGAACGCATGATCGCGCCGCCGCTCGACTCGTTCCGAGTATGGCTGCAAGAGGCATTTACTTAAGAACAGGGGCGCTGCCCCTCTTGCCCTGCGGGCAATTCACCCCGGAGTATTTCCGACCAGAAAGAAGCGCAAATCCGGCTCTGGCTTCTTTCTGGTTGCAAATACTCCAGGGAGTTTGAGGGACAGCGTCCCTCAACAAAGGATCGAGCGCGCCGCAGGCGCACGATTTGATTGCGAACGGGTCAGACGTCCATGGAGCGGGCGATCAGTTCCTTCATCACCTCGTTGGTGCCGCCATAGATCATCTGCACCCGCGCATCGGCATAGAGCCGCGCGATCGGGTATTCCATCATGAAGCCATAGCCGCCGAACAGTTGCAGGCATTCATGCATGATCTCGTTCTGCGCCTCGGAGCCGTAGTATTTCACCATCGAGGCCGTGGTGGCGTCGAGCTGCCCGGCCTCCAGCCGCGCGATGCAGTCGTTGACAAAGCTGCGCAGCACCTCGGCCTTGGTCTTGCATTCGGCCAGCTTGAACCGGGTATTCTGGAAATCCATCACCCGCTGGCCGAATGCCTTGCGCTCCTGCACGTATTTCACCGTCTCGGAGAGAGCAAAGTCGATAGCGCCCAGCGCCATGATGCCGATGGTCAGGCGTTCCCAGGGCAGCTGTTTCATCAGCTGGTAGAACCCATGCCCTTCTTCCGGTCCGATCAGGTTGGTCATCGGCACCTTGACGTCTTCAAAGAACAGTTCGGCGGTGTCGTTGGCCTTCATCCCCAGTTTCTTGAGGTTGCGGCCGCGGCGGAAGCCTTCGGCGCCTTCGGTTTCAAGCGCGATCAGCGACACGCCCTTGGACCCCAACGTCTTGTCGGTCTTGGCCACCACGATGATCAGATCGGCGGTCTGGCCGTTGGTAATGAATATCTTTGAGCCGTTGATCCGATACGAATTGCCGTCTTTCTCGGCGGTGGTGCGCACCGCCTGCAGGTCCGAGCCGGTGCCCGGTTCGGTCATCGCGATGGCGCCCACCATCTCGCCCGAGGCGAGCTTCGGCAACCATTTGGCCTTTTGTTCCTCGCTGCCATAGGCGGTGATGTAGTGCGTGACGATCGACTGGATGCCATAGCCCCAGCCCGCATCCCCGCGCGAGGTCTGTTCATAGATGGTGACCGCGTCGAACCCCATGCCGCCACCGACGCCGCCGAACTCCTCTGGGATGGCACCCGCCATCAGCCCGGTCTCACCCGCCTTGCGCCAGAAATCGCGGTCAACCACACCATTGTCGACCCAGGTTTCGATGTTGGGAACCAGTTCGTCATCAAGGAACCGGCCCGCCGCTTCGGCGAACATGCGGTGTTCGTCGGTGACCCAGGCGGCCGTGCTGCTGAAAAGGGACATGACATTCTCCAATTTGCGTTTGCGCCGAAATTACGCGCGCACCCGATTCCCGCCAATCCGGGTGACGCGGCGTTTCGGCGGCGCTACGCTACGTCCTTTTCCACTCAGCCCGCGACGCGGTGGCGCGCGCCCTTGGCGGGCGGGGTTTCCGGCCCGCCCGCGAAACATTGCGCGATGGCCATCCATTCGGTGGCAACCGGGCCTTCGACCACCAGCGAAGTGTCCGCGATGTTGCGGGTCTGGGCCACCACCTGGGCAAACTCGACCGCCGGGCCGGCGATCCGGTTCGCGCCCGGGTCGCCGAAGTCCCACAGAGCGCCCGAGGGGGCGGTCAGCTCCAGCCGGGGCATCATCTCGGGCTGCGGGCGGCCATGTACCTTGAATGACCAGCCAAAGGTGTTCACCCCCAGCACCACGATATTCCTGATCCTGTCGGTCTCGGCCCGGGTGGCTCCAAGACAGTCGAACACTTCCTGCCCATGGGCCCAGGTTTCCATCTGCCGCGCGGTGATGGACGAGCGCGCCGACATTTCGGGACCGACCCATTGCAGCCGCTGCTTGGGGTCAAGCGCCGACCAGCGGTCCGCCATATCCGCATATTGCGCGGCCCAGGCGGCGCGCAGATCGGCGCCGCGTTCGGTGACCATCGCGTTTTCGGTGGCGCGAAAGCCGTCGCGCCCGATACCCGCAAGGGTCTCGGCGGCGCGGGCCTGAAAGGCGGCCGGGTCGGTCAGCGACAGATCCGCCATCCGGTTCCAGAAATGCAGGTGCACCAGCACGTCGTTCAGGGTCCAGCCCTTGAACTGGGTGGGACGGTCCCAATCGGCGCCGCGCATCCCGTCCAGTACCGCGTCCAGCGCCTGGCACTCGGCCAGAAAATCGCCTGCCTGTTCCATCCTCAATCCTCCAATGTCGTCATCAGCCGCTCGGTCGCGGCGAGGTAGTCGCGTTTGAATTCCTGCACCACTTCGGCGGCGGAAGTGGTCTGGGTCATTAGCCCGACCCCCTGCCCGACCCAATAGGTGGCCAGGTCGGCAGCACCCGCATGGCCGCGCTGGGCCAACGCCTCGATCCGGGCCAGCGCCGGTTCGGCCACCAGCGATTGCAGCGGCATCGGCAACGGCGCGGGGCCTTCGGCCTCCCACGCATCGGTCCAGGCCGATTTCAGCTGGCGCGAGGTCTTGCCCGTGCGCGAGCGCGAGCGCACCGTATCCGATGACGAGGCCGCCAGCATCTTGTCCTTGACCACCTGGCTGGGCTCGCCCTCGGCGGTGGTCAGCCAGACCGAGCCGCACCAGGCCCCTGCCGCGCCCATGGCCATCGCCGCCGCCATCTGTCGGCCGGTCACGATGCCACCCGCCGCCAGAACCGGGGTTTCGCCCGCGACCGAGACCACCTCGGGCACCAGCACCATGGTCGAGACCTCGCCGCAATGGCCGCCCGCTTCGCCCCCGGCGGCGACCAGAATGTCGACCCCGGCGGCGACCTGCCGCTGGGCGTGCTGTTTCGACCCCACCAGCGCCGCCACCGGCACCCCCGCCGCACGGGCGCGGTCCAGCATGATCTGCGGCGGCGTGCCCAGCGCGTTTGCAATCAGCCGAATGGGAAAGGAAAAAGCCACATCCAGCATCGCCTCAGCCCCCGCACTATCGAGGTTGCGCGAGATATGCAGCAGCGCGCGGCGGCGCTCGTCCAGATCGTCGGCCCCCACGCCTGCCCGCTCAAGCACCTGTTCGGCAAAGGCCAGATGCTCGGCGGGCAGCCCCGCCAGCAACTGATCGTCATCCGGCCCGCTGCCCCCCTGCCGCTGGATCGAGGTCGGCACGATCAGGTCCACCCCATAGGGCTTGCCGCCACAATGGGCATCGATCCATTCCAGCTCGGTCCTGAGCTGTTCGGGCGTATAGAGCACGGCGCCGAACACGCCCATGCCGCCCGCCCGGCTGACGGCGGCCACCACGTCGCGGCAATGGCTGAAGGCAAAGAGCGGAAACTCGATCCCCAGTTTGCGGCACAGGTCGGAATTCATGCGCTCTCTTCCTCTTCGATCTCGAACATCACATCGCCCGCCGCCAGTTGCGCGCCGGGTGCCACATGTTGCCGGGTCACCCGACCAGCGACCGGGGCAGTGATCTGGTGCTGCATCTTCATCGCCTCAAGCACCGCAAGCGTCTGGCCCTTGGCAACCTCGCCTCCCTCGGCCACCGACACCGACTGCACCAGACCGGGCATCGGCGCGGTGACGCGGCCACCGCCCAGCGCCTCGGCATCGGGCGCGCCGGGACGCTGGCGGCGCAGGGTCAGTCGCTGTGCGCCAGATGCCATGTACACCGTATCGCCCGCCACATGCGCCAGCAGGTCATGGGTCTCGCCACCCAGCCGCGCCCGCAGACCGTCGCCCCGCTGGTCCAGCTCGATTTCGAACTGCGCGTCCGCAACGCCGATCCGCCAGCCGCCCGGACCGGCGCCCGCGGTGCAGTCAAAGACCTGCCCGCCGGTCTCGACCCGCAGGCTGCGCGGCAGGACCGGGGCGCTGGTCCAACCCAGAAGCTCGGGCGGGATCGGACCGGCAACCGCCAGCGCCGCGTCGCGGTCATGCTGCATCAGCACTGCCACCATCAGCGCCACCGCGCGAGGCTCGGCTGTGCCCGCGCCATAACCCTCGGGATAGCTGCGCGCCAACAGGCCCGTGGTCGCGCGGCCCTCGGCAAATTCGGGCAGTGCCAGCAGATCGGCCAGAAAGGCGCTGTTGGTCGCGGTGCCCAGCAGCACCGTATCGGCCACCGCGCGCGCAAGCCGGGCCAGCGCCACCGCGCGGCTAGGGCCATGGGCGATGATCTTGGCCAGCATCGGGTCGTAATGGGGCGCGATCTGCTGCCCCTGCGCGATGCCCGCATCGACACGCAGACCCGCCCCGTCAGCCGGGCGCCAGCGCAGGACAGGCCCGATGGCGGGCAAGAAGCCCGCCGCCGGATCCTCGGCATAAAGCCGGACCTCGATCGCGTGGCCGTCGATGCGCAGATCGTCCTGCGGCAGCGGCAGCGGATCGCCCTGCGCCACCTGCAATTGCAGCGCCACCAGATCGAGGCCGGTGACCATCTCGGTCACCGGGTGTTCGACCTGAAGCCGGGTGTTCATTTCGAGGAAATAGAAGTTGCCCGACGCGTCCAGCAGGAACTCGACCGTACCAGCGCCGCGATACTCCACCGCACGGGCGGCGGCCACGGCGGCGGCGCCCATCTCTGCGCGCAGATCGGGTGTCATCACCGGGCAGGGCGCCTCTTCGATCACCTTCTGGTGGCGGCGCTGGACCGAGCAGTCCCGCTCGCCCAGATGGATCACCGCACCATGGGCATCGCCAAAGACCTGAAACTCCACATGACGCGGTTCGACGATGGCGCGTTCCAGGATCAACTCGTCCGATCCGAAGGCGCCCAATGCCTCGGCCCGCGCGCGGGCCAGCGCCTCGGTCAGGGTGTCGGAACTCTGCACCAGCCGCATGCCGCGCCCGCCGCCGCCAGCCGCGGCCTTGACCATCAGCGGATAGCCGATCTGTTCGGCCTCGCGCGCCAGCGCGGCATCGGATTGATCGGCCCCCTGATAGCCCGACACGCAAGGAACCCCGGCGGCCAGCATCAACCGCTTGGCCTCGGCCTTGTTGCCCATCGCCTCGATCGCCGCCGCGTCCGGCCCGACAAAGACCAGCCCCGCCGCCGCCACGGCGCGGGCAAACCCGGCGTTCTCGGACAGGAACCCATAGCCGGGATGGATGGCCCCGGCGCCGCTTTGCCGGGCGGCATCAAGGATGCGCTCGACATTCAGATAGCTGTCGCCCACCGGCCCCTCGCCGATCCAGACCGCGTGATCGGCCAGCGCCACATGCGGCGCCCCGGCATCGGCGCTGGTGTAGACGGCCACGGTGCGCAGCCCCATCTCGCGGGCGGTGCGGATGATCCGCGCCGCGATTTCGCCCCGGTTGGCAATCAGCAGAGTGTCAAATCGCATCGTCAGAACCTCGCCACCCCGTATGAGCCGGGCTTGACCCGGCGTGCCCGCGCCTCGCGACAGGTGTGCAGGCAGAAGCCCAGCACCCGCCGGGTGTCGCGCGGGTCGATCACCCCGTGATCCAGACAGCGCCCCGAGGTATAGAACGCATCCGACTGGCGGTCGAAATGCGCCGCGATCATCGCCGATTGCTTGGCCAGCCGCGCCTCGTCGAGTTCCTGCCCCTTGCGGGCGGCCCCGGCGCGGGCGACCATGGCCATGGTCCCCGCCGCCTGCTCGCCCCCCATCACACCGGTGGTGGCGTTGGGCCAGGCAAACAGGAAATCGGGCTCGTAGGCATAACCGGACATGCCGTAATTGCCCGCCCCAAAGCTGGCGCCGACATAGAGCGTGATGCGCGGCACATCGACCGAGGTGACCGCCTGGATCATCTTGGCGCCATGCTTGATCATGCCGGCCTGTTCATAGGCCGTGCCGACCATGTAACCGGTCGTGTTGTTGAGAAAGATCAACGGCGTATCGGATTGCCCGCAAAGCTGGATGAACTGCGCCGCCTTGGTGGCGCCATCGGGGTCGATCGGGCCGTTATTGCCGATGATGCCCACCGCGATCCCGTGGATCGCCGCCTGCAGGCAGACGGTCGAGACACCATAGCGCGGCTTGAAGTCCTGAAAGATCCCGCCATCCACCACCCGCGCCGCCAGTTCGCGCATGTCATAGGGCACCCGGTAATCGACCGGGACCAGCCCGGCCAGGTCCTCGGGGTCGAGCGGCGGCGCGATCTCGGCGGGCGTGGGCCGTGCGGGCAGCGACTTGTTCCAGTCGAGCGCGGCAACCACCTGACGGGCGATTTCGATCCCGTGGGCGTCATCCTCGGCCAGGTATTCCACCAGCCCGCTGGTCTGGGCATGCATCTCGGACCCGCCCAGATCGCGATCATTGGCGTGCTCGCCGGTGGCGGCATGCACCAGCGCCGCCCCCGCCAGCGCCGCCATCCCGTTCTTGCGCACGCCCACCACATAATCGGCCAGACCGGGCATATAGGCGCCCCCTGCGGTCGAGGGGCCATGCAACACCGCGATATTGGGAATGCCCGCCGCCGACAGCCGGGCAAGGTTGCGAAACAGCTTGCCGCCATGGGCCCACAGCTCGACCCGGTATTCCATCAGATTGGCGCCCGCGCTTTCGACAAGGTGCAGGAAGGGAAGACGCTGTTTCAGCGCCACCTCCTGCGCGCTGAGAAAGGCGGCGGCCGTCATCTCGGTCATGGCACCGGCCTTGATGCCGCTGTCATCGACCACCACCATGCAGCGCACGCCCGAGACAAAGCCGATACCGATAATGACCGAGGCCCCGGGAACCGAGGTTTCGGGATCGGCGCTGTCGACCATGTATCCCGCGAGGCTGTGCAGTTGCACGAAAGGCAGACCCGGGTCCAGCAGCCGCGCCAGACGGTCGCGCGGGGTGATCTGGCCGCGCGCCTCCATCCGGGCGCGCCGCTCCTCGCTGAGCGCCATGGGCCGCGCCTCGAGCGCACGGAGCCGATCCACCAGCGCCAGCATATCGGCGCGGTTGCGGCGATAGCTGTCGCTGTCCTTGTCGAGCTGGCTGAAAAAACGCATGGTCCCTCTGCCTTAGTTCTTTGCGATCAACCCGACCGGAACAGGTACCGGCAGGGACAGAAGCTCTTGGGCAAAAGCCTTGCCCTGGGCATCGTTTCTGAGGCTGGCCACTCCGCCACCGCCCAGCGCCCCTGTCAGCACGATATTCATGGCATGACAGCCCGGCAGATAGAAACGCTGGATTTGGGCGGGAGATTTTTCGTCGAAAAAACTCATCACCGCCTCGGTCGACAGGGCCGCCCAGATATAGGGCATGTATTCGGGACGGCGGGCCAGCACGCCGATATTGGCGCTGTCGCCCTTGTCGCCGGAGCGGGCCCAGGCCAGCGCTTCAAGTGGCCGCGCCTCCAGCTCAAATTCCATATCCGGCGGCGGCGGACAGGGGGCTGGTGTCGCCTCAACCTCGCGCAGCGGCTGTTCGGGTGGATCGAAGGACAGTTCTCCCCCGTCCAGCACGACGCGGCATCGCACCGCCTCAGCCGGGATCAGGCAGGAGAACAGCGCCACCACCGGCGAGGGCCGGGGTCGCCCGGCACCGGTAAAGAAATGCAGGCCTGGAGGTGTCGCCAGCGCCGCGCCCACAAGTTCCTTGAGAAACAGACCCACCGCGCGTGCATCGTCATGGCGTACCGCCGCCTTGAACGCGATCTCTTCGGGCGCATCCGGGGTCGGGCGCCCGCCAAAGGCCTCGAACGAGACCTCGCGATAGTCTGGCGCGCCCAGCGCCGCCAGCCGCGCCCGCGCCCGGTCAAGCCCGGCCTGGGCAAAGGCCTGCGCCTTGGCCCGCGCGTCGCGCCCGGTCATCTGGAACACCATGCCGCCGCGATAGCCATCGGCCCAGGTGACCGAGACCTTGAGCCGCCCGGTCGGCGCCCGCCCGCGCGCACCGCTGACCCGCACCCGGTCCGGCCCCACCTGTTCCAACGTCACGCCCGAGAAATCGCAGACCACATCGGGCAGCAGATAGGCGCGCGGATCGCCGATCTCGTACAGCATCTGTTCGCCGACCGTAGCCGGGGTCACCAGCCCGCTGCTGCCCTCGGGCTTGGTCAGGACAAAACCGCCATCGGCGGCGACCTCGGCGATGGGATAGCCGATCCGCGCCAGATCGCCCGCCGCCTCCCAATCGGTGAAATTGCCCCCGGTCGCCTGCGGACCACATTCCAGCAGATGCCCGGCCAGCGACCCCGCCGCCAGCCGGTCATGATCGGACAGGTCCCAGCCAAAGCGGTGCACACAGGCCGCCAGTGTCAGGGCGCTGTCGGCACAGCGCCCAGTCAGCACGATATCCGCCCCCGCCCGCAACGCCGCCACCACCGGCGCCGCGCCCAGATAGGCGTTCATCGAGGCGATCCGCTCGGGCGGTGGCATGGCAGCGCCAGTGAACATCTCGGTGCATGCGGCAAACTCCGAGGCGCGCGCCAGCAGATCGTCGCCGGTCACCACCGCCACCCGCAGGGACAACCCCGCCGCCGCGATCCGCTCTCTCAGCGCCTCTGCGCAGGCCTCGGGGTTCACCCCGCCGGCATTCGACAGCACCCGCACCCCTTGCCTGGCAATGGCCTTCAGGTTCGGTCCCATCGCCTCGGTCACGAAATCGGTGGCATAGCCCTGATCCGGATCCTTCAGCCGCGCGCGCGCCATGATCGACATGGTGATCTCGGCCAGGTAGTCATAAACCAGCACATCGACCCCGGCCGCGAGAAGCTGTGCCGTCGCATGCGGCGCCTCACCCCAGAAACCGCAGGCCCCGCCGATCCTCAACGCTGCAGTCACGCGACGTTCTCTCCCCTGGCTTTCGGCAGCCACTTTACAGACCGCCCGTTCTGTTTTTAAGCTGCCTCCCGAGACCCTCGCGGTCAATCGAAATAAGTGTGACGTGACGGCAGATGCCCGAGACCCTGAAACCGACCCCGCAAGACCGGCGATCCCGATCGACCCAGGCCAAGGTGATCCGGGCCACCATCGCCTGTCTGGATAGGCTGGGCTATGCCGAGACCACCTTTGCCCGCATTCAGGAGCGGGCGGGCGTGTCGCGTGGCGCGATCACCCATCACTTTCCAACCCGGCAGGCGCTGGTCGCGGCCACTGCGATGGAATTGCTGGCACGCGCGCTCGACCCGGTCGAACGCCGCGCCGCGCAGGCCGCCAGCCCCGAACCGGTGCGCGATCTGATCACCCGGGCCTGGGGTCAGGTGGTGAACGCCGCCGGGGGGCGGGCAATGGTCGAGATTCTGGTGGCCTGCCGCACCGATGCCGAGCTTTATCGCCTGCTAGAAACCCGCCTGCACGACTGGGACCGGCAAAGCCGCGCCTCGGTCGCGCGCGCCTATATCGGGGCGGACCCGGCGCCGGACGACGCCGAACTCTTGTGGAGCATGACCCGGAACTTTCTGCGCGGTCTGGTCCTGCACGAACGTTTCGTCACCGACCCTGCCTATCTGGCGCGGATGGTGGAGCGGTTCGCCGGGATGATGGAAAGCCAGTTGACCCCCCTGCCCGCAAAGGATGCGCCATGACCTGCCCCTCTCCCTTCATGACGCCCGAGCGTCAGGCCTTTCGCGACACGCTTGCAGCGTTTTTCGCCACCGAGGTCACCCCGCATGTGGAGGAGTGGGAGGCCGCACAGGCCGTGCCCTGGGAACTGCACCAGAAACTGGGCGAACTGGGCGTGTTCGGCTTTGGCATCCCCGAGGAATATGGCGGACTGGGGTTCGACGACGCCTTCATGCGCTGCGACTACGCCGAACTGGCCTTTGGCTGCGGTGCCTCGGGGGTGGCCGCGGCGGTCGGTGGTCGGATGATCTCGCTGGGCCCGATGGTCCGGTTCGCGCCCGAAGCATTCCGGCAAAACGTCCTGCCCCGGATCGTCAGGGGCGAGATGAACTCGGCGCTCGCAATCACCGAGCCTGGGGGCGGGTCTGATGTGGCCAATCTGAGCACGCGGGCGGAGCGGGCGGCGGGTGGCTGGGTGCTGAATGGTGCCAAGGCCTATATCACCGGGGGGATGGACGCGCAGTGGTACGTGGTCGGCGCCCGCACCGGCGGACCGGGCCTGGGCGGCATCTCGCTGTTCCTGATCGAGGCGGATACGCCCGGCTTTTCGCGCACCCCGCTGGGGGGCAAGATGGGGTGGCATTGTTCGACCCAGGCCATGCTGCATTTCGACGATTGCCACGTGCCCGAGACGGCGCTGATCGGCCCCGAGAACAAGGGCTTCCTGGCGATCATGAACAACTTCAACCACGAGCGGCTGGCGATGGTGGCCGGTAGCCTTGGCATGATGCGGGTCTGCTATCGTTCCGCGCTTGACTGGGCGCGTGAGCGTCGGACCTTTGGCCAGCGGTTGATCGAACATCAGGTCATCGCCCATAAATTCGCCGAAATGTCAGCGCGGATAGATATGATCGAGGCCTATCTGGAGCGGATTTGCTGGGCGATGAACCAGGGGCTGATGCCTGCGGCCGAGATCGCCAAAGCCAAGGTGCAGGCGACCAAGGCGCTGGAATTCGTGGCCTCGGAAGGAATGCAGATCTTCGGCGGCGCCGGGTATCTGACCGGAAACCCGGTCGAACGGGTCTGGCGCGAGGTCAAGGTGATGGCGATCGGCGGTGGCTCCGAAGAAATCCTGCGCGATCTTGCGGTCCGTCAAATGGGCCTTGCCGGTCAGTAGGGGCACGGAATTTTGCAAAAATTCCGTTCTGGAAAACGAGGTTTTCCAAGCCGTTTTCCGTCGCGGAAAACGGCTCCTGCCGCACGCGCACCGTGTCAGTTCGAGACGTAGCCCGCCACCACCTGCAACAGTTTGAACGCGGTCGCGGCATCGTTCTCGACCACTGCCAGGAACTCTTCCTCGCCGATGCGCAAACAGGTGATGTCGGTGGCCGCCACCATGCTCAGCGCGCGCGGCTCCTTGCGGATCAGGCCCAATTCGCCCACAAGGCGGCCTGGCCCGACAGTCACGATCAACTGATCCTCCTGCCCCTCGCGCGGCAGGTATAGCCCGGCCTCGCCCTCGATCATCATATAGGCACCATCGGTGGGTTGATCGTCCTTCAGGAACACCACCTCGCCCGCCTTGGCCGAGTACCAGCGCGCACCAAAGGCAAGCAGCCGCAGCTGCCGCCGATCGAGACCGGAAAACAGCGGCGTCTGCTCCAGCGTGCGGACCTTGCGGCTGAGATCGGCCGAGGCGACGCTGTCCTCTTCCTCCTGTTTTTTCGGCACTTCCTCGGTCACGATCCGGCCTTGCTGGACCTCGATATAGAGGTCGAAAACGTCCGGATTCTCGAACGCATCGTTAAGATAGATCAATGTCGTCTCGGGCAGCAACGCGCGAAGATTGCGGTACACAGCGATTTGGGTCTGCATATCATAACTTGCCAGCGCCCGGTCGAGCAGCAGGATGTCGGGCTTCTTGATTGTCGCGCGGGTAAAGGCCAGCGGTTCTGCAAAAATCGCCGGCACATTCTGCCCACCCAGCGTGACGGGCAGATCATAGATCAGCTGGATCACCAGAGGTCGCAGGCCATGTTCGTCCAGCACCTCGGCGATCATCTTGCGCAATTCGTCCGACCGCGCCCCGCCCACCTCGCTTACCTTGCCGAACAGCGCATTCTCCAGCACGTTCAGTCCCGGAGCAAAGGCGTCGGGGTCGAGCGGGGCAAAAACATCGTCCAGACTGCGCATCAGCTCGGCCGAGTGGCTCTTGCGCAGTTCCAAGATGCGCGCCTTGATCTCGTCGGAGAAGGCCGGGCCGATCTGGTCTGCCGAGATCCGGAACGGCACCGCAAGCAGGCTGGCCAGTTGCGCATCCTCCAGCGCCCGAGCGCCGTCGTCGCGGGTCTTTTCCACCAGTTCCAATGCGGTCTCGTAGGTGCGTACATCCAGATTCAGCTTGCGGAACAGCGGGTGGTCGGTGCCGTCCAGCCCGAAGATCTGGCGCAGCATGTCGATCACGTCCTGGGTCAGGCGCACCAGCGGCTCGTCCAGCCCGATCTGACGGATCTGGGCCAGAAAATCGGTCTGACCGGCCAGAACCTCGGGCGTGAAGGCCGCGCGCGGGGTGGCAAAAAGCAGGTTTTCGGCCACCGGCAGCGCCGGGTTGTACTGGCCGGGGTCAAAGAAATGCGCCTGCCCGGCAAGCCCCGCGCGCTCTGCCGCCTCCTGAATGACCGGCCGCAGCGCCACCAGCCGCGCCGCCAGTTCGGGGTGATCGGCCTCGGCAAAGACCTGCTCGGCGCCGCGACGATAGAGTGCCGCACCCGAACCCAGCCCCTCGACCAGCTTCAGCCACCAGTCGCGCAGCGCACGGGCATCATCGAAGCCAGCGAGGCCCGGCTCCAGCCAGTCACTGTGATAGGGATCGGCGCTGTTGCCCGCACGCAAGGTTTCGGCGTGAAAGCCCGGCTCGCCGCTGTCACCCTGAGGGCGCACCCGGACCGGCATCGTCACGTTTTCCCCGAAGGTGCCCTGGAACAGCACCGGGCGCGAGGTTGCATGGCCGATCCTTGAGGCCACCACCATCTGGTGCAGATCCGACAGTCCGACCTCGCCGATCCGTACCTGTCCGCTGGCCGGCAATACCTCACGCGTGAGCAGTTCGGACAGGGCGCGGCGATCCTCTTCGCTGCTGGCGGCGATACCGATCACCTTGCCGCCCGGCAGGGTCAGGTCGAGATCGTCCAGCACCAGATTGCCATCGGCATCACGGACCGAAACCTTGTCGAGCACGATATCGCCGGTCAGGCGCGGGCGCTCTTCGGGGAAACCGCTGAACTTGTCTTCGTCGATCATACCCGGCGGCGCGAACCGGTCCAGGATCACCTCCCAGCGCAGCGACATGTCCTGTGTCTGATTGTAGTAGGTCAGCAACTCTTTCCAGGGGCTCGACAAATCCTTGTACGCTGCAAGCGCCGCCACCAGCGCCCCCAGTGACACGCTGCCCTGCAACACCAGATAGCCGCCGATCGAATAGAACAGGAAGGGAGTCAGCTGCCCGATGAAGTTGTTCACGAACTTCATGAAGAACTTTTTCTGGTAGATGTCGAAGCGGATGCTGAACAGCCGCCCCAGCTGATAGCTGATCATCGACATCCGCCAGGGCCAGCCGGCATTGGATCGCAGCGTCGCCGCGCCGGCCGCGTTTTCGCCGATCTGCGCGGCGAGAACGCGCACCTCCTGGATACGCTTCTTGTTGAGCAGGTTGATCTGGCGCTGCATGCGCGGGATCAGCCAGGCCTGAAGCGGGATCAGCGCGACGGCAGCCAGCCCGAACCACGGGCTTTGCAGGAAAAGAAAGGACAGGATCGTGATCATCTGCCCGGCCTGCAAGACCGGCTGGCTGATCGCATCGCCCATCAACCCGCCCATCGGCTCGCTTTCGGCGGTGATCATCGACACCAGCTCACCTTGGCTGACACGCTCGAAATAGGGCTGTGGAAACCGCAGCGCCCGAGTGATCAGCAGATAGCGGAACCGGCGCAACATCCGTTCGGACATAACGCCTTTCATCGTGTTGATCCGCATTTTCATCAGCCCATGCGCAGTGACCGAGATCAGGAAGGCAGCGCAGAGGATGGCCAGGTAGGTTACCTGGTCAAAGGTGAAGCCCCAAACCTCGATGGTGGAACTGGCGGCGCCGATAGCGTCGTTGATAATGCGTTTGGGAAGCTCCAACGTGAGGTAGAGCAGCGGAAACAGCGTCGCCGTCACCATCAGCAGGATCAGCTGATCGCGTCTGGAGTACTTCCAGATAAAACGGAACAAAGTGCGTTCTATGGCTCCGACCCCCAAATCGGACTTGTACTGTTTGACCGTCACCAAAAGGCGGCGCCCCAGTTCGAAGCTATCGCGGCCTAATACGGCCTGGCAATCGCATTTACGTTTGGTCAATCGGCTTTATTTGTGAACGAGTTCCTTTTGCAGCCCCCGAATCCTGCGCTAAGGTGGGTTCAGGAACGCGGATGGAGGAGTGTTCTTGCCTGTTACCATAGCCTCGCTGCTGTTGGTGCTTGGTCTTTTGCAAGTCAAGCATATGTTTGCAGACTTCTTCCTGCAGACACCAAGAATGTTGTCCGGTCGCTGCCAGTATTGGCATTTAGGCCGCGCCCAGCATGCAGGGATCCATGCATTAGGATCGGTCTTGCTTTTCCTGGTGGTCGGCGCGCCGGCGGTGTTCGCATTGGTCATAGCGGTCTTGGAATGGGTGGTTCATTTCAATATCGACTATGGCAAGGCCAGCTACTCTGATCGAAACGCGTTGCAACCCAATCAGGCAAAATACTGGTATGCGATGGGCTTCGACCAGTTTCTGCACCAGCTAACCTATCTGGCCATGGCCTGGGCCTGGGTCGAATTCGCCCACTAAACTCTCGCCCGTTTTCCGGCAGCAAAGCCGCGACGGAGAATCTTGGAATTTCCGGGGGCCGGCCAGAACTGCGGGATCAAACCACCCAACGACATCTCGCAAATACGGCGCGAAGGTCGCCAGCCAGCCAGACCATGCAGGCAACGGTTCTACCTTCGAATCGACATACGGACCACAGATCGGGATCATGCTAATACCGGGCGATACCACGAATGGTATTGTCCCGGACTAGGGTGTTTTTCTTGTATCGGCGCTTCGAACGGATCGCTTTCGACCCGAGCCTGACCGTCTCCGAAATCTGTTCTCATAGTGGGAACATCAGGTCTTCACAACGTGACCGGACGGCTACGCTTGATCGTTCGCAAAACGACATTCGTCTGGGCGCTGGCCACTGCAGGCAGACGAAACAGGAAGCGTTCCAGAAAGATATTATAGGCCGCCAGATCCGGGCAGAGCACCCGCAGATGATAATCGGCCTGACCGGTGGTGGCGTAACATTCCTGCACCTCGGGCGCGGTCTCGATAGCGCGGATAAAGGCGACGATCCCGTCCGGATCGTGCCGGGTCAGATGCACGTGCACGATGGCCTCGAAATCTAGCCCCATCGCCCCCGGATCGACCACCGCGCCATAGCGGGTGATCACCCCCGCCTCTTCAAACGCGCGCACCCGGCGCCAAAGGGCCGAGGCCGACATGCCCACCGCCTCGGCCAGATCGGCATTCGAGATACGGCTGTCCTGCTGAAGCAGGGTCAGGATTCGGCGGTCGCGGTCATCTAATTGCATGGATTCGGTCTGTTGTTTCACATCATTGACCTTTGATGAATAGTTTATCCGGCAGACCCGGGCAAACCCGGAGTTTCTGGCACCGATTTCCACTCAACCCGGATTATCCTTTCGCGCGAACCCTCAGCCACCGCGATCAGGAAGCCCAGATGACCCACCCCGCCCCAGCCCTGCGCAGCTATGCGCTGGAGGACCGTTACGACCAGACCACCGGCCGCGTGTTCCTGACCGGAACCCAGGCGCTGGTGCGGATCATGATGGATCAGGCCCGCCGCGACCGCGCTGCCGGGCTGAACACCGCTGGCTTTGTCTCTGGTTATCGCGGCTCGCCGCTGGGCGGGCTTGATCTGGAGATGTGGCGGGCCAAGGCTCGACTGGAGCAGGACCGCATCACCTTCATGCCCGCCGTGAACGAGGATCTGGGCGCCACCGCCGTTCTGGGCGCGCAACAGGCGGTGCTGGACCCCGATTGCCAGCACGAGGGCATCTTTTCGATGTGGTACGGCAAGGGGCCGGGGGTGGACCGCTCGGGCGATGCGCTGAAGCACGGCAACGCCTATGGCAGCGCGCCCAAGGGCGGCGTGCTGGTGGTGGCGGGCGACGATCATGGCTGCGTCTCCAGCTCGATGCCGCACCAGTCCGACGTGGCCTTCATGGCATGGTTCATGCCGACGCTGAATCCCGCCTCGGTCGAAGAATACCTGGAGTTCGGCGAATACGGCCTGGCGCTGTCGCGCTTCTCGGGCACCTGGGTCGGGTTCAAGGCGATCAGCGAAACCGTGGAAAGCGGCCGCTCGGTGGAGCTGCGCCCGGATCGCCAGTTCACCCTGCCGCAGATCGACCTGCCCGCCGGAGGCTTGCACATCCGCCGCGCCGATCTGCCCAGCCCCGAGATCGAGACCCGCATTCAGGCCAAGCTGCGCGCCGTGCGCGCCTTTGCCGAGGAAAACCCGATCGACCGGCGCATCCATGACCTGCCCAACGCCCGCTTTGGCTTTGTCACCACCGGCAAGGGGCATCTCGACCTGATGGAGGCGCTGCGCCTCCTGGGTCTGGACGAGGCCAAGTGCCGCGCGCTTGGCATCGACATCTACAAGGTCGGCATGGTCTGGCCGCTGGCCCGCCGCAACGCGCTGCGCTTTGTGCGCGGCAAGCAGGAAGTGCTGGTCGTCGAGGAAAAACGCGGCATCATCGAGAGCCAGTTCAAGGAGTATTTTTATGACTGGCCCGGCGACAAGCCGCACCGGATGGTCGGCAAATACGACGAACAGGGCGAGCCGCTGATCCCCTGGACCGGCGAGTTGAGCCCGCTGATGCTGGCGCCAATCGTGGCCGCCCGTCTGGATGCGTTCTTCCCAGAGGAGAACCTGCCCGCCCGCGCCCGCGCGCTGACCGAAACGCCGCCGCCCGTGATCGCGGTGCCCGGCGCCACCCGCACCCCCTATTTCTGCTCGGGCTGCCCGCATAACACCTCGACCAAGGTGCCCGAAGGCTCGCGCGCCAACAGCGGCATCGGCTGCCATGTCATGGCCAGCTGGATGAACCGCGACACCGACGGATACGCCCAGATGGGCGGCGAAGGCGTGCCGCATGTGGTGGCGTCCAAGTTCAACGGCGGCAAGCATATCTTCCAGAACCTGGGTGAAGGCACCTGGTATCACTCCGGCTCCCTCGCGATCCGGCAGGCGGTCGCGGCGGGCACCAATATCACCTACAAGATCCTCTATAACGACGCGGTTGCGATGACCGGCGGCCAGCCGGTCGACGGGCCGGTCAGCGTCTCGGGCATCGCCCAGACCTGCCGCGCCGAGGGGGTCGCGCGCATCGCGCTGGTCTCGGACGACATCGAGAAATTCTCGCGCGACGATTTCCCCGCCGGCACCACGTTCCACGACCGGGCCGAGCTGATGCCGGTGCAAAAAGAGCTGCGCGAGATCAAGGGCGTCACCGTGCTGATCTATGAACAGACCTGTGCCACCGAGAAGCGCCGCCGCCGCAAGCGCGTTAAAATCGAGGACCCGGCCCGGTTCGTCTGGATCAACGATCTGGTCTGCGAGGGCTGCGGCGACTGTTCGGTCGCCTCCAACTGCCTCAGCGTCGAGCCGCGCGAAACCCCGCTGGGCCGCAAGCGCAAGATCAACCTCAGCTCCTGCAACAAGGACTTCTCCTGCCTGAACGGGTTCTGCCCCAGCTTTGTGACCGTCGAGGGCGCCACCCGGCGCAAGCGCGCGGTCAAACTGGATCTGGAACAGCTGGAAAGCGGCCTGCCCGAACCGACCCTGCCTGCACTGTCCGATCCGTTCGATCTGCTGGTCACCGGGGTCGGCGGCACCGGCGTCGTCACCGTGGGCGCACTGATCACCATGGCCGCCCATCTCGAAGGGCTGGGCGCCTCGGTGCTGGATTTCACCGGGTTTGCGCAGAAATTCGGCACTGTGCTCAGCTATATCCGCCTCGGCGCCAAGCCCGACGCCCTGCACCAGGTGCGCATCGACACCGGCGGCGCCGATGCGGTGATCGGCTGTGACATGGTGGTCAGTTCCGCGCCCAAGGCCTCCGCTCACTATCGCAACGGTACAAAGGTCGTCTTGAACCGGGCCGAAATGCCCACCGGCGATCTGGTGCTGCATCGCGACGCGCAGCTGAAGATCGACACGCGCGAGGCCGCCATCCGCGCCGTGGTCGGCACCGAGAACGTCAGCGGTTTCGACGCCAACCAGACCGCCGAACAGCTGCTGGGCGACGCGGTCTTCGCCAATGTGATGATGCTGGGCTACGCTTGGCAGCGGGGGCTGGTGCCGGTGAGCCGCAGTGCACTGGCACAGGCGATCCTGCTCAACGGCGTGGCGGTGGAAAAGAACCGCCTCGCTTTTGCCGCGGGCCGGGCGCTTGCCGAGGATCCCGCGCGGCTCGACGTCGAAAGCGCCACCCCGGAGGCAGAGGAAACCCTCGACCAGATGCTCGCCCGTCGGGCCACCTTTCTGACCGACTACCAGAATGCCGCCTATGCCGCACGCTTCACCGATCGCATCGCCACGCTACGCCGCGCTCTGCCTCAGGCCCCCGACGCGCTGATCGGTGAGGCCGCGCGCAACCTCTTCCGCTTCATGGCCAGCAAGGACGAGTACGAAGTCGCCCGGCTGCTGACCGCAGACCACTTCCAGCGGGACCTGCAAGAGCAGTTCGAGGGTGACGTCAAACTCACCTACCACCTTGCCCCGCCGTTACTGGCGCATCGCAGGGACGCGCGCGGACGGCCCCTGAAACGGGGCTTCGGTCCATGGCTGCGCCCTGTCCTCAGCCTGCTCGCCCGCGCCAAACCGCTGCGCGGCACCGCGCTCAACCCGTTTGGTTACCATTTCGAGGCTCGCCTGCATCGCGAAACACTGGCCTGGTATCTCGCCCTGCTCGACCGTATGCAGCAGGACTGCACCGCAACGAACGAGGCCGACTGGCAATCCGTCCTGACCCTGGCAGGCGAAATTCGCGGCTATGGCCCGGTCCGGGTTGAAGCGGTCAAACGTGTACAAGCAGACATAGCCAGCCGCCTCGACAAGGGCCGATCCGCAGCGCCTGCACTTGCTGCGACGGCGGATTGAGTATTTGTGACCAGAAAGAAGCAGCATCTTTCCCGCTTCTTTCTGGTCCGAAATACTCCCGCCGGAGGCATCTGACCTCTCATCCCCGCTGCACCAGCGCATGACCATCACCTCCCCCCACGCTCCGAGGAGGAGGAACGACGACGAGACATTGTCTTGCGCCGAAGGCGCGCCGTTTGACAGCGCTATCCCAGGACCGAGAAGCTGCTTTCCTGATTGACCGGCCGCTTGCGTGAGTAGAAACCCACGTCGATATGGCGTCCGATATAGGGCAGTTCGAACTGGAGCGGCGCGGCGTCGTGATCGCCGCCTTCCTCGCAATAACGCACCAGCGCGGCCATCATCTTGCCCGCGATGGGGGCGTTCTTGTACTGGTTGCCGCTGGTGCCGCAGGCCATGTAGAACCCCGGCAGCGAAGACTTGTCATAGATCGGGATCCAGTCGGTCGAGGCATCGTAGAGATCCACCACGCCGCGCATCCGCGACGGGATACCCAGGCTCGGCACCCGCTGGGCATAGCGCATGGCCTGGGTGGTCCACTGATCGGTGAAGTTGCGATCATAATCCAGATCATCCTTGCACCATTGATGCGGGTCGCAGGCGGGGTCCTCTGACCCTATCAGGATGTGATTGCCTTGCTCCGGCCGACAATAGCAGGCGATATCGCTGTCCGAGACGATGGTACCCTGCGCTTCGAAATCGAACCCTTCGGGTGCGGGCAGATGCACCACTTCCTGCCGCAGCGGGCGGGTCTGGATGGTCATGTCTCCGGTGACGCCCGCCATGCGATTGACGATGGCCGAGCCCGGTCCCGCCACATTGATCACCACGGGGGCGTGGACTTCCTCGCCGCTGGCCAGCTTTACCCCGGCCACCCGTCCGCCCGATTGCAGGATCTCCACCACCTCGGCACGGTTGCGCACCGACGCCCCGTATAGTCGCGCCGCATCCATGAGGTTCTGCGCACTCAGCGCCGGATCGGTGACATAGCCGCCATTGGGCCAGAAAACCGCGCCCCCCATTCGACCGCCATTGGGTTTGCCGAACTCCGGATCATCCAACCGCCGGGCAGGTGCATAGCTGTCCATTGCATAAATCGGCAGGCGAGCCTGAACCTCTTCGGCGCTCCATTCCTCGAACGGGATGCCCAGTTCGGCCGATGTCTGGATATGCTTGTCAAGCTGATCATTGGCGTCGGTCTTCATCACCAGGCAACCGGTCTGCCGAAACCGCGCCAGCTCTGCCCCCTCGGGCAGGCCCAGATAGTCGGCCCAGTCGCGCCAATAGTGATAACCCTCCCAGGCAAGCGCCGTGCCTTCGAAGGTGGAATAATGCATCCGGATGATGGCGCAGGATCCAGCGGTCGAGCCGTGGCCCACCTGTGCGTTGCGATCCAGCGAAAGCATCTTCCAGCCTGCCTTGGCCATCTCGAATGCAATCGCCGCGCCGATCACGCCTGTGCCGATGATGATTGCGTCGGGGCTGTTCATGGTCGTCGTCCCTCCCAGAAACCGCGAGCGAATGCGCTGAAGGCGGCGACCTCTTCGTCACGGGCCTGCACGCCGGTAAAGACAAACAGATAGTGCCGCACAAAGGACAGACGCTGGTCGATCGGCTCGTTCATCTGCGCCAGGTCATAGCCGATCTGCATGTAATAGAGCACGCGGGCGCGGGTCTCGGCCTCGATCTGGCTGTAACCATAGCGCAGGAACATGGCTGTCAGAGCCTCAAGCCGTCGGCTGTCGGACAGATCCAGCAAGCGCCGCACCTTGCCCGACCGTCGCGCCCAGTCGCGCACCGCAAAATCCAGCGCGGTGTCGAACAGCGCCGGATCGACAACACAGTGAAACAGGTTGCAGACCGCGGCGGTTATGGTCTCGGCAGGCAGCTCGGTCTGCGCAATCAGGCCCGCGGTATTGGTGGCCTGCCATTTCGCCAGCAGCGCGTCCAGCAGGTCCTGGCGCGACTTGAAATACCAGTAGAACGACGAGCGCGAGACCGCCATCCGCTCGGCCAGGTTCAGGACCTTGACCTGCTCGACCCCGTCCGAGACCAGCACATCCATCGCCACGTTCAGCCAGTCGTCACGCGTCACCTTGATGTTGCCCACCAGCGGCTCGGCGCTGGGATCGTCGCGATGCAGGATCGGTTTGCTGCCCATGGCGGGTCTCCTCAGCTTTCGGGCGGGGCGCCCCCTTCGGCGGTTCGGCGCGCGATGAAGTCTTGCAGCGCCGCGACCCGGTCCGGGTCCATGGGCGGTGGTTCGAAATTATCCACGATCCCGCGCCAGATGCCAGTGGCGCGATGATTGGCATCGACTGCCCCGCGCTCGGTCCAGGCACCGAAATTCGACCAGTCTCCCACCAGCGGTTCATAGAACTGGGTCTGATAGCGCGCCATCGTGTGTGCAGCGCCAAAGAAATGGCCCATCGGCTGCACTTCGCGTAGCGCATCCAGCGCGATATCCGCGTCGGTGGCGGGCGTACCCGCGCAGAGCTCGGCCACCATTTGCAGCACTTCCAGATCGGTGATGATCTTTTCGTATGAGACGGTAAGCCCCCCTTCGAGCCAGCCCGCCGAATGTATCGTCACCGTGGCCCCGGCCAGCAGGCAGCCCCAGAGGCCGAACTGTGTCTCGTTCGCGGCCTGGGCGTCGTTGATATTGGCGGCACTGCCCCCGGCGCAGCGCCAGGGCAGGCCGATGCGCCGCGCCAGTTGCCCCGCCACCAGCGAGGCGGTGAAATGTTCCGGCGTGCCAAAAGCCGGCGCGCCCGATTTCATGTCCACGTTGCTGGTGAAGGTGCCGTAGCAGACCGGCGCGCCGGGCTGCGCCAACTGGCTGAGCGTGATGGCCGCCAGCGCCTCGGCATGGCTGAGCGTCATGGCGCCCGCCACCGTCACCGGCGCCATCGCGCCCATCAGGGTAAAGGGGGTGACAATCGCCAACTGGCCATGGCGGGCAAAGTCGATCAGCCCCTGCGCCATCGGCAGGTCCAGCGTGCGTGGAGAATTGGTGTTGATGATCGTGTAACTCCACGGCTCGGAGCGGAACTCCGCATCCGACAGGCCCCGGAAATCTCGGATCATCTCGAACCCGTCCATCACCTGCGGCGTGCCGCGCGAATAGAGGAAGGGCACCTTGTCGGACTGGGTCAGTTCGACCTCGGTCATTGCCATGTGTCGCAGATGCATCGGCACGTCCTGCGCCTCGACCAGCGGCGGCACCATGTGCAGCACGTCGAAACTCTGGGTGATCTGCACCAGTTCGCGGAAATCGGCGATGGTGCCGGGGCGGCGGCCGCGCGTCAGGTCGGTGGCATGCGGGCAACCGGCACCGGGCTGAAACGCCATTCGGCCCAGTTCCAGCACCACGTCGCGGTCGGGCACGGCGCCGCGCATTCGGATGGACTTCGGCGCGCTGACCAGCGCCGCCTCGACCATGTCGCGGCCCATGTAAACCATCTCGCCGTCGATGCGGGCACCACCCTGCCGATAGAGATCTCGTGCGCCGGGATGCAGAACCATGATCCCCAAATCTTCAAGCACGCTCAGCGCCGCCTCGTGCAGCGCCTCGATCCGGTCGTCGGAAAAGGCCGCCATCGGCGGGAACGGGTTGCGCAGGTTGCGGTAATCGACCTGGCGGGCCGGCGCCGGGGCGTCGGTCCGTGCCCGCCTGCCCCGCCGCCCGCCGCTCATCCGCGCATCGCCTTGCCGTCGGGATCATAGGGCGAGGGTGCGATGATCTTGGCGGGTCGTTCGACGCCCACGACATGTACACTGACCTTCGTACCCGGTTGTGCCCTGTCCCGGTCCACCAGCGCCATTGCCAGCGACTTGCCGGTGTAATGGCCATAGGCACCCGAGGTGACAAAACCGATCTGCGTGCCATCCGCCCAGACCGGCTCATAGCCCGAGGCATCGGCGTCGGCCGCTTCGACCTCCAATGTCACCTGCACCCGGGCCGGGCCATTGCCGTCGCGCTCGGCAATCGCAGCCGCGCGGCCGATGAAATCGCCCTTGTCCCAGGCGATCCAGCGGTCCATGGCGGTCATGCCGGGGGTGCGATCCTGGGTGAATTCCGCCGACCAGATACCAAAGCTCTTTTCGATCCGGGTCGAGAGCAAGGCGTTGAAACCCACCTCGCGGATTCCCTCGCCCGCGCCGGCTTCCAGCAGCATCCGGCGTAGCGCGATGTGCTCGCCATAGCGGCAGTTGATCTCGTAGCCCATCTCGCCGGTGACCGACATGCGGGCGACGCGGGCGCGGACAAGACCGATGTCAAAGTCGCCGCAGCCCATGAATTTCAGGTCCGAGATATCCTGTTCGGCCAGTTTCTCTATCACAGCTCGGGATTTCGGGCCGACAAGAGCAAAACCGCAGATCTCCTCGCCCAGATCACGGACAGCCACCCCATCGTCGAGATGGTCGTTGAACCAGCGCATATGCCAGGCCCGCAGGTAATAGGAGCCCATGATCCACCATGTTCCGTCGCCCCAGTTGAGCAGCGTCAGGTCGCCCTTGAGGCGGCCCGTCTCGCTGAGCATCACGGCAAGGCGCGCGCGCCCCGGCGCGGGCAGCTTGGTGGCAAAAAGCTTATCCAGCCAAGCTTCGGCGTTGGGACCCGAGACCTCGAACCGGGAAAAGCCGGTGATATCCATCAGGCCCACGCCCTCGCGGATCACCCGGCATTCCTCGGCCACGATCGGGTGCGCGTTCGAGCGTTTCAGCGTCAGGTTCTCGACGAAATCCTCGGAGGGCGCGAAGTAGAGCGGCACTTCGAGATCCCAGCTGACGCCCCATCGACAGCCCGCGGCCGTCATCGCGTCATGCGCCGGGGCCATTTTCAGCGGTCGACCCGCCGGAAGCTGCTCATTTGGGTAAGACATCACGAAGCGGCGGGAATAGAACTGGCCGGTGGTTTCCCGGATGTAGCGCTTGTTCTGCGCATAGTCGCCATAGCGCGCCACGTCCATCGACCAGGCGTCCGCCTCGGGCTCGCCATGGATCATCCACTCGGCCAGAGTCTTGCCGACGCCGCCACCCTGGAGAAAGCCCGCCATGACCGCGCAAGCCGACCAATAGCCGCGCTTGCCCGGAACCGGGCCGACCAGCGGGTTGCCATCGGGCGAAAAGGTGAAGGCGCCGTTGACCCAGGTCTTGATGCCTACGTCCTGGATCGAGGGGTAGCGGGCAAAGCCCAGCATCAGCTCGTTCTCGATCCGGTCGAGCTGTTCCTGGAACAGCTCCTCACCATAGTTCCAGGGCGCGCCGTCCATCGCCCAATGTTCGTGGTTGATCTCGTAGATACCGACCAGAATGCCCTTCTGATCCTGCCGCATATAGGTGAAACCTTCAAGATCGACGGTCATCGGCATTTCGAATTCCGCCGCTGCCACCTCGGGCACCGTATCGGTGATCAGGTAGTGGTGTTTCAGCGGCGACACCGGCAGTTCGACGCCCGCCATTCGGCCCACCTGCTTGGCCCAGAGACCGGCGGCATTGACCACGTGTTCGCAAGTGATCGTGCCCTTGTCGGTGACCACCTGCCAGCCGTCGGCGGTCTGGATCAGCTGTTCGACCTTGGTGTCCTCGTAATACTCAGCGCCGCGCTTGCGGGCGGCGGTGGCATAGGCCTGCACCGTGCCGGTGGTGTCGATATAGCCTTCTCGGTCGGCCCACATCGCGCCCAGAACGCCATCGGTCGACATGATGGGGCATCGGCGCTGCGCCTCTTCAGGGGTCAGAAGCTCGCAGTCGTCGATACCGATGGACTGAAAAATGCGATAGTTCGCCTGCAGCCATTCCCAGCGTTCGGGCGTGCCCGCCAGCGTCAGACCGCCGGTCATGTGCAGCCCGATGTTCTGGCCCGATTCCTTCTCGATCTCGGACAGCAGGTCGATGGTATAGGCCTGCAAGGCCGCCATGTTGGGATCGGCGTTCAGCGCATGGATGCCGCCCGCCGCGTGCCAGGATGATCCGGATGCCAGTCGGCGCCGCTCAAGCATCACCACATCGCTCCAGCCGAACTTGGCCAGGTGATAAAGAACCGAGGCACCGACAACGCCACCTCCGATGACGACAACGCGATAATGGGATTTCATACGACCCTCCCTTGCTCCTCGCCTCAGGCTAGTGCGGGGTTGGGCACCTGTCTAGACATTTATGTACAGTACTACTTGCGCCTTGCTCCCCTATACGACAAAGGCACCGGACCGCACGGCAGGCGCCATTTTCCGTCACGGAAAACGGCCCGGAAAACATGTGTTTTCCGGCTCCAGTCGAAAGGGACCACCTAAATCTGTGCGCTGGGACGGGCCTTGATGGCCTCATACCAAGCGCGGGTTGCGGTATTACCTTCGGGCACCCGCATCTTGATCACCCGGGCAAAATCCACGAACACAAAGGTCGAGATATCGGCCAGCGTGAAATGATCACAGGCCACGAACGGGCTTTCGCTCAATCGATCTTCAAGTACATCAAAGAACTGCGCCACCCGCGCGACCCCGCGCTGCGCCAGTTCAGGGATCTGGGCATGGTTGGCCGGGCCAGGGATAGCGCGATCCTTGAACGCCGGATGCCCGTTGCGCAGCGCGTCGGCCACCGGCGCGCCGCCCTGCTGTTCGGCGATGGCGTTCCACATCATCACCAGACCCTTTTCATCGGCCGTGCGCCCCATCAGCGGCGGTTCCGGAAAGCGCGCCTCAAGATAGGCGGCGATCCCGAGGTTCTCGGTCAGCACCGTGCCCTCTTCGGTCACCAGAACCGGGATTGTTGCGCGCGGGTTGACCGCCCGGAACGCAGGCTGCAACTGTTCGCCCGCCGCGATCGAGATATCGCGGCTCTCGATCTCCACCCCCTTCTCGGCGATGAACATGCGGGCGCGGCGCGGATTGGGCGCGGTGGAACAGTCGTAAAACAGCATGACGGGATCCTCTGGTGCAGCATGCACCAAGCTTAGGCATCAACCGCGCCGCGCGCCTAGCCGTTCACGGGCGTGACCCTGCGGCACATCGCCCGGACGTCATCCGCGCCGGTAGATGAAACACCGCCCCTCAACCGCTCCGGGGGGCAGCGGCAGTTCCTCGAGCCCCTCGAAATACATCCGGTCGCTCGACACCATCAGCCCGCCTTGCGCCAGATGCGGCTCGATCAGAGGCGAGATCATGCGGGCGAAACGATCGTTCTTTTCCCGGTTGTGACCGCCCAGATCGGCATGGATCAGGCTGGCCGTGGCGCCGAACCGCTCCAGTGTGGCGGGCAGGGTCTCGCGGATATCGCCCAGGACCAGCGCGGCCTCGGGCGGTGTCGAATCGGGGTGCGAGGCCACCGCGCGTTCGAACACGTAGATATCGCGCCCCCGCACATTTTGGCGCAGGTGGTGATAGGTGCGCCCGTTGCCCAGACCAAGTTCGTAGACCGGACCGGGCAATTCGGCGGTCAATGCGATGGCATGGTCGAGACAGGCCCGTTGCGACACCATCCGGTCGATGAACAGGTCGAGGCGGCTCTGCTCTGGTTGGCTCATGATCTGATATTCCCTTGTCCGCGCGGCGCCGTTCCGGGTGCCGCTTTTGCTCCTCATGCCAAATTCCGCCCCGCTTTGACAGTCATCAGACCGGCAATATCGCGATTTCCCGGCCATCTTTGCGAAATTGAGGTTTGACGAACCGGCGCCCGGCGCGCGAAAGTGCAGGCAAAACAATAAAGACCGTTGGGGGTATTGATAGCGTCATGTCGTTTTCTGGCCAGTCGGGTGGGACACCTGAATGACCCCTTTATTGTCTGTCGAAAACCTCAGCATCGGCTTTGGTCGCGACGAACCCGTGGTGCGGGACGTCAGTTTCGAGGTGATGCCCGGGCAGACTTTGGCGCTGGTGGGTGAATCCGGCTCGGGCAAGACAATCACCTGCCGGGCCGCGTTGCGCATCCTGCCCAAGGCGGCACAAATCCGCATGGGCCGGATCACTCTGAACGGCGAGGAAGGGCCGCTCGCCCTGAACCAGCTCGGCGAGCGGCAGATGCGGTCGATCCGCGGCAACCGCATTTCGATGATCTTCCAGGAGCCGATGCGCTCTCTCTCGCCGCTGCACCGGATCGGCAATCAGGTCAGTGAGGTGCTCTGGCTGCATCGCGGCGCCAGTGAGCGGCAGGCGCGCAAGGCGGTACTGGAACAGTTCGAAAGGGTGGGGTTTCCCGATCCCGAACGCGCCTACAACTCCTATCCGTTCGAATTGTCGGGGGGCATGCGGCAGCGGGCGATGATCGCCATGGCAATGGTGGCCAAACCCGACCTGCTGATCGCGGATGAACCGACCACGGCACTGGATGTGACCACCCAAGCGCAGGTTCTTGGGCTTATCAAGGAGTTGCAGCGCGAAATCGGCATGGCGCTGATCCTGGTTACCCATGATCTGGGCGTGGTGGCCAACATGGCCGAACAGGTGGTTGTCATGCACAAGGGCCGGGTGATGGAAAGCGGCTCTGCCTCCGCCATGCTCAAGGACCCGGCACATCCCTATACACGGCAACTGTTCGATGCCGCGCCCGAGATTCCGGATGTTCAAGCCGTCGGCCTGCCGATGCCGCAGGACGATCTGATCCTCGAGATGAAGGATGTGTCCAAGACCTATACCATGCGCTCTGGCCGGGGCTGGCAGGCCGATAAGCTGATCCATGCCTGCCGGGGCGTCGACTTCCGCTTGGCCCGCGGCAAGACGCTGGCGATCGTGGGCGAAAGCGGCTCGGGCAAGACCACCGCGGCGCGTATCGCGCTGGGCGCCGAGCCGCCCGATCCCGGCGGCGAAGTACTGTTCCGCGCCAACCCAGAAGCCGCGCCGCTGACGGTGCATGACATGAGCCGCGTGCAGCGTACCGCGTTCCAGCGTCAGGCGCAGATGGTGTTCCAGGATCCCTACAGCTCGCTCAGCCCGCGCATGCGCATCCAGGACGCGATGACCGAACCGCTGGAGATCCACCGGATCGGCACCCGTGCCGAGCAACGCGACAAGGCCGCCGAGGCGCTGGAACGGGTCGGGCTGAACGCCGACATGCTCAAACGCTATCCGCATGCCTTTTCCGGCGGCCAGCGCCAGCGCCTGTCAGTCGCACGCGCGCTGATGCTCGACCCGGCGATGATCGTCTGCGACGAGCCGACCTCGGCGCTGGACGTGTCGGTACAGGACCAGATCCTGACCCTGCTGGAAGAGTTGCAGGAGGGGCTGGGACTGTCTTACCTCTTCATCAGCCACGATCTGGCAGTCGTGGCGCGTATCGCCGACGAGGTGGCGGTGATGCGTCAGGGGCTGGTGGTCGAACAGGCCCCGCCCGAGACATTGTTCCACAATCCCCAACATCCCTATACCAAGGCGCTGATCGCCGCCCAGCCGGAACCCGATATCGACCGGCCGATCAATCTGAAGCTTGTGGCCCTGGGCGCCGGTGCGCCAGACAGCTGGGCCGAGGCCTTTCGTTTCACCGACTCCGTGATACCCTCGCTGGTGGAAATGGAGCCAGGACACAAGGTACGCTGCCATGTTTGAATTGCCCCGACGCACTTTTGCGCTTGCCCTGACCATGGTTCTGGCCGGGGCATTACCGTTGCGCGCTGAAACCGTGCCGACATTACAGGAATCGATCTTTTGGGGGGCCGAGGTGAAATCCGGCGACCTGCCACCCATTGACCAACGCATTCCAGAAGAACCGTTGATTGTCGATCTCGAGGCCAAGGGGCGTGAATTCGGCACACCGGGCGGGGTGATGCGCACCATGATCACCCGCTCCAAGGATATCCGCCAGATGGTCGTCTATGGCTATGCCCGGCTGGTCGGCTATGACGAGAAATACGAACTGGTCCCCGATCTGCTGAAATCCTATGAGGCCGAAGAGGATCGCCGCTTTACCCTGCACCTGCGCAAGGGGCACAAATGGTCGGACGGCGCGCCCTTTACCTCGGCCGATTTCGAATACTGGTGGAAGGATGTGGCCAACAACCCGCTGCTCAGCCCCGCCGGTCCTCCCGATTTCCTGCTGATCGAAGGCCAGCCGCCCCGGGTCAGCTTTCCCGATGCCACGACCGTGGTGTTTGAATGGGACAAGCCCAACCCCAATTTCCTTCAATCGCTGGCGCAGGCGCGTCCGCCCTTCATCTATCGCCCTGCGCATTTCCTGAAACAGTTCCATCAGGATTATGCCGATGCTGCGTCGTTGGCCGCAGCAGTCGAGGAAAACCGGGTCAAGAGTTGGGCGGCGCTGCATAACAAGCTGGACAACATGTACCAGTTCGACAATGCCCAGCTGCCGACCCTGCAACCTTGGATCAATGCCAGCGAAGGCAAGAAGATCCGCCACAACTTCGTGCGCAATCCATTCTATCACCGGATCGACACCCGAGGGGTGCAATTGCCCTATATCGACATCGTCGAGATGGAGATCGTGGCCCCCGGCCTTGTCGCGGCCAAATCGAACGCGGGCGAAGTCGATCTTCAGGGGCGCGGGCTCGACTTTCGTGATGCCTCGATCCTGAAGAAGGGCGAGGCCGATGGCGGCTACAAGACCTATCTTTGGCAAACCGGCGTTGCCTCGCAGATCGCGATCTATCCCAACCTCAACCATAATGATGACGGCTGGCGGGCGGTGCTGCGCGATGCCCGTTTGCGCCGGGCGCTGTCGCTGGCGATCGACCGCGACGCGATCAACCGGGCGCTTTATTTCAAGCTGGCCAAGCCCGGTGCCATGGCAGTGCTGCCGGCCTCGCCCTTCTTCAAGCAGGAGCACCGCGACGCCTGGGCGGCCTATGACGTGGCGCAGGCCAACGCGCTGCTGGACGAGATCGGGCTGGACAAGCGCGACGGCTCGGGCATCCGCCTGCTGCCCGATGGCCGCCCGATGGAACTGGTGATCGAAACGGCGGGCGAGCGGCAGGAGGTCGAGAACGCGCTTCAGATCATCACCGACACCTGGCGCGAGATCGGGGTCAAGCTGGTCATGCGCCCGCTGGATCGCGACATCCTGCGCAACCGGGTCTTTGCGGGCACGACCATGGCCTCGGTCTGGTTCGGCTGGGACAACGGCCTGCCTCAGGCCTATACCTCTCCGGCCTATCTGGCGCCCACCGATCAGGTGTTTCTGGCCTGGCCGAAATGGGGGCAGTATTATCAGACCGCCGGCCAGGCGGGTGAGGCGCCCGACCTGCCCGAGGCGCAGCGGCTGATGGAGCTGCTGCACGATTGGGAAAGCGCCGCCAACGATCAGGCGCGCGCTGCCGCCTGGAGCGAGATGCTGGCCATCCATGCCGACCAGATCTATGGCATTGGCCTTTTGGCCGAGGCGCCGCAGCCCATCGTGGTCTCGGCCCGGATGCGCAACGTGCCGAAAAAGGGCATGTGGGCGTGGGATCCGGGGGCGCATTTCGGTGTGCACCGGATGGACGAATTCTTTATTCAAGACTGACGGATCGGCGGAATGGCAATCCTGCGCTACGCATTTTACCGGTTCGGAACCATGCTGATGACCCTGCTTGTGGTCTCGGTGCTGGTCTTTGCCATCATCAACCTGCCGCCGGGCGATTACCTGTCCAACCAGATCGCCGAACTCAAGGCCTCGGGCCAGTCCGCTGGCGTGGCCAAGGCCGAGTTCCTGCGCAAGGAATACGCGCTCGACCGGCCTGTCTGGGAACAATACATGATCTGGATGGGCTTCATGCCCGGCCCGCACGGGTTTTCCGGCCTGATCCAGGGCAATTTCGGCTGGTCGTTTGAGTTCGACCGGCCGGTTTCCGATATTGTCGGCGACAGCCTGTGGCTGACCGTGCTGGTGAACATGGCGGCCATTGTGTTCGTCTATGCCACCGCCCTGCCGCTGGGAGTGATCGCGGCGGCCAAGGCGCGGACCTGGGCCGATTATACCTCGGCCTTTGTCGGCTATCTGGGACTGGCGACGCCGAACTTTCTGCTGGCGCTGATCCTGTATTATTACGGGCGCAAGTACCTGGATATCCCCATCGGCGGCCTGATGGACCCGGCCTTTGAGGGGCAGCCGATGAGTTGGGCCAAGATCCAGTCGGTGCTGGTGCATCTGATCGTGCCGACCATCGTGATCGGCACCGCCGGCGCCTCGGCGATGATGCAGCGCCTGCGTGCCAACATGCTGGACGAACTGGGCAAACCCTATGTGGAAACCGCCATCGCCAAGGGCATGGCGCCCAGCCGGATGCTGGCCAAATACCCGCTGCGCGTGGCGTTCAACCCGTTTGTGGCCGATATCGGCAACCTGCTACCCTCGATGGTGTCGGGCTCGGTTCTGGTCTCGGTGGTGATGGGGCTGCAAACCATCGGCCCGACCCTGCTGACAGCGCTCAAGAGCCAGGACATGTTCCTGTCGGGCTTCGTACTGATGTTCGTGGCGCTGCTGACGCTGATCGGAACAATGATTTCCGATATCCTGCTGGTCATGCTCGACCCGCGCATTCGATACGAGGGGCGCGACGCATGACCCAACTTCCCGACGGACGCTATGTCGACGACGCCCCCTATGATCCGCAACAATCGATCCAGCAACTGGAGCGGCGCGATCTGGATGCGCCCAACTGGCTGCTGGTCTGGCGCAAGTTCCGTACCCACAAGCTGGGCCTGATCTCGGGCATCTTCCTGCTCTTGAGCTACCTGCTGCTGCCCTTCATGGGGTTCATCGCGCCCTACTCGCCCAATTTCCGCAATGCCGATCACCTCTATGCCCCGCCACAGGCGGTACGCTGGGTGCATGAGGGCGAGTTTCTCGGCCCGTTCATCTATCCGATCACCGCCGAGGCTGATCTGGAGACCTTTCAATGGACCTTTGTCCCCGATACCGAGAACCCCCAGCGGATCCGGTTCTTTTGCGAGGGGGACAGTTACAAACTGGCCGGGCTGATCGAGAGCGACACCCATCTGTTCTGCGCACCCGAGGGCGCGACGCTGTTCCTGTGGGGCTCGGACCGGTTGGGCCGCGACGTGTTCAGCCGCATCCTCTATGGCGCACAGCTGTCACTCACCGTGGGCCTGATCGGCATCTCGGTGTCCTTCGTGCTGGGTATCTTCTTTGGCTCGCTGGCGGGCTATCTGGGCGGCAAGACCGATTGGGTGATCAACCGGGTGATCGAGATCCTGCGTTCGCTGCCCGAACTGCCGCTTTGGCTGGCATTGTCGGCGGCGGTGCCGTCGAACTGGTCACCGGTGGCGGTGTTCTTCATCATCTCGGTGATCCTTGGAATCCTCGACTGGCCCGGGCTGGCGCGATCGGTGCGGGCCAAGTTCCTGTCGCTGCGCGAAGAGGAATATGTGCGCGCCGCCGAGATGATGGGCGCGGGCAAGGGTCGGGTGATCCGAAAACACCTGCTGCCCAATTTCATGTCGCACCTGATCGCCAGCGCCACGCTGTCGATCCCGGCGATGATCCTGGGCGAGACCGCGCTCAGCTTTCTGGGCCTCGGCCTGCGGGCGCCCGCGGTCAGCTGGGGGGTGATGCTGAACGACGCACAGAACCTGGCCAGCATCGAGCTTTATCCCTGGACCGCGATCCCGATGCTACCCATCGTTGTGGTGGTGCTTGCCTTCAACTTCCTCGGCGACGGCCTGCGCGACAGTCTCGATCCCTATAGCTGAGCAACAGGCAGGCGGGACCCGAGATTTTTCGTCGAAAAATCTTGGTCTCCCCCTCACCGGTCGTCGTCCATCATGTCGTCCAGCACATCCTCGTCGATGGCGGCCTGAACCGCGCCCGTAACCGCTTCGCGTTGCTGCGGCGTCATGTTGGCGGCGTCCTGTCCGTCGGCCAGGCGCACGGTGACCTCGCGATGGGCGAACTTGATGCCTTCGCGGGCAAAAAGCTCGCGGATATCCTGATAAACCCGCTTGCGCACCAGCCATTGATCGCCCGGCTTGGTCATGAACTTGACTCGGATGATCATCGCCGAATCCTGCATTTCGATCACGCCCTGGCTTTTCAGCGGCTGGATGAAATTGTCCCCGATCACCGGATCGCTGAGCAGTTCCTGCCCGAGGTTCTTGATCAATTTGCGCACCTTTTCCACATCGGTGTCATAGGTCACCCTCAAGGGCAGCTTCATGATGACCCAATCGCGCGAGAAGTTGGTCAGCACCTTGATCTCGCCAAAGGGGATCGTGTGCAGCGCGCCCAGATGGTGGCGCAGCTGGAACGAGCGTACCGAGATCTTCTCGACCGTCCCTTTCACATCTCCGATGTCGATATACTCTCCCTTGCGAAACGCGTCATCGAGCAGGAAGAACGCCCCCGAAAAGATGTCGCGCACCAGCGTTTGCGAGCCGAAGCCCACCGCCAGGCCAACCACGCCAGCACCGGCAAAGAGCGGGCTGACATTTATCCCAACCTCCATCAGCGCGATCAGCACGATCGAGACGACCACAACGGCCAGGATCGCACCCCGAAACAGCGGCAGCAGCGTTGCCAGGCGGCTGGCGCTGGTACCGCCGCCCTCGTCGCCCAGCTCTCCCTCGGGCACATCCACCGTCTCTTCGGCAATCTTGCTGTCGATCCAGATCCGGAAGAAGTGAAAGACGATGTAACCAAGGAAGATGATCACCATCACGTCCAGCGCCCGGTCGAGCGGCAGCTCGCCGGTCCAGTCCATCCCCGGATTCCAGATCAGGACCAGCGCATAGGTACCCACCACAAAGGCCAGAATGCCAGCGACACGGCGGGCCAGGTCCTCGTAGGTCGCGATGTGGAGCCGCTGCGCGCCCGCTCCTGCCATCGGGTGATTTTCCGCCGCTTCGGCCTCGGCCAGGGCCGCGTTCAGTTCCTTTACCTGCCGGGTGCGATCGAAGTAGCGTTCAAGCAGGTAATTCATCGCGCCATAGGCCACCACGACCGACACGAAGATGCCATAGGTACCGGCCATGAGCGGGATATGAACCGGCCTTTCCAAGACCAGATCAAAGGCCAGCTGGAACCAGCCGAAGATCATGTAGAACACGACCACAGGCGCCCAGGCGACCGAAACCAGCCGGAGCAACCAGGAGACGTCCTCCTTGGTTCGTCCGCCGCGTATGGCGTTCGAGATCGCGCGCCCGTTGAACAGCACCATCAGCACATTGCCCAGGGCACCGATCCCGGTCAGCACGCCATAGACCATGGCATAGACATTGTAGTTCAAGCCGAAATCCGCGACCCAGGTCGAAAACAGCTCGCTGGAGATATCGTAGGTCGCCAGCACAGAGGCCCAGAGATACAGCCGCTTGGCGTCGCGATCCGAAAAGGGCGGCAGCCGGTACTGGCTGAGATAGGGCGACAAAACCATCCGCCACAGGTCCGAGGCGGTCCGGGCCAGGAAGAAGGCGGTAAAGATGGCGGTGACGGTGAACTGGATCGACAGATCCTGCATCCTGCCAAAGACCAGAAAGCCGATGATAAAGGCAAAGACCATGGCGAACAGCGTCGCCCCTACCCCCATCACGAAGCGGAACACCAGGAACGGCATCTTCTCGCGATAGCCGCGCGGTGCCTCGCGGATCCGCGACACCACGTGTTTGCGCGCGATGCGCTTGCCGTAGATCTCGATCGACATCCAGCGCCCGATCAGCAGCAGCACGAGGTTGATCGCCAGCACCTCGACATAGGTCGCAATCCGCCCGTCAGGACTGGTCTGGCGCAGGATGTACTGCACCTCGAAGATGGAATAGGGCAGCGCCTCGAACCGCGAGCGCAGCGCGCCGACGAAATCGGCGACCTTTTCCTGCGCCTTCATCAGTTGCGACGCCTCGCCCATCGGATCGACGGGCGCGGTTCCCTCCGCCGCCGGGTCGGTGCCGGTTGCGGCGACCCGGCCGGCGCTGTCGATCACGATGACCGAAGCGCCCGCCTCGGACGCGGCGCGAATGGCCTCGGCAAGGTCCCCGCCCGTGACCTCTTCCGAGCTACCGCCGATCCCGGGATAAAGCGACACCTGCGCCGCCAATGGGAGCGACAGGCAGAGGATCAGGCCAAAACAGGCGAGGAAGAGGCGAAAGACTGCGATCATCAAGAGAACCTGTGGGGGTGTTGCGCTTCGGGGCAGCGTATCGAAGCAACGAAGTGCATTCAAATGGCAAGTGTCGTCCGATGCGAAGCGACTGCCCCGGCGGCACCGCAGAATCGTGTTTCCAAGGCGGCGGGATTTGACTAGTACGGTGCTGCCTGCGGGCCAGGATACCGGATGGCGGCAAGGGGTTGTTCTGCCCGGCCGCACGACGAAACACGCAAGATCGGGAACGCAAGCCATGTCGCGCCAAACGGATCAGGACCGGATCGCCGTGCTTGGGCTGGGCTATGTCGGCCTGCCGCTGACGCTGGGTCTGGCGCGGGCCGGTTTCCAGACGCTGGGCTTTGACACCGATGCCGGGCATATCAGCGCGCTGGGCCGTGGCCATGACCGCAACGGCGAGGTTTCGGAACGCTCGTTGCGCGAGACGCGGGCGCGGTTTTCCTGCGATCCGGCCGATCTGGCAGCCTGCACCGTCTATATCATCGGTGTGCCCACCCCGATCAACGACGCCAAGACCCCCGATCTGGAACCGCTAAAGGGCGCCTGCCGGATGATTGCGCCGCATCTGGCACCGGGTGACATGGTGATCGTGGAAAGCACGGTCTATCCCGGCGTGACCGAAGAGATCTGTGGCCCGGTTCTGGCCGAGGGCAGCGGGCTGGAACTCTATTCCCAGATCAAGCTGGCCTATTCGCCCGAGCGGGTGAACCCCGGCGATGCCGAACACTCGATGGAGAATGTGGTCAAGATCGTTTCGGCCCAGGATGCCGAGACGCTGGACCGCGTCGCCGCCATCTATACCCCGGTGGTCAGGGCCGGTGTGCACCGGGCCAGCTCGATCCGCACCGCCGAGGCGGCCAAGGTGATCGAGAATACCCAGCGCGACCTGAACATCGCCCTGGTCAACGAATTCTCGCTGATCTTCTCGCGGTTGGGCCTCGACACGCTCGAAGTGCTGGAGGCCGCCGGGACCAAATGGAACTTCCTGCCCTTCAAGCCCGGTCTGGTGGGCGGTCACTGTATCGGGGTCGACCCCTATTACCTGACCTATCGGGCCGAGCAGAGCGGCTATCACCCCGAGGTGATCCTGGCGGGACGACGTATCAACGACAACATGGGCCGCCATGTGGCGCAGCAGCTGATCAAGGCACTGATCGCGCGCCGTATCGACCCGGGCCGGGCGCGGGTGCTGGTGATGGGCTTTACCTTCAAGGAGAACTGCGCCGACATCCGCAACACGCGGGTGGCCGACATCCTGTCGGAACTGGCTGAGTTTTCTGTTGCGACCGAGGTCTACGATCCCTGGGTTGACCCCGAGGCGATGACCCGTGAATATGGTGTCACTCCGGTTTCGGAACCGCAGACGGGTGTCTATGACGCGATTGTTGTTGCGGTGGCGCATCGGCAGTTTGTCGAGTTGGGGGCTGCGTCCATTCGGACCTTTGGCCTGCCGGGTGCAGTCCTCTATGATATCAAGGGCATTTTCTCCAAATCCGACGCGGATCTAAGGCTATAGACGGCAGCGATGCAGGGCGAGAGCAGGACAGTCGAAACCAGCCGCGCAGCGCGGGTAATGCTGTACAGCCACGATACGTTCGGGCTGGGACATCTTCGGCGCAGCCGCGCGCTGGCAGCGGCAATCACTCAGGCTGACCCATCAGCCTCGGCGCTGATCCTGACCGGGTCTCCGGTGGCAGGGCGTTTCACCTTTCCGCGCCGTGTAGACCATGTGCGCCTGCCCGGCGTCACCAAGCGCGCCGATGGGTCTTATGCGTCGCAGACGCTGGGGATGGGCATCGACGAGGTAACCGATCTGCGCAGCGGCCTGATCCGCGGCGCGGCCGAGCGCTATGACCCCGATATCCTGATTGTCGACAAGGAACCGACCGGTTTTCGTGGCGAACTGCTGCCGACGCTCGACTGCCTGCAACGGCGCGGGCGCGCCCGGCTGGTGCTGGGGTTGCGCGACGTGTTGGACGAGCCCGAGGTGCTGGCCGCCGAATGGGCCCGCAAGGGCGCGGTGGCGGCAACGGAACGGTTCTATGACGAGATCTGGGTTTACGGGCTGCGCTCGGTCTATGATCCGACTGCGGGCCTGTCCCTCAGCCCCGAGGCGCAGGCGCGCATGTACTGGACCGGCTATCTGCGCCGCGATCTGGGTCCGGTGAGCGCGCCGCCGGAACAGCCCTATGTGCTGATCACCCCCGGCGGCGGCGGCGATGGCGAGGCGATGGTCAGCCTCGTCCTGTCCGCCTATGAACAGGACCCCACCCTGTCGCCGCGCGCGGTTCTGGTCTATGGCCCCTTCCTGTCGGGCGACACCCGAGCGGAATTCGAGCGGCGTGTGGCCGCGCTGAACGGGCGGGTGACGGCGGTCGGTTTCGAAAGCCAGATCGAGACACTCTTTGCCGGTGCCGCTGGCGTTGTCTGCATGGGCGGCTACAACACGTTCTGCGAGGTTCTCTCGTTCGACCAGCGCGCGGTGATCGTACCGCGTACCGTACCGCGTCTGGAACAGTGGATCCGCGCCAGCCGGGCCGAGGAACTGGGATTGGTGCGGATGCTCGAGGAAAGCCGCGACGGCCTGACCCCCGAAACGATGATCAACGCCATCCGCAACCTGCCCAACCAGCCGCTGCCCAGCCAGGCCATTGGCGAGGGGTTGCTGGACGGGCTTGACCACGTCACCCGCCGTGTCCGCGCACTGCTGAGCAAGACCAGCCATCAGGCGGCGGAATGACCTCAGACACACCGAAACTGGCCGTGGTGGTCAAGGGCTGGCCGCGCCTGTCCGAAACATTCATCGCGCAGGAACTGGTGGCGCTGGAAGAGGCGGGCCATGATTTCGACATCTGGTCGCTGCGCCATCCGACCGACGTGAAACGCCACCCCCTGCACGAGCGGCTTCGCGCGCGTGTGCGCTATCTGCCGGAATACCTGTGGCAGGAACCGGAGCGGGTCTGGCGCGCGCGCGCCGTGGCGCAGGCCCTGCCCGGCTACGCCGAGGCCTATCGGGTGTGGCGCGCCGATCTGGCCCGGGACCGCACGCCGAACCGTATCCGCCGCTTCGGACAGGCCTGTGTGATGGCGGCCGAACTGCCCGCCTCGACCCAAGGGCTTTATGCGCATTTCCTGCACACACCCGCCTCGGTCGCGCGCTATGCCGCGATCATGCGCGGCCTGCCGTGGAGCTTTTCGGCCCATGCCAAGGATATCTGGACCTCACCCGATTGGGAAAAAGCCGAGAAACTGAGCGGCGCCAGCCACGGCGCGGCCTTTGGGGCCACCTGCACGGGCGTCGGCGCCGCGCATCTGCGCGGCTTGGCCGATGATCCCGGTCGGGTCGATCTGGTCTATCACGGGCTTGACCTGGCCCGCTTTCCCGATCCGCCCGCGCGCAGCCCGCGCGCAGCGCGTGCCCCGCTGGCCATGTTGTCGGTCGGGCGGCTGGTGGAAAAGAAGGGCTTTGACCGGCTGATCGCCGCCTTTGGCCAGTTGCCGCCCGATCTGGACTGGCACTGGACCCATATCGGCGGGGGCGGCGACCGTGCCGCCCTGGCGACTCAGGCCGAGGCGCTGGGGATCGCAGAGCGCATCACCTGGCGCGGCGCCTGCGACCAGCCCGAGGTCATCGCCGCCATGCGCGCCGCCGACCTGTTTGTCCTGCCCAGCCGGATCGCCGACGATGGCGACCGCGACGGCCTGCCCAATGTACTGATGGAGGCGGCCTCGCAATTGCTGCCGATCCTGTCTACCCCGGTCTCTGCGATCCCCGAATTCATCACCGACGGCACCCATGGCACCCTGTCGGACGACGCACCCGAGGCGCTGGCCCGCGCCATAACCACACTGGCCGCCGACCCTGACCGCGCCGCCCGCATGGCTGGGGCCGCGCGCCTGCGCCTGCTGTCCGAATTCACCATGGCCCCGGGCATCGCCCATCTGTCCAACCGGCTGACTGCCCTCTGCGCCGGGGGCTGAGCATGGCCCGCATCGCCTTTTACGCGCCGATGAAATCGCCCGACAGCCCGGTGCCCTCGGGCGATCGCGAACTGGCGCGCAGCCTGCGGGCGATGATCGCCGGGCGCGGCCTGCCGGTCGATCTGGTCTCGGAGTTCAAGAGCCTCGACAAGCAGGGCGATGCCGGGGCGCAGACCCGGTTGCGCGCGGGTGCGACAGCAGAGGTTCAGCGGCTGATCCGCGACCTGCCCGACGATTGCGCCCTGTGGGTGACCTATCACAACTATTACAAGGCGCCGGACCTGATCGGCCCCGCCGTCTGTGCCGCCCGCACCATCCCCTATGTGCAGATCGAAAGCACCCGCGCCACCAGCCGCCTGACCGGCCCCTGGGCCGGGTTTGCGCAGGCGGCGCATGATGCCTGCGATGCGGCGCGGGTGATCTTCTACCTTACCGCCAATGACCTGATCACGCTCAAGCGGGAACGGTTCGGCACTCAGGCGCTGGTCGAATTGCCGCCCTTTCTGCCCGACGACACCCTGCCGCCACGCGCGGCATGCGACGGCCCGATGCTGAGCGCCGGCATGATGCGGCCCGGCGACAAGCTTGCCTCGTACCGGGTGATTGCCGAGACACTGGCGCATCTGGGCGGCGACTGGCAGCTCGATATCGCAGGCGATGGCCCGGCCCGGGCCGAGGTCGCGGCGTTGATGGCGCCCTTTGGCGCGCGGGTGCGGTTTCTGGGCCAGCTTGACCGGGCCGGATTGCAGGTTGCCTATGGCCGCTCTTCGCTGTTCTTCTGGCCCGGCGTGAACGAGGCCTTTGGCATGGTCTATCTCGAGGCGCAGGCCGCCGGTCTGCCGGTGGTGGCGCAGGACAGGCCCGGCGTGCGCGACGTGCTGCTGCCCGGCCCCGCCTATCCCGCGCCCGAGGCGGGACCCGAGGCACTGGCCAGGATGATTGACCAGCTGCGCGCCGATCCCGCCCTGCGCCAGCGGATCGGTGCGCAGGCCCGCGACCGTATTGCCACCCGGCATCTGCCCGCCGCGGCAGCGCGGGTGTTCTGGAACGCGGTGACACCGCTGATGGAGACCGCCCGATGAGACGCCTCGCCCTTCTCCGCCATGGTCACACCGGTTGGAACCGCGCCGGTCGCATCCAGGGCCGCAGCGACATCCCGCTGGATGACGCCGCGCGGCACGATCTGGGCGCGCTGGCCCTGCCCGCGCCCTGGGATCGCGCGACGCTCTGGTCCAGCCCGCTCTCGCGGGCGGTGGAAACCGCCGAACTGGTGGCCGGTCACGCACCCCGCACCGCGCCTGCGCTGACCGAGATGAACTGGGGCGACTGGGAGGGGCAGCGCGGGCAAGACCTGCTGGACACGCCCGGCAGCGGCTATCGGCATATCGAGGACTGGGGCTGGGATTTCCGCCCGCCCGCAGGCGAAAGCCCGGCAGAGGTCTGGGCCCGGATCGAACCCTGGCTGGCCGGGCTGACCGGCGACAGCGTCGCGGTCTGCCATATCGGCATCATGCGGGTCATTCTGGCCCGCGCCCATGGCTGGAATTTCGACGGCATCCCGCCTTTCAAGGTCAAGCGCAACCGGCTTTTCGTCGTCTCGCTCGACCCGTTGGCGCCGCTGGGCGAGCCGGTGCGCCTGATCCCGCGTGAGGCCCGCCCATGAGGGTGATGATCGTCGTCACCCATCTGCTGGGCACCGGTCATCTGAGCCGGGCGCTGACACTGGGCCGCGCCTTTGCCACCACCGGCCATCAGGTGCGGCTGGTCTCGGGCGGGATGCCCGCCCCACAGCTCGACCCGGCGGGGCTGGATCTCGTGCAACTGCCCGCGCTCCGCTCGGACGGGGTGGATTTCGCCCGCCTTCTGACCGAAACCGGGGCCGAAGCCGATGCGGAGTTTCACAACGTGCGGCAAGCGGCACTGCTGGAGACGCTCACAGCCTTTGCCCCCGATGTGCTGATCACCGAGCTTTACCCCTTTGGCCGCCGCAGCTTGCAGGAGGAGTTCCGCGCACTGCTCGCCGCCGCGCGGGCGCTGCCGCGCCCGCCGCTGGTGCTGAGTTCGATCCGCGACATCCTTGCCCCACCCTCGAAACCGGCCAAGGCCGAAGCAACCGATCGGGTGATCGCCGAGGCCTATGACGCGGTGCTGGTGCATTCCGACCCTACAGTCACGCGGTTGGAGGCCAGTTGGCCGGTCAGCGACGCGCTGGCCGGCAAGCTGCGCTACACCGGCTATGTCGCGCCGCCCCCCGCCCGACCGCACCCGGAGCGCACCGGGGCGGGAGAGATCCTGGTCAGCGCCGGGGGCGGTGCCGTCGGCGGGCCGCTGTTCCGGGTCGCGCTGGAGGCCGCGCGCCGGATGCCCGACCAACGCTGGCGGCTGCTGGTGGGGGGTACGCAGGCTGGCGCCGAGGTGGCCGCATTGCAAGCGCAAGCTGGCGATGCCCCGATCACGGTAGAACCCGCGCGCCCCGATTTCCGCGCCATGCTGAGCCATGCCGCGGCCTCGGTCAGCATGTGCGGCTACAATACCGCGCTGGACCTGCTGCAAGCTGGCATCCCGGCCGTGCTGATCCCCTTTGACGCGGGCAAGGAGGCCGAACAGGGCCTGCGCGCCCAAGCCCTGACCGCCCTGCCCGGCTTTGCCACGGTGACCAGCGCCGAGCTGACCCCCGAAACCCTGGTCCGGGCCTTGCGTCAGGTGATGACCGATCCGCGCCGCGAAACGTCCGCCTTGCGCTTTGATGGCGCGGCCGAAGCGGTACGGATCGTCGAGATGATGGAGACGGCACGATGACCCCGGACTGGACCCCGCTCGATGCCGAACTGGCGCTATGGGCAGCGGAGGGGCTGACCCTGCCGCTCTGGTGGCGCGACGATGACGCGGTGACCACGACACCACAGCTGGATCAGTTGACCGCGCTGGCCGAGGATCTGGAACTGCCGGTGCATCTGGCGGTGATCCCCGCCGGGGCCGAAACCGCGCTCGCTGACCATGTCGCGGCGCATCCGCATCTGGTCCCGGTCGTGCACGGCTGGGCGCATCAGAACCATGCTCCCGCAACCGAGAAGAAGGCCGAGTTTCGCGCCCACCGCCCGCTGCCCGAGATCCTGGCCGAGGCCGGGCAAGGCAAGGCGCGGTTGCAGGCGCTGTTCGGCGCCGCGCTGCGCCCGATGTTCGTGCCACCCTGGAACCGGATCGCACCCGAGGTCGCCTCCGGCCTGCCCGCCCTGGGGTTCCGGGCACTCTCTACCGCCACGCCGCGCCGCAACCCCATGGCCGCGCCGGGGCTGGCGCAGGTCAACACCCATCTCGACCCGATCGACTGGCGCGGCTGCCGAGGCCTGATGTCGCCACAGATCCTGATCGCCCAGACCACAGCGCTGCTGATCGACCGGCGCGAAGGACGCGCCGACGCAGCCGAGCCCTTCGGCGTCCTGACCCACCATCTGGTGCATGACGATGAAATCTGGCAATTCACCCGGGCGCTGCTGACGCGGCTCTTGGCCGGACCGTCACAGCCCTGGACCATGCCCCCCAAGGAGATCCAACAATGAGCCGACTGGATTCGATGCTGCGCCGCCTGACCGCTCAGCGAGACGGGCTGAACTGGGCCGCCCAGCAGATTGCCGACATGCCCGGTGAGGTGCTCGACATGGGTCTGGGCAACGGGCGCACCTATGACCACCTGCGAGAGATCCTGCCCGACCGGCGCATCCGGGTGATGGACCGGGTGCTGCAATGCCACCCCTCGTGCACCCCGCCCGAAGCGGATTTCCTGATGGGCGAGGCGGAACCTATGCTGGAACGTCTGGCCGCCGAGGGCGCCCCGATCGTTCTGGCCCATTACGATTTCGGTATGGGTATCAAGGCCGATGACGTGGCCGAGGCCGCGCGTCTCAGCCCATTGATCGCCCGCGTCATGGTACCCGGCGGCCTGATCATCTCGGGTCAGCCGCTGGTCGGGTTCACAGCCATCGCCGCCCCCGACAGCATCCCGCCCGAACGCTACCTGTTCTACCGCGCCTGAGGCGGATCAGACCACGTAGGTAATGGTGAAGAGGAGCAACAGAAGTGCGGGCACCAGCGACAGACCCAACGCCCACTTCATCCCCCGCCCGGTGATGGCCAGGATCAGCGCCGGAATGACAAAGATTGCCGTCGTTCCCATGCCGATGGTCAGAAAGCCCAACGCCATCCCCCGCCCCGCCGCGTCACCCCCGGCTTTGACGGTCTCGACCCAGTTCCAGCCGAAGAACAGAGCATAAGCAAGGCAAATGGCGAAAACGGCGACACGCATACGGAACAGATTACTGCGTGCCCCCGTCCCTGCCAAGCCACGCAAGACCGTTCGCGACGATCAAGGTGCAGGCGTTTCCCTGGGACGATATCCCGCAAGGGTTTCGGGCCGTTTTCTTTGCGAGAAAACGTTTTGCCTTCGCCCGAAGTGTTCTTCAGCCGAGCCAAGAAACGCAAGCCAGAACGGTTCACTGCACGTTGAAGTCGCGAGGATAGGTGCGCTCTGCGATGTCGATCCTGGCAAACTCGGCTTCGCAGGCGGCTAGAAAGGCTGCTTCGGCATCCGTCTGACGACGCACTGGATTGGTGATCAGATAGATTTTCACCATCGGCAATTCATCATACGGCGGCAGTTGCCGGATGTGCCCACAATCCACATCCTGCTGGGCCACATGCAACGGCAGGGCGCCTATTCCGATGTTCGCCATGATCATCCGGCGAATCTCGTTCAGGCTGGAGGAAACGCCACGCCAGCTATTGGCCAATCCTGCCCGGGCCCGAAGATGGGAAACAGCCTCTAGCGGGCCACCTTCTGCCTCGGTCTGAAACGCAACAAACGGCTCGCCCTCCATCTGCCTTGGGTCGATTGACTCGGCATTGAACAGGGGGTGGCGCGCGCCGCAATACAAGCCGAAAAACTCTCGGTACAGGACGAGGGTGTTCAGGTTCTGTGGAATCTTCGACAAAAGGCAGATCCCGAAACTGGCCCGGTTCTTTGCGATCATCATCTCCACATCCCCACTTTCATTCACCGAAAAGGAGTAGGTGACATGCGGGTGCGCCTGAGAAAACTTGTTCAGGAAATCATCGAAATGGTCAGAAATCACTGAACTGGTGATGGCAATGGACAGATGCCCGCGCAACTCGGCCTTGTCGGCATCGAGAAGCGAAGGGAGCTGAGAGATAGAACCGAAGATTTTGGCACACTCAGCATAGAGCGCCTGACCTGACCTAGTGATAGTGAATTCGTGCGGCTTGCGGATGATAAGCTGCTTGCCGGTTGAGTGCTCCAACCGCTTAAGCGCGGCGGAAACCGTTGGTTGCTTCAACCCCAGAAAGTCAGCTGCCTTGGATATCCCGCGCTGCTCAACCACGACCATGAAGGTGCGTAGCAGGTTCCAGTCGAGGTTCCAAGGAAAGCGTTGCTGTCGGGCGATACTCATAGATTTCGTCTATATTGAAGCTAGTATATATTTATTTGCACGATGGTGATCGTCATGCAACTCTTTGCTTGAACCGGCCAACCCGCCGCTTTCGCTCGGGCAACGAACCCGGCGTGACCGACAACAGGGAGAAAGAAATGACTGTTCGCCGCACTATCCTGAAATCCACTCTGGCCGCCGCTGGCTTGGCACTCTTCGGTATATCCGCCGTCGCTGCGGATGAGCTCGACGCGTTGAAGGAAAAAGGGGTAATCCGGATAGCGATGTCCGGCGCCTATCCTCCGTTCAACTTCGTCAACGACGAAAACAAGGTTGTCGGATTCGACCCCGCAATCGGCACCGAAATCGCAAAGCGTATGGGTATGGAGGCGGAAATCGTCACCACTGCCTGGGATGGCATCATCGGAGGGCTCCTTGCCAATAAATACGACGCAATCGTCGGCTCGATGACGATCACGGCCGAACGTGACGAAGTTGTTGATTTCGTCGGCCCCTACTATTCGGACAAGCGCGCGATCTTCACGAAGCCGGGCTCGGGCATCGCCAGCCTCGCGGATTTGGAGGGCAAGAAAGTTGGTCTGACATTGGGCGAAACCCACGAGGACTGGGCCCGCGAGAAAGGCTATGACATCAACACCTACAAAGGTCTGCCGGAACTGCTTCTCGAGCTGGAAAACGGACGCGTCGATGCAATCGTAAACGACTCGATCGCGGCCATTCTGGCGATGACCGAAAAGGGGCAGGAATTCGAAATGTTCGCTGACCCGACCACCGAGCCATTTGGCGCCGGCATTGCCATTCGTCAAGGCAACCCCAAACTGGCAGCAGAAATGCAAAAGGCGCTGGATTCGATCATGGAAGACGGCACCTACCTTGCGCTAGCCGAGGAATGGATCGGAGCCGATATCCGCTAAGCGACTTCCTCCTGCCGCCCCGTTCAACGGCAGGAGAACCGCTGGGCCAATCCACTGGTTGGTCGACCTTTCTTCGCAGGTCTGCGCGCGGCTCGCGCCCCTGTTTCGGATCTGTCCTACTCTTGGCGGGGCCAACCACGCATCGCCGACAGCGATTAGACAAAGGGTGAGTCATGGATTTCGACCTGATGTTGAAGGTTTACCCGTTTTTCCTTGAGGCGGCATTGACCACCATCGTCCTCTCGGTCCTTACGGCAATCCTGGGCCTGTTTTGTGGAGCGCTGGGGGCCGCTGCACGCTTGTCACGCTTTGCCCTGCTGCGTTTTGCCGGCGCGGCCTATGTCAGCCTGTTCCGGGGCACACCCGCGCTGCTCCAACTGTTCATCTTGTACTTTGGTGGCCCACAGATCGGGATCCAGCTGGATGCCTTCGAAGCTGGCGTGATCGGGCTCGGCATCAATGCCGGAGCCTATATGACCGAGACGATCCGCGGATCGATCATTTCCATCGACAAGGGTCAGCGCGAGGCCGCCCGCACTCTTGGACTGAGCCGCTGGCAAGCCACTTACAAGGTGATACTACCACAAGCCGCGCGTCTGATGGTTCGCCCACTTGGCGTGAACCTGAACATGCTGGTCAAGGCCACAGCCCTGGTGGCTGCTATCTCGGTGGTTGAGCTGACCTACACGGCGCAGCGCTATATTGGCTCGACCTACAAGCCATTCGAAATGTTCCTGCTCGCAGGGGTTCTCTACATGATCATCATCTACGCGGTAGGTCGGGGCGTGGCCTGGCTGGACCGCAAGGTACAGATCACCTGATCAGGAAGGGCAGATAGATGGGTCTCGATTTTACAATTATTCCCAAATACATGGACATCATCCTGCTCGGCGTGGCCTGGACCATCGGGATCACGGTGTCGGCGGCATTGCTGAGTTTCATCGGCGGCATTCTCTTTGCCGTGATCGCGCTTTATGCGCCGTGGATCATCCGCCAGCCCTTTCGCCTGGTCGAAGGGGTGTTTATGGGTACACCGCTGCTGTTGCAGCTATTCCTGATCTATTTCGGATTGGTGCAGATCGGCATCGACCTGCCTGCTTTCGTCGCCGGGATCATAGGACTGGGGCTGCATTTCGCCGTCTACAACTCGGAATTGATCCAGACCGCCATTCTGGCAGTGGACAAGGGCCAGATGGAAGCTGCCCGCACTCTTGGCCTGAGCCGTAGTCAGGCGCTGCGCAAGGTGGTCATCCCCCAGGCGATCCGTGATGTGATCCCGCCTATCGGAAACAACATGATCGCCCTGCTGAAGGACAGTGCACTGGTCTCGGTGATCGGGGTGAGCGAGCTGACCCTGTCTGCCCAGAGGGTAATCGGCAAGACCTATCGTCCGTTCGAATTCTACATCCTCGCGGCGGCCCTCTACTACATCATCAACCTAGGCATGGAATGGGTACAGCGCCGTATCGAACGCCGCATCTCCGTCTCCCGCTGATTTGAAGAGGTCCCACATGAGCGAACCGCTGCATTTTGTCGAAATCCGTCACGCCCAGAAATCCTTTGGTGCGGTCGAGGTTCTCAAGGATATCAGCCTGAATGTCGAACGCGGGCAGATCGTCGGTATCATCGGCTCGTCCGGGTCCGGCAAATCCACCCTGTTGCGGGCGATCAACGATCTGGACCCGCTGACAGGCGGAGAGATCTGGCTGGACGGTGTGCAAGTGAACAAGGCGCTGCCTCACCGGCAATATGAAAAACACATCAATGCCATGCGGCAACAGGTTGGGATGGTGTTCCAACACTTCAACCTGTTTCCGCATATGACTGCGCGCGAGAATGTCACGATGGCGCCGAAGCTTCTAAAGGGGTTGTCGCAGAGCGATGCCGACAAACTGGCCGAGGAGCAGCTCGACAAGGTCGGCATGCTGGAGCGGATTGACTATTACCCCTCGCAACTGTCCGGCGGGCAAAAGCAGCGTGTGGCCATCGCCCGCGCCCTGGCGATGAAACCCAAGATGATGCTGTTCGACGAGGCCACCTCGGCGCTCGACCCGGAATTGGTCGAAGAGGTGAACCTGGTGATGAAGAAGCTCGCCGAAGAGCACATGACCATGATCATCGTGACACACGAGATGGATTTTGCCGCGTCGGTCTGCGATCGGGTGCTGTTCATGGACAAAGGCATTGTGGTCGAAGAAGGCCCGCCAGAGATCCTCTTCAAGAACCCGAGCAAGGAACGCACGCGGGAATTTCTCCGCAAACATATCGAAGGTGCAAAGTGACCGACGCTCGCTCATACCTGTTCTATCAAAGCCGAAACCCGCGCCCATTCTTGGACCGGGGAGAGGGAATCTATTTGATCGACGAGGCCGGCAAACGCTATATCGACGGATCGTCGGGGGCGATGGTGTCGAATATCGGTCATTCCAACCCACGTGTCTTGGACAAGATAAAGACCCAGATGGACAAGGCGACATTTGGCTATAGGCTGCATTTCCGCACGCATCCGTCCGAGGATCTGGCTGCAAAGACCGTTGCCATGACCCCTGAGGGACTGGATCGCGTGTTTTTTGTCTCTGGCGGTTCCGAGGCCGTCGAAAGCGCGGTGAAACTGGCACGGCAATATGCCCTGACGCAGGGCCAGGGCACGCGCTACAAGGTAATTTCGCGGTTTCCCTCATATCATGGCTCGACTTTCGGGGCGCTTGAGCTGACGGGATACGATCCGCTGCGCAAACCCTTTGTGCCGATGTTGGCGGCGATGCCAAAAATCGCGGCGCCCACAACCTATCTTGACCGTGACAACCTGACCGAAGAGGCGCGCGGGCTGAAATATGCCGAAATGCTGCGCGACAAGATCCTCGAAGAAGGCCCCGACACCGTCCTTGCCTTTCTGATGGAGCCCATAGGAGGCGCCTCGACCGGCGCCCTTGTAGCCCCGGACAGCTACTATGCCAGGGTCCGAGAGATCTGTGACGAGTTCGGTGTTCTGCTGATCTATGACGAGGTCATGACCGGTGCCGGTCGAACGGGAAAGTTCCTGGCTGCCGAGCATTGGGATATCACGCCGGATATCGTTGCAATGTCCAAAGGGTTCGGAGCGGGCTATGCACCGTTGGGCGCGATCGTTGCGCGGGCCGCTCTGGTCGAACCGGTTTTAGATGCCGGCGGCTTTCTGCACGGCTTCACATATGCGGGCAATCCGCTGGCCTGTTCAGCCGGTCTGGCAGTTCTTGAAGAACTGGAGGAGCAGGGTCTGATCGCGCATGCCGCTGCAATGGGAGATGTCCTGATGCGGGAATTGCGAGCGTTGATGGATAATTATCCGTTCATCGGAGACGTGCGCGGCAAGGGCTTGTTGACCGCGTTCGAATTCGTTGCCAACCGAGAGACCATGGAGCCCCTGCCAAAGGAGCTGGACGCGCATGCCCGGCTGGTCGAGCTTGCCTATGAGCGCGGCCTGATCATCTATTCGCGGCGCACGCGCGGGGGCACCTCGGGTGATCACTTCCTGATCGCCCCCCCCCTGATCATCAGCGAGACACAGATCGGCGAGATGATGTCGATCCTGCGCGACGCGCTGGACGCTTTTGCCGCGGAGGCGGGGCTGCCGGTCGTGGTGGCAGCATGAAACTGCCTGACAAACAGTGTTCGCTGGAGGGCGCTATCGCCAGGATACGCGATGGCGATACGGTGATGATCGGTGGGTTCGGCGTGCCGGGGACACCGATGGCACTGATCCATGCGCTTGTCGCCCATGGGGCGCGGGAGCTGACCATCGTCAAGAACGATGCAAACGAACCCGGCATGGGCGTCGATCACTTGCTGCAAAGCGGGCAGATATCGCGTTTGATCACCACCCATCTGGGTCTGAACAGTCGCGCGATCGACATGATGAACGCAGGCCGGATCACGGTCGAATTCAACGCTCAGGGCATATTGGCCGAACGCATCCGCGCCGGCGGCGCCGGGATTGGAGCGGTGCTGACAGATATCGGCATCGGGACCGAACTGGCAAACGGCAAACAGGTGGTCGAACTCGCCGGCAAGCCGCATATCGTCGAAACCGCGCTCAGGGCTGACGTGGCACTCATACACGCCGCCGCCGCCGATCGGTTTGGCAACCTGGCCTTTGTCGCGACAGCGCGAAACTTCAACCCCTTGATGGCAATGGCCGCCGATTGCGTAATCGCAGAGGCCGAGACGCTGCTGCCCTTGGGTGGATTAACCGCAGATGCCATCCATACCGCTGGGGTATTTGTCGATCACGTCACCGAACTGGGTACATTGTCGAAGGAATACGATGTTGTCCGACGCAAATGACCGCATGCTCGCCCGCGCCGCGCGCGAGGTTGCGCCCGGTATGGTGGTCAATCTTGGCATTGGCCTGCCCACGAAGGTCATCAACCACCTGCCCGCAGACTTGCCGGTATGCCTGCACACAGAAAACGGGCTGACCGGTATCGGCCCGACCTTGCCGCCCGAACGCGCCGATCGCAATCTGATCGACGCGGGCGGCGCCTATGTATCGACCGTGCCGGGATCGGCCTTTTTCGATAGCGCCACCAGCTTTGCGATGGTGCGGTCGGGGCGACTGGACCTGACCATGCTGGGCGCTTTCGAAGTGGCCAGCAATGGCGATCTGGCCAATTGGAAGATCCCCGGCCGGTTCAGCCCCGGTGTAGGCGGCGGCATCGAGCTTGCGCAAAAGGCGCGACGCGTGGTGGTTCTGACCACTCATACAGATCGCAAGGGCAACCCCAAACTCAAGAGGCAATGCACCTTGCCCCTGACCGCACGCGGTTGTGTGGCGCGGGTCTTTACGGACCTGGCCGTCATCGACATATCTGATCGGGGTTTTGTCCTGGTCGAGACGCGAGACGGGATCACCGCCGCCGAGGTGGCCGATGCCACCGGCGCTCCGTTGGTTCTCCCCAACGCAACGCCCCCGACATTCTGAGGTGCCCCATGCAAGACGATCTGAACTCCCGCCTCTCTGACGCCGTCGACGCAGCCTTCGACCGGCAGGTTGACTTTCTTTCAGAGCTGACTGCGCATCCGTCAACCCGGGGGAACGAACAATCGGCGCAGAATTTCATGGCCCGCGAATTAGGCATACGCGGCCTGGAACTCGACCGCTGGCAAATCGATCTGGAAGAGATACAGCACCTCCCCGGTTTTTCACCGGTGCTGACCCCGTATGAGGACGCGGTGAATGTGGTGGGAACGCACCGTTCGCGTGAACGTTCGGGCCGGTCGCTGATCCTGAACGGACATATCGACGTCGTGCCTGCCGGACCGCTGGAGATGTGGGACAGTCCGCCCTTTGAACCACGCGTCGCAGACGGCTGGCTCTATGGCCGCGGCGGTGGCGACATGAAGGCTGGTCTGGCGTCGAACCTGTTTGCGCTCGACGCACTTGCTTCATTGGGGTTGGCGCCGGCAGCTGATGTATTCTTTCAATCCGTTGTCGAAGAAGAGTGTACCGGGAATGGAGCGTTGGCCTGTCTGGCTCGCGGGTATCGCGCGGATGCGGCGCTGATCCCCGAACCCTTTGCCGAACGTCTGGTGACCGCTCAATTGGGGGTGATCTGGTTTCAGGTTCAACTCAAAGGACGGCCGACCCATGTTGCTTATGCAGGCAGTGGTGCAAACGCGATCGAGGCTGCCATTCCGCTGATCAAAGCCTTGCACGCAATGGAACATCGCTGGAATGCCGCTGAACAGCGCCCAGCAGACTACACCCATATGGATCATGCGCTGAACCTGAATGTAGGCAAGATCGAGGGCGGCGACTGGGCCAGCTCGGTGCCTGCCTGGTGCGTGTTCGACGTGCGTATGGCGATCTTCCCAGAGCAATCGATCAAGGAGGCCAAAGCCGAGATTGAACAAGTCATTCTGGACGCCGCGCGCAGCAATGATTTCCTGCGTAATGCATTGCCCGAGATTGTCTATCACGGCTTTCACGCCGAAGGTTATGCGCTGTCTCGGGACGGCTCGGTCAATGCTGCCTCGGCCATCGACGCACTCGAACGCGCGCATCGGTCTGTTACCGGGGTGAAACTGGAGCGCGAGGCGATCACCGCCACCACCGATGCTCGGTTCTTTGGGCTTTACGCAAATACGCCCGCGCTGGTCTATGGCCCACGGGCCGAAGCGATTCACGGATTCAACGAGCGTGTCGATCTGGACAGCATGCGCCGCGTGACCAAGGCCACCGCCATGTTCATCGCCGACTGGTGCGGAGTAGAAGAGAGTTAGGCGCCACGCAAATGCGGCAAAGACCTCCTGCTTCGGCTCAAGTTTTGGTCTCGCAGACATTGCCAAGGAACACGCGCAGCTGTCGAGATCGACACCTGCCGAGAGGAAAGGATGCACATGCTTTCTCCGGAACAAATTGACCAGCTGATCAACATTCGCAAGCATCTTCACCGCCACCCCGAAGTCTCTGGTGACGAGCGCGCGACAGCTGCCCGCATCACCTCGGAACTCATCTCTCTTGGCGCTGATCGTCTTTGGCAGGGACTTGGTGGGCATGGGGTCGCCGCCGAATTCAGAGGCGCTGAAGACGGGCCAACGGTTCTGCTGCGATGCGAGCTGGACGGCTTGCCGATCCGGGAGATCTCTGACTTGCCTTATAAATCCGAGATCGAGGGCAAGGGGCATCTCTGCGGCCATGACGGGCACATGGTCTCGCTGTTGGGCGTGGCAATGCGCCTTGCCAGACGGCCGGCCAAAGGGCGGGTAATCCTGTTATTCCAGCCCGCCGAAGAGACCGGGGCCGGTGCCAAAGCGGTGATCGCGGATCCTCGCTGGCCCGAGATACGACCGGACTATGCCTTTGCCTGTCACAATGTCCCCGGTCGCCCGCTGGGTGAGATCGGATTGCGGTCAGGGCCGGGAAATTGCGCCTCGCGCGGAATGAAGCTTCATCTCGAAGGCAAGAGCTCACACGCGGCGGCGCCGGAAGACGGACTCTCTCCCGGCGCGGCGATGGCTGGTCTGATGACCGCACTGCCTGCTCTGAGCAAGGGGCGGATCGGCGATGATGCTTTCGCCCTTGCAACCCTGACCCATGCCAAGCTTGGCGAACCGAGTTTCGGGATTGCGCCCGGAGACGGCGAGTTGCGTGTGACGCTACGCTCGATGACAAATGCGCGGATGGAGACGCTGGTTCTCGACGCGCTGGCGCAGGTTGAGGCGCACTCCGATCGCCTCACGGCCGACATCTCGTGGCACGATGTTTTTCGATCGGTTGTGAATGACGAACAGGCCACGAGCATTGCGCGACATGCGGCAAGCATGCGTGGGATGGTTTGTTACGAAATGCCGATCCCCATGCGCTGGTCCGAGGATTTCGGGCGATTTGGTGATGATGGCGCAAAGGCTGCCCTGATGTACATCGGTGCGGGCGAGGACCATCCGCAGCTTCACAATCCAGACTATGATTTCCCCGACGCTTTGCTGCCTGTGGTAACGGACCTGTTCTGTAGCATTCTGCGCGAATTGCTCGGATTTCCGCAGAATTGACTATGCCAGCTTCTTACCCAGCCTCTTGGTGTACCATCCACCGTGACCGTATCTCGCGCAATCTCGAGCTTGCGCTTGGGCTCGTGCCCAACGGTCGCCGTTTCTGTGCGGTGTTGAAGGCGGACGCCTATGGGCACGGCATCATGCAGGTGGTGCCCCTTGTCCAAGAGCAGGGTGTGACCACTATTGGTATAACGTCGAACGCCGAGGCCGACGCCGTGCGCAAGGCCGGTTTCAAGGGCACCATTATCCGATTACGGGCGGCAACACCTTTGGAAATCGAGACGGCGCTTGAAAACCATGTCGAAGAGCAAGTCGCCTCGCTCAGCACCGCAGAACAGATCGCAGCGCTGACAGCCTCGGGCCGGTTCACCTCTCGCCTGCACCTTTCGTTGAACGCAGCAGGTATGGCGCGCGACGGTCTGGAGATCTCGACGACGAAGGGGCAAGACACGTGCCGCCAAATCATCGATACCGCGGGCAGCAGGATCGGTGGCATCTGCTCTCACTTCTCTTCGAACGCACCTGGGGACCTGCGGCAGAGCTCGGAGCTGTTTCAACAACAGGCCGCGTGGGTTCTTGCAAACAGCGACCTGAAGCGCGAACAAATTCTGGTGCATGCGGGCAGTTCACTGACATTGGTTTCTGGCGTCGACATCGACACGGACATGTATCGCTGTGGCGCCATTCTCTACGGCATTCTGAAGCCTGAGCTCGGCTTTCGTCCGACGATGGATGTCGAGGCCCGCGTGGTCAGCCTTCAGACGTATCCCGGCGGTGCGAGTGTCGGTTATGACCGGAGCAGCCATCTGGACCGCGACCGACGCTTGGCCTGTATCTCGATCGGATATGAGAACGGGTACCGGCGCCTAGTCCAAGGTGGCGGTGTCGTGGCGGTCCGGGACGCCTTGGCGCCGGTCCTGGGCAAGGTGTCGATGAACGCGATCGTCGCCGATGTCACCGATCTCGATCAGGTCGAAGTCGGCGATACGGTCCGTGTGTTTGGAGAGAGCAAAACAGCCACGATCCGACCGTCGATGGTGGAACGCCAGTTCGAGACAATCATGGCAGATCTTTATACCGACTGGGGTCAGCGAAACGCGCGGGTCTATCGCTGACCGCCTCCACACCTCGACCGCCACTTACGCCGCGTATGTGGGTTGCCGAGCTTTGCTACGCTAGTCGACCTGTGCTAATCGCTCAGGCCATTCAGTGCAACTCAACTGACCAGCGTCATAGGTTGAAAGGGTGCGTCGGCACTTTCGACCGCTTTGTCGATCAGATGCATTGCTTCCAGTTTGGTGGAGGCACGCAAAGGGATTATGTCACCGATCCGGCACGAGATGCTATTGGTTGGTACACCATCACCACTCGTTGGCCTGACCAATTTTTCCAAACGGATACCCAGAGCCTGTAAATCCAGCAACTTGCCGCTGTCGAGTACGACCAGAAAGACACCGTTACCCCAGTATGTCGCCAGGCTCCGCGCACCATTGGTCGCCGATATGATCTCGCGACCGACCGAAGCCAAGGTCGATCGGAAAACCTCCGCGCTCGATTCCTGGAAGAGCTGTTCCACCTCTTCCAGTTTGATGGCCAGGATCGATGCATTGAGAGGGTGCGAAACAGCGATCTTGCGAACGTAGTTTTCGAACTCGGCCAATCCGTAAAAACCTGACACCGCATCAAGCAAAACAGGATCACTCAACTGGAAGCCATGCGCTTCCCTGCCCACGGTCTGCACATCTTGGAATGCTTCCATCGCCAGGATCGCGGCCTTTCGCTCTTCGGCCAGCCGATGGGCATCTGCAAGTCTTTGCTTGAGATCATCGAATTCGAAAGGCTTGGTCACATAATCCGAAGCGCCCACTTCGAATGCGTCGTCGATGTACTGCTTCTGAACCATCGCTGTGACCATGATTATGGGTGTAAAGCGATAATCTGGGAGATTGCGAACCTCTTCGCAAAGATCAATCCCGTTCATCTGAGGCATCTGCACATCAAAAAGCAGACATTCAAATGGTTTTGCCGCATCGCGCAGAATCTCAAGCGCTTCGCGTCCGTTCGGGGCGGTAACCACTTCATCATACCCGAAAACCGACAGAATCTGGGTCAACAGCTCCAGGATGCTCGGCTCGTCATCTACTGCTAGAATTCGCATAGTTTTACACCTGGGTTTTCGTATCGCTCGGACAACTCGCGACACGGGTACATTTTGAACCCGTTTTCCAACGGGTCCATCGCATTTTCATAGAACTGTCAGGCAAAAGCGGCATTTTAATGACCCACCGAAGGCAAGGGCAAGACTCTGCAACGCGGGCTTTTTCCTCGGCGTCACCGGTCCCAGAAGCATAAAGTTCGACCACCGAACAAAATTCTGAGGCCTCCAAGAGGCTGGAGTCGCACCTCAGGGTTGCTTTTTGCCCGAAGTTAACCTCAAATGGTTGTCAAGAGAGATGATGCGCCGCAATATACCGTTTCCCGTACAGAGACGACCAGTTCGTCGCTACTGTTCAAGTGCTAATTAGTCACACCCCATGTACAACCCGGAGGCAAAGGCACGCCGAAAGTAGACTTGAAACCTGTTTTCTTGGCAAAAAGACGGAAAAACAAGAGCAGAAAATGGACCAAACCTTTAGGCTGGTGGACCCATACCCCGCTGCGATGGTGTTTCCCGAGCTGGAACCCGTCGAGCGTAAGCTGTTGCGCCGTGACGTCCGGGAGCCTATCAAACGCCGGCTTCTCAGGAAAGAGCGTTCCATTGCACCACAGCCCAGGCAGTCGCGTGGCAGCATTCACGCGACCACCATGAGCTTTCGCAACATGCACGAGCATGGCAACCTGTTGACCAAGTATCTGGAAGCTCGGAAGTCAATCTTCATCGACCGCCTCCATTGGCATGTCGCCGAGGCAGACGGGATGGAATTCGATCAATATGACACGCCTGCCTGCCACTGGATCGTTCTACACGAATACGGAGAAGTCCTGGGCGGGGTGCGTCTGCTCCCGACAACTGCACGTTGCGGCATATACAGCTATATGCTGCGTGACGCCCAAAATGGCCTTCTTGCTGGCTTGCCCAGGGACGTCTTGTTTTTCGAAGCTCCCGTTAAACCTTCTGTCTGGGAAGCTACACGGTTCTTTGTCACTGATGCGGTTCCAACGGCACGCCGGGTGGACGTCCAACAGAAACTGTTCGACAGCATGGCGGTAACCGCTGCCAAGAACGGTGCAACGCGCATTCTTGGTATTGTTCCTGCCGTATGGTCGCGATGGGCACGTCGCCTGGGCGCTGGTGCGACGCCGATTGGAGCGCAGTTTTCGATCGACGGCACGACGAGCCAGTCGGTCCTGTTCAATACGCGCGATTACCTGACCTGACCCAGCCTAGAAATTGGCTCTGTTGCGCTTGCGCTTGAGCTACCGGGCAGTATCCCACGGGTTGCCGATCTACGCTTCGGTCAAACTGCGACCGCATTTCCGGCCCAATAGTTCCTCATTGATGCGGTAAATCAATGACCAGACAACACCAATGCAGTTTGACAAATGACAGCAATTGACTCGCAAAGGATTGAGCCGGCCCCTGAAATGCCGGTCGATCAGTTGCTTCAGAATATGAAGGACTACACTGCCATGAGCTTCGAGCTCATCTGGCAGCGGCAGGCAATTTTTCTCGCTACCACAATTCTTACCGCGTTTTTCTTCGACCCGTTCAACGCGGTTCTCTTCTACGCCACGATCATGATTTGCGAGGGGCAGGACCTGCTACTCGCCAAGCGTGTAGAGCGCTTGACCCGGCACCAGCGCAAGGCAATCGCAGAAACCTTGGTTTGGATCCTTCTGAACACGATACTGCATTCCGCGGCGATCTGCCTCTATGCTGTGTTCGTCGCATTCGAACAACCGTCTGGCGGACATTTTACACCGCTGTTTTTCCTGTTCGCGGCTGCCCTTTTCGCCGCAATGAACAACCACCAGATCGTCTGGGCGATGATCATCCGCCTGACCATGTACGGCATTTCCTTCATGGTTATTGTCGTCAAGGATATCTGGGTTGAACGGCCAGACCTGTCATCGGAATTGTGGTTGCATTTCTTTACCGTTGTCTTCGTGATGTATTTTCTGATCGACTGCGCCCTGGTTTTTCTGCGGCTCTACAGAACCAATCTTGCCCAGCTGGAAAAGCTGAAGGAAGAGCACGAGCGGACAAAGGCCGCCTACATTGCCAAGTCACAGTTTGTCTCGACGGTCAGCCACGAACTGCGCACGCCCCTAACCTCGATCAAAGGCTCTCTCGACCTGATCAACACCGGCGCTTTGGGCGAGGTTCCCGAAAAAATGCAGGGCCTAATCGACATGGCCAGCAAAAACAGCCGGCGATTGTCCACGCTGATCAATGACATCTTGGACATCCAAAAGATGGAGGCGGGTGAAATGGTCTATCGGATCCAGCCCGTGAACGTCCACTCTATTGTCAGCGAGTCCATCGCAAGCAATCTTGGTTATGCCAGCGCACATAACGTTAGTATCACCGAGGACTGCCCGGGCGAAACAGATCTATTCATCTCAGCCGATGCATCAAGATTGATGCAAGTCCTGTCCAACATGATCTCGAATGCGGCAAAGTTCTCGTTCGAGGGCGGCACCGTCACTGTCGGGTTTAAGAAGATGGGCGAACGCGTCCGCATTTACGTACAGGACCAAGGTATCGGGATTCCAAGTGGCAGCCGCGACAAGGTTTTTGATCGCTTTTCTCAGATAGACTCTTCGGATGAACGGCACGCGGGTGGTACGGGCCTGGGCATGAACATCTCAAAAGAAATTGTCGAGCATTTCGGCGGCCTTATCGACTATGAAAGCACGCTGGGCGCAGGGTCGACCTTTTTCGTAGAGTTTGCTCTACTTGCCGAGGAGACGCTGGCCGAAACCATACGGAGACGCGGTTAAGCGCCCCCTCGATACCCGGTGCCACATGCGCAAGACCCGGTGACGATTGCGCGCGGCAGTTTCTGGCCCTTCTTCCGCTGGTCTGACAGTTTTCACCACCCTGAGTGAACATGTCGCTTCTTTGCAATTTGCCAATCCCGAGGGAGCCCAACCACCCGTTTGCTTGATACCGAGACTTCGGACCGGCAGTGCCCCGCTGAGCCGCCACTCGTTACGTTAGTTGCAGCTATCGGACTTTCCTCAAACGACTACGCATTATCCAGGCCTGCAACCTCGTCCCGGTCGTTGCCGTTCTGAGACACAAAGGACCTGTTGCGCGCGCGAAAGCATGTGCAAGGTTTCAATCCTTTGCACCGCAGGGATACTGGTTTGGCATCTAGGCTGTCTTTTGTCGGATGCGGGGTGTTCGTGTTCAGTGTTCTTTCGGTAGGAAAGCTCGGGGGTCCGGGGGCCGATTGGCCCCTTTGGCATACCAATAACGAAAGGTGCACAGCGTGAGATCGCGCGGCTGCCTGAACGGGACGGGAACCAAAACGGTGGACAAGAAACAAAGCAACCAAACGCCGGTCTCGGCCAGACTTGCGGAAAAACCTGTTGGACTGCTTCAGTTCGCCAAATCGGCAGGCCGCAACATGCTCGAAGTCATTCCCGCAGAAACGCTGACCCAAACCTATGTCAAGGGTCCGCTCAATATCCATTACTTCTGCGATCCTGAAATGGTAACGGATCTTCTCGTGGGACAGGGGCGTTCCTTTCCGAAAGCGAAGTTCACCAAGGACATCATCGGCTCTGCCGTTGGCAACGGTCTTATCCTCTCGGAAGGAGAAAAGTGGCGGCAACAAAGAAGGCGTTACTCTCCACTCTTTGCAGCTCGAAACCTTCCGACCCTGGCCCGCTATTTTGCGGAAACGGGCGACGAGGTCGCAGAGTCCCTGGCTGAGCACGAAGGGCCGGTAGATGTTGCGCAGGTCGCGCCGGCGTCGACCTTGACGAATATCTCAAGGGTGATCTTTTCCGGCAATGAAGAGGTCAGCTCTGAACAGATCCGCGTCGGATTGATCGCATATTTCAAATATATCTCCGATATCTCTCTTTTTGACCTCATGGGGCTTCCCAAATGGCTCCCGCGAAAGAAATGGCTGAGCAGCAAAGCCCCCGTCACAAAAATGCGTGATTTGGCACGAAAGGTGATCGAGCAGCGTCGCGCAGAGGACCGTGACGTTCCCCGCGACTTCTTGGATTTCATGATCGAAGCGCTCAAGACCGATTTCGAGGACGCCGAGACAACGATCGACAACTTGCTGACCTTTGTCGTAGCGGGGCATGAGACCTCGGCCAACGCGATAAGCTGGGGGCTCTATCTGCTTGCGCTAAATCCAACTGAGCAGACAAGAATTCGCGAAGAGATCTTATCTGTCCGCCCAAAGGGTGAGATAACCTTCGAAGACTTGCAGCAGCTTCCGTTGTTACGGGCGCATATTAAGGAAACACTGCGTCTCTATCCTTCGGCAGCGTTTTTCGCGAGGGATGCGTCAGAAGAGATCACAGTAAAGGGTATCAAGATAAAAAGGGGTGATGCCTTGTTCTTTCCCGTTTACTCGCTGCATAGAAACCAGCAGCTTTGGGACGATCCCGATCAGTACAGGCCGGAACGGTTTCTTGGTACTTCGCTTCCGCGCGGACAGTACATTCCCTTTGGTGATGGCCCCAGGATCTGTATCGGTGCGCAGTATGCTGAAACCGAAATCATGGTCTTGATGGCTTCTGTCTTGCGGCGCGTCGAATTCTCGCTTTCATCCCAGCCACTACCTGAACCGGTCCTGACATTCACAATGCGCTCCAGCGGCCCGCTGGTTTTGAACGTCAAAGCAGTTTCCAATGCTAATTGACGGTGTTCCTAGTGCCATGGCGCCAAACCACGTTTCACTTCTGCGCCAGGTAACAGTCCTTTCCGAACAGTTCGAGCATGACACGTTCATAAACACGGCGGCGCTCCTTTTCCTGCTCCACCGGTTCAAAGTACTCGTCAGTCGCGACCGGCTTATCAGCGTCGTTACGTAGAGACAGTTCTCGGGCGTCGACGTTCGCAATTGCCTTGTTCAGCGCAGAGAATGCCCCTGCCTTTGACAGCGATCGCAGTGACACACGCTCTCCGACCAGCGCACGCAACCAGCCAGAGGCGCGGCGATTGCCCAGTATTGTCTGGAACACGTGGTTCAGTCGCTCCTCGCTCGGCAGCGCATTGGTCGCCTCCTTGCCATGTGTGACCAGCAGAAAAACACCGCTGCCTCTGTAGGAGAAAATAGCCTCTGCATCTTTTGTGGTTTTCTGAATTGCGGCGCCGATATCGGTAATCGCGCGCCGAAAATCCCCGCAGTTACTCAAGTCGAAATAGAACTCGGCATCTTGCAGTTTGACAGCGGTTGCCCAGGCATCGAACAGCCGACCGCGGGACAACTGCTCAATGTAGTTGTCAAACTCCACATATCTCAGGGCCCGGTTCAAACCTTCGATTGTCAGGGGATCTTCCAGATTGAACTGCTGGTTATAGTCGAGTTCTTCGCGCAGATGCTGCGCCGACTCCATGGTTTTTTGCGCCTTAAGACGCTCTTGAACCAATAGATGCGCCGAATTGATCCGGCTACGCAATTCGAGAAAATCGAAGGGTTTTGTCACATAGTCGGTGGCGCCTTCAAGGAAGGCTTCTTCGACGTATTTACGATCACTCATCGCCGTAAGCATGATCACTGGGGTTTCGGAGTATCGCGGAACGCTGCGGATCCGGCGCAACAGTTCGATGCCGTTCATGTTCGGCATCTGGATATCCAGCAGAAAACACTCGAAAGGAACCTCGGCCGACTCCACGAGCTTGAGAGCGCTCGCTGCGGAACTGGCCGCCGTGGCCTTGCAGTTTCCAAAAGAGTCCAACGCGGTCTTGAGTAGTTCAAGAATGCTCGGCTCGTCATCAACGATCAAAACCTTTAGAGCCCGCTGCTTCAGAGCGCGGAGTTCGAGCTTCTTTTGAAACTGATCTCTGCCAGGATTTGAATGTTTCATCAGTTGGCAACCGATAATTGTTGAGGTTTATTGAATATTTTTAGGTAACGACTGGGTCAAAACAGTGGCGCTTGCTAAGAAAAATCGAGAAAATGTGGCCAATGTTGGGAAATATTTGGGCGGCGGTTTCCATCCACCACCCAATACCCGAAAATCGCCCTGATTGTCTCCACTTCAGCCAGAAAAGCTCTCAAAGCAGTTGCTCCCCCAGACTCATTGTTCTGGTAGAGAATCGGGACACGCCTTTGTGCCAGCCTTGGAGCATTCATTGGCCATAGCGTCAAGCTCTTTGCCGCAAACGCAAAACAACTTTAGCCTGTTTCATGCCTTGTCCGGTCTTCGTAAAAACTGGCGCAACGCGATCAGTCATCGGTGACGACATCGGTTGGCGACCGACCGAGGAACTGCAAGCAATCAGATGCCAGGGCGAACAGTTCGGTGGGACAACAACTCATTTGCATTTGACACTCGAATACACCCGGCGTGCAGCGCCTGGTAGAGTGCCAGACACGCCGCGCCGCTCCACCCTCGAACTATGGGCAATCGGCCCATCGGTGCGGCGGTTGGCGTCAGATGAGAGGGCGGGATCGTGGGCAACATAACCCACCCTACGGTTGTTGCGGATCAGGTGACCCTGATCAACAGCACGACCGCAAGGACCGCGCAGGTCAGCCCGGCCATTTCGCGCAACCGTATGGGGTCACCATAGACCAGCGCCCCGACCGCGCAGAGCGCGACCAGGCTGAACATCGTGTAGGCCACACTGGCCTGCATGAGCGAGACATATCGCATGGACAGGAACCAGACGACCGCCGAGGCGACGTAGAGCGCGCTGGCAAGGCCGACCTCGGGCGAGGCGGTTTCGGCACCATTGACCGAAGCCTGTTTCAATATGACATCTGCGATGATGATGACGGTCGCGCAAATCAGAACAAGGCCGTAACCGGCGGCAATCTGTACCATGGAAACTCCTGACGGTAGAATTCGTCGAAAAATTCGGCCCCAGGGCCGGGAAATTGGAAATGCCTCAGTCTAACCGACAGAGGGGCAAGCCCAAAGTCCGGATTTCCCTGCTTTGCGGGACAGACAGGGACATGTCGGCGCCGTCAAACGGCGGTCGGTCGCCCAGATTGCGCGGGGGACACAATCGCTGTCGCCGATCCCTGCGGGATCGCCGGTGCCGAGGGCCAAGGCATTGCGCAGGGTGGCAAAAGCACCGGGCTGGCCCAGCGCGTCCCGGTCCCTGGCAAGGGCAAGGCCCCGCAGCAGGCAGAGGATCGGGGCAAGCAATCTCGTAGGGTGGGCAGTTTACCCACCCACGCAGCGGGTGGAGTCAATATTCGATGGTGGGATGGTGGGCAGGACTGCCCACCCTACGCTTGCTGGTCATATTCCCTTTTTCTTGTTTATCTTTTTTGCGGTCTTGGCAAGAGATGCACTCTTGGGGTCGAAAATGGCTTCCAGGCTGTACTCCAGGATTTCCATCGCATCCAACAAGTGAGATCGCTCAATCTGTTTAGCTCTGGCATTTGAGTGACTACCATCATTTCCGAGCCACTTTAACGCCATCAGGAGTTCACCAACTTGGTTATTCTTTTCCTTGAACGCCTGAATCCGACTGTGAAGGGGAATTATCTTGCGCTTCCCGTTGGATATTCTAAATCGCGCAACTTTTTCAATTGTCAACAATTCTTCAATGCAAACTCGAATCCTATTCAAGCAACTCGCTGCATCAACCCAAAAAAGATGGAAACTCGCCTCAACTAAAGCCCTAACATTGTCTGGGGTTTTCTCTGGGATAACAAAAATCGGTGGTGCATGACTAAACGAGCGTGGCACAAAGTATGTCAACCAAATCTGTTCCCACCCAGCGCCATTGTCCTGAATATCCCAATCGACCTCCGTTTCACCAGTGACAATAACAAAGTGCCTACAATCCTGGGATGAACAACACATAGTCCAGAAAAATGCGCCAGACACCCATTCGGGTTCCCATGCCTCATGGCGATGCGCATCTTCGGACCATCCGTGCTCAATATCTTTGGAGAGTTCATCCTGTTTGATCAAAGTGCCATTTTTGCATTTTGGACACGGCCAACTTGGTGCTTTGGCCCACGCTCGACGACTAAAAGCCTCTGCATTCTTCAACATAGTCACCGCCCCCTCCGCTTCACATTCCCGCCCCGCTGCCCAGGACGCCCGGCGGTGCTCCGCCCCTTGGACTTCACCGCCTCCTCTGATGCCTTCTCGACCGCCCATTGCCGGGCCATGGGGTCGTCTGACACCGCCAGATCGACCGCTTCGAGCCGCTTGACCTCGTCGCGTAGACGCGCGGCCTCTTCGAATTCGAGGTTCTCGGCGGCCTTGCGCATGTCGGCGCGCAGACCGTCCAGCACGGCCTCGAGGTTGCCGCCATGCAGCGGCTTGTCGATCTTGGCCGTCACGCGGGACATGTCGGTGTCGCCCTGGTAGAGGCCGGCCAGCACGTCCTCGACATTCTTTTTCACCGTCGCGGGGGTGATCCCGTGCGCCTCGTTGTAAGCGATCTGCTTGGCGCGGCGGCGGTCGGTCTCGCCCAATGCGCGTTCCATGCTGCCGGTGATGCGGTCGGCATACATGATGACGCGGCCATCGGCGTTGCGGGCGGCGCGGCCGATGGTCTGGATCAGCGAGGTTTCCGAGCGCAGGAAGCCTTCCTTGTCCGCGTCGAGAATGGCGACCAGGCCGCATTCGGGAATATCCAGCCCCTCGCGCAGCAGGTTGATGCCCACCAGCACGTCAAAGGCGCCCAGGCGCAGGTCACGCAGGATCTCGATCCGTTCGATCGTGTCGATGTCGGAATGCATGTAGCGCACGCGGATGCCCTGTTCGTGCAGGTATTCGGTCAGATCCTCGGCCATGCGTTTGGTCAGCGTGGTGACAAGGGTGCGATAGCCGTTGGCGGCCACCTTGCGCACCTCGTCCAGCAGGTCGTCGACCTGCATGCTGACGGGGCGGATTTCGACCTGCGGGTCGAGAAGACCGGTGGGGCGGATCACCTGTTCGGTAAAGACGCCGCCCGATTGCTCCATCTCCCAGGCGGCAGGGGTGGCCGAGACAAAGACCGATTGCGGACGCATGGCATCCCATTCCTCGAACTTGAGGGGGCGGTTGTCCATGCACGACGGCAGGCGGAAGCCGTGTTCGGCCAGCGTGAACTTGCGCCGGTAGTCGCCCCGGTACATGCCGCCGATCTGGGGGACCGAGACATGGGATTCGTCGGCGAAGACGATGGCATGGTCGGGGATGAATTCGAACAGCGTCGGCGGCGGCTCACCCGGCGCGCGCCCCGTGAGATAGCGCGAATAGTTCTCGATCCCGTTGCAGACGCCGGTGGCCTCGAGCATCTCCAGATCGAAATTGGTGCGTTGTTCGAGGCGTTGCGCCTCCAAGAGCTTGCCCTCGCCCACCAGCTGGTCGAGCCGCTGGCGCAGCTCTTTCTTGATACCGATGATGGCCTGCTGCATCGTCGGCTTGGGTGTCACGTAGTGCGAGTTGGCATAGACGCGGATCTGGTCGAACGTGTCGGTTTTCTGGCCGGTGAGGGGGTCGAACTCGGTGATCGCCTCCAGCTCCTCGCCGAAGAAGGAGAGTTTCCAGGCGCGGTCCTCGAGGTGGGCGGGCCAGATCTCAAGACTGTCGCCGCGCACCCGGAAGCTGCCCCGCTGGAACGCCTGATCGTTGCGGCGGTATTGCTGGCTTACCAGATCGGCGATGATGTGGCGCTGGTCGTATTCGCCGCCGACCTTGAGGTCCTGGGTCATGGCGCCATAGGTTTCGACCGAGCCGATACCGTAGATACAGGAGACCGAGGCGATGATGATCACATCGTCGCGTTCGAGCAGAGCCCGCGTGGCCGAGTGGCGCATGCGGTCGATCTGTTCGTTGATCTGGCTTTCCTTTTCTATGTAGGTGTCCGAGCGCGCCACATAGGCTTCGGGCTGGTAATAATCGTAATAGCTGACGAAGTATTCGACCGCGTTATCGGGGAAGAAGCCTTTGAATTCGCCATACAATTGCGCCGCCAGCGTCTTGTTGGGGGCCAGGATGATGGCGGGGCGCTGGGTTTCCTCGATCACCTTGGCCATGGTGAAGGTCTTGCCCGTACCGGTCGCGCCCAAGAGGACCTGGTTGCGCTCGCCCTCGTTGACACCCTGCGAGAGTTCCGCGATGGCGGTGGGCTGGTCGCCCGCCGGCTGGAACTCGGTCTGCATGACAAAGCGGCGGCCGCCTTCGAGCTTGGGGCGCGCCTTCACGTCCGGCGCGGGGGCATGCATCAGCGCCTCGGACTTGTCGGAATGGGCATAGGGCATCGGGGGGATTCCTTTCGCCCCCGATCTTGGTCCGTTTTTGTTCCGGTTCAAGGGGGTGTGGCGGGCTGATGCCGGAAACTGGCATCAGCCGGGCGCGGTCTCGTCGGGAATGGTGGAGAGAAAATCCTCGATCTCGCGCAGCGCCCTGGGCCATTCGGGGTCGTAATCGGGCATGGTGTTGTTGGCGGTATCGAGGTTGACAAAGCGCGCGTTGCGGATACCGGCGGCCAGGCGCTGGCCCTGGTCCCGGAAATGCAGCCGCTCGCGGTCGGAATGCAGCACCAGCGCGGGGCAGCAAATGTCGGGCAGCAGCGGTTCGATATCGACCACGTCGACGGAATCACCAACGCGCAGGTAATCCGCATGGGTCATCGCCATCTTGATGAAGCGGGCGTATCTGTCCTGATCCTGCGGGCTGGATTCGGGGAAGAAGGCCTGGGCAAACAGGTGCCGGCCCGAGGGATAGCCATCGTCCCAGTTGTCACGCACAAGCTCTCTCATCGCCTGCCCCAGCGCCAGGTCCTGCGGCCGGTTTCGTTTACCCAATCCCTTGACGAAACCGCTCATCAGGATCAGGCTGGATACCCGATCGGGGTGGCGTGCCGCAAAGGCCGCGGCGACCGCCGCCCCCAGCGATACGCCGAACACAGGTGCCCGTTCCAGGCCCGCTGCGTCGAACATCGCTTTCAGATCGTCGACAAAGCGGTCGAACGACACATCCTGAACGCCCCGGTCCGACAAGCCGTTGTTGCGCCCGTCGCACCGGATCAACCGATAGTGGTTGCTCAGATGAGGCAGCCACCCATCCATCGGGTTCTGCGTCCAGTCGTATTCCAGATGCTGCACCCAGTTGGGCGCCTTGACCAATGTCCGGCCCTTGCCGGTTTCGGTCCAGGCGATGCGGGTTCCGTCCCGCGAGGTGGCAAAGCGGATCACCTGCCGCGCGGATTGGCGCGCGCGTTCGGCTTGGTCATCTGCGCCCGACAGGTCGAGCGACAGGACTTCGAGCGGGGCAGAAAGCCCTTTGAGGCTCATAGCGCCTTCGGATTTCAGTGGAATGCCGACGGTGCCGCCCGCGATCTGTCGGGTCACGCGGCTGATGAGGCAGCCACCGGGCGAGGCGGCCGCCTGAAGCCGCGACGCGATGTTGACCGCGTCGCCGAATACATCCTCGCCATTGATGGTGACGTCGCCCACATGCACACCCGCGCGCAGCTGCACCGGCTTGCCAAGCATCGCCTTTTGAATTGCGTGCGCGGTGGCAATTGCCTCGGTCGCGGTGCCGAAGCGCACCAGCGCGCCATCACCCATCAGCTTGAAGATGCGGCCATTGCCGATCTTCACGCTTGGGCGGATGACCTGCTCGAAGATCTGGTTGAGTTCGGCCATCGTGGTGTCGGGGTTCGCGGCCATACGGGCAGTGAACCCCACCACGTCAAGCGAGAGTATGGCCGCGATCTGTCTTGCCATGTGGACGGGTCCCCGATCCGGCGCACCCTTGCACCAACTCGGATTAGGACGTGGAAGGGCCTGCCTGTCCAGTGTCTTGGTACGGCTCAGACGCGTCGCCGGGGCGGGTGAGCTTGCTCAGCAGTTCCGCCAGGCGGCGCGCCTCGCCCGGGGCAAGGTGATCGCCGATGGCCTCGTGCATGGCGGCGGCATAGACCGCCCACATGGCGGCGCGCACCCGCGCGCCTTCGGGCGTCAGCACCAGAACCTGCCCGCGTCCGTCCCCGTCACAGGCGCTGCGGGCCAGGTGCCCGGCGCGGGCCAGTCGGTCGACCAGCCGCGACACGCCATATTGCGGCAGCAGCAGCCGGTCCTGCAATTCGAAGGGTCGCAGGCCCTCGGGCCCGGCCTGTTCCAGCTCCCACAGGATGTCGTAACGGTCGAGCCCCGGCAGGCCCGCCGATTTCAACGCCGCCTCGACATGGGTCAGTATGGCCTTGTGCGCACGGGCCAACGGCAGCCAGACGGCAAAGGGATCGGGGGTGGGTTTGCTCATGTGGAGAAAGTAAATGCATGTGCATTGACTTTCAATCAAGAATATCCAGATCATCTACATGCAACTGCATCCACATGAGGTTCCCATGACCGACCTGCATCTGATCAGCCATCACCTGTGCCCCTATGTGCAGCGCGCGGTGATCGTGCTGAGCGAAAAGGCCATTGCCCACAAACGCAGCTATATCGACCTGTCGGACAAGCCCGACTGGTTCCGCGCCCTGTCGCCGCTGGGCCGTGTACCGGTGCTCGAAACCGGCGACAGGGTGCTGTTCGAAAGCCAGGTGATCGTCGAATACCTGGACGAAATCACCCCCGGTTCGCTGCATCCCGACGACCCGCTGGAGAAGGCGCGGCACCGGGCGTGGGTCGAATATGCCTCGGCCACGCTGGCCGAGATCGCGGGGTTCTATAACGCCTCCGATGCCCCGACCTTCGAGAGCCGCAGGCAGGCCCTGCGCGACCGGCTGGCGCGGGTGGCGCCCGAAGTGCAAGGTCCGTTTTTCGCGGGCGAGCGGTTTCACATGATCGACGGGGTCTGGGGTACGGTGTTCCGCTATCTCGACACGTTCGAGACGCTGGGCACGTTCGACCTGATGCCCGAGGACGAGGGCATGGCGCGCTGGCGCGCAGCGGTGGCAGCGCGCCCTTCGGTCCGGGATGCCCCGCCCGAGGGCTATCCAGCGCGGCTGTTGGCGTTTCTGCGGGCACGGCCCTCGCATCTGGGAGAGCTGGCACGGTCTACTGAGCCGAACACTTTACAGCAGGCCACGATCCCATAGACTTGAACGACACGACAAGGAGAGCCGATGCACAGCCAGCTTGCCGTCCTGATGTTCGCTGATATCGTCGGCTATTCCGCTATGATGGAGGCCGATCAGCAGCAGACGATCGACGCGGTCCGAGGCCTGCGAGTGGACATGCTGGAGCCTGTTGTCGCAGCCCATTCGGGCCGCGTTCTGAAACGCCTTGGCGACGGCTGGATCATCTCTTTCAGCAGCGTCGCCGCCTGCGTCGACTGCGCGATGAATATACAGAGAAAGCTCCAGGCCGGGACCCCGCTGAAACTGCGAATCGGCGCCCATATCGGTGAGATCGTCTCGGATGGCGAGGATTTCTATGGCTCGGGACTGAACATCGCGCAGCGGATCGAGGCCGAGGCACCCCCTGGCGGGCTGATGGTATCCGAAGACCTGTTCCGGCAATTGTCCGGCCCGCTGGCAAGTGACCTCAAGGATGCCGGTACGTTCCGGCTGAAAAACATCGCCCAGCCGGTGCGGCTGTATCAGTGGCGGCCCAAGCACAAGCGCAAGATCGACCCGGACCAGATCACTTCGATCGCGATAGCCGCCATCGAATACGCCCCGCTGGATGCCGAAACCGCCGCACTGGCGGGCGACCTGCACGATCAGCTGGTGATCCGCCTGTCCCGGCGGCAGGGTGTCGTCGTGCTGGACGCCGCGAACCGGCCTGTCGAGAACGCCACCTATGACCTGCGCAGCAGGCTGCGCGTCGCGGGCGGGCGCGGGCGGTTGAGCCTGTCACTGGTCCTGCGCTCCGAAGGGCGGCCGGTCTGGTCCGAAAGCTATGACCGCGAAACGGCCGACATTTTCGATTTCTGCGACGTGGTGCTGGAACGCGCCGAGGCCGATCTGCGCATCCAGACCAACGCCTTTGACGGCGACCGCCTGGCCCATATCCCCGAAGAGGAGCTGAGCGTCTCGGAACTGCGGGCGCGGGCGGCCAATGCCTATTACCGGCTGACCTACGAAGACTGGATCGACGGTCTGCGACTGATGAAACGCGCGATCCGGATGAACCCGCGCGACGGCGTGTCGCTGGCGATGCGCACCGAGGCCGAGATCATGACGCATTCCGCGCGCTACAGGCGCCTGTCCCAGGACCTGCTGACGGAACTGGCAGACGAGCTTGATACCGCGATCGAACAGAACCCCGGCAGCGACTATGTGTTCTGGACACGCGGTCTATATCGAATCAACTGCCTGTCGGATGTGGCGGGCGCGCGTGCCGATCTGATCCGAAGTCGCGACCTGAACCCGGCCTATGCCGAAAGTCACGAACTCGAAGCGCATATCCTGATGGTAGAGGGAGAGTTCGATCAGGCCGCAGAGAAGTTTGGACTGTTGCTGCAACGGCAGGTGCACAATCCGATGATCCCGTATCGACGCTTCTTGCGCGCGGCGGCCTATTATTGTGGCGGCCGCTATGATCTGGCCGCCGAGGATGCACGTCTTGCGGCGGATACCCGACCCAAGGAACGGGCGATGTATGTCCTGCGCGGGCTCGCCTTGCAGGCCGACGGCAAGACCGAGGCCGCCCAAAGCGTGTTCCAGCGCGCGGCGGGGCTTGCGCCACAGCCCAATATCTGCTCGCGCTGCCCCGTCCTACCGGCGTCACACCAACATCTGGCCGATGCGCTGGCGAGCGCGGTCCGTAGCCCACAGGGGCAACTGGACGGGTTGGAGACCTGAGGTCGCTTTCCACCCGACAAAACGCCGGTGTCCAGCGACGCCCCGAGATTCTTTTGCTGTTTCAGGCGAATTCCCTTGATTTGTGTGCCACAAGGGACCATGTCCAGCATGCTACGTATTTCTATCTCGACCTACTGTTCTCCAATATGGCCACAGTCCTCGATTTCGAACTGACAGGCCGGGTTGCCGCATTCCGCGGGCAACGAAACATAATGGAGACATCACAATGGCCAATGGCACTGTGAAATGGTTCAACGCAACTAAAGGCTTCGGCTTCATCGCGCCCGAGGGCGGTTCCAAGGACGTGTTCGTGCACATCACCGCACTGGAACGCGCAGGCATCCGTTCGCTGGATGACGGTCAGGCCGTGACCTTTGACATGGAAGAAGGTCGCGACGGTCGCCAGAGCGCGACCAACCTGCAACTGGCCTAAGCCAGCGCAGGCAACGGGTGAACGCGACGCGTGTCACCGGTACCATGAAACTTAACGGAAAGCCCCCTGATTTGGGGGCTTTCTCGTTTTTTGGAACGGGAATTGGCCACGCAGCGCACCGACGGTCCGCCGGTTGAGCGACGCCCCGCTTTCCACACCTCTGCAAAACCAATTGTTCCTGGGCCGGGTCGGTCAGGACCAGCGGCACCAAACGGGCACGCCTGCCGATTGCCCGAACGAATTCATGCACCTTCCAACAGGTCCGGGGGCTTTGCCGCCTCGCTCAAACGCCCCGGCGCCTTTCCGCTGTACGGCCTGCCAGAGGGGACCCCGGGTGTGACGCCCGGCTCTGTGTTGGCCGCCGGCCCAAGGTGACGAGCGGTCGCGGAAAACCGCCTTGCCCGATGCCGCCGATCCGCGCATATAGGAACCAGCCGAAGACGACGGAGTACATGATGCGCGCACGGATCTACCAGCCCGCCCGGAATGCCATGACCTCGGGCATGGCCAAGACCCGCAAATGGGTTCTGGAATACGCCCCCGGTTCGGCACGTGAGGTCGATCCGCTGATGGGTTGGACCTCGTCCAGCGACACGCAGTCCCAGGTCCGGCTTCGGTTCGACACCAAGGAAGAGGCGCTGGATTACGCAAAGTCGCACGGGATCGAGGTTACTGTTACAGAGCCGCACAAGCGCAAGCCCAACCTGCGCGCACGCGGCTATGGCGAGAATTTCGCTACCGACCGGCGCGGCCCCTGGACCCACTGAGGGCGCTTTGTCCGAATTCACCATAGAGCGGGCCAGCCCATCCGCGCCCGAGGCGGCGGCGCTGATCGCGCGGCACGTGGCGTTGATGGCGTCTCAATCACCCGAGGAAAGCTGTCATGTGCTGGATGGCAGTGGACTGGACAGCCCCGACGTGGCGTTTTTCCTGCTGCGTCAGGCGGGCCCCGCAATTGGAATGGGCGCGCTCAAAACCCTGTCGGGCGGCGCGCTGGAGCTGAAATCGATGCATACCCTGGTCGAGGCGCGCGGCACGGGCGCGGGACGCGCAATGCTCGAATTCCTGCTCGACCATGCCCGCAACCAAGGCGCCTCCGGCATCTATCTGGAAACCGGATCGACCGATGATTTCCTGCCGGCCCGGCGGCTTTATGAAACCTATGGTTTCGCCGAATGCGGCCCCTTCGAAGGGTATGCCGAGGATCCCTGGTCCACCTTCATGACCCTCGATCTGCGCGGGGCCGCTTGACCCCCCATGTTTGCGTGGCATAACAGGCGCCAAGTGGTCCCATAGCTCAACTGGATAGAGCAGCTGACTTCTAATCAGCAGGTTCGGGGTTCGAGTCCTCGTGGGATCGCCATCATTCCTTGGCGCGGATGTGTATCCCGAAGCGAGCAAGACCGCTTCGGGACAGGTTTCTCACTTGCGGTGAATGGCGTTGATCTTGGTGATTCCGTCCTCGCCCGCGCTTTCGAAAACGATATGGACTTCGTCCCCGGCGGCCAGATCCTCTGGAATCTCGTCAACGAATTCCAGCGACCAGATGGTCTTGTCCTCAAGAACGATCAGGCTATCGACCCGGTCGAAGGCGAGGATAGTACCGGTCACCTCGTCAGCCAGAACAGGGATCGCGGCGGATAGCAGGGTTGCAGCAAGGATAAGGCTGCGCATGGGGGTGCTCCTTTGAGCATGGGTTGAAACCAGGTGATAGATGTGGTGACGCAAGGCAGGGCACAAGTACGGAGCCATTGTTTATTGTTGCTATTATTTCAAGTACTTAGAATAACTTCCCGATCCTGACCTTTGCGCGCCATGCCGCCGCCATATTCAGGTGTCACGATCCACCCATGACCGAGTTGCAAGCCATCCGAGAGGCGCTCTATCCCGAGGTCTCGAAAAAGCAGACCCGGCGTCAGCGCCGGGCCGAACGCACCCGCGCAAAGGCGCTGTCGCCCCTGCGCATCCTGTTGTTGTTGGCCAGCCTGCCGGTGATCGCGGGATCGACGGCCTTTGGTGTCTACATTCGTACCAGCCCCTATCCGCCAGAACTGGCCTTGCGCCATATCGCTGCGCTGGCCGGGTGCGAAGTCGCGGCTCTCGCGGGTCTGCCAGAGGCGCGGCGCGGCGAACCTGGCTATCACCTGCGTAACGACGCGGATCTGGACGGTGTCGCCTGCGGCACCACGCTGGCCTCGGCCAGCATGGAGGCTCAGGTCCCTGTGCAGCACGCGCCCGGACAGGCGAAATTTGTCCGGCCCTGAGCGCTCAGGCCACCCGGCGCCCCTGCGACCAGACCGATTGCAACGCTGGCACCCCTTCGCGCATGCGGAACCGGATCAGATCGGCGCGTAGCCCCGGCGCGATCTCGCCCCTATCATCCAAGCCGACCGCACGCGCCGGTGCGCGTGTCACCGTGGCCAGGCCACGCGCCATGTCGCCCCAGCACTCACCCAGACGCAGCGCAGACAACAACAGGGCCGATGGCACGTAATCCGAGCTGAGAATGTCGAGCAGGCCGCGTTCGGCCAATTCCGACGCCGCCACATTGCCAGAATGCGACCCGCCCCGGATCAGGTTCGGCGCCCCCATGATCACCTTTATCCCATGTGCATGGCAGGCCTCGGCCGCCTCGATCGTGGTGGGAAACTCGGCCAGCCGGATGCCGTGACCGGCTGATACCGCCACCTGTTCGGGCGTGGTGTCGTCATGGCTGGCCAGCACCGAGCCCAGCCGCGCGGCTGCCTTGACCGTCTCGGCCTCGTGCCGGTTGCCATTGCGGTCGCGCAGCATTTTCAGATGGCTGACATGTTGCAGGAACGTGTCGTCGTCCATCGCATTCTTGCCCTTCATATAGGCTTCGAGCTTGGCCATGTCGCGGAATTGCCGATGGCCCGGCGTGTGATCCATCAGCGAAACCAGCCCGACCCGGTCCTCGGGCGTGAACTCGTCCAGTTCCTCGACCAGCGTTTCCGAACAGACCTCGGCCCGCAGATGCAGGAAATGGCTGATCTTCAGCACCTCCGCCTCGCGCAGTTGCCACAGCTCGCGCGACAGGCTGCGGGCGTATTTCAGATAGCGTCCGGCGCCCGAAGGGATCGAGCCAACCCGCATCGCGTCGAATACGGTGGTGATGCCGGTACCTGCCAGTTCCGCGTCATGCGCCAGGATGGCGGCGGCATGGGGCCAGTCGACCTTGGGGCGCGGCTGGATATGGCGCTCCAGATTGTCGGTATGCAGCTCCACCAACCCCGGCGCCAGCATATCGCCGCCGCAATCGACGGCCCCGGCGGGCACGCGCGCGCCCTGGTCGATCTCGGCGATGGTTCCATCCACCACCCGCAGACTGCCGGTTACGGTCTCGCCGGGCAGAACCAGCGTGGCATTGGCAAGGATCATTTCATCTGTCATCTGAACTTCATCTGGTTGGGGCATGGGTGAAGGCCACGACATAGGAGGCCAATGTGACATTCCTGCGATACGCGATCTATTTCCTGCCACCTGCGTCCGAGGCCTGGACAGGGTTCGGTGCCGCCTGGCTGGGTTGGGACGTCGAGACCGGGCAGGAACTGGCACATCCCGAGGGTACCGGTCTGGATGTGGCCGTCCTGACCGCGACGCCGCGCAAATATGGGCTGCATGCGACGATGAAACCACCGTTTCGCCTGGCCGAGGGGCAGGATGCCGATGCGCTGCACCGGGCCTGCGCGGCGCTGGCCGCCTGCCGCCCGGCGGTGATGCTGGCGGGGCTGGAAATCGCCCGGCTCGGCCGGTTCCTTGCCCTGCGCCCAGTGGGGGACCTGACCGAGTTGAACGCGCTGGCGGCGGCCTGCGTCACCGAGTTGGACCGCTTTCGCGCGCCCGCCACGCCGCAGGAGTTGGAGCGCCGCCGCGCCGCCCGGCTGACCCCGGCGCAAGACGCGCATCTGACCCGATGGGGTTATCCTTACGTGCTCGACCAGTTCCGTTTTCACATTACCCTCACCGGTCGGCTGGACGATGACTTGCTGGCGCGGGCACAGGCCCTGTTGCAGGACCGGCTCGGCCCCTTGCTGCCGGTGCCCTTCACCCTGGGTGATCTGGCGCTGGTGGGCGAGGCCGGTGATGGCCGGTTTTACCTGATCCATCGCTATGCACTTTCCCGCTGAAGATGGGCCAGAACCGCCTCGACGGTGTCGTCGAGCGGGCCTGAATTGTCGATCGTGATCACCCGGCGCAGCCCCGCGGGCAGGGCCATGTCGGCACGCCCCAGCCGCCGCGCCTGATCGGCCACATCCTCGCGCCCGCGCGCGGCCAGCCGCGCCGCCAGCACCTCGGGCCGGGCCGTCAGGGACAACACGGAAAAGGGGTGGAACACGCCCTGCGCTTGCAGAAGCACTGCGCGCGACAGGTTGACCAGCAGCGCCCTTGCGCCCGCACGCTCTTCATCCGAGGGCATCGGGACACCATAACTCAACCCATGTGCCTGCCAACTGAGGGCAAAGACACCACCCGCACGCTTCGCGTCGAAATCTTGCTGCGAAACGCCGGTGAACACCTCACCGCCCGCCTGGTCCGGCCGGGTGATCACCCGCCGGATCAGACGAAATCCCGGATCGCGCGCGGCAAGTGCGGCCATGACGCTGTCCTTGCCTACACCCGAAGGGCCCACCACAGCGATGACCGGCACCTGCTTCATGCCACTGCCTCTGGCGTAAAACCCGAGACATCGACCACCCGGTCGCACACCCGCGCCCGCGCTTCGATATCGTGAAAGATACCGACGATGGCCGCGCCGCGCACCTTGGCCTCCGCGATCAGCTCCAGAACCACCGCCCGGTTTTCCGCGTCCAGACTCGCTGTCGGCTCGTCCAGCAACAGTGCCGGATAGGCATGGGCAAAGCCGCGCGCGATGTTCACCCTCTGCTGCTCGCCCCCCGAAAAGGTGGTCGGGCTCAGCGACCAGAGCCGTTCGGGAATGTTGAGCCGCCTGAGCAGTGCCTCGGCCCGCGCCCGCGCCGCCTCGGGGTCCACGCCTAGCGCCAAAAGCGGTTCGGCCACCACCTCGACCGTCGGCACCCTTGGCACAACCCGCAGGAACTGGCTGACATAGCCCAGCACCTCACGCCTCAGCCGCAGGATCTCGCGCGGCTCGGCCCGGGCGACGTCCAGCCCGCCCACAAGGACAGAACCCGAGGCCGCCAAGTAATTGCCATAAATGACCCGCATCAGGGTCGATTTACCCGCCCCCGACGCACCGGTCAGCGCCACACATTCGCCTGGCGCCACATGCAAAGAGGCCCCCTCCATCACCCGGATCACCGCGCCGCCCTGATTGTGCAGCGTGAAACTCTTGCTCACGTCACGGATGTCGATCATCCCAAATCCCTTTCATTTCGCCCCAAATACTCCGGGGGAGCGCCAAAGGCGCGGGGGCAGCGCCCGTCATACCTGCAACACGCTCGACACCAACAGTTGCGTATAGCCATGCTGCGGATCGTCGAGCACCTGATCGGTCAGCCCGCTCTCGACCACGTGCCCGTCCTTCATCACCATCAACCGGTCGGCCAACAGTCGCACCACTGCCAGATCATGGGTGACGATGATGGCGCTCAGCCCCATCCGCCGCACCAGCCCGCGTAAAAGGTCCAGAAGCCGTGCCTGCACGCTCACGTCGAGCCCGCCGGTGGGCTCGTCCATGAACACCAGTCGCGGCCCGGTCACCAGGTTGCGCGCGATCTGCAAGCGTTGCTGCATGCCGCCGGAAAAGGCCGAAGGCCGGTCGTCGATCCGGGCGCCATCGATCTCGACACGATCCAGCCAGTCGAGCGCGGCCGCGCGGATACGGCCATAATGCCGGTCGCCCACCGCCATCAGCCGCTCACCAATGTTTCCCCCCGCCGAGACCGACATGCGTAGCCCGTCGCGGGCATGCTGATGGACAAAGGCCCAGTCGGTACGGCTCAGCATCCGGCGATCGGGTTCCGACATGGTGACCGTATCCACCGGCCCCATATGGCGGGTGTCAAAAATCACCCGCCCCGCATCGGGCGTCAGATGCCCCGCCAGACAGTTCAGCAAGGTCGACTTGCCCGACCCGCTTTCACCCACGATCCCCATCACCTCACCGGGATAGAGATCGAAACTCACATCCGCGCAGCCGATCCGCGCGCCATAGCGCTTCTCGATCCCCGCGACCCGCAACAAAGGGTTCATCCCTCACCTCCCGCGCCCAGGATTTCTCCGAAATCCTGTCCAAAAAATTTCGTCGAAATTTTTTCCCCCGTTCCGACCGATGCGCTCATGCCGCCGCCTCGCGGCGGGAACGGCAGTAATCGGTGTCGGAACAGACGAACATCCGCCCTCCGGCATCATCCATGATCACCTCGTCCAGATAGCTGTCCCCGGCGCCGCACAGGTCACATGGATGATCGGCCTTCATCGCCTCGAACGGGTAATCCTCGAAATCGAGGCTGACCACGCGGGTATAGGGCGGCACCGCATAGATGCGCTGCTCGCGCCCGGCGCCAAAGAGCTGGATCGCCGCCATCTCCATCTTCGGGTTGTCGAATTTCGGGATCGGCGAGGGGTCCATCACATAGCGATCGGCCACCCGCACCGGATAGGCATAGGCGGTCGAGATCGCGCCATGCTGGCTGATATCCTCGTAGAGTTTCACATGCATCAGCCCGTATTCCTGAAGGCTGTGCATCTTGCGGGTCTCGATCTCGCGCGGCTCCAGAAAGCGCAGCGGTTCGGGGATCGGCACCTGATAGACCAGGATCTGATCCTCGGTCAGCTCCGCCTCGGGGATGCGGTGGCGGGTCTGGATCACCGTCGCCTCCTGCGTCGCCTCGGTCGTCGCCACCCCGGCCGTGCGTTCAAAGAACTTGCGGATCGACACCGCGTTGGTGGTGTCGTCGGCGCCCTGGTCGATCACCTTCAGCCGGTCCTCGGGCGTCAGTGTCGCGGCCGAAACCTGCACGCCACCAGTGCCCCAGCCATAGGGCATCGGCATCTCGCGGCTGGCAAAGGGCACCTGGTATCCCGGCACCGCCAGCCCCTTGAGGACGGCGCGGCGGATCATCCGCTTGGTCTGTTCGTCGAGATAGGCGAAGTTATAGTCAGACATTCAGGACCCCGCCTTCTGAAAGGAGACGCATTGGAGGACATGGTTTTCACAGCGATATTGCTGCTTGTTACGATTCTGATCTGCTGGATAGATGTGGCGCGGAGGCGACGGCGGCGCGACACCCTTCGCCAAGACGGCAGCGGCGTTTGGATCTGGACCGAGTCTGACGGCCGCGAACACCGCTCGCATACCCATCCCGACGCCCCGGGCGGAGATTGGCATTCGTCCGATTTCGGCGGGGATTCCTTTGGCGGCGGAGACGGTGGAGGCGATTGAGATCATTCCGCCGCCTCCCGATGCGCGATGCGCTCTTCCGCCTCTCGGCGCAGTTTGCGGACCAGTTCCAATTCCGACTGGAAATCGACGTAGTGGGGCAGCTTGATATGCTCCAGGAACCCGGTGGCCTGGATATTGTCGCAATGGCTGAGCACAAATTCCTCGTCCTGCGCCGGCGCGCCCAGATTATCCTCGCCCAGCTCCTTCCACCTCAGGGCGCGGTCGACCAGCGCCATGGAGATTGCCTTGCGCTCGGACTGGCCGAACACCAGCCCATAGCCCCGGGTGAATTGCGGCGGTTCGGTCTTGGACCCCTTGAACTGGTTCACCGTCTCGCATTCGGTCAGTTCGACCTCGCCGATCTCGATGGCGAAGCCCAGTTCGGGAACCTCCATCTCGACCATGACCCGCCCGATGCGCAGCTCGCCGACAAAGGCGTGGTTGCGGGCGTATCCGCGCTGGGTGGAATAGGCCATCCCCAGCACAAACCCCTCGTCCCCGCGCGCGAGAGATTGCAGGCGCAGGGCGCGGTCGGCGGGAAACTCCAGCGGTTCGCGGGTCAGGTCGCGCGGCACGGCCTCGCTCTCGGGCTCGGGCTGGATCAGCCCCTCCTGCCCCAGGAACTCGGTGATATGGGGTGTCGGCTCGCGGCGCGGGGGCGCGCTTGGCGCGGGCGGCACCGCGCCCTCGGCGGCCAGTTTGAAATCCAACAGGCGATGTGTGTAGTCGAAGGTCGGCCCCAGAACCTGCCCGCCCGGCGCATCCTTGAACGTGGCCGAGATGCGCCGGTCGCAGGCCATCGCGCCGGTATCGACCGCGCGGCTCGCACCAAAGCGCGGCAGGGTGGTGCGATAGGCGCGGATCAGAAAGATCGCCTCGATCAGATCGCCACGCGCCTGCTTGATCGCCAGCGCGGCCAGGTCGGGGTCATAGAGCGAGCCCTCGGCCATCACCCGGTTGACCGCGAGGCTCAATTGTTCGCGGATCTGGGCAAGGGAGAGTTCGTCGACCGACGTATCGCCCCGCCGCTCCTCGGCCAGCCAGGCATGGGCGTTTTCGATGGCGCGCTCGCCCCCTTTGACGGCAACATACATGGCCTAGCCCTCCACGCGAATGGTGGTGCTGCGCGGCAGGGCCGCAACCCGGTCGCCGCAGGTGAAGAAGAAATCGCAACCCAGCGGGTAGAGAATCGCGTTGCCCTGCAACGCGTCCACATCCGGCAACAACAGGCGCGCCGTGTCGCGGATACCCGGACCACTGAGCACGGCTCCGCTGTTCTCCAATGCTTCGCATTCAACGATCAGCGTGGCCGAGCGGTCGGGATATTCCGGCGTGCCGATCCGGTATTGCGACAGCGGCATCAGCGCATCCCAGCTGCCCAGCGCGAAATCGGCCTCTGCCGCATCGACCAATGGCGCACCTGTGTGAAAGCTCAACCATTGGCGCACCGCGTCATTGTCCGCCGCCCCACCCAGATGCACCCGCGTTTCCGGGTCGCAAAGCGTCAGCAACAATGTGCCCGCCGCGACGGATAGGGGTGCGGGCGGCGCGGCGCCTGCGATCCTGCGAATGTCCCCCGGTCGCGCCATGGCAGTCATCGCGGCGCGAAAGGCATGCGCCGCGTCGACAGGCGCGTCGCGAAAGCCACCGGCATAAAGGCCCGATCCGTCCATCAATCCTCTCCCCTGACCAGCGTGAAGAATTCGACCTTGGTGGCGGCGGCCCGGGCGGCGCGGGTTTCGGCGCGCTCGGCCATCTGGGCCGCCAGTGGGTCCAGCACGCGTGCGCGGATCCGGTCGGCGGCCTCGGTCTGCATCAGCGCGTCGATCAGCGCCGCCGCCTCGGCCTTGGCCCGCGAGCGGCCCTGTACATAGGCATGACCCACCGTGCCATCGCTCAGCGCCAGCGCGCAGCGGGTTACGGTCATCTCGCCCAGGTTGAAGGGGGCGCCGGTACCACCGGCGCGACCCCGCACCATCACGCCACCGGTCTCGGGCGGGCGCAACCAGTCATAGGCGGGGCGCTCCTCGACCCGGTCCCACAGCGCCATCAGCGCCGCCTCGGGCGCGCGGGCCAGAAGGCCCATCCAGCCCTGCCGCGCCGCCGTGTCCTTTTCTTCATCCGCCATGAAAACCCCTTGGCCCGGTTGTCTACATTTCCTATACAACTAGACAAATATTAGCGGGTCACCGCCCATCCCGCAATCCACCCAACGATGAAGTTTTGATGACATGAGCCGCATCCCCGTCTGGAAGACCATCGCGCTGAGCCTGACCGAAGACATCGCCGAAGGCCGCTATGGCGAAGGCGACCAGCTGCCGACCGAGGCGCAGCTGGCCGCGACACATGGCGTCAACCGGCACACGGTGCGCCGGGCGCTGGCCGATCTGGCCGATCAGGGGCTGGTGCATGCGAGGCGCGGCGCGGGTGTCTTTGTCGCCGCCCGGCCCACCGACTACGCCATCGGCAAGCGGGTGCGGTTTCACAAGAACATCGCCGCCGGGGGCCGCATTCCGGGCAAACGTATCCTGACCCTGCTGACCCGTGCCGCCGATGCGGCCGAGGCCGAGGCGCTGAACCTGCCCGACGGCGCGCGCGTGCATGTCTATGACGGGTTGTCACTGGCCGATGGCCAGCCCATCGCCGTGTTCCAGAGCGTGTTTCCTGCCGCACGTTTCCCCGGGCTTCCCGAGGTGTTGACCGAAACGCGCTCGGTCACCGCCGCCCTGCAACGGCTGGGGGTCGCGGATTTCACCCGGATCTCGACCCGCCTGACCGCCAGGCCCGCCAACGCCACCCAGGCGCTGCACCTGCGTTTGAACGAGGGGGCGCCGCTGATGTTCTCGACAGGGATCAATGTCGATCCCGACGGGCAGCCTGTGGAATACGGTCGCACCTGGTTTGCCGGTGACCGGGTGACGCTGACCGTGGGCGAGGACTGAGCCGCCCTTTGATCGGCATCAATGTACAGGCAGCGCAACCATGGCTAGGGTGCCTACATGAGCGATACCAACCCCACCGGGCTAGATGCCTATAAACCCGCCGAAATTGCCCGCCTGGTGGAAAATGCAGGCGTGGCCAAGGCCGGGCTTGGCGCCGCCCAGACCCTGACGCTTGCGGTGCTGGCGGGGGTTTTCATCGGCTTTGGCGGCGCGGCCTATACGATGGTGATGACCGGCGCGGATGCGGGCTTAGGCCCGGCGCGATTCCTGGGCGGGGTGGTGTTCTCGCTGGGGCTGATCCTGGTCATCGTTGGCGGCGCCGAGCTGTTCACCGGCAATGCGCTGATGGTGATGGCAGCGGTGGACCGGCGGATCGCTCTGTCCGCCCTGTTGCGCAACTGGGGCCTGGTCTATCTGGGTAATCTGCTGGGCGCGGTCGGGCTGGCGCTGGCCTTTGGCCTTTCCGGCCTGCTGGACGGGCCGATGGGCGAGACCGCCCAGACCATCGCGCGCGGCAAGGCGGCACTGGAACCCGGCGCGGCCTTCATGCGCGGGGTGCTCTGCAATGCGCTGGTCTGCCTCGCGGTCTGGCTGACCTTTGCCGCGCGCACGGCGGCGGGCAAGATTCTGGCCATCCTCTGGCCGATCTCGGGGTTCGTCCTGCTGGGGCTGGAACACTCGGTGGCCAATATGTACCTGATCCCGCAGGGCATGCTGGCCGGGGCCGGGGTGACATTCGGCGCGGCGCTGTCGAACCTGCTCTGGGTCACACTGGGCAATATCCTCGGCGGGGCGGGCGGCGTGGCGCTGGCCTATCGCTTTGCCTATCTGCGCAAGAAGCCATCATGACCGACCCGTATCTGCCCGCCGATGCCGAAACCCGTGCCCAGGCCCGCGCCCTGATCGACACCGCGCGGCACGCCGCGCTGGCGGTGCTGAAACCGGGTAGCCTGACCCCTTCGATCAGCCGCATCGCGCTGGCCACCGATGCGCAAGGCATGCCCATCTCGCTGATTTAATCTCTTGCCGCCCATACCGCCGCTTTGGAGACGACCCCGGCTTGTGCCCTGCTGATCGGAGAGCCGGACGGCAAGGGTGACCCGCTGACCCATCCACGCCTGACCCTGCATTGCACCGCGCGACAGGTCTTACGCGGCACATCCGAGCACGATACCTTGCGGGCCCGCTATCTGGCCCTGAGACCCAAAGCGGGGCTTTATGCCGATTTCGGTGATTTCCGCTTTGTCCGTTTCGTCGTCACCGATGGCCTGCTGAACGCGGGTTTCGGCAGAGCGGTGCGGTTGAGCGCCAAAGATCTCGCGACCTAGGCCCGCTTGCGCTCAGGCTCCTCGGCGAAACGTAGCGACACGCCTTGATCCGAGGCGCTGCCACGCAGGAACAGGTCAGAGTCGGCGACCTGCGGATAGGTTTCGACCCAATCGCGGAACCGATCGTTGGTCACGATCCGGGCGCCCAGATCACCGGCCTGCTCGATCAGCAGCGGATCCGCAGGCGTCCCCTTGGGCGCCACATTGATCAAAGAGGCCGGATAGCGCAGCGCCCGCGACAGCTCGTGCGGGCCCATGTATTGTGATCCGACCAGATAGCCGACATTTGCATCGAACCACAAAAGCGGGGTCCAGCCATTGCGCACCAACCCTTCGACGCATAGGCGCACCGTCTGCAGGTTGGGTGTCTCTTCCCGCCAGTAGAGCACGTTCGAGCCGTCGATGATGATCCAGATTGGCGCTTTGCGCAGTCTGAAACGCAGCACCAGAACGACCCCGATAACCACGCCCAGCGTCGCCGCCAGCAGCGCCGGCGTCAGTATCGAGCCAAAGGTCAGCAGGGACCATCCGAGCAAAAGAAGCGATGCGGCAAGAAGAGTGAGGGAGGCAATCATGAGGTGTATAGATTGCCCAATAGATCTCCTTTAGCAAGAAAATTTCACCCGGATCGCACTCACTGGTTCAGCGTACTACATGCACCGCGCATCTTGCATGGCGCACCACCTGAGTCGCGGTCGACCCCAGCAGCAGATCCTGCATGCCGGGACGATGCGAAGAGATGATGATTAGGTCGGGATTGTTGGCCTCGGCCCAATCCAGAATTGAACGGCCCGAATGCCCCTCGATCAGTACGCCGGCGGCGTTGGGCAATTGGGCAGCCAGCGCATCAAGCTCCTTCTTCAGCGCCTTGCGCGCCTCGGCCAGATAGTCGGTCGGCATATATGAGATCGCATACGCAGGGATATGTTCGACCACGTGCAGCAGGGTGACTCGTGCCTCAGGCGTGGCTAGCAACCGTGCCAGCTTCAGCGGGCCGGAAACATCGCGTTCGGCATCGAACGAGATCGGAACAAGGATGTTGTGATACATGTGTCGCGCCTCCGTTTGGGTACAGCGACTATGCCCCGTCGGCGGCGCGCAATCCTTGATCCAGATCACACCCCGGTTCAGTCGCTGTCGAAGGTTTCGGCCACCTCATACATCACCGGTTCGAAACTTTTACACATCTCGTTGATGCGCCGGTTGCGCTCGCGCATCTCGGGGGTCCGCAGCATGGCAAGGAAATCCTCGCGCCGCTGCCATTGCGAATAGTTGGCGATGCGGGTTTGGGCATCGTTCACATGCAGACCGGCCGCGACGAACCCGGGCTGTTTCGAGATGAAATCGGCATAGGCCTCGGTCAGCGCCTCGAGCAGGTCCTGACAGGTGCCGGGCGTCATCTCAAAGGTAGTGATAACGGTCTGCACAGGGGCGGCTTTGACGATCTTGGGCATATTGCTTCTCCTGCGAATGCAAGATCAGCCTAGCACAGGTTGCGCTCGCTCATAACCCCATCGCGGTTTCGATTTCCCGCATCAAACCAGTTACTTCGGCATGTGCGGGCCCCTTAGGGGCCTCCAGTGCAGCGCGACCGTAGCCAAGCGTTTCGGCATAGGTCACGCGGTTTGCCATCGCCGATTGCGCCAGCTCGGCGTTCAGTTCATGCGCCTTGGCCACCACATCCAGCGCCAGCCGGGTACCGGGGCGGTTGCGGGTCATCACCATCAGCGCCGGCTTGTCCTCACGCTCAGCCAGATAGAGCACCATTTCCACCGCCCAGAGGTCCAGATGCGAGGTCGCCACCGGGATCAGCACCAGATCAGCCTCACGCAGGGCCGGGCGCAGGTCGCTATCGGCCTTGGGCGGGGTGTCGATGATGACGATGTCATTGTCCTTGGCCAGCTTGCGCACCTCATAGCTAACGCCCCAAGCCGAGGCCGTCGAGAATTCCAGCCCTGGATCGCCGCCCGCCTCAAGACGCGCCATGAACCAGCGCCCGGCAGAACCTTGCGGGTCGGTGTCCATCAGCGCCACGCGCTTGCCTGCTCGGGCAAAGGCAACGGCCAAGTTCACTGCCAGCGTGGTCTTGCCAGACCCGCCCTTTTGCTGTGCGACCGTAATGACATGTCCCATGCGACGATTCCCCATGCTGCAATGCAGCATACCACCGACAAGCCCGCCCACAACGGTAAAGTTCAGCCCTTCCTGCGGCACAACCGCACTAACGGTTCGTTAACCAAGCTCCGCCAAGCTTGCGACGGAGGGGTCGCAATGATACAAGTGCTCTTTGCCTTGTGGTTCTGCATCGTCGTCGCCGGACCGGCAGCCGCAGGAGCGTGGCTGCGAGAAAAGGGGCATGGTTTCACGTCTGTTTCGGCCACCCTGTACCGATTTCAGGGCATCTATGACTACAAGACGGCGGTTTATGCCGAATGGGGCATGGCCGAACGGTTGACAGTCGGGCTCGACATCAACGAACAACCGGGCCTGACCGGACACGCCCTCATCTTTGCAAGGTATCCGCTCTGGGACAAGGCCTCGAAGGGGCGGTTTGCCGCCGAACTGGGTTTGGGTGCGCACCACTGGTTGGGCGACTGGGCGATGATGCACAAGCTCACCCTATCATACGGAAAGGGGGTGCATACGTCGTGGGGTGACGGCTGGCTGGCCATCGACACCGCTTGGGAGCAGCGCCGCGGCACCCGCACAGATATCTACAAGCTCGATCTAACTGTCGGACTATCCACCGCAAGGCGCATCGATCCGATGTTGCAGGTTGAAACCTCTTATGTCCTGGACCACCGGCTTTTCTGGACTGTTACACCCTCACTCCTGATCGATGGCGGAAAGGGCAAGACATGGGTACTGGGCCTTGAACACAAATCCGATCTGCCTGGGGGGCTGAACATCAAGTTCAGTCTTTGGCGCGAATTCTAAACGAAAGGGGGCCGCCAATCGCGGCCCCGTCATTCCCTGTCTGTCTGATCTACTTGTCCGCGCGAACTGTCACCAACACGGTGCCCGAAACCGGCTCACTCCAACGCAAACGCAGCTGATCCTGACTAGTCCCCTGCTGTACTTGCGCATACGGTGCCAGGTACCGAATGCCTCCGTCCGAGGCGGCCAACGGCCCCTGCGGCGTCACCCCATCGACCCCCCGAGTTTCGGCACCGAACGGCAATGTTGCGTTGGTCTCTATCAACCAGTTTTCCGACGCACTGGTCTGCTCGAATTCCAGCCGCAAAGGATTAGCGCTGCGCGTAGTGACGCCGTGATAGGTGTTGCCCTGATAGATCAAGTCCTTGGTTCGATCGAAGTTGAGACCAGCAAAGCTCGTATCGATCCGCTCAGCCCGGTCGATATAGCCGTTGATCGACCTGAACTTGTTGCCTGTCACGGTCATGCCATTGATGAAGTGTCCGACCCCGTGCGGCTTGATCACGATATAGCTGAACCAAGGTGCCACCTCACCCGACAAGAAAATGTTGTCGGTGATACTCATCGCACTGAACGAAAACCCGCCGTCAAAATCAGGGATCGGGTCCTGTTCGTTGGTCCATTCCAGATAACAGTTGTCGACATAATTCTCGGCGACGGTGGTGCTGGAATAGGTTCCGACCAACACGATACCCGCTGTGCGGGGCCCATTGGCGACCGCATCACCCTGAAAGAAGTGGTTGCCCAAGATCATGTGATTCTGCCCCGCCATGACGGCAAAGTGACGAAACCTGGTGGCGCGGCAATGACGCAACTTCACATCGTTTGCATTGGCGTTGAACCCGATGCTGGTTCGATCCGGGACATTGAGCGGTTCTTCGGCAGACAGGAACTGACACCCGTCGATAAGCATCCCCTGACAGCCACCGCCGATCGAGGTGATGCCACGATCCTTGGGCCGACTGACAAAACAGTCATACAACGCAAAGGTCGAACCGAACGGCGCCAGACGGATCGCACTGCAATGGGTGTTACATTGGAACTCGATGTTCTGCATGTTAAACTTCGACAGCGAGCTGAAGCCGCTGAAATCCAACATGTATTTGAAGCTCCGAAAGGTGAATACCTGGGTGCCTGCCGCATCGTAGAGCGGCGCGTTCAACGTTATTTCTCCGGCCCCCACATTCTTTGACCGAACGTATATTTCGCGCCCGACCCCAGCGCCCGTCACCAAGGACCCTACCGGAATATTGGCGATGTTGATCACATTGCTTAGCTTGCGCTGATCGCTGGGATCATAAGTCGCTTGCGAGGTAAAGGTTTCGGTCTCCCAAGCCGGACCAGCCACAGCGACCAGTTGACCGTTTCGGATTACCCGGCGGGTCGAATAGCTGGTCCGATTGGGAACCGCCGCCTGCATGTCTATGGGCGCGGTAACTGACACATTACGTCCACCCATATCGAGTGATTCGTGATCCGATCCGTTCAGCAGCGCCTGAAACGCCTTGCGAAAGGCCAGCTCCTCGTCGCCAAAGGCTGAGATATAGGTCGGCAGATCAAAACTCTTGGTCAGCAGCAACATCTTGTCGGTGGGCATCGTCAAGGTGCCCTCAAACTCAACTTCCGCCGCCAAACTTACCGTTTCGGCCAGGAAGTAACTGCCCTCAGGTACGAACAAGCGACGCCCACCGGCGGCAGCATCTGCGGCCTCGAACGCGGCTGTATCGTCGGTGATCCCATCGCCAACCGCGCCATAGTCGCGGACGTCAACCTGGCTCAGCATATCTCGCAAGAATGCGCTGGTGATGTCGGTAATCTCGATATCGTCGATCCGAACGACACCACCGTTCGCCCCAACGAGGTCGATGCCAAAATGACCAAAAAGCGCAGAGCGGCCCCATACCATGTCGACGCCACCGCGATTGCCGGACCCCACGATGCCCGTCACCTCGACCACATCGCCATAGCTGGTCAGCGTAATAGAGGGTCCCTGTTCCGTCACGCCGCTGACATGCGCACCGCCTGCCGCACCGGCCCATCCCGCGACCCGAACGCTGGGCAGGTTTCCACTGATCGCCTTGATCCGGACCCTAATCTGCAAGTAGCAGCCCGGCTGCAACGGCGTCTGCCCCATGTAGCGCAGCTTTTGGACGGAAGCGGTCTTCTGCAACTCCAAGCAGCCGCCAAAATCAGCATCAGCTGGGACAAAGGCCGCATTCGGCGCCCCATCATAGGTATCAGACCCCGGTGTGCCGTCGCCGCTTGACCACACGTTCAAGCCCAGCTGAAAGGCGGGCGGCATGAAGTTGATGCCGTCGGTGATTGCCTTGTTCATACAAATCCCTTTCCCAATCGCGCCGCTGACGACCTGTCAGCGCGCTTTCATGTGACGGGTCCGGGCCGCACCCGAACGCGCCAAATGGGTAGAACAAAGGGATTAATCCCGGCTCATAGCACCGTGACGGTGACGTTGCCTCAAACCGAGGGGGGCGGCGTCTCCAGAACCTGCACCGCGTTGATCTTCCAGCCACTTTCCAGGTTAACCATCTGGTATGCAAGGAGATGCGCGCGACCCTGCTGATCGGTTACCTGCACCAGTTGCCATAGGTCGCCGCCGCGCGCCTCTAAACCCAGATAGCGAATGCCGGCGGGACGCCAGACCATGGGATACCCGTTGCGTACCATGGCACCGAACTTCTCGGGCGTTCCAAAGATGTTGCGAATCGTCGGGCTGGCGAACGTAAACGCTCTGGCAAAATCATCTGCTAGAAATGCCTTGATTTGGTCATTGATGACTGCCTCGATCTCGTCGCTCTGGGCCTGTGCCGGCCCCGCCAGACCGACACAACAGGCCAGTATGAGCAGAAGTTGACGCATTGTGTGTCTCCTCTTTCCCTGAGGAGTACTACGAAGCGCAAAGCGCGCCGGATCAGTCCAGGTCGGTCCAGGGCCAGGGTTTGACATTGCTGGCCGCTGTCTGGAACCGCGCTGCCTTGGCAATCCAGATACCCAGGTCGGTTCCGAAATCGGCAAGCCGTTCATTCGGCTGGCTTTTGCTGACGGCCATTATGATGAATTGCACCACCGTGACCACCGCCAGAATGGTCTGGGCAAGATTGATCATGATCGCGATCAGGATCATGTGCAGCAGCCGCCACCAAAGGTTTTCAGAGTCTTTCGGTTCGGGCTGTTCACCATGCATCCGACCTTGAAACTTGTCTTCATCCGGTATCGTCACACCAACCTCCATGCCCTTGGTCGGGGACAGAGTATCACAGATGGCGGCGCCCGCCAGCGGGCGCCGCCATCCTTCCGAAGAAGCTCCGCAAGGAGCTGATGAGGGCTGGTTCAGACCAGCTCGCCCGCCAGCGCCTTGTCGATCAGCGCGATGGTCTCGGGGATGCCGTAGAGCGCGATGAAGCCGCCAAAACGCGGCCCCTGCGACGCGCCCAACAACACCTCGTAGAGCGCCCCGAACCAGGCGCGCAGCGGGTCGAACCGGTCACGGCCCACCGCATAGACGATGGATTGCAGCGCCTCGTCTTCAACCGGCCCGTCATAGGCGGCCAGTTGCGCGCGCAACTCCACCAGTGCCTCGCGCTCGGCCTCTGTCGGCGCCCGGCAAACCCGCGTCGGCTTGACGAAATCGTTGAAGTAGCGCACCGCAAACCCGGCCGCCTGATCCAGATCCGGATGGCTCTCGGCGCTGGCCTCTGGCGCATAGCGGCGGATAAAGCCCCACAGCGCCTCCTTGTCCTCGGCCCCCGACACGCTGGCCAGGTTCAACAGCATCCCGAATGGCACGATCAGGGTCGAGGCAGGCACATCGCCGCCATGGATGTGCCAGACCGGGTTGTTCAGCTGCGCCGCCAGATCCTGGGTCGGATAGGCGCGCAATTGCTGGTGATACTCGTCCACCGCCTTGGGGATCACGTCGAAATACATCCGCTTGGCGGTCTTGGGCTTTTGGTACATGAAATAGGCAAGGCTTTCCGAACTGGCATAGGTCAGCCATTCGTCGATGCTCACCCCGTTGCCGCTCGATTTGGAAATCTTCTGCCCGTTCTCATCGAGGAACAGCTCATAGGTGAAATGCTCGGGTGCGGGCACGCCCAGCACCCGGCAGATGCCATCATAGATCGGCGTGTTGGTCGAGTGATCCTTGCCGTACATCTCGAAATCGACGCCCAGCGCCGCCCAGCGCGCGCCAAAATCGGGCTTCCATTGCAGTTTCACGTTGCCGCCCGTCACCGGCAGCGTCCATTCGCGCCCGTCCTCGTCGTCAAAAGTGATGGTGCCGTCCTTGGCGTTCACCTCCTTCATCGGCACGTACAGAACCCGCCCCGTCTCGGGATGGATCGGCAAAAAGATCGAATAGGTCTGCTGCCGTTCCTCGCGCAGCGACTTCAGCATGATCTTCATGATGTCGTCATAGCGTTCGGCCGCACGCAGCAGGATCTCGTCGAACTGACCCGACTTGTAGAACTCGGTCGCCGAATAGAACTCGTACTCGAACCCGAAGGTATCGAGGAACCGCCGCAGCATGGCGTTGTTGTGATGGCCAAAGCTTTCGTATTCGCCAAACGGATCGGGAACCGAGGTCAGCGGCTTTTGCAGATGCTCGCGCAGCATGTCCTGGTTGGGAACGTTAGCCGGCACCTTGCGCATGCCGTCCAAATCGTCCGAGAAACAGATCAGCCGGGTCGGAATATCGCTGATCTCCTGAAACGCGCGGCGGATCATCGTGGTGCGCGCCACCTCTCCGAACGTGCCGATATGCGGTAGGCCCGAGGGGCCATAGCCGGTCTCGAACAGCACATACCCCTTCTCCGGCGGCGCCTTCTCATAGCGTTTGAGCACCCGACGCGCTTCTTCAAAAGGCCAGGCCTTGGACGCAAGTGCGAGTTCACGCGAGTCGGACATGTCAATCTCCATCGGGGAAGGAAGGGCGCCCCATGCGCCCGGCCCGGCTGTCCTATTGTGCCAGTGCAGCATGAGTCAATAAATGCTGGTGCCAAACCGCGCTATTTGTGACTTTTTTCGACGATCCAGTCGAGGATACCAAGCACATGCGGCGGAGCGGCCAAACCCTCTCGCGCAGCGATGAAATAGCCGCGCGCGGATACCGCCTCGGGACCCTCCAGCCGGACCAGCGCGCCGGCCTCCAGAAACCGATCCAGCACCCCGTCCCAGCACAGACAAACCCCCTGCCCCGCCAATGCCGCATTGACCAGCATCGCATAAGAGCTGAAGTCCAGAACCCGGGCTTTGTGCGGCATCGGCACCCCGACCGCGCGAAACCAGCTTGGCCAGTCATGCCACTGACTGCGCGCCGTTTCCATCGTCAACAAGGTCATGCGGGCGAAATCGTAGCTGTCGCCATTCATCTCGCGCCGATCCAGATAGAGTGGACTGGCGGCCGGAAACACACCCTCGCCCAGCAACCGCGTCTCTCCGCCGCCCTCGGCCAGCCCGAACCGGATTGCGATGTCGCCTGGCCGGGTGGCCTCGCCATACTCCTGGCTTATAATCCTGATCGTCACATCCTCAAAGGCGGCCTCCAGATCTCCCAGTTGCGGGATCAACCAGAACGCGACAAAGCCTGACGGCGCGGTTACCGTCACCACCTTGCCCTGTGCCGACTGTCTGATTTGTGCCACCGCGGCCTCGATCTGGCCAAACCCGCCTTGCAGCGCCCGCAACAAATCTCTGCCCGACTGGGTCATTCGAACCGGCTTGTGGCTACGATCAAACAGCGGACAGCCCAGGTCGGCCTCCAACATGGCAATCCGGCGCGAAACGGCGGGCTGTGAGACGTTCAATTCCGCCGCCGCGGCGGTTAGTGTTCCGCGTCGTGCAGCCGCGTAAAAAGCCGTCAGTCCCGAGAAGCTTGGCAAGCGATCCATATCATAACCTCAGCGTATAATGTGATGCAGTTTTACGCGATTGCGCGTGACCGGCAAGCACGACTATGAGGGCGCAAAGGGAAGGAGCCCATCATGACCGACATGCTCGACAGTTTCGCCGCCGATCTGACCGCAGCCACTCCGCTGCACCAGCCCGGCAACCTGCCGCATCCGCCGCATGCCATTCATGCCGATCATGTCCCGCTCTCGGGTGGGACCGACCCCACCTTTGGCGAAGTGCGCTGGCGGACCCTGATCAATGGCACGCCCACCGCACCGCGCGACATGGTGCTGGGCATTGCCGAATTCGGCCCGGGCCACCAATTGCGCCCGCATCGCCACACGCCACCAGAGTTCTACCTTGGCCTCGAAGGCTCGGGCACCGTCACCATCGACGGCGTGCCGCACGAGATCCGCCCGGGCGTCGCGCTCTATATTCCCGGCGATGCGGAACATGGCACCGTTGCCGGCCCCGAAGGTCTGCGCTTTGCCTATGGCTTTGCCTCGGCCAGCTTCGAGGCGATCGAGTATCGCTTTACCGCCAGCGCCTGATTGCCGCAAACCGTCTGGCGCGCAAGGAGTTGAACCCCCCGCGCGCCAACCCTATCCTGCCCTGCGACGCAACCCCATTGGCAGGACCGATCATGACCGAGCAACCGACCCACCCGATGACCCCGCAGGATTGCCTGGTCGCGATCATGATGGCGATTTCCGCCTCGGACGAAAACATCCGCACCGCCGAACTGGTCAAAATCCAGTCGGCGGTGAACATGCTGCCGGTTTTTGCCGACTACGACATTGACCGGATGAAACAGGTCAGCCAGGTGGTGTTCGACCTGTTCGAACAAGAGGACGGGCTGGACGCTCTTTTTGGCCTGGTCCGTGACAACCTGCCCGAACGCCTGTTTGAAACCGCCTATGCCCTGGCCTGCGACGTCGCTGCCGCCGACGGCACCCTCGCTGAAACCGAACTTCGGCTGCTCGAGGAAATCCGCTACGAACTCAATATCGACCGGCTGCACGCCGCAGCCATCGAGCGTGGCGCCCGTGCCCGTCACGTGGTCTGAGAGCACTTTGCAAGGTTAGCACCGGGCGCTTGACGCGCGGCCCGTGCCTCAACTGCCGTATATCGCGCCCCATCGCTCGATCAGCGCTTGCTGAAGCTTCTTCGACCGCGCATTCCAGCCGCGCGCGCCTTCCGGGCGCTCGCGGTCTTCGGGCGGGATCGCCGCGCGCCGGTCGGTATCCGCGGTCAGGATCGCAAAGGCCAGCACCGTACCATCCGCTCCGGTCATGAAGCCACCCAGCCCCGAGACAAAATTCAGCGTCCCGGTCTTGGCCGCCACCTTGATCGGATGCCCCTTGAGCACGCGGCCCTTTGGATCGCGCATCGGGATATCCTTCAGCAGGTGCGGCAACCGTCCGGTCTTGCCCGCCTGCACCAGAACCGCCACCAGATCCCGCGCCGTCATCCGCGACGCATCGCCCAGCCCCGAGTGATCGAACAGCCGCGAGCCGCGCAGGCCATACCGCTCCGCCGCCCAGACCGTCATCTCTTCAGCCGAGGCACGCAACGTGGCCGGGCGCTTGCCCCGTGCAACGGTTGCCGCCAACCCAACCATCTCGGCGGTGAGATTGGTGGAGTATTTCAGCATGTCTCGCAGAATTTCTTCCAGCGGCGCACTGTCGTGATGAACCAGCATTCGTGCGCTCGCGGGCAATGACCTGACGACCTCGACCCGCCCCAGGACAATACCGTTCGACCGCGCCAGCGTCTGGAACACGTCCCCAGCATAGAGCGCCGGCTTGCGCACCGGCAGCCACCGCGCACCGTCCTGGCCCAGCGCCTGGCTCGCCACCGTCCAGCTGTCGATCCGCTGGCGCTGCTCATAGGTATAGATCGGCAGCGCCCGGTTCACCACCTTCATCTCGGCTATCGCAACCACAGGTCTGATCTTGCTGCTGCGGGCGTCCATGCTGATGCTCCAGCCCTTGCCAGCCCGCTTCCACTCGAAATGCACGCGGTTGAAATTCAGCGCGATGCCTGACACCGAGGGGCTATAACCCACATGCTCGGGCTGTTTGGGGTCAATGCTGTAAATCTCAGGCAGGGCACCGTCATAGACCTTGAAAGCACCGCGCACCTCGCGCAATCCGCTCTCCTTCAGTGCCCGCGCCAGCGCGGCCAAGGCATCGGTATCCAGGGTCGGATCGCCCCCGCCCGCCAGAATCAGATCGCCCTTGAGAACCCCGTTCTCGACCGGCCCATCAGCCAGAACCCGCGTCCGGAACCGATGCGAGGGTCCGAGTGTCTCCAGGGCATAGAGCGCGGTCAGCGCCTTGGCGACACTTGCCGGCGGCAGGGCCAGCCCCGGCTCGACCGTTTCCAGCTCCAGCCCGGTCTCGGCATCGGCAACCGCAAAGGCGACGCGCCCGGACAGGCCCGAACCCGACAACACCGCTTCGGGACCGGCAAGCGCCTGCGCGTCCTTGGGTCTGAGCGGTGGGCGCAGCGACAATGCGGGGGCTTCGGCATAGGCCGCGGAATGGCTCAGCGCCGCGCCAAGCCCCGCAAGGAAAACACGTCTGGAAATCACTTCAACCATGCCGCAATAAAAACCCAGTGACCCGCGCCGCACAAGCGGTGGTTTCGCATTTCGCCCCCGCTTTCATCATGTTACGGCGCGGGCATGGGCCGCGCCATCGGAATCATGTTCATCGCCATGTCGCTGATCCCCGCGGGGGACCTGGCTGGCAAGTTGCTGACCGGGACTTATGGGGCGGCGCCCATCTATGTGGCCTGGTCCCGCTTTACGCTAGGGTTGTTGCTGCTGGTGCCTTTCGTGCCGACCTCCGCATGGCGTCTGCTCGCCAATTGGCGGATCTGGTTTCGGGCGCTGCTGCTTGCCGGTGGCATCCTGTCGATACAATCCGCCCTGAGGACCGAGCCTCTGGCCAATGTCTTTGCTGCCTTCTTTGTCGGACCGATCCTCAGCTATGCCCTCTCGGCTCTTCTGCTACGAGAACCCGTGACTGCGCTGCGAACGCTCCTGATGCTGCTCGGCTTCTGTGGCGTATTGCTGGTGGTCCGCCCGGGGTTCGGCGGTTCACCCGGTCTGATGCTTGCCCTGCTGGCGGGCTGTTTCTATGGCGGGTTCCTGACCGCGTCGCGCTGGCTCAGCCCGCTGGGCTCGCCACTGGCGCTCAGCCTCACTCAGCTGGCCATTGCCGGACTGGTGCTGATGCCCTTTGGCCTCGCCGCCCTGCCCCCCTTCACACCACAGGTGGCGGGGTTAACACTGGCCAGCGCACTGGGCTCGATGCTGGGCAACCTGCTCTTGCTGGTGGCCTATGCCCATGCCCCGGCAACCCGGCTTGCACCGCTGGTCTATTTCCAGCTTCTTGCCGCGACCGGGTTGGGCTGGGCAGTGTTCGGCGATCTGCCCGATCTGTGGACATGGGCGGGATTGTCACTGGTCCTGGGCGCCGGTCTTGCCTCGGCCCTGCTGCGCCGCTGACCAGCCGCCCGCCGCCCGGATCCGGGTCGAGCTGACATCGACCATCGGCACATTGACGAAACACCAGGCCGGAGCCTGCGAGCGCCCCAGCAGGTGCCGCGCGTGACCGTCGATCCGATAGGGTGCATAGGCCCGCGCCGCGGGTGACATCCGGGCCGAGATCCGATCCCCCGGCCGCGCAAGCACACCGACCGGCACCGTTTCCATGATCTGACGCCAGTCCTGCCAACGGTGCAACTGCGCCAGGTTGTCGGCGCCCATTAGCCAGACAAACCGCACCCGCGGATAAATCCGCCTGAGCGCCGCAATCGTGTCTGCCGTTGCCCGCGTGCCCAGATGGGTCTCGATATCGGTGACATCCACGCGGGGATGCCGCATCATCGCGCGGGCCGCTTCCATACGCCGATCCAGCGGCGCCGGACCTCGTGTCTTGAGCGGGTTGCCGGGCGTCACCAACCACCAGATCCGGTCCAGCCCGAACATCTTCAGCGCTTCGCGCGTCACATGCACATGCCCCGCATGCGGTGGATCGAACGATCCGCCAAACAGCCCGATCACCTGCCCGGGCCGCGCATATGGAAAACCCTGTCTCATGAACTGCTTGCTTGGCGCTTGCGTCCCGCCTTGTCAATCGGCAGGCCGCACCGCATCGCCCAGCCTGATCAGGCCCGGCTCCAACACCTCGGCGCACCAGCCGCCATGACCGCGCACCGCCGAATAGCCGCCGGAGCCAAATGTCTCCTCCATCCGGGAACAGGGCGCACAGATCACCGTCAAGCGCAGAACCGCCCCGCCCAGCCGCAAAGGCCGATCCTTGAGCGCCGCCAGGTTGATCCCCTCGACCACGATATTGCGCCGCAGATCGAACGGAGAGACCGCCCCGCGCCCCAGATACGACCCGATGGCACCCAGATGCTCGCCCTGCACCAGCGTCACCGCCCGCTTGCCGGGCCGCCCGTGATCGCCCGCCAGACCATCAAGCCCGACAGGAACCGCGTCAACCGCGACCAGCGCCGCGCGCCGCTCGGGCCGCAGCCCGATCCAGCCGACCCGCCCCGGCTGCGCCCAACCGCCTATAAGCTCTGTCAAACCGCTCATCGCTATCCCCGAAACCGCGCGCTTCATGCTGCATGGGGGCCAGGCCGGATACAATGCACAGCTGCGTCATCTTCGGTCACGCCAGCGATTGCCCCCATCCTCGCCATTCGCTATCACACCGGCCAACCCGACTTTCCCCGACCCAGAGGACACGACATGGCCGCCTATCAATATGTCTACCACATGCAGGGTGTTTCCAAGAGCTACCCCGGTGGCAAGAAATGCTTCGAGAACATCCACCTGAGCTTCCTCCCCGGGGTCAAGATCGGCGTCGTCGGTGTCAATGGTGCCGGTAAATCGACCCTGATGAAGATCATGGCGGGCCTCGACAAGGATTTTACCGGCGAGGCCTGGGCCGCCGAAGGCGCCAAGGTCGGCTATCTCCCGCAGGAGCCGCAACTCGACCCGAACCTGACCGTACGCGAGAACGTCATGCTGGGCGTCAAGGCCAAGAAGGACATCCTCGACCGCTACAACGAGTTGGCGATGAACTACAGCGACGAGACGGCCGACGAGATGGCGCAATTGCAAGACCAGATCGACGCCGAGAACCTCTGGGATCTCGACAGCCAGATCGACGTCTCGATGGAGGCCCTGCGCTGCCCCCCCGACGACGCCGATATCGCCAACCTCTCGGGCGGCGAGAAACGCCGCGTCGCGCTCTGCAAGCTCCTGCTCGAAGCGCCCGACATGCTGCTGCTCGACGAACCGACCAACCACCTGGACGCCGAAACCATCGCCTGGCTGCAACAGCACCTGATCGACTACAAGGGCACCATCCTGATCGTCACCCACGACCGCTATTTCCTGGATGACATCACCGGCTGGATCCTGGAACTCGACCGCGGCCGGGGCATCCCCTACGAGGGCAACTATTCCGCCTGGCTGGAGCAGAAGGCCAAGCGCCTGGAACAGGAAGCGCGCGAGGACAAGGCCAAGCAAAAGACGCTGGAACGCGAACTGGAATGGATGCGGCAGGGGCAAAAGGCGCGTCAGGCCAAATCCAAGGCCCGTATCCAGGCCTATAACGAGATGGCCAGCCAATCCGAGCGGGAAAAGGTCGGCCGCGCCCAGATCGTCATCCCCAACGGCCCGCGCCTGGGATCGAAGGTGATCGAGGTCAACGGCCTGTCGAAGCACATGGGTGACAAGCAACTGATCGAAGGGCTCGACTTCTCGCTGCCCCCCGGCGGCATCGTCGGCGTCATCGGCCCCAACGGTGCCGGTAAATCGACGCTGTTCAAGATGATCACCGGGCAGGAAACCCCCGACGCCGGCACCATCGAGATCGGCGATACGGTCAAGCTCTCCTATGTCGACCAGTCGCGCGATGACCTCAAGGACGGTGATACCGTCTGGGAGGCAATCACCGGCGGCGCCGAGATCATCCAGCTGGGCGATGCCCAGGTGAACAGCCGCGCCTATTGCTCGTCCTTCAACTTCAAGGGCGGCGACCAGCAGAAAAAGGTCTCGCTGCTGTCAGGCGGCGAACGTAACCGGGTGCACATGGCGCGTCTGCTGAAAGAGGGCGGCAACGTCATCCTGCTCGACGAACCGACCAACGACCTCGATGTTGAAACCCTGCGCGCGCTCGAAGACGCGCTGGTCGATTTCGCCGGCTGCGCCGTTGTCATCAGCCACGACCGCTTCTTCCTCGACCGCATCTGCACCCATATCCTCGCTTTCGAGGGCGACGCACATGTCGAGTGGTTCGAAGGCAACTTCGAGGATTACGAAGAGGACAAGAAGCGCCGCCTGGGCCCGGACGCCCTGGAACCCAAGCGGTTGAAGCACAAGAAGTTCGTGCGGTAGATCACGCCGCATTTTTCAACCCAGCGCGAGCCTGCGCCCGTCTGGTGGGCGCACTCGCAACGGGTTGAAAGAGCTAGAAACACAATGACGTCGCTACGATCCGAAAGTAGCGACGCTATATATCCCGGCTGCTGAAACGCCCCATGTTCCTGTCCTAAGTTGCATGGAAATTAGGCCGCCACCATCATTGCAAAGACAGAAAACTGCGCTGAAGCCGTGTCGGCCGACCCGCGCCTCGAAGCTTGTGGGCATGACCCGCTGACGCCCTGCTTGCCGTGGTCGAGTGCGCTACAAAACCGGGCTTCCGGGCGCCGGGCATTCCGGGCCAGAGAGCGAGCGACATGCTGCGACGCAGTCACCCCGGGATTAACATATTTTGAACACATTCTTCCCTAGACTGTCTCAGCATCGAGGCGCGTGAAATGCGCTGCCTAAGGATGTGTGGGAGAGAAGACGAATGGCTTGGATCGGAGTTTTCCTGGGGACCTTTGCCGGTCTTGCCTGCAGTATCCTGGGCGTTCTGTTTTGGAACCTGCCACTCTGGGCCGCCCTGCTACTCTATCCGGTGACCGGATCCGCCATCGCGGTTTCCGTAGTCGTGTTCTTCTTGTTGCGCGAAGCGCAGAGTCCTGCCGCAGAACCGATGGCCAGCGGCAGAACCGTCAACGGTTAGACGCGGGCCAGATCAGAACGCGGTCCCGGCCTTGAACCCCAGCTTCTTCAGAACCATGGCCGCCGGACAGAAACCGGTGACCGAGGACTGGATCAGGTTCACGCCGATGAACACGGTGAACCACATCCACAAGGGCGAGACCAGCGTGGTCAGCAAGACGCTGAGCAACACCATGAAGCCAGCAAACATCATCACGGCACGATCGAGGGTCATTCATCCAACTCCTGTCAATTGCCGGGCGACGCGCCCGGCCTTGAGGTACATATAACCTGGCCAGAAATCACATTCAAGTATAAGAATGTTTTCTAGCCGCGCACCCAACCGACGATCTGCCCGGACTGCATCGCGCCTGACTGGCGTTTCTTTTCCTTGCCACGTTCAAAGGCGACCATGGTCGGAATGCCGCGAATGCCGTATCGGCCTCCGGTGGACTGGTGTTTCTGAGTATCGAGCTTCACCAGCCGCACCTGCCCGGCCAGTGCCCCGGCCGCCTTGGCGTACTCCGGACCCATCATTCGGCAAGGGCCGCACCATGGCGCCCAGAAATCGACCACCAGCGGCAAGTCGTCATTCTTCTTCGCCTTTTCGAGGATCGCGGGATCAACATCCCGCGCCTGACCCGTGACCAGCCCCTCGCCGCATTTCCCGCATTTGGCGCCAGCGGTCAGCCGGGCCTCGGGTACGCGGTTGAGCTGGCCACAAGCCAGACATGTCAGTGTCTTGTCACCCATCTCGGCTCTCCGAAAGCATCACATTCGGAAAGTGACATAGGTTTCAGAAGATCACCCTGCAAGGGTCGCCCTCATGCCATGCCACGTGTAAAAGTCAGCGGGGAATGCGCCTTGTCGCGCCCGCGGCGCAGCAGGCGGCGGGCCACGATCCAGACCAACGGTACCGCACCGATCGCGACCGGCAGCCCCCAGACAAGGCTCAAACTATCGGGCCACAAGATGCCAGCCGTCAGATAGCCGGCGCCTATCGGCGCCAATGACGTCGCGAATAACGACGCTGCCGAGGCGAACAACTGTCCCCGTGCCCAGGCCGGTGCGGCCGGGTCATGCACCCGACCATAAGCCCAGGCATAGATCAGCACTGCCAGCGAAAGCCCGGCAATACCCACCAGAATCTGCATGATGATCTCCACGATCCGGGCGCCGGATGCCCGTCGGGTCCACGCTGGCCCGTCACTCTGAGTCGGGCGCCCGAAGCGATATGATATGCAGCTTTGGCAAACTGAAAAGAGGGCTTCGTCCGCTCTGTTCCGCCGTTCGGCGGCAATCAGCCTGCGGCGGTGCCGTCCACCGGGCGGGGTCTGCCCTGCTCGTCGATCGCAACGAAAGTGAACACCGCTTCGGTCACCTTCTCGCGCAGTCCCTGCCGGTCGCGCAACGCCCAGGCCTCGATCTCGATCGCCATCGAACTGCGCCCGACACGCACCACCTGGCAGTAAATGCACAACACGTCACCGACGCCCACGGGCCGGATGAACTTCATCGCATCCACCGCAACCGTGGTCACCCGCCCCCCTGCGCGGGCGCCAGCGGTCAGGCCAGCGGCGATGTCCATCTGGCTCAGCACCCAACCACCAAAGATGTCGCCGTTCACGTTCACGTCGCGCGGCATGGCAAGGGTGCGCAGGGTGAGTTCACCATTGGGTTGCGGGTCGGTCATGGCGCGATATCCTCTTTGCTGCACTGCGGCTGGAGACAGCGTAAAGCAATTCGCGGGCAACTCCGCAATCATCATCACGTTCCGGTGCACCGCCTTTCATGCCATCACACAAATGGGCATGTTGGCTCTATGCGACGTCTCAACACAGCCCTCTTGCCGGGCGCAGTCTTGCTTGTATTCGCGCTGATTGCGCAGATCACAGGGCTGACGCTCAGACTGGGTGCGCACCCATGGTGGGCGCAAAAGGTGATCTGGATCGGTCTGCCGCTGGGCATCGGTCTGGCGATCCTTGCCGGGGCGCTCGGGATCCCGCGCCTGCCAAGACAGGGCGGATTCGCCCTGCTGACTCTCGCGGCCTTTCTGACCGCTCATTTGGGAAAGTCCCGCTTTGCCGCCTCCTTTGCCGAAGATACACTTGCGGGCCAGGCCTGGTATTTCGGTTGGATCGCCACTTGTGCCTTTGCCGCCGCAACTCTGGCATCACTTTTCCGCTATAGCCGCCAAACACATTGACCAAGCGGAACAGGCACCGGAAAATACCTGATATTACCGTTTCAAGATGCGAGGCCAGACATGATCACGCGCCGGACATTCATCGCCGCTTCGGTTGCGGCCGGTACGCTGCCATGGGCGGTGCAGGCCAACGCCAGTGCAGAGTTCGACCCAACCCCGCAATTCGTGCGGATCAAGAAAGCGTTCGAACCCGGACATTTGCTGATCCTCCCGCGTTCTTTCTACCTCTACTACGTGACCGAGGAACGTCAGGCGATCCGTTACGGATGTGGCGTCGGCAAGGCCGGGCTGGAGTTTACCGGCAACGCCACCATCGACGTCAAAAAGGAATGGCCCACGTGGCGCCCGACGCAAGAGATGATCGAGCGCGACCCGCGAACCTATGCCAAATTCGTGGACAACTCCTATGTTCAGCCCGGCGGCCCGGGGAACCCGCTGGGGGCAAGGGCGCTCTACCTGTTCCAGAACGGTGTCGACACCTATTTCCGCATTCATGGCACCACTCAGCCCGAAACCATTGGACAGGCTGCATCGAACGGCTGTATCCGCATGCTCAACGAGCACGTGATCGACCTGTACAACCGGGTGCCTCTCGGCACGCTCGTGACGGTGCTCTGACGCTCGGATTTCAGCGCCAGACCGGCGGTTATGCGAGATTCTTCTTGCCAAACGCGTAAGCGCGACCCATTTCTGGGGGCGCAACGTTACGCTATCGACCATACTGCTCCTTTTCCGGCTCAGTCCTCGATTTCGCATTGACCGAGCCGATCTGCCGCATATCGCGGGCAGGGAATTGAAAGAACAGACAGGAGATATGACGATGGCCACCGGCACCGTCAAATGGTTCAACACCACCAAAGGCTTCGGCTTTATCGCCCCCGAAGAAGGCGGCAAGGATGTGTTCGTGCACATTTCCGCCGTTGAACGTTCGGGGCTGACCGGCCTCGCCGACAACCAGAAAGTCAGCTACGAGTTGAAGCCCGGACGCGACGGCCGCGAATCCGCGGTCGACCTGAAGCTGCTCTGAGCTGTTGCGCGTCGGGTCCGCCTTGCCGGACCCGGCCCTTTCTAAGGGGCGGACCAATCCACATCCGTCGCCTTCTTGATCCGCAACCGGCCCTTGGGCCAGAGGCGCATCAGCGCTTCAAGCTGCGTTTCATCGCCAATCAGCCAGATCGGCACATCCGCAAGTGTCAATAGCACTCCTATCCGGTGAGGACTCGGCGCGTTACGCCAGCTGCCGGGTCAGAAAGAAGCGTCCCGGCATCTCACTCCTCCGCTGACCGAACCAGGTCCAGCACATGCGGACCAAGCGCCGCGACGATTCGCGCCACACCTTCGGCATTAGGGTGGATACCGTCGCCCTGCATCAAGCCTGACACCGCCGAGGGGTCGCCCTCAGCCGCGAGGCCGGCAAAGAAGCTCGGCGCAAAGAGCGCACCGTACTGGGCCGCCAACTCGGGATAGATGGCATCGAACGCCGCCTTGTACTCGGCGCCGTAATTGCCAGGTGCCTGCATGCCGATCAGCAGCACCTCGACCCCGGCCTGTTGCGCCTCGGTCAGGATTGTTGCCAGATTGCCGCGCGCCACCTCGGGCGCGATGCCACGCAGCAGGTCATTGCCCCCCAGCGCCACGATCATCGCATCCACCTCAGGCGTCAGGGTCCAGGCCACCCGCGCCGCGCCGCCCGCCGTGGTATCGCCCGAGACGCCTGCATTGATCAGCGTGACCTCGGCCCCCTCGGCCACCAGCCAGCGTTGCAACTGGGGTACGAAGCCCTGATCCTGCACGAGGCCATAGCCCTGGGTCAGGCTGTCGCCCAGCGCGGCGATCACCACCGGTTCGGCCGTTGCAGCCGCGCCCCACCCCGTCAACAGAAGCCCGATCAAAGCCTTGCGCATATCCCTCGACGCTCCATATGCCCTAGAATACCCAAGCAAAGGCCCATCATGACCGACCCTGCCATTCTCCTAGAAGATGCCCGTTTGTCGCTCGAAGGCAATGCCGGGCGGGTCGATATCCTGCGCGGTATCTCGCTGAGTGTATCGGCGGGGCAGACGCTGGGGCTGGTCGGGCCATCGGGATCGGGCAAATCCTCGCTGTTGATGTTGATGGGCGGGCTCGAACGCGCCACCGGTGGCCTGGTACAGGTGCTGGGCCAAGATCTGGGCGCGATGGACGAGGACGCATTGGCCCGCTTCAGACGCGACCGGATGGGCGTGGTGTTCCAAAGCTTTCACCTGATCCCCACCATGACCGCGCTGGAAAACGTGGCGACGCCGCTGGAACTGGCCGGCCACCGAGACGCATTCGACCGCGCGGCGGCCGAGCTTGCGGCGGTGGGTCTGTCCCACCGCGCCGGGCATTATCCGGCGCAACTCTCGGGCGGCGAGCAACAGCGCGTCGCACTGGCCCGTGCCGCGGCCCCGCGCCCTGCAATCCTGCTGGCCGACGAGCCGACCGGCAATCTGGACGAGGCCAATGGCGCCGCGATCATGGACCTTTTGTTCGGCCTGCGCGACCAGTATGGCGCAACGCTGGTATTGGTCACCCACAGCGCCCGCCTGGCCAGCCGCTGCGACCGGGTAGTCCGCCTGCGCGATGGCCGTATCGAGGACAACGAAAGCCGCGAGGCCGCGCAATGAGCCTGCGACTGGCCGCCCGCCTCGCCAGGCGCGAGTTGCGCGGCGGGCTGCGGGGGTTCCGCATCTTTCTGGCCTGTCTGGCGCTGGGTGTCGCCGCCATTGCCGCCGTCGGCTCGGTCCGCAGCGCAATCGAGGCCGGGCTGACCCGCGAGGGTGCTGCCCTTCTCGGCGGTGATGCGCAGATGAGTTTCACCTATCGTTTTGCCACCCCTGAGGAGCGGGTGTGGATGCAGACCCGCGCCAACCGGGTTTCGGAACTGGTGGATTTCCGCTCGATGGCCGTCGTGGGCGACGAGCGCGCCCTGACCCAGGTCAAGGCGGTGGACGATGCCTATCCCCTGCTTGGCAGTGTCACGCTGGACCCGGACCTGCCGCTTGATCGGGCGCTGGCGGGCACCGATGGCCTGCCCGGTGGAGTGATGGAACCGGTTCTGTCCGACCGGCTGGGGCTGCAACCCGGTGATCGCTTTCGGCTGGGCACGCAGGATTTTGTCCTGATGGCAAGGCTGATGCAGGTGCCCGACGGTATCGCAGACGGCTTTGCCCTCGGGCCGCGCACGCTGGTGCGAACCGAGGACCTGACGCAATCCGGCCTGTTGGCGCCGGGCACCCTCTTTGACACCAAATACCGGCTCGACCTGCCCCCCGAGAGCGATCTGGCCAGCATCTCGCAAGAGGCCCGCGCGCGCTTCGCCGACAGTGGCCTGCGCTGGACCGATGCGCGCAATGGCGCCCCTGGCATCGCCGATTTCACCCGGCGATTGGGCGCGTTCCTGATCCTTGTCGGACTCTCTGGCCTGGCTGTGGGCGGCATCGGAGTCTCGGCGGCGGTTCGCGCCTATCTGGCTGACAAGACCGCCACCATTGCCACGCTGCGCACGCTGGGCGCCGACCGGCGCACCGTGTTCCAGACCTATTTCCTGCAAATCGGCGCGTTGTCGGGCCTTGGCATCCTGCTGGGGCTCGCGCTTGGCGGGTTCGCGCCCCTGCTGCTGGCGCCGTTGATCGAGGCGCAACTGCCGGTGCCTGCTGTCTTTGCGATCTACCCAGAGCCGCTGGCCGAAGCCGCGATCTATGGCCTGCTGACGGCGCTGGTCTTTACCCTCTGGCCTCTGGCCCGGACCGAGGAGGTGCGCGCCGCGACCCTGCTGCGCGATGCGCTGTCCCGCGCCCCGCTGCTGCCGCGATTTCGCTATGTGCTGGCCACGGGCGCCGGACTGGTCCTGCTGTGCGGGCTGGCCGCATGGTTCAGCGGGGCCGTCACCCTGACACTCTGGACCCTGGGCGGCATCGCCGGGGCGCTCCTCTTGCTCGCCTTCGCCGCCGGTGCGGTGCGGGCGCTCAGTCGTGCCGCCACCCCGCTGGCGCGTGGCCGCCCGGCACTTCGCTGGGCGCTGGCCTCGATATCCTCGCCACGGCAGGGGGCGGCGCCTGTGATGCTGTCGCTGGGCCTTGGCCTGTCGGTGCTGGCCGCCGTGGGCCAGATCGACGGCACGCTGCGCAACGCGATTTCCGGCAACCTGCCCGATGTGGCGCCCTCGTATTTCTTTGTCGATATCCAGCGTGACCAGATGCCCGGCTTTGCCGCCCGGCTGCGAAACGACCCCGGCGTCAGCCGTATCGAAAGCGCGCCGATGCTGCGCGGCATCATCACGCGTATCAACGATCTGCCCGCGCGCGAGGTCGCCGGAAACCATTGGGTCCTGCGCGGCGATCGGGGGGTGACCTATTCCGCCGAACTGCCCGACACCACCCGGCTGACCGAGGGCGCATGGTGGCCCGAAGATTACGCAGGCCCGCCACTGATCAGCTTTGCCGCCGAAGAGGCGGCCGAGATGGGCCTGCAACTGGGCGATACCCTGACCGTCAATATCCTGGGCCGCGATATCACCGCCCGTATCTCGTCATTTCGCGAGGTCGATTTCTCGACCGCGGGCATGGGGTTCATCATGGCGATGAACCCTGCTGCCCTGTCCGGCGCCCCCCATAGCCATATCGCCACGGTCTATGCCGACGAAGCCGCCGAGGCCGCCATTCTGCGCGATCTGGCCAGCAGCTACCCCAACATCACCGCAATCCGGGTGCGCGACGCCATCGACCGCGCCTCGGGCCTGCTGGCCGGGTTGGCCAGCGCCACATCCTATGGCGCAGGCGTCTCTTTGCTGACCGGGTTTCTGGTCCTGATCGGCGCCGCCGCCGCAGGTCAGGGCGCACGCATCTACGAGGCGGCGGTACTGCGCACCCTGGGCGCGTCGCGCCGCCGTATCCTGCTGAGCCTTGCACTGCGCAGCGCCCTTCTGGGCGCCGCTGCCGGAACCATCGCGCTGGCCGCAGGCATCCTGGGCGGCTGGGCGGTCAGCCGCTTTGTCTTCGAGACATCATTCTCGGTGATCTGGCCTTCGGCACTGACCATCGTGCTGGGGGGCGTATCAGCGGTACTTGGTGCAAGCCTTGTGTTCTCTCTGTCCCCGCTCGCCACCCGCCCGGCGCGCGTCCTGCGTGCCCGAGAATGAATCAGCCCGCCTGGGACACGCTCTGCCGCGCGCAGACCACCGGATTGAGGATCTTGAGCAGGTCGGTGTTGTCACAGACCAGCGCATCCAGCGTGATCTCGTCCAGCGAAGCATAGAACGCCTGCGCCGCATCCCTCAGCGCCAGCCGAAGGCGGCAGGCATCGGTCAGCGGACAACTGTTGTCGGCATCGGCGAAACACTCGACCATCGGCAGGTTGCCCTCGACATGTCTGAACACCTCACCGATGCGGATCGCATCCGCGGCCATGCCCAGACACATGCCGCCATTGCGGCCGCGCTGCGTGGTCAGGAACCCCAACTGGCTGAGCTGGTTGATTACCTGGGCCAGATGGTTCTCGGAAATGTTGCAGACTTCGGCAATCTCGGACTTGGTCACCAGCCGGTCCGGATGCGCGGCGCAGTACATCAGCAGCCGAACCGCAATATTGGTGCGCTTGGTAATGCGCATGATCGGGTCCTCCCCCGTGGGATTTCATCTGCAAGCCTTATTGCACAACCCGGGAAAAACCTGTTTGACATACATCAATTGCACCGGATCGGCGGCGAGGCACCTATGGCAGACCCCTATTTCTTTGGCTACGGCAGCCTGGTGAACCTGGCAACCCACGACTTCCCCGATCCGCGCCCGGCCCGCCTGCATGGCTGGCGGCGCGTCTGGCGTCATACAGACCTCAGACAAGTGGCCTTTCTGACGGCACTTCCGGATGCGGATTGCAGCATCGACGGCATGATCGCCCATGTGCCCAATGACGACTGGCAGGCACTCGATGCGCGCGAATGGGCCTATGACCGCGTCGCGGTCACCGACCACGTGCGCCACGACCTGAAGCAGCCCACCGAGATCGCGGTCTATGCGGTGGCACCGGAAAAACAGAGCGTGCCGAGCACCCGGCACCCCATCCTCCTCAGCTATATCGACGTGGTGGTGCAGGGCTATCTGCATGCCTTCGGCCGCGAGGGCGTGCGTGATTTCTTTAACACCACCAGCGGCTGGGAAGCACCCATTCTCGACGACCGCTCCCAGCCGCGCTACCCGCGCCACCAGCAACTCAAGGCAGAAGAGACCGATCTGGTGGACCGGTCCCTCATCGAAATCGGCGCCCGCATCGTCGCGGTGAGCTGAACGCGCAGCCCTTCATTTCGCCGCAAATACTCCCGCCGGAGGCGACAAGATTTTTCGTCGAAAAATCTTGCGCTCCCGCTCAGCCGCGCGCGCGGATCACCTGCATCAACGGCAGCAGCGTAGCCATTTCCGGGCCGCGCTCCATACCGGTTACCGCCTTGCGCAGCGGCATGAACAGCCCCTTGCCCTTGCGGCCGGTGGCTTCTTTCACTGCCTGGGTCCAGGCACCCCAGCTGCCACCGTCAAGCGGCCCTTCGGGCAAGAGCGCCATGGCCTCGGCCACAAAGGCGCGATCTTCGTCGGCGATCAGCGGCTCGGCTCCGTCCCGGCACAGCGCCCACCACCCTGCCAGATCGTTCAGCGTGGTGATGTTCTCGCGCGCCATCAACCAGAAAGGCGCGGCCATATCCTCGGGCACACCCGCCGCTGCCACGTCTGCCGCGACTGCCTCCAGCGGCAGCGCCTGCAGGTAGCGCCCCGTCAGCGGAAACAGATCCTGCACATCGAACTTGGTCGGTGCCGCGCCAAACCGGGTCACGTCGAACCCCTCGATCAGCTCGGCCATGTCGCTGCGCAACTCGACCGGATCGGACGAGCCGAGCCGCGCCATCAGGCTGAGCAGCGCCATCGGCTGCACTCCCTGTTCGCGCAGGTCGCGCAGGGCCAGCGTGCCCAGGCGCTTCGACAACGCCTCGCCCTGCGGGCCGGTCAGCAGCGAATGATGCGCGAAGCGGGGGTGTTCGAACCCGAGCGCCGCCATGATCTGGATCTGGGTCGCGGTGTTGGTCACATGGTCCGATCCGCGCACCACATCGGTGACACCCATATCGGTATCATCCACCACCGACGCCAGCGTATAGAGAACCTGACCGTCGCCCCGGATCAGGACCGGGTCGCTGACACTGGCCGCGTCGATCGAGATATCCCCGAGGATGCCGTCAGTCCACTCGATCCGCTCCTGATCCAGCTTGAAACGCCACACCCCGTTACCGCGCTCGGCACGCAGGGCGTCTTTCTCACCCTCAGACAGCGACAGCGCCGCCCGGTCATAGACCGGCGGCTTGCCCATGTTGAGCTGCTTCTTGCGCTTCAGATCCAGTTCGGTCGGGGTCTCGAACGCCTCGTAGAACCGGCCCATGTCGCGCAGCTTGTCGGCGGCCTCGGCATAGCGGTCCAGCCGCTCGGACTGACGCTCCACCCGGTCCCAATGCAGGCCCAGCCAGTCGAGATCCTGCTTGATTGCGTCGACATATTCCTCTTTCGACCGCTCGGGGTCGGTGTCGTCGATCCTCAGGATGAAGGTACCGCCCGCCTTGCGGGCGATCAGATAGTTCATCAGCGCGGTGCGCAGGTTGCCCACATGAATGTAACCGGTGGGCGAAGGGGCGAAACGGGTGGTGGTCATGGACATCTCCTGTTGCCGATCCCCTTGTCACAAGGGCCGACAATTGTCCAGTTCGGCCCCAGCCACCCGTATCACACAGACAACATCACTGTTTCGCATGTCGCCGATCCGGCCGATCATCCGGCACCACCTCAAATCCGCACAGATTTATGCACGAATGCCGAGGTTGCCGGGGGCACGCGCTGCCCTATCCTTTTGGGTGTTTCACACATAACTGGGGAGGTCTGACATGACCCTGAAGCTTTCGCGCCGCGCCGCCTTGACCGGTGCCGCATCCCTGCCGCTTGCCGCCGCCGCGGCGCCCGTCCTGGCCGGTGCCCATGGCGGCAAGGCGGCGGCCCCCATCGCCCGCTCGTTCAAGCTGGGCAGCCTGGGGGTGACCACCCTTCTTGACGGCAGCCTGCCGCGTGACGGGGCCAAGGACATCTTTGGCGGTGGCGCATCGGACGAGGATTTCGCGCGTGTCTCGGCCGAGAACTTCATCCCTGCCGACACGGCACAATTCTTCTTTACCCCTACGCTGGTCGATACCGGGGCCGAACTGGTGCTGTTCGACACCGGTCTGGGCCAGGGCGGCATCACCCGCGCGCTAGAAGCAGCTGGCGTTGCGCCCGAAGCCATCGATGTGGTGGTAATCACCCATATGCATCCCGACCATATCGGCGGCATGATGACCGATGGCGCCCCCACCTTTGCCAATGCCCGTTATGTCACCGGCGCCGCCGAATACGATTTCTGGTCCAAGGCCGAGGCCGGCAACCGTGTCGGTGACCTCGTCAAGTCGCATGTAACGCCGTTGGCGGAGAAAATGACCTTTGTCGAGCCGGGCGCCTCGGTCGCCGCCGGGGTAACGGCGGTTGATGCCTCGGGGCACACGCCGGGCCATATGGGTTACATGCTCGAGAGCGACGGGCAACAGCTGATGCTGACCGCCGATCTGGCGAACCATTATGTCTGGTCCTTCGCCCATCCTGAATGGGAGGTACGGTTCGACATGGACAAGGCCAAGGCAACCGCCTCGCGCCGTCAGATCCTGGGTATGCTGGCCGCAGACCGGGTGCCGATGATCGGCTATCACATGCCTTTCCCCGCGGCAGGTTACGTGGAAGCGCGCGGTGACGGTTTCCGCTTCGTGCCCGTCAGCTATCAGTTGATGGGCTAAGGCTCCAGGCTCAGTACCCCGGATCGGGCGCCACCCGGCTGCCATCGCTGAACCGCGACAGGCGAAACTCCCACGGGTCCACCACCGGGGGTTCGCTTGTCGCCAGATCGGCGATCAGCCGCCCGGCGCCCGGTCCAATCCCGAACCCGTGACCGGAAAACCCGGTCGCAATGAACAGGCCCGGCAGATCCGGGACACCTGAGATTACCGGGATCGCATCCGGGGTCACGTCGATCATCCCGGCCCAGCTTTGCATGATCTCGGCCCCGTCGAGCATCGGAAAGGCGCGGCGGGCGGCAGACCACGCGCGGCGCAGGTGTTTCTGCGACGGCTCCGGGTCGAGTATCCGGGTCAGCTCGAACGGAGTTACATCGCCCGGCTGCCACTGGCGCGCCATCTGCGCCTCTTCCAGCCAGCGGCGCGATAGCCGAAAGCGCAGCGAACGCCATTCCTGCCGGTAGGCGGGCAGGAAGCTATAGGCCAAGCGCAAGCTGTCAGGTACCAGCTCGACCGTGTTCTGGGTGCCGGCAGCGATGGTGAACCCTCCATCGGCGCGACGGCGCATGGCAAACGCATCAGACCAGTAGGCGGCATTCGGACCATCGGGCATCGGCGAACTGCGCAACACGGTGTTCAGCACCTTGAGTTGCGGCAGCGACACGCCAGCATTACCGGCAAAGAGGCGTGACCATGCCCCTCCCGCCAAAATCACTCTGGAACAGCCCACCCGGCCCCGTTCGGTATAGACCCCTGTCACCCGGCCCGCCTCGACATCGACCGAACGCACCGCACAGGCCGTCAGGATTTGTGCACCCCGGTCACGGGCGCCCTCGGCAATCGCGGGGGCGGCCCATTGCGGCTCGGCCCGGCCGTCCTGCGGCATGAACAGCGCCGCTTGCGGAGGTTTGCGGTGACCGGACAGTTGGGCGGCAAGCTCGGCGCCCTCGATCATCCGGGCCCGCGTGTCCAGCCCATCCACATGGCGCGCCCAGCGCTCCAGATTCCCGGTACTGCGCCGCCCCGAAGCGGCAAACAGGATGCCCGAGCGCACAAAACCGGTGTTGCGTCCCAGACGCGCATCCAACCCGTGCCAGATCTCCAGCGCCGCCTGCATGAGCGGTATCTCGCGCGGGTCGCGCATGCCCAGCCGCACCCAACCCCAGTTGCGTGAGCTTTGTTCAGCGCCGATCTGACCCTTTTCGCACAACAGGACCGAGACGCCTCGTTCCGCCAATTCCAGCGCCGCCGAGACCCCGATGATGCCACCACCAACCACAACGACCTCGACCTGCTTGGGCAGGGCAAGGTCGGAATAGAAATCGGTCGGGCGGGGTCCGGGCATTCAATCTCAATCAAGTGACACAATCGGTGCCAGAGATGTAGCCCGGCCTACCCGAACGAAAGGGTCAAAAATGACGCGCCGGATCACATCCCGGATAGCTGTGGCAAAACTGCACTTACGGTTCGGCATCCTTGCTGCGCAGACGTTCATACAGCCTGTCAAACGGATCCGTCTGCATTTTTTCCGGCCTTCCAGTATCGGTCTCAAAATCTGGCAAGTACAATCCCGAGACCCAGCTCTCCGGCAAATGGGTCAGCCAACGTTCCATCGCGCTAGTTTGCCTAGCAGCCCAGCCTCTCAAATATTCGGCGCGACTTGGGCTGTGTCGGGACAGCAGGTCGTAACCAAGAAGGCAAATCTCCACCGAGCGATCATGGCCAAGCGTGAGATACGGGATCACCAGGATAGCCACCAACAGCCCGAAAAAGACCAGCAACAAGATCGGCCAGCCGATCAATATGGCCAGGACAAGAATTACGAGCGAAACCCGCCACCCCGGCGGATTACCCAGAAAAGAGCGCCGAACCGAGGCGGAGACTGGACTATCAGGCCGTATCGGTGCCGTGCCCTGCTCCCGCTCCTGAACACAATCCCGGTTCGCTTGCTGTCGAGGGGCCGAAACGTCACTTTCCAGAAGGGTTCGAATTGTCGTGTCGATCAACTGTTCATCGACATCACGCCCCTTGGATTGGTTCATGTTTTCAGCGGACAAGTGAAGCTTATGCGGCGCTTTCATGTGACTGTCCCCAAGCGAGTTCAGCTTCTTTCCCACCTTCGTCTTTATTCAGACGCTATTCACTGCTCGGGCAAAATCGCCATTTATGTGGTCTTAACTTACCTATATCGACTTTAAAAAGGCAAATAGGGCGCCGTTTGGGCCGAATTGTGACAGAATGGAGAATTCCATCACAATTGCGCCTCCGTCAGACTTCGGCCTGATCCAGGCGGAGTCTGTCGAACGGATCCTGCTGCATTTTTTCAGCGCTCTCAGGCGTGGGCCCCAAATCCGGAAGATAGAGCCCAGCGGTCCAACGGTTCGGAAGGCGTGCTAGCATTCGCTCCATTCCGGCAACACGCCGCATGGCCCATCCGCGCAGCGCCTCCGCCTGAGCAGGGCTGAGCTGGTGGAAGCGCGAGAAACCGCTCGCGACGACCTTGCCAATGCGTTTCCGGCCCAACACAAGACAGGCAACAACGGGAAGAATGATCGCCAGCCCTAAGAAAGTCGGCAATAGCCACGGCCAGCCGATCATCAACGCCAGCGCAAGAATTGCGGCCGAGTGGCGAAGTTTCGGTTGATAGCGCGGCTTGCCTAACGAGGCTTCTTCGCTCTCGGGCTCGAATGGCAAAGCGGGAGCGAGCTCCGGCAGCGTCTTGCGCGGCTTCAGCTTAGGCGCCGCGATCTCTTCGCGTATGATTTCCTGGACAACACGATCGATATCGGCTTCGTCCAGTTCTCTCGGTGGCGATTTCAGCATTTTTACGCCTTTAGGGGGCGCATTCAGCGGGTTCAACATGGCACACATCCCAGACACGAGTTATGTTCCGCCCCAGGTTGAGTTCGTTAAAACAGGTGTGGGGCGATGACTTTGGACATTCTGCCATCCCCTCACCTCGGAAGCCCTCAAAATGTCACATTTGGGTCAAATTCGCCATAAATCGAACCGAAGCGGATGACAGTCACCTCGAAGAACCCACGATTGTCCACGACAATAGATCAACTCGGGTCACGCCAGCGATTCACGATGGGATAACGACGGTCCAGCCAGAAGGCACGCGGGGTCAGCCGCGCGCCGGGGGCCGACTGATACCGCTTGTATTCGCTGATATAGATCAGATGCTCGACCCGGCGGACGACATCGCGGTCGAACCCTGCGGCCACGCAATCGGCGATGGAGCCGTCCTGATCGACCAGAATATCCAGGATCGCGTCCAGTTCGGGATAGTCCGGCAGGCTGTCGCTGTCCTTTTGATCCGCGCGCAACTCGGCGCTGGGAGGCTTGTCGATGACCGAGGGCCGGATCACCTCGCCCGCCGGTCCCATCATCCAGGGCCGGTGGTTGGCGTTGCGCCAGCGGCAGGTTTCGAACACCCGCGTCTTGTAGAGATCCTTGATCGGGTTATAGCCGCCCGCCATGTCGCCATAGATGGTGGCATAACCCACCGCCACCTCGGACTTGTTGCCGGTGGTCAGCAGCATTTCGCCGAACTTGTTGGAAAGCGCCATCAGCAACAGGCCGCGCAGGCGGGACTGGATGTTCTCTTCGGTCAGGCCCGGTTCGGTCCCGGCAAAGAGCGGTGCCAGCGTATTGGTCACCGCCGCCCGGCTTTCAGAGATCGGGACATAGTCGTATCGAACGCCCAGCGCCTGCGCCACCGCCTCGGCATCCTCCAGCGACTCGGTGCTCGTGTATTCCGAGGGCAACATGACGCAGCGCACGTTTTCTGCACCCAAGGCGTCGGCCGCTATTGCCGCCACCAGCGCCGAATCCACACCGCCAGAGAGGCCCAGCAGCGCCTTGGCAAAGCCGGCCTTGCGCATGTAATCGCGCAGGCTTTCGACCATCACGCGGTAATCCTGCTCCCAGGCGTCGGGCAGCAGCGCCACTTCTCCCTTGGCGATCCGCCAGCCCTCGGGTCCGCGCTCCAGATCGACATGCGTGATTGCCTCGTCAAAGACCGGCATGCGAAAGGCCAGCGCGCCGCCTGGATTCAGGCCGAATGTGCCGCCATCGAACACCTGATCGTCCTGCCCACCCACCATGTTGAGATAGATCAGCGGCAGGCCGGTTTCGACCACCCGCGCCACCATCTGGTTGATCCGAGTATCGTACTTGTCGCGGTAATAGGGCGAGCCATTGGGCACCAGCAAAAACTCGGCCCCGGTTTCGGCCAGAGTCTCGGCCACGTCCTCGTGCCAGGCATCCTCGCAGATCGGGCTGCCGATGCGGGTGTTGCCCACCGAATACGGCCCCCCCAGCGGCCCGGCATCGAAAATGCGCACCTCGTCGAACACCGTCTCGTTGGGCAGGTGGGTCTTGAGCGAGCGGCTGACGATCTTGCCACCCCGCAGGATCAGGTAGGCGTTATAGAGCTTGCCGTCCTCGACCCAGGGGCCACCTATGGCCAGCGCCGGGCCATCGGCGCACTCCTCGGCCAGCGCCTCGACCATGGCTATGGCGGCATCATGAAACACCGGCTTCATCACCAGATCTTGCGTGTTGTACCCGGTCACGAACATCTCGGGCAGCGCCACCAGGTCGGCCCCCGCCGCGCGTCCCCGCTCCCAGGCCATGCGGGCCTTGGCGGCATTGCCAGCCAGGTCGCCCACGGTGGGATTGAGCTGCGCCAGAGTGATACGGAAACGGTCGGCCATGATGCCCCCTTGCCCTTGCTCCTGATCTGCCGATTTATCAGATCGACGCGCGAGGAAAAGCCAAATGCGGCAAAAGGCGTTGCCCCTTGCCCGGACCTGCCTTAATTTCGCGGTGCCGCATTCAGACGGTCGACAGGGCAGACAGAGGCACCAATGACCAGAAACCGCAGACGCATCGCATTTGCCGCCATCCTGGCCATGGCCCCTGCGGCCTATGCCCAGCAGAACCAGGTCCTGACCACGCAGGACGAGATCGGCGGCGTCTACGAGGGCACGTTCCGGGGCGGCCTGCAACATGGCACCGGCACCTATCGGCTGCCCAACGGCTATGAATACAGCGGCGAATGGGTCGATGGCGAGATCCGCGGCCGCGGCGTCGCGCGCTTTCCCAACGGGTCGGTCTACGAGGGCAGCTTTGCCCAGGGCAAGCCCGAAGGCATGGGCAAGATCACCTTTTCCGATGGAGGCACCTACGAGGGAGAATGGTCGGACGGTGTGATCAACGGCCAGGGTGTCGCGATCTATGCCAACGGTGTACGGTACGAAGGCGGGTTCCGTGATGCCAAACATCATGGCAAGGGCGTGATGCAAAGCCCCGGTGGATATGTCTATGATGGCGACTGGGTCGACGGCCAGAAAGAGGGGTTGGGCAAGATCACTTATCCCGACGGCGCCGTCTACGAGGGCGGCATCGTCGCGGGGCAGCGTCATGGCGAGGGCACGCTGACCCTGCCCGACGGGCTGGTCTATGTGGGCTTCTGGGCCGATGGCCAGATCAACGGCAAGGGCACGCTGACCCAGGCCAATGGCGATGTCTACGAAGGCGACCTGATCGCTGGCCGTCGCGAAGGCAAGGGCAAGGTCACCTATGCCAATGGCGATGTCTATCAAGGTGATTTCACCGATGACCGGCGCGAGGGTCAGGGCATCTTCACCGGCACCGACGGCTACAGCTATGCCGGGTCCTGGGTCGCGGGTCAGATCGAGGGCCAGGGCCGCGTCACCTATCCCGATGGCTCTGTCTACGAGGGCAATTTCCGCGCAGATCTGGCCGATGGCCAGGGCAAGATCACCTATCCCGACGGGTCAAGCTATGAGGGCGAATGGGTCGCCGGCGTGATCGAGGGCACCGGGACCGCGATCTATGCCAATGGCATCGTCTACAAGGGCACCTTCAAGAATGCCAAGAACCACGGCCAGGGCATCATGACCTATGCCGACGGCTATCGCTACGAGGGCGAATGGCTGGACGGGGTCCGCCACGGACAGGGCAAGGCCACCTATCCCGACGGATCGGTCTATACCGGGCAATATGTCAACGGCCAGCGCGAGGGCGACGGCGAGATCGTGATGGCCGACGGGTTCCGCTACAAAGGCCAGTGGCAGGCGGGCAAGATCAGCGGCATCGGTGTCGCCACCTATGCCAATGGCGATGTCTACGAAGGCCATTTCCGTAATGGTAAGCGTCAGGGCGAAGGCACCATGAAATATGCCAGCGGCCAGGAAGAAAAGGGCAACTGGGACAATGGTGCGCTGACCAAAGGTGATCCGGCCCCCGCCGCGTCTGACGGCTAGACGATATCTCCGCCGTCAAGCCGGGCCAGAAGGGTGTCGGCATCCGACAGGATGGTCCGGCGCTGATCCGGGTCCATCCGCTCCCACGTCCGGTACATGTTACCCATGCGAGGATTGCTCGCAAACCGGTCCCGATGGCGATCCAGAAAGCTCCAGTATAGCAGGTTGAAAGGGCATGCCCGGTCTCCGGTCTTGGCCTTGACGTCATAGGCACATGTCTTGCAGTGGTCCGACATCCGATTGATATAGGCGCCGCTCGACACATAGGGCTTGGACGCCACGATCCCGCCATCGGCGAACTGGCTCATGCCAATGGTGTTCGGGGCCTCGACCCACTCGAAAGCATCGGCGTAAACGGCCAGATACCATTCGTGGACCTTTTGCGGATCAACACCCGCCAGAAGGGCGAAGTTACCGGTGATCATCAAGCGCTGGATATGATGGGCATAGGCCTCGTCCCGCGTCTGCGACACCGCCTCGCGAATACAGGTCATCCGCGTCTCGCCGCCCCAGTAAAAAGTCGGCAGATCACGCTGGTGTCCCAGCGCATTGGATGCCGTGTATCCCGCCCCCTCGAGGAAATAGATGCCCCTTACGAATTCGCGCCAACCGATGATCTGCCGAATGAAGCCTTCGACGGCGTTCAAGGGCGCATGGCCCTGGCGCCAGGCCTGTTCGGCAGCACGGCAGACCTCCAGCGGCTCCAACAGACCGAGATTGAGATAGACCGACAGGACGGAATGATACAGAAACCGTTCCCCCATCAGCATCGCATCCTGGTAGTCACCAAAAAGAGGCAGCGCCTCGGTGATGAAATGGTCAAGCGCCTGCAACGCCTGTACCCGGTCGGTGGCGAACCAGAACGGGCGCAGAGTACCGAAACTGGCATCAAAACGGGCCGCGACAAGATCCAGAACCTCGGCAGTGACGCTATCAGGTGCGAATTGCATCGGGGCCGGAAACTGGTGGCCGCTCGGGGGTCGCTTGCGGTTTTCGGCATCATAGTTCCAACTGCCGCCAGCAGGCTGATTACCCTCCATCAACAACCCAGTCTTGCGGCGCATGTCGCGATAGAACCATTCCATGCGCAACTGGCTGCGCCGCTTTGCCCAGTCCTCGAAATCGCGCCGGGACGCGATGAACCGCGTATCGGGAAGTAGCCTCACCTTGAGCGGCAGCTCTCGAAGCTGCCCGATCAACCGCCACTCGCCGGGCGTGGTGACCAGAACCTCGGTCGCGCCGGTTTCACCGGCCCGGCGCAGCAATTCGTCGTCAACGGAACCGCCCGTATCCGGGTCGTCGAGCCGAGAATACGCGACCCGCCACCCTGCCCGGCGCAGCTGTTCGGCAAACTTGCGCATCGCCGCCAGCACCAGCGCGATTTTTTTGGGGTGATGCGGAACATATTCTGCCTCGGCGGCGACCTCGGCCATGACAACGCAATCGGTGTTTGGGTCCGCCTCGGCCAGCGCGGAGAGGCCGGCGCTCAATTGATCACCCAGAACAAGGATGAGTCGGGTCACCAGGGAACCTCTTTCCCGGCCCAATCATAGAACCCACCACTCTGCTCGGGGGTAAGCCCCTCGATCACGCGCAACAGGTTCGACGCCGCTTCGTTCGGCAAGACCGCCGGATGGCGGCCAAGGTATTTCTCGGTAAAGGCGGTGGCGACTGTACCGGGATGCAAGGCGACACAGACGGCCTGCTTGTGGCTGCGCGCAAGCTCGATGGCTGCGGTTCGGACGATCTGGTTCAACGCCGCCTTGGACGCGCGATAGCTGACCCATCCGCCCAACCGGTTGTCACCGATCGACCCGACCCGCGCGGAAAGCACCGCGCATACGCTACGGGATTCTCTCGGCAACAGTCGGCCCGCCTCACGCAGGACAAGGGCCGGGCCGATGGCATTCAGGGCGAATTGGTCGGCCATGACCTGCGCCGACAGGGCGCGCAACGATTTCTCTGGCCCGGTACCGTTGATTTCCAGCGCGCCGGTCGCCACCAAAACCAGATCATACGGGGTATCGAGCCCTTGCAAGATCCGCGCACTCCTCTGATCATCGGTCAGGTCCAGCCCATCGGCAGAGCGCGACAGGCCGGTCACGGAAATGCCGCGCGCTTCAAGCTGCGCCGCAATGGCCGCACCGATCCCCCCCGAAGCACCAATAACAAGAGCCTTTTTCATGCTTCCGCAGCTAGCTGGACCGGCAACGACTTCAATATCAGCGCCACGTCCGAGACAGCATTTTCTCCCTTTCCATTCCCGCGCGGGCCGGTATAACCTTTCCGCATGATCAACCGCGCAGACATAGCATCGACCGGCACCGCCATTTCTGGCGCCGTTCTGCGTGGCCTACTGATCCTAATCCGCCTCTGAGCGTGCCCTTTCGGCGCGCCCGCTCAGAGGAGGAGGCTTGCGCGCCATTTGGCTTAGGACAGATACGAAAGTTACCGACATGACCCATGCGACCGACCAAGACCGCGTCTTGATCTTTGACACCACCTTGCGCGACGGCGAGCAGAGCCCGGGCGCCACCATGACCCATTCAGAAAAGCTCGAGATCGCCGAGATGCTCGACGAGATGGGCGTGGATATCATCGAAGCGGGCTTCCCCATCGCCTCGGAAGGGGACTTCAAAGCGGTGAGCGAGATCGCCAAGCGTTCGAAAAACAGCCGCATCTGCGGGCTGGCGCGCGCCAATTTCGCCGATATCGACCGCTGCTGGGAGGCGGTGAAACACGCCGAACATAACCGCATTCACACGTTTATCGGGACGTCACCGCTGCACCGCGCCATTCCCAACCTGACCCAGGACGAAATGGCCGAGAAGATCCACGAAACGGTCAGCCACGCCCGCAACCTGTGCGAAAACGTGCAATGGTCGCCGATGGATGCGACCCGGACCGAATGGGACTACCTGTGCCGTGTGATCGAAATCGCGATCAAGGCCGGCGCCACCACCATCAATATCCCCGATACCGTGGGCTATACCGCCCCTGCCGAAAGCGCCGATCTGATCCGGCGGCTGATCGAAACGGTGCCGGGTGCCGACGATGTGATCTTTGCCACCCATTGCCACAACGACCTCGGCATGGCGACGGCCAACAGCCTTGCCGCCGTGGCAGGTGGCGCGCGCCAGATCGAATGCACCATCAACGGGTTGGGCGAACGCGCCGGCAACACCGCCCTGGAAGAGGTGGTGATGGCAATGAAGACCCGCCACGACATCATGCCCTGGCACACCGGGATCGACACCACCAAGATCATGGCGATCTCGCGCCGTGTGGCGACCGTGTCCGGGTTCAACGTGCAGTTCAACAAGGCCATCGTGGGCAAGAACGCATTCGCCCATGAAAGCGGCATCCACCAGGACGGGATGCTGAAGAACCGCGAGAATTTCGAGATCATGCGGCCAGAGGATATCGGCCTCTCGGGCACCTCGTTGCCACTGGGCAAGCATTCGGGGCGCGCGGCGCTGCGCGACAAGCTCGAACACCTCGGCTATGAGGTGGGCGACAACCAGCTCAAGGACATCTTCGTTCGGTTCAAGGAACTGGCCGACCGCAAGAAAGAGGTGTTCGACGACGATGTGATCGCGCTGATGCGCTCGGGCGAGAATGCCGAACAGGACCATTTGCAGCTGGTCTCGATGAAGGTGATCTGCGGCACCGGTGGCCCGGCCGAGGCGACGGTCGAGATGGAGATCGACGGCAAGGATGTCAGCGCGACCGCGCATGGCGACGGGCCGGTAGATGCCAGTTTCAAAGCGATCCGCGAGCTGCATCCCAACAAGGCACATCTGCAGCTCTACCAGGTGCATGCGGTGACCGAAGGCACCGACGCCCAGGCCACGGTCAGCGTTCGGCTGGAAGAGGACGGGATGATTGCCACCGGCGAGTCCGCCAATACCGACACGGTGGTGGCCAGCGCCAAGGCCTATATCAACGCACTCAACCGTCTGATCGTACGGCGCGAGAAGGCTGGCCCCGGCGCCGATACGCGCGAGATCAGCTACAAGGACCTGACCTGACGCCTTGGTAGATCGGAATTCTGCAAGAATTCCGAAACGGAAAACTTCGTTTTCCGGGCCGTTTTCCGGCTCGGAAAACGGTGCCTCTCTCAGAGCTGAGCGAACAGGCCCGAAAGGCGCGTCGCCTCGGCGGAAAGACCAAAGGGCGTATTGATCACGAACATACCCGACCCCACCATCCGATGCCCCTCGCGGGCGGGCGCAAAACGGACCTCATGCCGCAGGACCTTGGGAAGGCCTTGCCGCTCTAGCGCCGCCAGCATCACCTTGTGCCGCTCATCGGTCAGGATCGGATACCAAAGCGCGATCACGCCCACATTCCACTTGCGGTGCAATTGCGCGATCACCGCCGGCATCCGGTCGTAGTCGGATTTAACCTCGTAGCTGGGATCGATCAGCATCATCCCCCTTCGAGGATCGGGCGGCAGCAGCGACTGCGCCATTTCGAACCCGTCCCGCCGATACACACGTGCCGGAAAACCTGCCATCGTCTGTTCCAGCGCCGCGTTTTCCTGCGGGTGCATCTCGGCGAGGTGCATCACATCACCGGGACGAAGCAGGTGCGCCGCCACCAGCGGTGAGCCGGGGTAGGCCGCACCGCCGTGATCCGCCCGAACTGCGGCCAGCACCCGCATTATCGGATGCCCCGAAACGAACCATTCCGCCTCTTCGACCCGGCCGATCCCGACCCTCGCCTCACCCGTGCGCACCGCCTCGGCCGCATCCAGATGATAAAGACCGCGTCCGGCATGCGTTTCCAGATAGCTCAACGGCTTGTCCTTACGGGTGAGATAATCTAGCGCTACCGCCAACAGCGCGTGTTTCTGGACATCGGCCAGGTTTCCGGCGTGATAAATGTGCTGATAAGATAGCATTTGCCTGTTCTGTCCCCGCGTCATGTCCGCTTGCGCGGCGGATTGGTGCTGATCCGAGCAGATTCGGCCCTTTTCCACAGTGCGTCTGCGCCCTATAAGTCATTCGTCGCAGGCCCGTCGAGTCGTGGGCATTGCAAGAATTCTGGTAGACAGGACCACTCACATGGGGATCTTCGATAGTCTGGGCAGCCTGTTCGCAGCGGACATGGCGATCGACCTAGGCACGGCTAACACACTGGTCTATGTCAAGGGACGCGGTGTCATTTTGTCCGAACCCTCGGTTGTGGCCTACCACGTCAAGGACGGGGTCAAGAAGGTTCTTGCCGTGGGCGAGGACGCCAAGTTGATGCTGGGCCGCACCCCGGGCAGCATCGAGGCGATCCGCCCGATGCGCGAAGGCGTGATTGCCGATTTCGACACCGCCGAAGAGATGATCAAGCATTTCATCCGCAAGGTGCACAAGCGCTCGACCTTCTCGAAGCCCAAGATCATCGTCTGCGTTCCTCATGGCGCCACCCCGGTTGAAAAGCGCGCGATCCGTCAATCGGTGCTGAGCGCCGGTGCCCGCCGCGCCGGGTTGATCGCCGAACCGATCGCCGCCGCCATCGGTGCTGGCATGCCCATCACCGACCCGACCGGCAACATGGTCGTGGACATCGGCGGTGGCACCACTGAAGTGGCGGTACTGTCACTGGGTGACATCGTCTATGCCCGCTCGGTTCGTGTCGGTGGCGATCGGATGGACGAGGCGATCATCAGCTACCTGCGCCGTCAGCAGAACCTTTTGGTGGGGGAAAGCACCGCCGAACGCATCAAGACCTCGATCGGCACCGCGCGCATGCCCGATGACGGGCGCGGCCAGTCGATGCAGATACGGGGGCGCGACCTGCTGAATGGCGTTCCCAAGGAAATCGAGATCAGCCAGGCCCAGGTGGCCGAGGCGCTGGCCGAGCCTGTACAGCAAATCTGCGAGGCGGTGATGACCGCGCTGGAGACCACGCCGCCCGATCTGGCCGCCGATATCGTCGACCGCGGTGTCATGCTGACCGGCGGCGGCGCGTTGCTGGGCGATCTTGACCTGGCCCTGCGCGAACAGACCGGGCTGGCGGTTTCGATTGCCGATGAAAGCCTGAACTGCGTCGCACTCGGCACCGGCAAGGCGCTGGAATACGAAAAGCAGCTGCGCCACGCGATTGACTACGACAGCTAAGCCGCGCAGGATCCCGGGGTATTCGGCGGTTTAAGCGGCTGCCGTCCGGCGGCCCGGACTATTGGCGGAAAGGACCTCTTTGGCACGCGACCGCTCACAGCGCGAGGACTATGCCGGCCCCCTGCGCCGTCTGTTGCTCGGGGTCGTGTTGCTGTGCCTGCTGGGCATCTTCCTGGTTTGGCGTATCGACAGCCCGCGAGTCGAACGGTTCCGCGCCCAAGTCGTCGATACGGTCATCCCTTCGATGGACTGGGCCATGGTGCCGGTCACCGGCACGATCAACCTGATCCGCGACTTCCAGAGCTATCAGCGGCTGAGCGAGCAGAACCGTGAACTGCGCAGCGAGCTGCGCCAGATGCGGGCCTGGAAAGAGGCGGCACTACAGCTCGAGCAAGAAAACGCCCGGCTGCTGGATCTCAACAATGTCCGGCTCGACCCGCGCCTGACCTATATCACCGGCGTTGTCATGGCCGATAGCGGTTCGCCCTTCCGGCAATCAGTGTTGCTGAACGTCGGTGCGCGCGACGGGATCGTCGATGGGTGGGCGGCGATGGACGGGATCGGGCTGGTGGGTCGGATCTCGGGCGTGGGCCAATCCTCGGCCAGAGTCATCCTGCTCATCGATGCGGCCAGTTCGATCCCCGCCACGATCCAACCCTCGGGACAGACCGCCCTGATCACCGGTGACAATACTGCAGCACCCGTGATCGATTTCCTGGAAAACCGCGAATTTGTTCGGCCCGGCGACCGGGTCGTTACCTCGGGCGATGGTGGCGTGTTTCCCGCCGGGCTGCTGATCGGGCAGGTGGCCGAGGACCGCAACGGGCGCCTGCGCGTGCGACTTTCGGCCGACTATGAGCGGCTGGAATTCCTGCGCGTATTGCGCCATCACGGCACCGAGCAGATCGAAGATCATGGCGGCGTGGTCGGGCCGCCGGCACCGGTCGCGCCCAACACCTCCTCTCTGGCAAACCCTGCAGAGGCCACCGATGGATAGTCTGGCTCCCTCGCGCATCTGGCTGATGCGTTTGTGCTACGCCGGGCTGGCGACAGTGATCTTGTTCTTTCACCTGTTGCCGCTCGACACATTGCCAAAAGGCTGGGCGGAACCCGACCTGTTGCTGGCGCTGACGTTGGCATGGGCGCTACGCCGTCCCGATTTCGTGCCAGCGCTGCTGATTGCTGTGGTGATCCTGCTGGCCGATCTGCTGTTGCAGCGTCCTCCGGGCCTGTTGGCGGCACTGATATTGGCGGGTGCAGTGTTCCTGCGCAGCCGTTTCGGAGGACATGGCGAATCCGGTTTTGCCGCCGAGTGGCTGGCAGTGGCGGTGGTTATGGCGGTAATCGCCCTGCTCTACCGGATCGTCCTTGCGATCACCTCGGTCGATCAGGCGCCTCTGTTCCTAGCAACCTCGCAACTGCTGCTGACAATCCTGATCTATCCGCTGGTGGCCGGGTCCAGCCAGGCGGTGTTCGGTGTGCGCCGCCTGACGCCCGCCGATGCCGAAGCACTGGGAGCCCGTTGAGTTGAGACGATCGGCGCGCGACATGGACAAGGTACAGCGGGTCCTGACCCGCCGCGCCCTGTTGCTTGGCGGTGCGCAGGCGGCCTTTGTCGGCGGGCTGGCGATGCGCATGCGCTACATGCAGGTCGATCAGGCCGACCAGTTCCGCCTGCTGGCCGAGGAGAACCGGATCAACATCCGCCTGATCCCGCCAACACGGGGTGAACTGTTCGACCGCAACGGCGCCATCATCGCCCAGAACACCCCCTCGTACCGGATCGTCATGGTGCGCGAGGATGCGGGCGATGTGGATGAGGTGATCGAAAACCTGAAGCGGGTGATCCCGCTGGACCCCGAGGAACTGGACCGCGCCCTGGCCGAGATGCGCCGCTCGCCGCCATTCCTGCCGGTCACGCTGGCCGATCAGATCAGCTGGGAGCATATCTCGAAAGTGGCGGTGAACGCCCCGGCCCTGCCCGGCATCACACCCGAGGTCGGCCTGACCCGTGTCTATCCGCAGGCCGGTGATTTTGCCCATGTGGTGGGCTATGTCGGCCCGGTCAGCGATTACGACCTGAGCCAGATCCAGGATCCCGAACCGGTGCTGCGCATTCCGCGTTTCCAGATCGGCAAGGTCGGGCTGGAGGCCAAACAGGAAGACCTCCTGCGTGGCAAGGCCGGCGCCAAACGGGTCGAGGTCAACGCCAACGGGCGCGTCATGCGCGAGCTGGACCGGCGCGAGGGCAAGCCTGGCGCCGACCTGCAGCTGACCGTCGACTCGGCGCTGCAATCTTATGTGCAGGCCCGGCTGGGACAGGAAAGCGCGGCGGCCGTGGTCATCGACTGCGAAACCGGCGATCTGCGCGCCATCGCCTCGGCCCCGAGTTTCGACCCCAACCTGTTCGTGCGCGGTATCTCGGTGGCCGACTACCGCGGCCTGACCGAGGACCCCTACCGCCCGCTGGCGAACAAGTCGGTTCAGGGGGCCTATCCGCCCGGCTCGACCTTCAAGATGATCACCGCCATGGCGGCGCTTGAGGCAGGGATCACCAGCCCCGAGGAGACGGTCTATTGCCCCGGCTTCCTTGAGGTCAGCAACCGCCGCTTCCATTGCTGGAAACGCGGTGGCCACGGTCATATGAACCTGGAAGAGTCGTTGGAGCAGAGCTGCGACGTCTATTATTACGACGTGGCACTCAAGGTCGGCATCGACAAGATCTCGGCCATGGCCGAGGAATTCGGCATAGGCGTAAGGCATGACATTCCTATGTCTGCAGTGGCGCGCGGGCTGGCCCCGAATCGCGATTGGAAGGCACGGGTGCATGGGCAGGACTGGCTGGTCGGCGATACCGCCAACGCCTCGATCGGTCAGGGTTTCATGCTGGCCTCACCTTTGCAACTGGCGGTGATGACCGCCCGGATCGCCACCGGGCGCAAGGTGGCGCCCCGGCTGGTGAAATCGGTCGACGGGGTCGAGCAGCCCTCGGGCGCGGGCGAGCCGCTGGCGATGAACCAGGCCAACCTGCGCCGCCTGCGCAAGGGCATGTACGCGGTCAGCAACAATCGCCGTGGCACCGCCTATCGCAGCCGCATCCTGGCCGATGACAACCGGATGGCAGGCAAGACCGGCACCAGTCAGGTGCGCAACATCACAGCCGCCGAGCGTGCCGCCGGGGTGATCCGCAACGAGGACCTGCCCTGGGAACGGCGCGACCATGCGCTGTTTGTCTGCTTCGCCCCCTTCGATAACCCGCGTTTCGCAGTGTCGGTGGTGGTCGAACATGGCGGTGGCGGCTCGACTGCGGCGGCACCGATCGCCCGCGACATCCTGCTTCAGGCGCTCTATGATGGGTTCCCGCCGCTCGATGCCTATCCGGCCAAGGACCGCAGCCGGATCGAGGCGCAGCAAGATCGCCTGCGCCGCGAGTTGCGCCCGGTTACCCGGCCCGAGGACAAGGACCGCGCATGAGCTATCTTGAATATACGGTCAAAGCGACACCCAGCGGCCTGCGCAAGATTCTCTACATGAACTGGCCCCTGACGCTGCTGTTGATCTCGGTGGCCTCGGTCGGTTTCCTGATGCTTTATTCCGTTGCTGGCGGCTCGTTCAGCCCTTGGGCCGAACCGCAGATCAAGCGGTTCGTGGCCGGGCTTCTGGTGATGACAGCGGTCGCAATGGTGCCGATCTGGTTCTGGCGCAACATGGCCGCCGTCGCCTATGGCGGATCGCTGGTGTTGCTGATCATGGTCGAGCTGTTCGGCGCCGTCGGCATGGGCGCCCAGCGCTGGATCGACCTGGGTTTCATGCGGCTGCAACCCTCGGAACTGACCAAGATCACGCTGGTCATGGTATTGGCCGCCTATTACGACTGGCTGCCGGGCAAGAAGACCTCGCGCCCGCTCTGGGTGCTGGTGCCGGTGCTGATCATCCTGGTCCCCACCGCGCTGGTGCTGAAACAGCCCGATCTCGGCACCGCCATCCTGCTGCTGTCGGCGGGGGGCGCGCTGATGTTCCTGGCCGGGGTGCACTGGGCCTATTTCGCCGCCGTCATCGCGGCGGGCGTAGGACTGATCACAACGGTGTTCAAAAGCCGTGGAACCGATTGGCAGTTGCTCAAGGATTATCAGTTCCGCCGCATCGACACCTTTCTGGACCCGTCCTCGGATCCGCTGGGCGCCGGCTATCACATCACCCAGTCCAAGATCGCGCTGGGTTCGGGCGGCTGGTCGGGGCGCGGTTTCATGCAGGGCACCCAGTCGCGGCTGAACTTCCTGCCCGAAAAGCATACCGACTTCATCTTTACCACGCTGGCCGAGGAATTCGGCTTTATCGGCGGCATCTCGCTGTTGTCGCTCTATGCGCTGATCATCGCGTTTTGCGTGGTCACTGCGCTCGCCACCCGCGACCGGTTCTCGTCACTGGTCACGATGGGGATCGCGGTGAACTTCTTTCTGTTTTTTGCTGTCAACATGTCGATGGTCATGGGCTTGGCCCCGGTTGTTGGCGTGCCGCTGCCGATGGTCAGCTATGGTGGCTCGGCCATGCTGGTGCTGATGGTGGCCTTTGGCCTTGTGCACAGTGCCCATATCCACCGCCCCCGCTGACCCCCTGAAAGGATCCACCATGCCCGCCAATGTGCTCTTTTCCGCGCGCCCCGAGCTTTGGCCGATCTATCGACCGTTGATCGAAGGATACCTCTCAGGCATGGGAGTCACCTTTGACCTGCGCAATGCATTCGCGCCGGAAGAGGTAGACTATGTCGTCTACGCGCCCAATGGCGGTCTGCACGATTTCACCCCGTTCACCCGGCTCAAGGCAGTGCTGAGCCTCTGGGCCGGAGTAGAGAGCATCGCCGACAATCCGACACTGACGGCACCCTTGGCCCGGATGGTCGATCACGGACTGACCCAGGGCATGACCGAATGGGTGGTGGGACACGTGCTGCGCTACCATCTCGGGATGGACGCCCATATCCACGGTCTGAAAGGCGACTGGCGTCAGGACGTGCCGCCACTGGCCAGCCAGCGGCAGGTGACCATCCTAGGCCTCGGCGCGCTGGGAGAGGCCGCCGCCCGCGCTCTGACTGCGCTGGGCTTCCAAGTCACGGGGTGGAGCAGATCGCCCAAGGACCTGCCCGGCATCACCTGCCTGCATGGGCCGGAGGGGCTGGACCAAGCGCTGTCGGGCGCCGAAATCCTGGTGCTGCTGCTGCCCAGCACCGCCGCAACCGAAAACACGCTCAATGCCCAAAAGCTGTCCCGCCTGCCCCGGGGCGCCCGCATCATCAATCCCGGGCGCGGGCCGCTGATCGACGACGACGCTCTGCTTGCCGCGCTTGACAGCGGGCAGGTGGGCCATGCGACACTCGATGTATTCCGCATCGAACCACTGCCCCGGGATCATCCCTATTGGGCACATCCCAACGTCACCGTCACCCCGCATATCGCCTCGGAAACCCGCCCCGAAACGGCGGCGCAGGTGATCTGCGAGAACATCCGCCGGGGCGAAAGCAGCGAACCGTTCCTGCACCTGGTCGACCGCACTCTCGGCTACTGAAGCCCAACCCTTTCACTTCGCCCGAAATACTCCCGCCGGAGGCGAGATTTTTCGTCGAAAAATCTCAGGCCGCGATCAATCCGCGGCCTTTGAGCAGGGCCTCGACCCCCGGCAGACGGCCCCGGAAGGCCAGATAAAGGTCCTCGGCCTCGCGCGAGCCGCCGGTCGACAGGATATGCCGCTCCAGCGCCTCGGCCCGCTCAGGATCAAAGGCCCCGCCCGCCTCCTCGAACGCGGCAAAGGCGTCGGCATCCATCACCTCCGACCACATATAGCTGTAATAGCCCGAGCTATAGCCGTCGCCGGCAAAGACATGGGCGAAATGCGGGGTGCCGTGCCGCATGCCGATGGCATGGGGCATGCCGAGTTCCGCCAGCACCTCGGCCTGTTTCGCCATCGGATCGACCGGTGCCGCCCCGTCGTGAAATGCCAGGTCCACCAGGGCCGAGGCCACATATTCCACCGTCTGGAACCCCTGATCGAAGTTGGCCGCGCCCAGTACCTTTTCCAGCATCTCGGTGGGCATCGGTTCCCCCGTCTCGGCATGGGTGGCAAACTCTGCCAGCACCTCGGGCACCTCCAGCCAGTGCTCGTAAAGCTGGCTGGGCAGTTCCACAAAATCACGTGCAACGGATGTGCCCGACACACTTTCATAGGTCACATCGGACAGCATCTGGTGCAGGGCGTGACCGAATTCATGAAACAGCGTGCGCGCGTCATCATAGCTCAGCAGCGCCGGATCGCCCTTGGCGAAGTTGCAGACATTGATCACCACCGGCGCCTGGGGTCGCGGGAACTTCGCCTGCGCCCGCATCGCCGAACACCAGGCGCCCGAGCGTTTCGATCCACGCGCGAAATAGTCACCGATAAAGACGGCCACATGCCGACCGTCCCGCGTCACCTCCCAGGCCCGGCAATCGGGATGATAGAGCGCGATGTCGAGCGGGCGGAACTCCAGCCCGAACAGCCGGTTGGCGCAGGCAAAGGACGCCTCGATCATGCGGTCCAGTTGCAGGTAGGGTTTCAGCGCCGCCTCGTCCAGGTCATGCTCGGCCTTGCGCCGCCGCGCCGCGTAATAGTGCCAGTCCCAGGGCTCCAGCGGCCCGTTGATCCCGTCTTCCTGCATCATCGCCGTCAGCACCTCGGCATCCTCCTCGGCCCGCGCGCGGGCGGGCGCCCAGACCTGCATCAGCAGGTCGCGCACCCTGTCGGGGCTGCGGGCCATCTCGGTCTCCAACTTGTAGGTGGCAAAACTGTCATAACCCAGGAGCGCGGCGCGCTCCTCGCGCAGCGCCAGGATCTCGGTCGCGATGGCGCGGTTGTCGGTCTTGCCGCCATTGGCCCCACGCGCCACCCAGGCGCGATAGGCCCGCGCGCGCAGATCGCGGCGCGGCGAGAATTGCAGGAAGGGCACGATCAGCGAGCGCGACAGGGTCATCACCGGCCCGGCGGCCTGTTTCTCTTGCCCTGCCGCGCGGGCGGCGGCGGTGACGAAATCGGGCAGCCCCTCCAGATCCTCCTCGGACAGGTCCATGAACCAGTCGCGCTCGTCCGCCAGCAGGTTCTGGGTGAATTCGGTACCCAGCACCGCCAGCCGCGCCTTTATCTCCTTCATCCGCGCCTCGGCCTCACCGCTGAGCGCCGCGCCCGAACGAACAAAGCCACGATGGGTCAGCATCAGTACCCGCTGCTGTTCGTCGGTCAGTTCCAGATCCTCGCGCGCATCCCACACGGCGGCGACGCGGGCGAACAGCGCCTTGTTGGCCGAAATCTCGGAGAAATGCGCCGCCAACTGGGGCGAGAACGCGCGCTGCAATTCTTCGCGCGCCGGATTGCTGTCCGCCCCCGCCACGGTAATGAACACGCCCAAAACCCGGTCCAGTGCACCGCCCGCCGCCTCGAGCGCCTCGACAACATTGGCAAAGGTCGGCGCCTCGGGGCTGTCGGCGATGGCAGCGATCTCGGCCCTGTGTTCGGCAAGCGCCGCCTCCAGCGCCGGGGCGAAATCGCTGTCCGCGATCCGGTCGAACGGGGCGATGTCGAACGGGGTCTGCCAATCGGCAAGGATGGGGTTGGTCATGCGGCTCTCCTTTGTCCGACAAGCTAGGAGCGCGCGCGGGAATGGTCCAGAGGTGCCGGACCGAAACCGGGTTGCATCTGCGCGCCCTCCCCCTCAGGGTCGGGCGCAAGGAGGAGACACGATGAAAAAGACCAACCGCCCCGCAGGCCCGATGACCACCGCCATTCACGCCGGAGAGTCCCCGGACCCGGCAACGCTGGCCTCGGCGCCGCCGATCCACATGTCCTCGACCTATGTGTCCGAGGATGTGTTGGGCTTTTCCGCCCATGACCTGACCCCGCAAAGCCCCTATGCCTATTCACGCTGGGCCAATCCCACCGTCGCGATGCTCGAGGCCAAGATCGCCGCGATGCAGGGGACCGAGGCCTGCCTGTGCACCGCATCCGGCATGGCGGCGGCGGCGGCGATCTTCTTCACCTTCCTGTCGGCGGGCGATCATGTGATCGTGTCGGATGTCTCTTATGCGGGCGTGGCGGAACTGGCGCGCGACACGCTGCCCCGGATGGGAATCGCGGTCAGCACCGTGGACATGTCCGACCTTGCCGCAGTGTCGGCGGCGATCCGGCCCGAGACCAGGCTTATCCATACCGAGACCCCGGTGAACCCGATCGGGCGGCTGACCGATCTGGCTGCGATTTCCGCGCTGGCACGGCAGGCAGGCGCGCTGCTGAGCTGTGACGCCACCTTTGCCTCGCCGCTGGGAATGGACACGGTCGCATTGGGTGTCGATCTGACCATGCATTCGGTGACCAAGTATATCTGCGGCCATGGTGACGCGGTGGCGGGCGCGGTCTGTGGCCGGGCCGATCTGGTCTCGCAAATGCGGGTCGAGGCGGCGATCCATCATGGCGGAGTGCTGTCGCCCTTCAACGCCTGGCTGATCGCACGCGGGGCCGCCACGCTGCCCCTGCGGATGAAGGCGCATGCGGCGGGCGCCCAGGCTGTGGCCGAATGGCTGGAGGCCGATCCGCGCGTTGGTCGGGTGATCTATCCGGGCCTCGCTTCGCATCCGCAGGCAGAGCTGGCCGCGCGGCAGATGTCGAACATGTCGGCGATGATCTCGTTCCAGGTGGGCGATGCCGCCACGGGCGAACGTCTGGCCCGGCAGATGATCGAGCGGCTAGAGGTGATCCATTATGCCGTGTCGCTGGGCCATCACCGCAGCCTGATCTTCTGGATGGGGACCGAGGGGCTGATGGAGACCTCGTTCCGGCTGGAGGGCGCCCAGCTGGAGGCCTATCGCGCCTATGCGGGCGACGGGATTTTCCGTCTGTCGGTCGGGCTCGAGGACCCCGAGGACCTGATCGCCGATCTGGATCGGGCGCTGGCCTAGACCCACGTCCCCGGTCAAAGGCGAAAACCGGCCAAATTGATCTGGGTTAAGGCAGACCCCCAACGGGTCTGCCAGACTTGGTTGGGCAATCGTGACCGGGAGAAAAGAGATGGCCAAGACAGACACGACGAAGATCACACCCGCCTCGTTCACCGAGGTGTTGAAATCCATGCAGGGGCCGGTGTCGATGACATCGCTGGTTCAGCCGCAGCTGGAACAATTCTGGGACGCGCAGGAAAAGCTGCTGGCCGAATCCGAACGCTTCACCCGGCACTGGTTCGAGCGCCGACACGAAGCGATCCGCACCGCGCTGGACGCCGCCCGCAGCGCCACCGCCGCTGATCCGTCCAATCCGGCCGAGGCGATGGAAACGGTAATGGACTGGCAGCGCCATTCGGTCGAACGCATGGTCGAGGATGCGCGCGAATGGTTCGACACGGTCTCGCGCTGCGCCGATTACGTGACCAAGACCGAGGCCGAAGCGGTCGAGGAAACGCTGGACGAGGCCCGCGACATCGCCCGCAAGGCGACCAAATCGGCGAAATCCGAACCGGTCTGATCCAGTCAGGGGCGGCTCCCGCCCCCGCGCAGGCATCAAGGATGCCCGCTGGCGGCGTTGGGCCCGGCGCCCGGCGCCCGATGGGTCCCCGGCGCGGTCGCGCGTTCAACCGATATCCTTGCCCACCCGCGCTGCATGGCGGTACAGCAGCATCCGGCCGCGAAATCCCAGCAGCCGGAGCAGGTATTCGTGCAGGATATCCTTGCCGCGATCGTGGTGGTCGCGAAGCGACTCGTAGGGTCGGCGGGACAGGCCGAAATGCACGATCTCGTTGCGCAGGGTGACAAGGCGGCGCAGACCGGGGCGCATCCCCATCTCGGCAAACATTTCGCGCAGCAGCGCCTCAAACCCCAGGACACGCGAGGGCTGAGCCGGGTCACGATAGCGCCCACGCCGGAACGGATAGCCGCAGGCCTTGGCATGGGTCGATTTGAGGTTTTCCATGACGATGAAGAGCTGGGCCAGTTTCACCTCAAGCGGCTGCACCGGCAATTCGGCGATCAGTAGCATGTCGATCACTTCGGCCAGCTTGCGCCGCCGACTGAGCAACCGATAGCGCGGCCAGACCGTTTCCAGATAGGTCCGCATCACGGCGCCGTCACGAATGGGCAGGAGAGGGCGAAAATAGAGTGCCTGCCCCATTGGATGCAGAGGCTGGCGTCCGCGGCCGCCGAACCGATAGCTGAGCGGCACCACCTGCGACTGTGCGGCCAATGACAACAGGCGGCAGAGATCGTCGGTCACCCGCTCTCCCTCGCCAAAGCTGCGCACACCGGTAATGACAAGTTGGGTGGACGGGATCAGCCCGCCACCACGCGGGCGCTGCGCGACGATCTGGCGGTCCTGCGTCAACTCCACCCGGTAGCGACCCAGTGTCAGCCTGTGGCGGTTCCACGACCAACTGCCATCGGAATAGTCGCTGCGCAGGTCCCCGACCCCGAGATAGTTGGCCAATTCGGCGTGAAACAGGTTCGTGCTCATCTCGTGCTGGCCCTCTCGGGATTGGGTCACCCCTTGCCGCAAACCGGGCAATCGGCCCGGCGGCTCAGCCGGATCTTGCGGCTTTCGCCATAGAGCGCGTCATAGATCAGCATTTCACCCTTGAGCGGTGCTCCGGCGCCCGTGATCAGCTTGATCGCCTCAACCGCCAACATCGCGCCCACCACACCGGGCAGGGGGCCGATCACCCCGGCCTCGGCACAGGATGGCGCCAGCCCCGGCGCGGGCGCCTCGGGAAAGATGCACTGGTAACAGGGTGTACCATCGGCAGGATGAAAGACACTCAGCTGCCCTTCCCATTGCGACAACGCCCCCGAGATCAGAGGCTTGCCCTGCGCTACCACCACTTGGTTGGCCAGGTAGCGGGTGGTGAAATTATCGGTTCCGTCCAGGATCAGATCGTAATCGGCAAACAGATCGGCCGCGATCTCTTCGGTCAGGCGCCGGTGATAGGGGCGCACGGTCACGGCGGGGTTCTGCGCCAGCATCGCGGCCTCGGCAGAAAACACCTTGGGCTTGCCAATATCGGCATCGCGATGGATCACCTGCCGTTGCAGATTGGCGTTCTCGACCACGTCATCGTCGATAACACCGATGGTGCCGACCCCCGCCGCCGCAAGATATTGCAACGCGGGCGCGCCCAGCCCCCCTGCGCCGATCACCAGCACCCGCGCCTGTTTCAGCCGCTTCTGCCCCGGTCCGCCCAACTCGCGCAGGACGATATGGCGGGCGTAACGGTCCAGCTCGGTCTCGGTGAAACTGCCGGGTTTTGCCGTAGCCTCGGCAGGCTGCCCCTGCGCGCGCGCCTTGAGCCAGGCAACCCCGCTGCCATAGCCAAAGGCCAGAATGCCAAAGCCGCCGATGAGCAACCAGAGCGCAGGCGACCCGCCGGTCGCCACGCGCAGGGGATGGGACGCAGGCAAGGCGACTTGCAGCAACAAAACAACGGCAAAGAGAGCGGTCAGCATCACCAGCCGGGCTCGCCGTGACACGCCCATCATATGCCCCATGGCCCAGAGACCCGCCGCAAGTGCCAACACCAGCAGCATCAGCCGCGCCCCGTCGAGCCGAAACCGCCCGCCCCGCGCGCAGTCTCGTCCAAGCTGTCGACAAGGTCGAACCGGGCCTGCACCACCGGCGCCACCACCAGCTGGGCAATCCGCTCGCCATGGACCACCTCGAAGGGTTCGGCGCCCGCATTCAGCAGGATTACCCCAAGCGGCCCGCGATAGTCGCTGTCGATGGTGCCGGGGGTATTGGGAAGGGTGATCCCGTGTTTCAGCGCCAGACCCGAGCGGGGGCGGATCTGAATCTCGAAGCCCGCGGGGATCTCGACGCGCAGCCCGGTCCGGATCAATGCCCGTCCGCCCGGGGCCAGTGTCAGTGACCCGCGATCAGGCAGATTGGCCCGGATATCGGCCCCCGCTGCGCCCGCCGTCTCATAGGATGGCAGCGGCACGCCCGGATCCGCCCCTGCATCCCGGATCACCCGAATGGCAATCATTTCCAACCTCTCCTGTTTCTCTGCGTTGCCCGTGCGGCACGCGAGATTCTTCGACGAAAAATCTCTACCCCGCCAAGGTCTCGGCGATGCGCCGGGCCAGACGGTCGGCGACCGCGTCCTTGCCCATGCGCGGCCATTCCTCGGCCCCCTCGCCGGTGATCAGGGTCACCGCATTCTCGCGCCCGCCCATGATGCCGGTGGCCGGGCTGACATCATTGGCGACGATCCAGTCACAGCCCTTGCGCAGCCGCTTGGCGGTGGCATTCTCGAGAACGTCATTGGTCTCGGCGGCAAATCCCACGACCAGCGCCGGGCGGCCCTGTTCCATCTGGCTTACCCGTTTCAGAATGTCCGGATTCTCGGCGAATTCCAGCACCGGCAGACCGTCCCTGGATTTCTTCAGCTTGCGGTCCGAGGCGCTGGCCACGCGCCAATCGGCAACCGCCGCCGCGAACACCCCGGCATCGACAGGCAGAGCCGCATCAACGGCGGCGTCCATCTCACGCGCACTCTGCACCCGCACCACCTCGACCCCTTCGGGCGGGGGCACGTCGGCCGGACCGGTGACAAACACCACCTCGGCACCCAGCGCCGCCAGGGCACGCGCCACCGCCGTGCCCTGCGCGCCCGAGGACCGGTTGGCGATGTAGCGCACCGGGTCGATTGGCTCGTGCGTGGGCCCCGAGGTCACCAGCACCCGCTTACCCTTGAGCGGCCCGTCGCCCAGCGCCGCCTCGATGGCGGCCACGATTTCCAGCGGTTCCGACATCCGCCCCGGCCCGAATTCGCCGCAGGCCATGTCGCCCTCGTTCGGCCCCACGAAACGGATGCCATCCGCCGCCAGCTGTGCCCGGTTGCGCTGTGTCGCCGGATGCTGCCACATCCGCACATTCATCGCCGGCGCGATCAGCACCGGGGTATCTGTCGCCATCAACAGGGTCGAGGCGAGGTCATTGGCCAAACCGGCCGTCATTTTTCCCATCAGATCGGCGGTAACCGGGGCCACCACCACCAGATCGGCCGAGCGCGACAGCTGGATATGGCCCATCTCGGCCTCGTCGGTCAGATCAAAAAGCTCGCGATAAACCTTCTCGCCCGCAAGGGCCGAGACCGAGAGCGGCGTCACAAATTCCTCGGCGGCCCGGGTCAGGACTGGCGTCACCGCCGCGCCGCGTTCGCGCAGGCGCCGGATCAGGTCCAACGACTTGTAGGCGGCGATGCCGCCGCCGATGATCAGCAGAATGCGTCTGGATGCCAGCATGGCGCGCGTCTCCGAAAACCCGGGTCGGCCCTGAACTTAGGCCCGCCGCCGGCCAAGTGCCAGCACAAAACCCCGGCTTCAGCTCTTGTCGAAAGCGGCGCAAGGGTCTTCGCGCGGGGCGGCGGGGCTGTCGATCACCGCATCGAACCGGCCCTCGATCATGCCATCCTCGGACTGGCCCAGCACATAGACGCGCAGTCCCGGCGAAATCCGGGAGAGATAGACCGGGACGCCCCGGTCGGCCCGCGCATGGCCATTTCCGGTGATCACCGCAACAGGACCGCCGGTTTCGTCCTGCGCGCGCAGAATGGCACGCGCCAGCACCGCGTCGCGCAGGCGCTGGATCGCCACCAGTTTCGGCAGCATCTCGGGCGGCATGGCGTTGCAATGGGCGGCCTGCTGATCGGCCTCGCGCGCGGCCTGCTCGGCCTCGGTCAACGGTACCGTCAGCCCAAAGCGTGCGGCATCCGCGCCCATCGCCGCGGCGGCCCCCGTCTCCATCGCGGCGCGCGCTGCGGTCCGCGTCACCAGCGCGCCATACACGGGCGCATCCGCCGCCGCGAACACCGGCAGGTACATCGCCAGCGGGGGCCAGCCCAGTTCCGCCCATTGCAGGATGCGCTCCAGTTCGTCGGGATCGTTCACGGCCTTGCGGGTCAGGCGCTGGGCGCCCTCCTCGGTCAGCATCTCCCAGACCACCGCGCCGGGGCCGATGGCGGCGACCGCCTCGGCCTGAACCAGGTGATGACGAGGGTTGTCGTGAGTCTCACCCAGGATCACCACATCGGCCTGCCGCATGGCGGCGAGGATATCCTCCGGGATCAGCTCACCGGCAGACGCCGCCCGAAGCGGGGCGACCAGACACAGGGCCAGCGCCAGGCCCGCGGCAAAGAAACGTTTCATACCAGGAAGTGTTGCACCTCGCGCGAGCGCGCTTCAAGGCTCTTGCGCATCTTGGCAAAGGCCGCCGCTTCCAACTGCCGCACCCGCTCCTTGCTCAGCCCCAACTCATCGCCCAGACTTTCCAGCGTGCGGGGATCCTCGCGCAGCTTGCGTTCGCGCACGATAAAGCGTTCGCGCTCGTTCAGCGCCTGCATCGCCTCGATCAGCCAATCGCGCAGTTGCTCGGTATCGTGCCGGTGCGCCACCAGTTCGGCGGCCTGCTCGCTCTCATCCTCCAGCGCTTCGATCCATTCGCGCCCCTCCTCGTCCGAGGCCTGGGTCGCATTCAACGAGAAGTCGGAACCCGAGAGCCGGCCCTCCATCATCTCGACATCGCGCAGCGGCACCCCGATTTCCGAGGCGATCATCTGGTGCAACTGATGCCGGTCCAGCGCCAGCCCATCGGTGGCGGCCTCACGCTCCAGCCGGGCCTGCACGCGGCGCATGTTGAAGAACAGCGATTTCTGGCTCGAGGTCGAGCCAGTCCGCACCATCGACCAGTTGCGCATCACATAGTCCTGAATGCTGGCCTTGATCCACCAGACCGCATAGGTCGAAAACCGAACGCCACGATCGGGGTCGAACTTGTCGGCGGCCTTCATCAGGCCCAGACCGGCCTCTTGGATCAGGTCGTTCATCGGCGCGCCATAGCGTTTGAACTTGGCCGCCATCGATATCGCCAGCCGCATGTAAGCGGTAATCAGGCGGTGCAGCGCCGCCTCGTCGCGGTGGTCGCGCCAGGCATAGGCCAAGGCCAGCTCGGTCTCGGCATCGAGCAGTTCGGCCTTCATCGCCTGTCGGGACATGCGTTTGTCCTGCGGGTCGTCCAGTGCCATACATCTCTCCCCAAATGTCCGGCGCTCAGCTTGACTTTCCCTGAGCCGTCCTACCCATTACGCACGGATTGCACGGATGGATCACCAGAAAGGTAGGAATGCTGTATCCCAAATTCACCTTTGTTCTGGGCGGTGCGGCATCGGGCAAATCGGCTTTTGCCGAACAGATGGTTGTTTCCACTGGAAAATCCCGCGTTTATTTCGCCAGTTCACAAGTTTTTGATGCCGAGATGCAGACCAAGATCGACCGCCATCTGGCCCAGCGCGGGCCGGATTGGACCACGATCGAGGAACCGCTGGAGCCCGGACCGGCCCTCGCTGCGCTGAGCGCCGGCGAAATCTGCCTGTTTGACTGCGCCACCATGTGGCTGAGCAATCACCTGCTGGCCGAGAACGATCTGGACGCCGCGCAGGAACGGCTGATGGCGGCCATCCGCCATTGTCCGGCGCCGCTGGTCATGGTCTCGAACGAGGTGGGGCACGGGATCGTGCCGGACAACGCCCTGGCGCGCCAGTTCCGCGAAGCGCAGGGGCGGCTCAACATCGCGCTGGCGGCCGAGGCCGATCTGGTCGTTTTGGTGGTGGCCGGGCTGCCACTCGTCCTGAAGGGGCAATTGCCATGACCCGCCTGCATCTGGTCCGTCATGGTCCCACTCATGCCAAATCCATGGTCGGCTGGTCCGACCTGCCCGCCGATCTGAGCGATACCGGTTTCCTGACCCGCCTTGCCGCGCACCTGCCGCAACAGGCGCTGGTCGTCTCGTCCGACCTGCGCCGCGCCGCCGATACCGCCAGCGCCATCCAGGGCGCCCGCACCCGCCTGCCGCATCGGGCCGGGCTGCGCGAGATCAATTTCGGCGCCTGGGAGCTGCGCCGCTTTGCCGAGATTGAGGCCGAGGACCCTGAGCATATCCGCGCCTATTGGGAGACCCCCGGCGATGTGCGTCCCCCCGGCGGCGAGAGCTGGAACGAGGTCTGCGCCCGTGTCGATGCCGAGATCGACGCACTGATCGCCGCGCATCCCGGCGGTGACCTGATCGTGGTCGGCCATTTCGGCATGATCCTGACCCAGGTACAGCGCGCCCTGCGGCTGGACGCCGATCAGGCCTTTGCCCATCGGATCGACAACCTGTCCGTGACCGAGATCACCCGCCTGCCGCAGGGGTGGGAGGTCGGGCGGATCAATCATCTGGTGTGATGCGCCGCCGCACGAAACGTCGATTTACCGGCGCTTTGCCTGACGCGTAACGTCTGCGCATGACATATGATCTTTTTATCGGCGACCGCAGTTTCTCCAGCTGGTCGCTGCGCGGTTGGCTGATGCTCGAGAAATTCGGCATCCCGTATCGCTCGCATCTGATGGGGCTTTATTCCGGCAACATGGCCTCGGATCTGGCGCCCCTGGCTCCGGCACGGCAGGTGCCGGCGCTGCGGACATCCGAGGGTATCGTGGTGGGTCAGAGTCTCGCCATGGCCGAGACCCTGGCTGAACGGCATCCCGAGGCCGGGCTGTGGCCCGCCGATCCTGCTGGCCGCGCGACCGCCCGCTGGCTGTGCGCCGAAATGGTGTCGAGCTTCTCCGCCCTGCGCGGCGAATGCCCGATGCAGCTTCTCTATTGTTTTGACGGATTCCAACCCAGTGAAGGGACGCTGGCCGATCTGGCGCGGATCGAAACGCTCTGGTCGCATGCCAGGGCGGTGTCGGGCGTTGCGACGGGGCCGCTCTTTGGTACCTATTCGCTGGCGGATGTGTTCTATGTGCCGGTCGCCGCGCGCATCATCGGCTATGGCCTGCCGGTCAGCGCGGCGGCGCGCGACTATTGCCTGTTCCTTCTCGGGGATACCGCCGTCCGGCAATGGCGGGCGATGGGGCTGACGGTGCAATACGATCCGATGCCTTATGCGCTGGACCTGCCGACGCTTGACTGGCCTGTGGGCACGCCCAGCGCCGCGCGCGCGGTCGAAGCCGGCCCGTCGGTGAACGCCTCCTGCCCCTATTCCGGGAATCCGGTGACCGATTTCCTGGAACTCGATGGAAGCGTCTGGGGTTTCTGCAACGCCTTCTGCCGGGACAAGACCGTGGCCGACCCCGGCGCCTGGCCGAAATTCATGGCGATGGTGGCCAAGGGTTAACCATTCTTAAACCTGCCTCGGGATAGCAACGAAGTGTTAACCACGAGGCAGGTTCCACATGGTCGCCCGCGCCCATACCGTTGCATTTCAGGGGGTCGAGGCCCGCCCGGTCGAGGTGCAATGCGCCGTCACACCGGGCCTGCCCGCCTTCTCCATCGTTGGCCTGCCGGACAAGGCGGTGTCCGAGGCGCGTGATCGGGTGCGTAGCGCGCTGAGCGGCATGGCCATCGCGCTGCCTTCTAAACGGATCACCATCAACCTGTCCCCCGCCGACCTGCCCAAGGAAGGCAGCCATTTCGACTTACCCATCGCGCTGGCGCTGCTGGCCGCGCTGGAGATCGTGCCCGCCGATGCGGCCGAAGCGACGCTGGCACTGGGGGAACTGTCGCTTGACGGGTCGCTGGTGCCGGTGGTCGGCGCGCTGCCCGCCGCGATGACCGCGGCATCAGAGGACTGGTTGCTACTCTGCCCCGAAGCGTCGAGCGCCGAGGCCGCCTGGGTCGACGCGGCCAAGGTGATCGGCGCTCCATCCCTGGCGGCGGTGGTACGCCACTTTACCGGGCAGGCTCCGATCGACGCGGCCCGGCCCGGAGAGGTCAGCGCCACCGCGTTCGAGCGCGACCTGCGCGAGGTCAAGGGACAGGAACGAGCCAAACGGGCGCTGGAGATCGCGGCGGCGGGCCGACATCACATGATCATGATCGGCACGCCCGGGTCGGGAAAATCCATGCTGGCCGCGCGCATCCCCGGCATCCTGCCACCGCTGACCCCGGTCGAGGCGCTGGAAACCTCGATGATCCATTCGCTGTGCGGCCTGCTGGACCAGGGCGGGATCAGCCGCACCCGGCCATTTCGCGAACCGCATCACACCGCCTCGATGGCGGCGATCGTGGGAGGAGGCAAAGGAGCCAAACCGGGAGAGATCAGCCTGGCCCATAACGGGGTCCTGTTCATGGACGAATTCCCAGAATTTCCGCGCACTGTGCTCGAAACCCTGCGCCAGCCGATCGAGACCGGCGAGGTGATGGTGGCCCGCGCCAACGCCCATGTAAAGTATCCCTGCCGGTTCATGCTGGTGGCAGCGGCCAATCCTTGCCGTTGCGGCTATCTCAGTGATCCGGCACGCGCCTGTGCCCGGGTGCCCGCCTGTGGCGAAGATTACCTGGGCCGCATTTCAGGGCCCTTGATGGATCGGTTCGATCTCAGAATCGAGGTGCCGCCAGTGGCCTTTACCGATCTCGACCTGCCGCCCAGCGCCGAAGGTTCAGCCGAGGTGGCGGCGCGCGTTGCGGCAGCGCGGGCGGTCCAGACATTGAGATTCGGTAGCCACCCGAGCTTACGGCAGAATGCCGATGCGGAGGGTAAAGCGCTGGAAGAGATCGCCACGCCCGACGCCGAGGGACGCGACCTCTTGATCACCGCCGCCGACAGGTTCGGGCTGTCCGCACGCGCTTACCACCGCATCCTGCGGGTGGCGCGCACCATCGCTGATCTTGCCGGAGAACCCGATGTTCGGCGCCCGCATATCGCCGAAGCGCTCAGCTTTCGGGTTTCGGCCAAAGCTCTGAATTGAGGGTACCGGAAAACGACACGTTTTCCGGGCCGTTTTCCGCAGCGGAAAACGGCCGCCTGCCGCTCGCTTAGAGCTTGGCCTCGATGGCCTCCCAGATACGCCCGGCAATATTCACCCCGTCAAAGCGCTCCAATTCCTGAATCCCGGTTGGCGAGGTCACGTTGATCTCGGTCAGATAGTCGCCGATCACATCGATCCCGACAAAAACCTGCCCCTTTTCCCGCAGGAGCGGGCCGATGGCAGCGCAAATCTCACGGTCGCGCTCGGTCAGCCCGATCTTTTCGGGCCGCCCGCCCACATGCATGTTCGAACGCACCTCTCCCTCAGCCGGGACCCGATTGATGGCGCCCACCGCCTCGCCATCGACCAGAATGACACGCTTGTCGCCGTTGCGTACATCGGGCAGGTATTTCTGCACGATCAGCGGCTCGCGCGAAAAACCCACGAACAGCTCATGCAGCGAGGACAGGTTGCGATCGTTCTCGTCCAAGCGGAACACCCCGGCGCCGCCATTGCCGTAGAGCGGCTTCAGGATGATGTCGCCGTGCCGCGCCTTGAATGCGCGGATGGTCTCCAGATCGCGCGCTATGGCGGTGGGCGGGGTCAACTCGGGAAAATTCAAAACCAGAAGCTTCTCGGGATAGTTGCGCACCCAGAACGGGTCGTTGACAACAAGAGTCTGCCCCTTGAGCCGGTCCAGCAGATGCGTCGAGGTGATGTAATGCATGTCGAACGGGGGATCCTGACGCAGCCAGACCACATCGAAATCTGCCAGATCGACCTCGCGCATTGGTCCCAGAACAGCCGGGGCTCCCACCACGCGCTGCACGGTCATATCATGACCGCGCGCGGTGATCCGGCCCTCCTGATAGGCCAGTTGATCAGGACCGTAATAAAACAGTTCGTGCCCGCGCGCCTGCGCCTCTTCTGCCAGCCGAAAAGAGCTGTCAGCATTGATGTTCACGGCCCCGATCGGGTCCATCTGAAAGGCGATCTTCATGGCAAGTCCCTCTATCGATTGTCCAGATACATGGCGCAGAGGGGCAGAGGGTTCAATGGCGATCAGCCATGACCAAAGGCATTCTCGATAATTTCAAGCTGCCCGGTTCCATCGACCAGAACCACGTCAAAGCGCATCGGCGTCAGCTGCCCGGCGGGTTCCTCCGCCAGGAACTCGGCCGCGGCCGCATGCAGGCGCTCCATCTGGCGCGCACCAAGGCTTTCGGCGGCACGGGCGAAATCCCGGCTCTGCTTGACCTCGACAAAGACGACCTCGTCACCCAAGCGAGCGATCAGGTCAATCTCGCCACCCCTGCCGCGCCAGCGACGGTGAACCAGTCGATATCCGCGCCGCTCGTAATCGCGCAGCACCGAATGCTCGGCCGCTTCTCCGGCCAGGTGATTTTGTGCCCCTCGCGATGCAAGCGCCTTCATGTCATCCCTTCCCGAGCTTCAGCGCCAACTGGTAGACCGGGCGCCGGGGCACATCATGCATGCGCGCCACCAGATCGGCGGCGTCCCGGACCGAATGCGTTTCGAGTGCTGCCATGAGATCTTTTTCTAGGTCAGACTCCTTAACCGGACCTGAACGGACACGATCAACTAGCACCACAATCTCGCCCTTGACCGGCGCCTCGACCAGCGCTTCGGCCAGGCCGGCCAGCGTATCCCGGCGGGTTTCCTCGAATTTCTTCGTCAGTTCCCGGCACAGTGCAGCTGGCCGGTCACCACCCAGCACCGCGGTCATGTCCCGCAGGCTGGCCGCCAGCCGCTTGGGCGATTCGTAGAAGACCAGCGTGCCGGGCACTCCCCGCAGGGTTTCGAGCCGGGTTTTGCGCGCCGCTGCAGCATTCGGCAGAAACCCCGCAAAGAAAAACGCATCCGTCGGCAGACCCGCGAGCGTCAGCGCTGTCAGCACCGCCGACGGCCCTGGTGCGCAGGTCACCATATGCCCTGCCTCGGCGGCGGCACGGCTCAGCTCAAAGCCCGGGTCGGCGATCAGCGGCATGCCCGCCTCCGAGGCGTAAGCCACCGACTTGCCCTCGGCCAATGCTTGCAGCAACCGCGCCTGCGCCCCGGCACCGGAATGGTCGTGATAGGCAAGGACCCGCCGCCCATCGAGCGGCACGCCGTGAATATCAAGCAGATGGCGCAGCGAGCGTGTATCCTCGGCAGCGATCACCTCGGCCGAGGCGAGCACATCCAGCGCCCTGAGCGTGATGTCGCGCGCCGACCCGATCGGGGTTCCGACGAAATACAGGCCCGCAGGCAATCTGAGCTTTTGGTAATTCAACGCTGGACCCGTGTTTCATGACGTCTATTATCGCGGCTCGACCATTGAGGCGGGCTGCCGCCGGATCAAGGAGCTATTGATTAGATGTTTGCCGTTTTCAACCCCGCCCGCAAGATTGCCCTTTCCGCGATGGCCTTGGCGGCGGCTGCACTGTTATCGGCCTGCGAGCCGGTCGCCATCGGTGGCGGCGGTCCCAGCATCAATACCTCGAAACCGGTCCCCGTTGCGCTGCTGGTTCCGCGCGGCTCGGCCCAGTCGGGTGACGCGGTTCTGGCGCAAAGCCTGGAAAACGCGGCCCGGTTGGCGATTGCGGACCTGCAGAACGTACAGATCGACCTACGGGTTTATGACACCGCAGGCGATGCGGGCACTGCCGCTGCGGTTGCCAAACAGGCCGTCGGAGACGGCGCCAAGATCATCCTCGGCCCGGTCTATGCCCAGGCCGCCAACGCCGCCGGGCTGGCGGTGCTAAGCGACAACATCAACGTCTTGTCCTTCTCCAACAACGTCAACATCGCTGGTGGCAACGTGTTTGTCCTGGGGCCGACCTTCAACAACAGCGCAAACCGATTGGTCAATTTCGCAGCGCGGCAGGGTAAGGGCGATATCGTCGTGGTACATAGCAACGACGAGGCCGGGCAGCTGGGCCGGGCGGCGATCACCGACGCCATATCGCGCAGCAGCGCCAAACTGGCCGGAACGGTTGCCTATGAACGATCGCAGCAGGGTGTGATCAACTCGATCCCGCAGGTCAAGGCAACGGTGGACGGGGCCGGCGCGGATTCGATCTTTTTCACCTCGACCACGGCCGGGGCATTGCCGCTCTACACCCAGCTTTTACCCGAGGCGGGCGTATCACCGGCGGAGACCCAGTATATCGGCCTGACCCGCTGGGACATTCCGGCGCAGACGCTGGAACTTCCCGGCGTGCAGGGCGGCTGGTTCGCTCTGCCCGACCCGTCCAAGGCACAGGCGTTCCGCGCCCGGTATCAAAGCACCTATGGCGGCGCACCGCACCCGATCGGCGGGCTGGCCTATGACGGCATTGCCGCCATCGGCGCGCTGGTGGGCGCGGGCAAGTCGGATGCGTTGACTGGCGCCGCCCTGACCCAAAGTGCTGGGTTCCAGGGTGTCGGTGGCATCTTCCGTCTGCGCCCCGACGGGACTAATGAACGGGGGCTGGCCGTGGCCACGATCCAGAACAAACAGGTGGTTGTGATTGACCCTGCCCCACAAAGCTTCTCCGGCGCCGGATTCTGATCCGGCCGATACCTCTCTGCCGATCCAGCCCAGGCTGACCGGCGATCTGATCTGCGACCCGGCCGAGGTGTTCGACGCCCCGGCCGTGTTCGCGCGGATCAACGAGGCGGCAAACGAGGCCGCCGACAACGCAGCGCTGCGCGGGGCTGTCGTGGCCATTCTGCGCGATGTTCAGAAATCGGGCCGGGCCGCGATCGCCGCCGGTTTTGCGGGCGACCCCTTTGCCGCGCGACCATTGACCCGCGCCTATACCTATCTGACCGACGGGCTGGTCAAGACGGCAATGTATGTTGCCTCGGAAATCCTGCACCCGCTGGCCACACCCACCCAGGGCGAACGGATCGCGGTATTGGCGGTGGGCGGGTTCGGGCGCGGCGAGATGGCGCCGTTCTCCGATGTCGATCTGCTGTTTCTGACCCCCTACAAGATCACCGCCTGGGCCGAGAGCGTCATCGAATCGATGCTCTACATCCTTTGGGATCTTCGACTGAAGGTCGGGCATTCCTCGCGCACGGTAAAGGATTGCGTGCGGCTCGGGCGCGAGGATTTCACCATCCGCACCGCGATGCTGGAACACCGGTTCCTGGCCGGGCATGCGCCTCTGGCGCGCTCGCTGGACCAGCGTCTGAAAAGCGAGCTTTACAAGGATACCCAGCGCGAATTCATCGAGGCCAAGCTGGAGGAGCGCGACGCCCGCCACCGCAAGCAGGGCGAGCGGTACATGGTCGAACCGAATGTGAAGGAGGGCAAGGGCGGGCTGCGCGACCTGCAATCGCTCTACTGGATCGCCAAATATATCTATGGGGTGAAGGAGACCGCCGAACTGGTGCCGCTGGGCCTGTTCACCGCATCGGAATACCGCACCTTTGTACAGGCCGAAGAGTTCCTGTGGGCGGTACGCGCGCATTTGCATCTGGTTACCGGGCGGGCCACTGAACAGCTGACCTTTGATCTCCAGGTCGAAGTGGCCGAGCGCATGGGCTATCAGGACCGCGCCGGGCGCCGCGCGGTCGAAGTGTTCATGCAGAAATACTTTCGCGAGGCCACGCGCGTGGGCGAACTGACGCGGATTTTCCTGACCAAGCTCGAAGCGTCGCATATGAAGGGCGCGCCGCTGCTGGAACGCATCTTTCGTCGTCGCCGCAGGGTCAAGCAGGGGTACAAGGTGGTTCATGGCCGGATCGACGTGCTCGATCCCGAGACCTTTCTGGACGACAAGCTGAACCTGCTGCGCATCTTCGAGGAGGGGTTGCGTACCGGCATGCTGATCCATCCGGATGCAATGCGGCTGGTGACCGCCAACCTGGACCTGATCGATGACGACATGCGCAACAACAAGGAGGCGCGGCGCATCTTTCTGGACCTGCTGCTGAAACACGGCAACCCCGAACGGGCGCTCAGGCGGATGAACGAATTGGGGGTGCTGTCGGCCTTCGTGCCCGAATTCGAACCCATCGTGGCGATGATGCAGTTCAACATGTATCACAGCTATACGGTGGACGAACACACCATCCAGACCATCGTCAACCTTGCCCAGATCGAAAAGGGAGAGTTGGTCGAGTCGCTGCCGCTGGCCTCGTCCATCCTCAAGGCCGGGGTGAACCGCAAGGTTCTTTATGTGGCGCTGCTGTTGCACGATATCGGCAAGGGCCGGCCCGAGGATCACTCGATTCTGGGAGCGCGTATCGCCCGCCGCGTGGCGCCGCGTCTGGGCCTGTCCAAGGCCGATTGCGAAACGGTGGAATGGCTGGTGCGCTATCACCTGTTGATGTCGGACATGGCGCAGAAACGCGATATCTCCGATCCCCGGACCGTGCGCGATTTTGCCAAGGCGGTGCAGACGGTCAAGCGCCTGGACCTGCTGACGGTGCTGACCGTCTGCGATATTCGCGGCGTCGGCCCCAACACCTGGAACAACTGGAAGGCAACGCTGTTGCGCGCCCTGCATGCGGAAACCAAGCGGGCGCTTGAAATGGGGATGGAGGCACTGAACCGCGAAGGGCGCGGCAACGAGGCCAAGAAGGCGCTGCGCACGGCCCTGTCCGACTGGCCCGCAGGCGAGATCAAGACTGAGATCGCCCGCCACTATCCGCCCTATTGGCAGGGCTTCAATGTCGAGACCCATGTCACCTTTGCCGAGATGCTGCGCCAGTTGGAACAAAGCGGCGATCCCGGCGGCATCGAAATCCGGCTCGACCCGGACGAGGACCGCGATGCCACCCGCGCCTGTTTCGCCATGGCCGATCATCCCGGTATCTTTTCACGGATGGCCGGCGCCTTGGCGCTGGTTGGCGCGAACGTGGTCGATGCCCGCAGCTATACGACCAAGGACGGCTACGTGACCGATGCCTTCTGGATCCAGGACGCCGAAGGCCACCCTTACGAGGCCGCGCGCCTGCCCCGGCTCAGCCAGATGATCCTGAAAACCCTCAAGGGCGAGGTGGTGGCCCGCGACGCGCTGAAATCCCGCGACAAGATCAAGAAGCGGGAAAAGGCATTCAACGTGCCGACCCATATCACCTTCGACAACGAAGGCTCGGACATCTACACGATCATCGAGGTCGATACCCGCGACCGGCCCGGCCTGCTTTATGATCTGGCCCGGGCAATGGCGGCGGCAAATGTCTATATCGCCAATGCGGTGATCGCGACCTATGGCGAACAGGTGGTCGACAGTTTCTATGTCAAGGACATGTTCGGACTGAAATACCATTCCGAGGCCAAGCAGCGCACGCTTGAGACAAAGCTGCGCAAGGCCATAACCGAAGGTGCAGAACGGGCTGCCGCATCATGAAGCCCGTTCGCATGATGGCCGGTTTCTTCACGGTCGGTTTCTGGACTCTGGCCAGCCGCATTCTGGGTTTCGTGCGCGAGATCCTGTTGGCCGCCTATATCGGCCCCGGCCCGGTTATGGATGCCTTTGTGGCGGCCTTTCGCCTGCCCAACCTGTTCCGCCGCTTCTTTGCCGAGGGTGCGTTCAACGCGGCTTTCGTGCCGATGTTCTCGAAACGGCTAGAAGGCGGCGAGGATGCCGAGGGATTTGCCCAGCAGGCGTTCAACCTGTTGGGTACGGCGGTGCTGACGCTGGTGGCGCTGGCCATGATCTTCATGCCCGCGCTGATCTGGGTCACCGCCAGCGGCTTTGCCGGGGACGCGCGGTTCGACCTGGCGGTGGGATACGGCAAGATCGCCTTTCCCTATATCCTGTTCATGTCGCTGGCGGCGCTGTTTTCCGGCGTTCTGAACGCCACCGGGCGGTTTGCCGCCGCTGCCGCCGCGCCGGTTCTGCTGAACGTGTTCGCCTGCGCCGCGATGCTGGCCGGCTCGGCACTGGGTGGAGAAGTGATCGACTGGCTGATCTGGGTGATCCCGGTCGCGGGTGTGGCGCAGCTGGCACTGGTCTGGGTCGCGGCCGAGCGTGCGGGCATCCGACTGCGCCCCGGCCTTCCCCGGCTCAGCCCAGACATGCGGCGGCTGGTGCGGGTGGCCTTTCCCGCCGCGCTGGCGATGGGGGTGACGCAGATCAACCTGGTGGTGGGACAGCTTGTCGCCTCGCGCACCGAAAGCGCGGTCAGCTGGCTCTTTGCGGCGGACCGACTTTATCAACTGCCGCTGGGCGTGGTGGGCATCGCGGTGGGGATCGTTCTTTTGCCCGATCTGTCGCGCCGCCTGCGGGCCGGTGACGATACCGGCGCGCGCGATGCCTATTCGCGCGCGGGCGAGTTCTCGTTGATCCTGACCCTGCCCTCGGCCATGGCGCTGGTGGCGATCCCGCTGCCGTTGGTCGCGGTGCTGTTCCAGCGCGGCGCCTTTACGCCCGAGGACAGCGCCGCCACCGCTCTGGCTGTCGCGGTCTACGGGCTGGGCCTGCCCGCCTTCATGCTGCAAAAGGTGTTCCAACCGCTGTTCTTTGCCCGCGAAGACACCAAAAGCCCGTTCCGCTATGCAGTTGTGGCCATGGTGATCAACGCTGTGCTGGCCTTTGCACTTTATCCCCTGTTGGGCTGGATCGCGCCCGCGATCGCCACCACCGTCGCCGGCTGGACCATGGTGGCGCAACTGGCCTTGGGCGCTCGACGCATGGGGGACGTGGCCCGGTTCGACGCTCGCTTTCACCGTCGCGCCTGGCGTATCCTGATGGCCTCGCTGATCATGGGGGCGGCGCTGTATGCGGTGCTGATCCCGCTGGGCTGGGTGCTGGACCTGCCCAGCTGGCGCTATCTGGGCCTGTTGGCGCTGATCCTTTTTGCTGCTGTGATCTATTTCGGGGTCGGCCATCTGATCGGCGCCTTCCGCCTGTCGGAATTCCGCCGCGCGTTGAGGCGGTCATGAGCGCGCTTGACTGTCCCGCCGGCACCGTCCTGTTCCGCGCCGGGCAGGATTGCCCCGGTTTCCTGCGCCTGGACGAAGGCTCGATCCGCGTCACCCTGACCGCCGCCAACGGGCGCGAGGTGGTGCTCTATCGGGTCGGGCCGGGCGATGTCTGCCTGCAAACCTTTGCCTGCCTCACCGAGGGGCGCAGCTACAGCGCCGAAGGGGTGGCCGAAACCCGGGTGCGCGGCCATCTGATGAGCCATGCCGAGTTCCGCAGCGCGCTGGCCCAGAACGAGGCGTTCCGCACCGAGGTCATGCAGGCGGTGGCACGCCGGTTTGCCGATTTCGAACATCTGGTCGAGGACGTGGCCCTGACTGGGTTCGACACGCGGCTGGCGCGGGTGCTGTTGCGGCTGGCAAAAGGCGACACAGTATCCGCAACGCATGAGGCGCTGGCGGCCGAGACCGCCTCGGGCCGGGCCTTTGTCAGTCGCCGGCTGGCCGAATTCGCGCGTCAGGGCCTGGTGGAACTGGCGCGCGGACAGGTGACGCTGTGCGACCGGTCCGGGCTGGAACGGATTGCCGCAGAGGAACGGTGACACTGTCACCGACAGCGGCCGCGGGATCGGTCACAAGGGGCACAGACCTCTGACCTGAAAGGATTCGCAAATGACCCGTAACGCAGGAACCCTCGACCGCGCCGCCCGTATCATTCTGGGCCTCGTCCTGTTGTCGCTGACCGTGATCGGCCCCAAGACCATGTGGGGCCTGGTCGGCCTGATCCCGCTGTTGACCGGGCTGGTGGGGTCCTGCCCGCTCTATACCATCCTGGGCCTGAACACCTGCCCGCTGAAGAAGTAAACCTGCCCGGCCGGACCGCCCTAATCGTGGCGGATCCGGCCGCGCATCCGCGCCCAGCCGCCCGGCGACAGGAAGAAGGACAGCGCAAATCCGGTGGCAAAGCCCGCCAGATCGGCGACCCAGTCCAGCCCACCGCCAAACAGCAGGCCGAACAGCAGCTGCGCCCCCATCAGAAAGGCGATCAGACTGAACGCCCGCGCCTGATGCTGCCCCACCAGCGACAGCTTGCGCCACAAGAGCCAGGTAAAGGCGCCGATCAACCCGTAGACGGGTGGAAACCCCCCGATCAGCGCCACCGGCGACCCGGTCATCAGTGCATATCCCAGCGCCCCGCCGATGCCCGAGACCACGAAAACCACCAGCATCGCCAGGCTGCCAAAGCTCTCGGCCACCATCTTGCCCATCGCCAGCACGAAGACACATACGAACAGCGACTGGGTGAACGAGGCGTTGACGAAGGGATAGCTGACAAACCGGATCACATGTTCGACAGGCCAGCGCCCCGTCTCCCACATCCAGGTCAGGATATCGGGTGAGAAGGCATAGGACTGCATCGCCGCCAGCCGCCAGCCCACCGCCTGCGGCCCGCCGACGATGCCGCGCGCGCCCAGCGAGAAGGCGATCTCGATCCCCATGATGAAGAGGACCAGCGCCACCACGACGGGCGGCAGCGGATTGACCGGCGATGTATCGTTATCACTGCTCATGGGCGGGCCTTTCGCGGCTGTTGACGTCCCTTTGCCCCATGGGTAAGCGACGGGGGCCGAATTTTCCAGACGGGAGTTCCCCATCATGACCGAAACCCAGTTCACGCCGCGTGTGTTTTCCGGCATCCAGCCTTCGGGAAACCTGCATCTTGGTAACTACCTCGGTGCGCTCAAGCGATTTGTGGATATGCAGGGACCCGAGATGGAGACCGTGTATTGCATGGTCGATCTCCACGCGATTACCGTCTGGCAAGATCCCAAGGAACTTGCGCATTCCACGCGGGAACTGTGTGCAGGCTTCATCGCAGCCGGGATCGACCCGGAACAGTCGATCCTGATCAACCAATCCCAGGTGCCCGAACATGCGCAGCTGGCGTGGATCTTCAACTGCGTCGCCCGCATGGGCTGGATGCAGCGGATGACCCAGTGGAAGGACAAGGCCGGCAAGAACCAGCAGAACGCCTCGCTGGGCCTGTTTGCCTATCCGTCGCTGATGGCCGCCGACATCCTGATCTATCACGCCACCCATGTGCCGGTGGGCGAGGACCAGAAACAGCATCTGGAACTGACGCGCGACATCGCGATCAAGTTCAACCACGATTACGGCGTCGATTTCTTTCCCGTCACCGAACCGGTGATCGAGGGCGCGGCAACGCGGGTGATGAGCCTGCGCGACGGGTCCAAGAAGATGTCGAAATCCGACCCCTCGGACATGAGCCGGATCAACATGACCGACGATGCCGATGCCATCGCGCAAAAGATCCGCAAGGCCAAGACCGATCCCGACGCCCTGCCATCCGAGGCCGAGGGGCTGGAGGGGCGCCCCGAGGCGCGCAACCTGATCAATATCTATGCCGCACTGGCGGATCAGAGCGTCGATCAGGTGCTGGCCGAGGTGGGCGGCAAACAGTTCGGAGAGTTCAAGCCGATGCTGGCGGAACTCGCGGTCGCGAAACTGTCGCCAATCTCGGCCGAGATGGCGCGGCTGATGGACGATCAGGCCGAGATCGACCGCATCCTGGCACGTGGCGCTGAACGCGCCCGCGCGATCACCGCGCCGATCCTGAAACGGACCTATGAAATCGTCGGCATGGTGTCCTGACACCCAAGTATCAAGAATAATGTGCGTCCGCGCAGGAGATCTGCGCGGGATCGACCCTTTGCGGGAACGCGGATCCATCCGATAATCGGGCAAAGGAGACGCATCATGACCTATTCCGCCCCCGCCGGCACCTGTGTCGGCCATGTCCATCTGAAAGTGTCCGATCTGGACCGGGCTATCGCATTCTATCGCGATGTTCTGGGGTTCGAACTGCAACAGAGATACGGCGACGCCGCCGCCTTTCTGGGCGCCGGTGGCTATCACCACCATATCGGGCTGAACACCTGGCACAGCCGGGGCGGTCCGCAACCGCCCGCTCGGGCGACCGGGCTGTATCATTCGGCCTTCCTCTACCCCGACCGCAAGGCGCTGGGGGCAGTGCTGCGTCAGGTGGTCGAGGCCGGGATAGCCATCGACGGCGCAGCCGATCACGGGGTCAGCGAGGCCGTCTATCTGCGCGATCCCGACGGCAACGGGGTCGAGCTGTATCGCGACCGCGCGCCCGAGGACTGGCCGCGCGATGCCGAGGGTAATCTGGCCATGGTCAACGCGCCGCTCGATATCCCTGCGCTGCTGGCCGAGGCCGGTTAGGACCGGCCCCGGTCACGCTACTTTTAGGCAGCCTTTGCCTGCAGGATCTCGTCCACGGTCGCATCTGCCACCTCGGCCGGGCTGACCGACAGGGTGCGGGCGCGGGTCAGGATGCGGTCCATGGTGTCGTCCAGCGCCGCAAGGCGGCCGGCAACCCAGGCCTCGCGCCCCGAGATCTTGAGGATCTCGGTTGCCACATTGATGATCCCGCCGCCATTGGCCACGTAATCGGGCGCGTAAAGAATGCCCAGATCGTGCAGACGGGCGGCATCCTCGGGCATGGCCAACTGGTTGTTGGCACCGCCCGCGACCACCCCGACCTTCAACTGCGGGATAGTCTCGGCATTCAGGATGGCACCGATGGCGCAGGGGGCAAAGATATCGGCCTCGGCCCCGTAGATCGCATCGGGCGCGACGGCGGTGGCGCCGAACTCCTCGGCCACGCGGGCAACCTGGCCCGCGTCGATATCGGTGACGATCAGTTTGGCGCCCGCGTCATGCAGATAGCCGCACAGGTAGTGACCCACATGGCCCAGCCCCTGCACCGAGACGGTGCGCCCGCGCAGATCGTCCGAGCCAAAGCGGTGCCGCGCAGCGGTGCGGATCGCGTTGAAGATGCCGCGCGCGGTGATCGGCGAGGGGTCGCCACTGGCGAAATCCCCGTCGGCGAGACCCGCAACACAGGCGGTGCGGGTGCCGATCCGCGCCATGTCGGCGGGGGTCATGCCCATATCCTCGGCGGTCCAGTAACGGCCCGCAAGTGCCTCGACCGCCGCACCAAATGCGGCAAGCAGGTCCGGCGTCTTCTGGGTTGCGGGATCAGCCATGATCACCGCCTTGCCACCGCCCAGATCAAGACCCGCGGCGGCGTTCTTGTAAGTCATGCCGCGCGACAGGCGCAGCGCGTCGTCGAGCGCGTCTGCCTCTTGCACATAGGGGCGCATCCGCACGCCGCCCGCAGCGGGACCGCGCCGGGTGGAGTGGATGGCGATAAAGCCCAGAAGCCCGCTCTCAGGGTCCGCTATTCGGACCACCTGTTCGTGTTCGGGCGCTGCGACGGGTGTAATCTGCATGGAATCCTCCGCTGAATGGCCCATTATCTGCCACAACTGCGGCGCTGTTTTTCACCAAGATTGCGCGCGAAATTGGGAAAGGTTAGAGATATTCACCATTACTTTGGATAGTATTGGAGTGTTTCACCAATGGATCAGATCGACCATCGCATTGTCCGCGCCCTGCAACGCGACGGGCGCATGACCATCTCGGATCTGGCCGACAAGGTCGGGCTGTCGCCCACCCCCTGCGCCCGGCGGCTGGAACGGTTGCAGCGTGACGGCGTGATCACCGGATACAGCGCCCGGGTTGATCCGGCAAAGCTGGGGCTAGGCGTGTCGGTCTTTGTCTCGGTCGAACTGGAGCGGCAGGAGCGCGCCGCCGTCGATGCATTCGAACGGGCAATCCGCACCTGTGACGAGGTGATGGAATGCTATCTGATGACCGGTTCGCGTGATATCCTGCTGCGGGTTCTGGTGGCCGATCTGGCGGCCTTCGATGCGTTTCTGGAAAACCGGCTGATGCAGATCCCCGGCATTCGAAATTTGCGGTCCAACTTCGCCCTGCGCACCATGGTCCAGCGCGACAGCCTGCCCGCGATCCGCCGCTAGAAAGGTCTGGACCTCTGACCCAGTCAAGCCTACCCTGATACCAACCCGAGGGAGGCGATCATGGCAACCGGCAGCAATATCCGCACCTATTTCCAAGGCAGCTGGCACGAGGGCGACGCCCCGATCATCCGCGCCGCCGATCACGGCGCCTGGCTGGGATCGGGCGTCTTTGACGGTGCCCGCTATTTTGACGGAATGGCCCCCGATCTTGAGGCGCATTGCGCGCGGGTCAACCGCTCGGCCGAGGCGCTGATGCTGACCCCCACGGTATCGACCAAAGACATGATCGAGATCGTGCGCGAGGGGCTCAAGGCCTATCGCCCGGACCAGGCGGTCTATATCCGGCCGATGTATTGGGGGATAGACGGCGATCCGACCGCGATCATCCCGATGGCCGACAGCACCGGCTTCGCCGTCTGCCTGGAAGAAATCCCGATGGCGCCCGCCACGGCCTCGGCGACGCTGACCACCACCCGGTTCCGCCGCCCGGTGCTCGAGGACGCGGTGGTCAACGCCAAGGCCGGATGCCTTTACCCCAACAACGCCCGGATGCTGCGCGAGGCGCGATCCAAGGGATTCACCAACGCGCTGGTGGCCGATGCGCTGGGCAATGTGGCCGAAACCGCCACCGCCAATATCTTCATGGTCAGGGATGGCGAGGTGTTCACACCCATCGCAAACGGCACCTTTCTGGCAGGCATTACCCGCGCGCGCCACATCAAGAACCTGCGCGCCGATGGTGTCGCCGTGCATGAAACGGTGCTGAGCTTTGCCGATTTCCACGCAGCCGACGAGGTGTTCATGTCCGGCAACATGAGCAAGGTGACCCCGGTCACCGCGTTGGACGACACCCAGTACCAGATCGGCCCGATCGCCCGTCGCGCGCGCGCTCTCTATTGGGACTGGGCGAAATCCAACGCGTGATCCTGCGCTTCGCAGAGCTGCGTCGGGACCTGCTGACGCTTGCGGTCGGTGCGTTTGGCGCCTTGGTTGCGGCGCTGCTTCACTTTCCCATGGCCCTGTTGGCCGGGCCCGCCGTTCTGGTATCGCTGGCGGGGCTGGCGGGGCTGTCGCTTCATATCTCGCCACAGTTGCGCGACGCGGGCTTTCTCATTGTCGGCCTCAGCATCGGCTCTATGGTGAGCCCTGAAAGCATCGAGGCGATGATGCGCTGGCCAGTGGCCTTCGGCCTGCTGGCCGGACTGACGCTGGTCACGCCCTGGGCCGGACGCTGGCTGATCCCGCGCCTGTTGCCCATCGACCAGGACGAAGCATTTCTCGCGGCGGCACCCGGTCACCTGAGCCTTGTCATCGCTCTGGCAGACAGTCTGCGCCTGTCGCTGACACGTCCCGTCGTGCTGGCCTCGATCCGCCTGATGGCGCTGACACTGCTGGTGCCTCTGGCCGCCACCCTGGCGGGGATCGACATTGGACCGGGCCTGCCGCAGGCCTCGGCTGTGACCCCATGGGCCTGGATTCTTGGCCAACTCGTCGCGGCCCTGCTGCTTGCCCCCTTGCTGAAAGCGGCCAGGCTGCCGGCCCATGTGCTGATTGCCGGCATCCTGGTGGCCGCCACGACGCATCTTGCGGGCTGGACGGCAGGTGGCCTGCCGGGCTGGGCCGCGCAGGCAGCGTTGGTCCTGATGGGTACGCTGATCGGAACCCGATTTGGCGGCATGGGGTGGCGCGACCTGCGCCAGAGCCTGACAGCGGGTCTGGCCATCGTCACCGTGACCACGGGCCTGGCGACGCTGGTGGCGCTCCCGGCCTCTTATCTTTCCGGTCTGCCGCTGCTGGATGTGTTGCTGGGCTTTTCGCCCGGCGGCCTTGAAACCATGATCATTCTCAGCGCCGCCCTGGGCGCCGATCCCAGTTTTGTCGCGGCGGCGCATCTGTTCCGCCTGTCGGTACTGGCCGTCGTCCTGACCCTCTATGCCACCAACGTGGCGCGGAGGGCGGCAGGGAAAAGCGATGGACAGTGTTAGGCCCCTCAGGCAGATTGACCGGGATTGTGGAGGACCGAGATGCGCAAGTTTCTTGTTGTACTGGATGACAGCCGCGAGTGCCTGAACGCGATGCGGTTTGCCGCCATGCGCGCCGCGCACACAGGTGGCGGGGTGGCGATCCTGTCGATCATACCGCCGGACGAATTCAACCACTGGATCGGCGTCGGCGAAGTGATGCGCGAAGAGGCACGCGAGCGTATCCACGCGCATTTCGAGGTGTTCGCCAAATGGATGCGCGACAAGCAGGGGGTTGAGCCCGAATTGGTGATCCGCGAGGGCGAGGCCGTACCCGAGATCATCGCACAGATTCAGGAAGACCCCGAAATCGGGGTTCTTGTTCTGGGTGCTGGCACCGACAAGAAGGGACCCGGCCCGCTGGTGTCGCAGATGAGCCGTTCGTCGGGCAGCCTGCCCATTCCCATAACCATCGTGCCGGGCGACCTGAGCAAGGAAAAGCTCGAAGCGATCACCTGAGGCGGGCATGGGCAAGCGCATTGCATTCTGGTTCGAATTTGCCTCGACCTATTCCTATCTCTCGGCGATGCGGATCGAACGGGCCGCCGAGGCGTTGGGGGTCTCGGTCGACTGGGAGCCATTCCTGCTGGGTCCGATCTTTGCCGCGCAGGGCTGGACCAGTTCGCCCTTCAACCTCTATCCGGCCAAGGGGCGGTACATGTGGCGCGACATGGAGCGGCTTTGTGCCCGGCAGGGCCTGCCGCTGACGCGACCCGATCCGTTCCCTCAAAACGGGCTTCCGGCGGCACGACTGGCACTGGTGGCCCGCGAGATGGGCCACATCGCGCCCTTTGTCCGCGCCGTCTATGGCGCGCAATTCGGGCGTGGGCTGGTGATCTCGGATCCGCACGTGCTGGCCTCGTGCTGGGCCGAAGCAGGATTGCCGCCCGAGGCGATGGAGCGGGCCAAGGCGCCCGAGATCAAGGCCGCGCTGTTTGCCCAGGGCGAGCGCGCCGCCGCGCTTGACCTGTTCGGCGCCCCCAGTTTCGTGGTGGGGGAGGAGCTGTTCTGGGGTGATGATCGGCTGGACCAGGCATTGGCGCTGGCTGCCCAATCCTGATTGCCCCACGTCCTAGGCTTCGCTTTCAAGCCCGTTCGCACGCGCGGTCGAGGTCAATCCGATCTTGCGCGGGCGCGATGTGACGCCACCTTGGCCCGGTTGCCGCAGACGGCCATGCTGCACCATCGGCGCCGATTGTTCTTGCTGGTATCGCGGAACCAGTAGGTGCAGGTGGGCCCGTCGCATTGACGGGTCCGGCCGGGTTCTCCCTGGCACAACAACTCGGCGATGGCGGCGGCGCACAGGCCGACCAGATCGCGGCCATTTCGAAGTCTTGGCACCTGCTGCAATTCCGGTACGCCCTGCTGTGTCACGACGATACGGTCATGCCGGCTGGTTTCGGCAAGACAGGCATTCAGGCGGTCAAGGAATTCGGCCGAGGCCACGGGGACATTGTCGCGAAACGCGGCCCGCAGGTCCCGCAGGTCAGAGGCGGCGGCCTCAAGTTCCTGTGCCTCAAGCGTGTTGCGTACTGCCTCTGCCTCTTGGGCGGTGAGCAATCCGACGGACTGCATCCAACACAGCATCTCGGTACCGTTCCGCAACCAGTCCAGTTCCTCGCCATAGGGCGCCCCCATCGAGTTCAGCAACTCGACCCCTGTGTTGTCGGCAATCAGATAAGGCGGTGGAAGCGTGGTGCGCATGGATCGAATGCCCCGAGTCAGGTCACGTTGGCGTGACCCATTATGTAACCCCCTAAAATGCCCTTTACAAGTTTCCACCCCCATGTAACCGTTTATCTCACTTATAATGGTTACAAAGGAGCCCACCTATGCCAACCCTTCTTCATATCGTCGCCTCGCCCCGCGGAAGTGCATCGAAATCGAACGCGCTTGCCGAGACCTTCGTCACCGCACAACGCGCCAAGGACCCCACTCTCCAGGTGGATCGCCTTGACCTTTGGGACGAGGACCTGCCCGCCTTTGACGGCGATCCAGCCGCTGCCAAGATGACCTTTTTCGGAGTGGGCGAGATGGACCCCGCCAAGGAACAAGCCTGGTCCGAGGTTGCACGGATCACGGACCGCTTCATGGCGGCCGATCACATCGTGATCGGTGTCCCGATGTGGAACGGCGGCATCCCCTATCGGCTGAAGCACTATATCGACATCATTACCCAGCCCGGCATGCTGTTCGGCTTCGACCCTGAAGCGGGGTATTCGGGCCTTCTGCGGAACAAGAAGGCAACGGTGGTGACCACCAGCGGCGTCTGGTCCGAGGGGGCGGACGCAAAGTATGGCAGCGATTTTCACTCGACCTATCTGAAATGGTGGTTCGAGACCATCGGGATCACGGATGTGACCATCGTCAGATACCAGCCTTCGCTGCTGACGAACGATCCGCAGGCGGGGTATGACCACGCCCAAGCCACCCTGACCGCGATGTGATCACCGGTGCCCGTCAACGGGTTGGCCAGATCATGGCCAACCCGAGATTTAGAATGGTTCAAAAGTTGACAAGGGGCGGGTGCCGCCTCATATCTGAGGGGAGCGATAAGGAATTCCGACCATGTTCATCCAGACCGAATCGACCCCGAACCCGGCAACGCTGAAATTCCTGCCCGGACAGACCGTTCTGGAAGCAGGCACCGCCGATTTCCCCTCGGCCGACGCCGCCGAGAAATCACCATTGGCCGCGCGCATCTTTGCTGTCTCCGGGGTGACCGGTGTTTTCTTCGGCAATGATTTCGTGACCGTGACCAAGGCCGAAGGCGTCGAATGGGACCATATCAAACCCGCGATCCTGGGCGCGGTGATGGAGCATTACCAGTCCGGCCAGCCGGTGATGGGCGCCGATGCACAGGCCGCCTCGGGCCATGCCGAACATAGCGGCGAGGATGCAGAGGTCGTGACCCAGATCAAGGCGCTTCTGGACAGCCGGGTGCGCCCGGCGGTGGCACAGGACGGTGGCGATATCACGTTCCACGGCTTTGACCGGGGCGTGGTCTATCTGCACATGCAGGGCGCCTGTGCGGGTTGCCCCTCTTCGACGCTGACCCTGAAAATGGGGATCGAGAACCTGCTGCGCCACTACATCCCCGAAGTGACCGAGGTGCGCCCCGTTGCCGTCTGACCCGGTCATTCTGGCATTCGACACATCGGCCGCGCATTGCGCGGCCGCTTTGCTGGTGGGCGATCGGATCGTTGCCGCCACCGTCGAAGAGATGACGCGCGGTCAGGCCGAGCGGCTGATGCCCCTGCTCGAAGAGATGCTGCGAGAAGCGGGATTGGGCTGGCGCGACCTTGATGCCATCGGCGTCGGCATCGGGCCGGGCAACTTCACCGGTATCCGCATTTCCGTTTCCGCCGCGCGTGGCCTGGCACTGGGACTCGGCATTCCCGCAGTCGGGGTCGACGGGTTCGAAGCCCGTGTGCCGCTGACGTTGCCGGGGATCTGGCCCGCGATTCCGGCGCCGCGCGATCAGGTCTATTTGATGCCCGAAGGTGGCACGGCACAACTCATGCCCCGGCAAGAGGCCGAGGCGTTTGGGCTGCTTCAGACCGAATACGCTCCCAACCAGCTGGCAGAGGCCATCGCCCGGACCACCGCCACCCGCTGGCGCGATACCACGACTCCACCCGCCCCGCTATATGTCCGCCCGGCGGATGCGGCGCCCTCGCGCGACCGGCCTCCGGTGTTGCTCGACCCATGACACCGGCGGACCTGGCCCGGCTGCATGGCCGCGCCTTCACCCAGTCGCGCCCCTGGAGCGAGGCGGAATTCGCGACGCTGCTTGGCAACCCGTACAACCATCTGGTCGGCGATAACCGCTGCTTCGCCCTGTTTCAGCTCATCGCGGATGAGGCCGAGCTGTTGACCATTGCCACCGACCCTGTCTACCGCCGTCAGGGGCTGGCACGCGCCTGCATGAATGAGTGGCAGATACAGGCGGCGCATGCCGGCGCAACGCGCGCCCTGCTTGACGTCGCGGCCGATAACGACCCGGCCATTGCACTCTACACCGCCTGCGGCTATGCGCCCTGCGGTCTGCGCCGGGGCTATTACCGGCGTCCGAGTGGAGAGACAGCCGATGCCATCGTGATGGAGCGCCCCCTGCCCTGACGGCAAGCGCCGCATTCTCGGACCAAGCGGTCAAAAAGCGGTTGACCGGCAGGGTTGCAACCGTCCTTAATTACCAGCATCACAGCAGTTCTGCTCGCTTTGAGCGGGGTGACTGGTCCGACCACCACCCCGGGAACAAAAAACCAACGGGAGTATAAGATGACCCTGATGAAATCCCTGATGGGAGCCGCCGCAGCGATGGCGCTGACCGCGGGCGCCGCCCTGGCCGAACCGGCCCTGATCTTTGATCTGGGCGGCAAGTTCGACAAGTCGTTCAACGAGGCCGCATTCAACGGCGCCCAACGCTGGGCCGAGGAAACCGGCGGCAGCTTCCGCGAGATCGAACTGCAATCGGAGGCCCAGCGCGAGCAGGCGCTGCGCCGCTTTGCCGAGGCAGGCGCCAACCCGGTCATCACCATGGGCTTTGCCATGGCCGACCCGCTGAGCGCCGTTGCTGCGGACTATCCCGACACAAAGTTCGTCGCGGTCGACGTGACCTGGCTTGACGCGCCCAATATTCGCCAGATCGGCTTTGCCGAACACGAAGGCTCGTATCTGGTCGGCATGATGGCGGCGATGGCTTCGAAATCGGGCACCGTGGGCTTTGTCGGCGGCATGGACATTCCGCTGATCCGCCACTTTGGCTGCGGCTATGCCCAGGGCGCCAAGGCGGTGAACCCCGATGTCAAGATCGTGGCCAACATGACCGGCACTACCCCGGCCGCATGGAACGACCCGGTGAAGGGCTCGGAACTGACCAAGGCGCAGATCAGCCAGGGCGCTGATGTGGTCTATGCCGCTGCTGGCGGCACCGGTGTCGGCGTGCTGCAAACCGCAGCCGACGAGGGCATCCTGTCGATCGGCGTCGACAGCAACCAGAACCACCTGCATCCCGGCAAGGTGCTGACCTCGATGCTGAAACGCGTCGACGTGGCCGTCTATGACGCGATGAAGGCGGGCGAAAACCTCGAAACCGGCGTCTTCAACATGGGTCTGGCCGAAGAGGGCGTGGGCTATGCGCTGGATGACAACAACGCCGCGCTGATCTCGGACGAGATGAAGGCCGCAGTTGATCAGGCCCGCCAGGACATCATCGACGGCAAGCTGAGCGTGGTGAGCTATTACGAGAACGACAGCTGCCCCGCACTGAAGTTCTGATCCAGATCGCGGGCCGGACCTTCCGGCCCGCATTCACCCGGCGCTCCTCCGGCCCTGCGGGCCATCCTTGCGAAAACGCCCGCCCGGGCGGATGAGCGCCCTTTCGGCCATCGAGGACAAGACATGACCGTCCCCGCCATCGAGCTCAAAGGGATTTCCAAATCCTTTGGGCCTGTGCAAGCAAACAAGGACATCTCGATCAGCGTCGCCCCCGGCACCATTCACGGTATCATCGGCGAAAACGGTGCGGGCAAGTCCACCCTGATGAGCATCCTTTACGGCTTCTACAAGGCCGACAAGGGCGAGATATGGATCAACGGCAAGAAGACCGAGATCCCTGACAGCCAGGCGGCCATTGCTGCCGGGATCGGCATGGTGTTCCAGCATTTCAAGCTGGTCGAGAATTTTACCGTGCTGGAAAACATCATTCTGGGCGCCGAGGATGGCGGGTTGCTGAAACCCTCGCTGGCCAAGGCCCGCCGCACCCTGGCCGAGCTGGCCGCCGAATACGAGCTGAATGTCGACCCCGATGCGGTGATCGAAGAGATCGGCGTCGGTATGCAGCAGCGGGTCGAGATCCTCAAGGCGCTGTATCGTCAGGCCGAAATCCTGATTCTGGACGAGCCGACCGGCGTGCTGACCCCGGCCGAAGCCGATCAGCTGTTCCGCATCCTTCACCGGCTCAAGGATGAGGGTAAGACGATCATCCTGATCACCCACAAGCTGCGCGAGATCATGGAGGCGACCGATACCGTCAGCGTGATGCGGCGGGGCGAGATGACCGCCACCGTCAAGACGGCCGAGACCAGCCCCGAACATCTGGCCGAGTTGATGGTGGGCCGCAAGGTGTTGCTGCGTGTCGACAAGGTGCCCGCCAAACCCGGCAAGCCGATCCTGGAAATCGAAAACCTGCGCGTAACCGATGACAAGGGCGTCGAACGGGTCAAGGGCATCGACCTGACCGTGCGCGCGGGCGAGATCCTGGGCATCGCCGGCGTCGCAGGGAATGGGCAGTCGGAACTGCTCGAGGTGCTGGGCGGCATGCGACCGGGCAGCGGCGCGATCCGGCTGAACGGCGCCCCGCTGCCGCTGAGCGGACCCGGGTCCGACGCGCGCGCCCGCCGTGCCGCCCATGTGGCCCATGTCCCCGAGGACCGCCAGCGCGAAGGGCTGATCATGGAATTCCACGCCTGGGAAAACGTCGCCTTTGGCTATCACCACGATCCGGCCTATCAATCCGGCATCTTCATGAACAACGCCGCCCTGCGCGCCGATACCGAGCGCAAGATCGAGAAATTCGATGTTCGCCCCGCCGATGGCTGGCTGGCGGCCAAGAATTTCTCGGGCGGCAACCAGCAAAAGATCGTCGTGGCGCGCGAGATCGAGCGCAATCCCGACCTGTTGCTGGTCGGTCAACCGACGCGTGGCGTCGATATCGGCGCCATCGAGTTCATTCACAAGCAGATCGTCGCCCTGCGCGATCAGGGCAAGGCGGTGCTGCTCGTCTCGGTCGAGCTGGAGGAGATCTTTGGCCTCGCCGATCGCATCGCCGTAATGTTCGACGGCCATATCATGGGTGAACGCCTGCCCGACGAGACGGATGAAAAGGAACTCGGCCTGCTCATGGCCGGTGTCAACGGGGAGGCCGCCTGATGGACAAGATGCCCAAATGGGCCGATGTGGTGCTGATCCCGCTGATCAGCCTGATCCTGGCCGCGATCCTGTCGGCGCTGGTGATCCTTGGCATCGGCGAAGACCCGGTGGCCGCCGTCAACATGATGGTATCGGGGGCGCTGGGGTCGACCTATGGCTGGGGCTACACGCTCTATTACGCCACCAACTTCATGTTCACCGGCCTGGCCGTGGCCGTCGCCTTTCATGCGCGCCTGTTCAATATCGGCGGTGAAGGGCAGGCGATGCTGGGCGGGCTTGGTGTGGCGATGATCTGCCTTTACATCCCCTGGCCGCATTGGACCATGGCGCTGTTGGCCGCCTGCGCGGCCTCGATGCTGTTCGGTGCCGTCTGGGCCGCGATCCCGGCCTATCTGCAAGCGCGCCGAGGCAGCCATATCGTGATCACCACGATCATGTTCAACTTCATCGCTGCGGCCTTGCTGAACTATATGCTGGTCAACGTGATGCGGCCCGATGGGTCGATGGACCCGGCCAGCGAACGCTTTCCGGCCGCCGTGCATCTGCCCACCCTGCATGAGCTGTTGGCCCCGATCGGCATCAGCTTTTCCAAGGCGGCGCCGGCAAACGTGTCTTTGCTGGTTGCGGTGCTGGCCTGCGTCGTGGTCTGGGCGCTGATCTGGCGCACCCGGCTGGGATATGAAATCCGCGCCTATGGCCATTCCGAGAGCGGCGCGCTTTATGCCGGGATCTCGCCCTTCAAGATCACCATGGTCGCCATGCTGATCTCGGGCGCGCTGGCCGGGCTGATGGCCACCAACAACGTGATGGGCGAGGCCGAGCGGCTGGTCCTGAACTCGACCGAGGGCGCCGGTTTCATCGGGATCGCCGTGGCGCTGATGGGGCGCAGCCACCCGTTCGGGGTGTTTCTGGCCGCGATCCTGTTCGGCTTTCTCTATCAGGGCGGCGCTGAACTAGCTCTGTGGACCAATATCCCGCGCGAGTTGATTGTGGTGATCCAGGCGCTGGTGATCCTGTTCACCGGGGCGCTGGACAACATGGTGCGGATGCCGCTGGAGAAAGTCTTCCTGGCCCTGCGGAAAGGCAAAGCGTGATGGATTTCCTGACGATCATCCAGGTGCTCGACTCGACGATCCGCCTGTCAACGCCGCTGTTGCTCGCCTGTCTGGCCGGGCTCTATTCCGAACGGGCGGGCATTTTTGACATCGGGCTTGAGGGCAAGATGCTGATGGCCGCATTCTTTTCCGCGGCCGTTGCGGCGGTCAGCGGCTCGGTCCTGCTGGGCCTTCTTGCCGGGATCGCCTCGTCTCTGGTGCTGGCGGGGTTGCATGGGCTGGCCTCGATCACCTTTCGCGGCAACCAGCTGATTTCCGGGGTCGCGATCAACTTTCTCGCCGCTGGCATGACCGTTCTGGTGGCGCAGGACTGGTTCAAGCAGGGCGGGCGCACGCCGTCGCTGTTCGGTGGCGCCCGATTCGAACCGATCGACTGGCCACTGGCCGAAACGCTGAGCGGCATCCCCGTTCTGGGTCCGATCTATGCCGAACTGCTGTCGGGCCATTCGGTGCTGGTCTATCTGGCGTTTTTGGCGGTGCCCGGCACCTGGTGGCTACTTTATCGCACCCGTTTCGGCCTGCGCCTGCGCGCGGTGGGTGAGAACCCGGCCGCTGTCGATACTGCCGGCGTCTCGGTCGTGGGGCTGCGCTATGCGGCGGTGATGATCTGCGGCGTGCTCTGCGGCATTGCCGGCGCCTATCTGGCAACCGCATTGCAGGCCGGGTTCGTCAAGGACATGACCGCCGGGCGCGGCTTTATCGCGCTGGCTGCGCTGATCTTTGCCAAATGGCGCCCGCTGCACGCGATGTGGGCCTGCCTGCTGTTCGGGTTGCTGCAAGCCATTGCGCTCAGGTTCCAGAACATCGACCTGGGCGGCGTGGTGATCCCGGTGCAGGTGATGGACGCCCTGCCCTATATCCTGACGGTGGTGATCCTGGCCGGATTCGTCGGCAAGGCGATTCCCCCGCGCGCAGGCGGCGAACCCTATGTGAAAGAGCGGTGATAGGGCCAGTTCCCCGGGGAATTTCGGTCCTGTTCGCTGCAAAGCGGCATTCCCCGTTGATTTGACGGGGCATGCCGGTTTAACAAAAAACATGCAGATATACCTTCCCATTGCCGAGGTTTCGGTCAACGCGTTCCTGCTGCTGGGCCTCGGCGGCATGGTCGGCATCCTGTCGGGCATGTTCGGGGTTGGTGGCGGCTTTTTGATGACGCCCTTGCTGTTCTTCATCGGCATCCCGCCCGCTGTGGCGGTGGCGACCGAAGCGAACCAGATCGTCGCCTCGTCCTTTTCGGGGGTTCTGGCGCATTTCCGAAGGCGTACGGTCGATTTCAGGATGGGAACGATCCTGCTGATCGGCGGCCTGACGGGTGCGGCGCTGGGCGTGGTCCTGTTCAACTACCTTAAGAGCCTGGGCCAGGTCGATCTGCTGGTAAAGCTCTGTTATGTCGTCTTTCTGGGCATCATCGGCGGGCTGATGTTCATCGAAAGCCTGAATGCCATCCGCAAATCCCGCAAGTCAGGTGGCACAGTGCCGAAACGGCGCCAGCGTGGCTGGATCCATGCGATGCCGTTCAAGATGCGGTTCCGCACCTCGGGCCTCTATATCTCGGTTATCCCGCCTGTGGTGGTCGGTCTGCTGGTCGGGGTGCTGTCAGCAATCATGGGGGTCGGGGGCGGCTTTATCATGGTGCCCGCGATGATCTATCTGCTGGGCATGCCGACCAAGGTCGTGGTGGGCACCTCGCTGTTCCAGATCATCTTTGTCACCGCATTCACCACCATGCTGCATGCTACCACCAACTACACGGTTGACGTGGTGCTTGCGGTGCTGCTGCTGATCGGGGGCGTGATCGGAGCTCAGATCGGAACGGTGATCGGCGCCCGGATGAAGGCCGAACAGCTGCGCATCCTGCTGGCTGGGCTGGTTCTGGCGGTCTGTGCGAAACTGGCCCTTGACCTGTTGCTGATGCCCAGCGAGCTTTTCTCGCTTGGCGCCTCGGGGGGGCACTGAGATGCGCCGCATCGTTCTTGCCACTCTGCTGGCGCTGGTGATGCCGCTGATGGCCACGGCCACCGAAGAACAAGTGGTACTTGGCCTGAGCCGTGACCGCGTTGCGATCACCGCCGACTTTGACGGTTCAGACATCCTGATCTTTGGCGCGGTGAAGCGCGAGACACCGATCCCGCAGGGCGATCCGCTTCAGGTGATCGTGGCGGTGTCGGGTCCTTCGACCCCGGTGCTGGTTCGCCGCAAAGAAAAGAAGCTGGGAATCTGGGTCAACACCGACAGCGTTCTGGTGGATTCAGCCCCCAGTTTCTATGCCGCCGCGACCAGTGCGCCGTTCAGCCAGGCCCTGAGCGATACCGAGGACCTGCGCCACAAGGTGTCCATCAAGCGGGCAATCCGCTCGGTCGGCGCCGACATGAACATCGCCGACGCGCAAGAGTTTACCCGGGCCGTTGTTCGCATTCGCCAGAACGAAGGGCTGTATTCCATCCGCGAGAACACCGTTGCCGTGGATGAACAGACCCTGTTCCGGACCGAGATCGACATGCCCGCCAACCTGACCGAGGGCGAATATGTCGCGCGTATCTTCCTGACTCGCGGCGGCAAGGTGGTTTCGAACTTCCAAACCACGATCGATGTGCGAAAGGTGGGGCTGGAACGGTTCCTGTTCAATCTGGCGCATCAGCAACCGGTTCTGTACGGGCTGATGTCTCTGGCCATTGCCATCGCCGCCGGATGGGGCGCCTCTGCCGCCTTCCGCGCGCTGCGCGGAACCTAGACTCAGCCGCGCCCGACATAGGGCATCGTGGTCGCCATCACCGTCATGAACAGGACATTCGCCTCGGGCGGCAGGGTCGCCATATGCAGAACCGAGCGGGCCGCATCCATGACCGCCATCGACGGATCGGGCGTGCGGCCTTCGGCCAGCGCCCTTTCGTTCAGGCCCCGCACCATATCGGTCTGGGCATTGCCGATGTCGATCTGTCCCGCCGCGATGCCAAAGGCGCGGCCATCCAGTGACAAGCTGCGGGTCAGACCGGTGATCGCATGCTTTGTCGTGGTGTAGTGGATCGAGTTCGGCCGAGGTGCATGGGCGGCAATCGACCCGTTATTGATGATCCGACCACCCTGTGGCGCCTGCCCTCGCATCCAGGCAAAAGCGGCTCGGGCGCAAAGGAACATGCCGTTCAGGTTCACATTGACGGTTGTGAACCAGTCATCGAGAGCGATTTCGTCTATGGTGCCGCCCGGCGCAAAAATGCCCGCATTGTTGAACAGCACGTCGAGCCGCCCGACCCTGCCCTGAAACCGGTCAAAGGCCCGCTCGACCAACTGCGGATCGGTCACATCTGCCACCAGAGGAACCGCACGGTCGTGACCTGCCGCGATTTCCTCCAGCATCTCGCCACGCCGAGCCAGCAATCCCACGGTCCACCCTTCGCCAAGGAACAGCTCGGCGGTGGCGCGCCCGATGCCGGAACTGGCACCGGTGATCAGGATGGTTCTCATGCCTCTTGCTCCTCTTCCAGCGTCAGCACCGGCGCGGCGGCCTGCCGCAGATCATCGACCCGCAGCGGATAGGTCGGTTTCGACAGGCGATTGCGCACCACCCAGATCAGCCGTTCCTGCGCACGGGTGATTGCCACATAGGCCAGTCGTTTCCAGAGGGGTTGCCCCGCCTCGACGCGTCCGGCGCGGGCAGCGGCATAGATGTCAGGGGCAAAGACCTGCACCGTCTCCCATTGCGACCCCTGCGCCTTGTGGATGGTCACCGCCGCCCCGTGCAGGAACGTCGCGCCCATGCGGGCCGCGAAAGGGATGAACGGCTCCTCTTCATCGGGCTTCTCGATCTTGACGATCGAGGCGGCGCTGACTTGCGGATCTTCGGCACCCATCACATGCAGGCGCGAGAAACCCGGTTTGCGGCCGGGGCCCAGATAGATCACCTGCGCCCCCTTGATCAGGCCGCGCGCTTCGAGGTCGAGCCGTTTCTTACGGTGTTTGAGCGGCAACTCGATCCCGTCGCAGATCAGCGGTTCACCCTCCAGAAGTTCTGTCTCGGGCGCACCGTGGACCGAGCGAAAGGCGTTGATCAGGCGAATCCGAGTGGCGTTACGCCAGACCAGGACCGGACTGCGGGCCATCAGGTCGACCTCGACCCTGCCGCCCCAGACGACGCGGTCGTCCTGACGGGCCTTGTCCTCGACCATGCGCTCGAAGGCCTCGAAATCGACTGCCGGATCGGCCAGGGCATGGGCCAGATCCAGGATCGGGCTGTCGGCCTCTTGCCGGTGAATGCGGCTGAGCGTCAGCTTGCGCGGTTCGGGCAATGCATCGAACACCATCGATCCGGACTGGTTGACCGGTGCCAGCTGCGCCGGGTCACCGAACAGGATCAGGGTGGGAAAGATCTCTTTCAAATCCTCGAACTGGCGGTCGTCCAGCATCGACGCCTCGTCGATGAATCCGATATCCAGAGGTTCCTCACGGCGCTTCCAGCCGGTGATGAAATCAGACCCGCGCAGCCCCGCCGCTGCTAGCGCGCCGGGAATCGATGTGTTGCGCGCGTAAAACGCCGCCGCCCGGTCCAGCGCTGCGTCGCTCAACCCCTCGATCTCGGGCCGGTCGCCATTGCCAGCCAGCCATTCGGCGATACGCTCGTAGTCGGGATCATAAACCGGAGTATAGAGGATACGATGGATCGTGGTCGCAGGCACCCCGCGCAGGCGTAGAACACTGGCGGCCTTGTTGGTCGGGGCCAGTATCGCGAGCGTGCGCCGGTCCTTGCTTTTGCGCCCCTCGTAGTCGCCCGAAACGACCTGTACCCCGGCTTCGGTCAGCGCCTTGCAGAGTTCGGCCAGCAACAGGGTTTTGCCCGAACCCGCCTTGCCGATCACCGCCATCACCCCGGTCTTGCCCCCGCCGGGCGGGCGCAGCAGCGCATCATCGTCCAGATCGACCCCGGCCGCGCGCAGCAGCTCGGCTATGGCGTCAAAGGCATTGGCCTGATCATCGGAGTAGGTAACAGCATTTGTGGTCATGGCGCGACCCTACAGTCGGGGGCCGCGCCGTGCCAGAGAGGACCGGTCCGTGACGGGAATTATCCCGCCCGGGCAAAGCGGCGACGGTTCACCTTGCCAAAGGCGCGATTGAACCAGAGCCGCGAGAGTTCGCGCGGGACACCCGCCCGTTCGGCTACCCGCGCACAATCGGCGGGCGAAAACGGCCATAGACCTACCGAAACCCGGTCGCGGCCTTCGCCCTCGCTGCCCAGTATCTCGGGCGACGAGCCGATCAATCGATAAATTCGGATCATTCGCTCATCAAAGACACCGGCGATATGCGTCAGGCCGAAACCCTCCATCACCTCGCCCCCACTGAGCATGATCGCGCCAGCAACGCGCGAACTGGCCCTCCGCGAGAGACAGAAGCGCGTGACTTCCCAGATCATCGGGCTGCAGATCGGGCTACCCCCGGTCAGGTGACCAAACACATCGTTGATCATCACAGGGCCAGTCGTAGGCAGAAACCGCATGGAGCCTCCATGGCTTCCATCGGGTTCCTCCCAGATGACATAGAGCGGGTTAAGCTCGTCGTACTGATCGCGCTCTTCCCCATCTTCGTTGACATGTACATCCCATCCAAGGCGCGTCTTGAACTGGTCCGCGCGATCCAAAAACATGGATTTCGCTAGTTTCGGGTATTGGTGCAATTCATCCGCATACAAATAGCGCAGCATTTGTTTGTTCCCTTGCCGTCCGATATGGAACAAAAGGGGTACGTACAAATGGTTAAAATCTGGTCAGTAGTGCGAGCGCCGTTCAAACTACAATAAGACCGCGACTCATTGCGGTAGCTATCGCGTGGGTTGTGTTAAGTGCCCCAAGTTTGAAACGAGCACTTTCGATATAGACCCGCAATGTATGTTCCGAGATTGACAATGAATGCGCCACCTGCGCTCGGCTATAGCCCAGTGCCAGCAAAGTCATCGCATCGACTTCACGCGGAGACAGGTTGCGGAGCTGGTCCGGTTGGCGCGATCTCTCGAACTCCAGCGCCTTGCGGTTGAAAAAATGAGCGATAAGGATCAGATCGCGCCCGTACGTTTCGGTAAACTCGGACCAGACCGCGTCATCGCAGACATGGTTCACGGTAAAGAGGGCGAACTGCCCGTTTGGACCTCGGATCGGAATCGAGTAACCCTGATTTCCAACCCCGTGTTCCAGCGCATCCTGCAAGAACGCTTTGGCAACCTTGCCTGACCAGTCGAGCCGCTTCCAGTCTACCGGGTGAAACCTTTGAAAACATCCCAGAATCACCGGGTCTATCCGGTGATAGTTCTTTTCCAGGTACCGTTCCTGCCAGGCTTGAGGATAGGTTGCACATCCATATTGATCGCCTGCGCTGTCAACCCAATGATAGACGATGTGGTCAATTTCGAGCGTATCGCGCAGTTTGACGGTAACCCTTTCGAGGTCTTCAAGCGCGCTGGTGGCGTCCAAGTCCTCCAAAATCGGGTTCAGGTTGACCTTTCTGCCCATGGGTCGGTGACAGCGCCTCTTCTCTCTTGGACGCGATCTCGGCCGCAGCAACGATCTTGGTGTCGTCGAGCTGCTCGGCCAGGGCACTCAAGCCATTCGCGTTGGCGAAGGTTTTGAGGTCCGACAGGACGTCCAGTATCCACTCAGTTTGCGGCATCAGAGTCTCTCCGAAACGGTTAACGAAAGGTTAACACAACTATAGCATGTGCGGCTTGTGGGTGAAAATTCACTGCTTTCCACTCCCCAAAAGTAGCGAGGTGGCAATTTCTAACCTCCTGATACCCCGTGGCCGTGTCCCGCAAACGCAAATGGCCCGCGAACCATAGCGGTGATTCGCAGGCCATGATGTCAGCCAGTTCTGTCGGTTGGGTTAATCGCGGGCGTCCAGCACCTCTTCCAACGTGCGCAGACCGGTGCGGGGCGCTTGCACCAACACCGACATGTTGCCGGGTTTGTGCTCGTTGCGCAGCATCTTCATATGCGCCTCGGGCAGGTCGGCCCAGGTGAAAACCTCGGACATGCAAGGATCAAGCCGGCGCTCCAACATCAACCGGTTGGCAGCGGCGGCCTGCTTAAGATGGGCAAAGTGCGACCCCTGCAAACGCTTCTGGTGCATCCACATATAACGGACGTCAAAGGTGCAGTTGAACCCGCTGGTCCCGGCACAGATCACCACCATGCCACCCTTTTTCACCACCAGCGACGACACCGGGAAGGTCGCCTCGCCAGGGTGTTCAAAGACCATGTCGACACTCACACCCTTGCCGGTGATGTCCCAGATCGCCTTGCCGAACTTGCGCGCCTCTTTTAGCCAAGCGGCATATTCGGGCGTGTTGACCGTGGGCAACTGGCCCCAGCAGTTGAAGTCCTTGCGATTGATCACGCCCTTGGCGCCCAGTCCCATGACGAAGTCGCGCTTGTCCTCGTCCGAGATCACACCGATCGCATTGGCGCCAGCGGTGTTGATCAACTGGATCGCATAGGACCCCAGACCGCCCGATGCGCCCCAGACCAGCACGTTCTGGCCCGGTTGCAGGTCATGCGGCGGGTGGCCGAACAGCATCCGGTAGGCGGTTGCGAGGGTCAGGGTGTAACAGGCGCTTTCTTCCCAGGTCAGATGCTTGGGGCGCGGCATCAGCTGCTGTGCCTGCACACGGGTGAACTGGGCAAACGACCCGTCAGGGGTCTCGTAGCCCCAGATCCGCTGGCTGGGCGAATACATCGGATCGCCACCGTTGCATTCCTCGTCGTCGCCATCATCCTGGTTGCAGTGGATCACGACTTCGTCGCCGACCTTCCAACGCTTGACCTTGTCGCCCACCGCCCAGACGATGCCCGAGGCATCCGAACCGGCAATGTGATAGGGCTGCCCATGGCCGTCGAACGGGCTGATGGGCTTGCCCAGCGCCGCCCAGACGCCGTTGTAGTTGACGCCCGCGGCCATCACCAGAACCAGCACATCGTGGCTGTCAAGCTCGGGGATATCGACCACTTCCTGCTGCATGGCGGAGTTGGGCTCGCCATGGCGCTCGCGACGGATCGCCCATGCATACATCTTCTTGGGCACATATCCCAGCGGCGGGATCTCACCCATCTCATAGAGGTCTTTTTCGGGCGCCTCGTAAGACGCGATACCGCTGTCGGTGTCCAAAGCCATGGTGGCCTCCTTTTACGATCTCTTTGCCGCAACGCAGAATCGCGGCCCTCAGCATGACCTACAAACGGTCACGCAACATTGCAATAGCAATTGACCAATGTTTTGAAATTTTATGACCCTGCAATCGCAGAAAGTTCTGCTGCATATGCAGCGCCGCCATCCATCAGATGTGCAATCGAGGCCGCGTAATAGGCCAACAGGTCCTGCCGCTCGGTACCCGGACCAAAGCGGCCATCACTCTCGACCAGGATGCGCCGCTCGATCAACTGCCGCAGCCCCACTTCGATCGCATAGTGGCGGTCGTCGCGCGGCATATGGATATGTGCATGCGGCAACGCAGCAAGGGCATGATCGAACCCTGCGGCCAAAGCACTGCGGGTCATCGGCCCGTTTTGCTGGATCAGCCAGGCCACCAGCGGCACCGGAAGCACCGGAACAACAGCCCCGATACGCGCCATCAGTTCGCGTGCCAGCGGTACTGTCGGGTCTCCCTTGGCCTTGGTTCGAAACCCGGACAAAGACAGTGGCCTGCCGAAACTGACAGCCGCATAGCCAAAGCGGTGAAACCGTCCGGTGATCCGCCACCAGAACTGCTTGAGAAACCAGATCGTGATCACGCCAATCCGCGCGCGAAAACGGCGCTCTCCGCGGCTGGCAGCCGCTGTCAGGATCGTGTCCTCGAGCACGCGGTCATAGTTGATCGACACGGGAACAAAGACCACATCGCGCCCAGCCGGGTCGGCGCCGTCTACGATGTATTTCAGCAGACCCAACTTGGGCCGCCCCAACCCGCCCGACAGGCTGAGCCCGCCTTCGGGAAACATTGCCTGTGTCACGCCCGCCTCGGTCGCATGGCGGACATAGGCGGCCAGCACCTTGCGGTAGAGGTCGCTGCGCGATCTACGGCGGATGAAATAGGCGCCCATCGCCCGGATCAGCCGGCTGAGCGGCCAGACCCGCGCCCATTCGCCCACCGCATAGCTGAGCGCGGATTGCTCGGCGGCAAGATAGGTGACCAGAACGTAATCCATGTTGCTGCGATGATTCATCACAAAAACAACAGTCGCCTCGGGGTCGATGCCGCGCAGCGCCTCGGCGTCCACATGGCCCAGCCGGACGCGGTAAAGCGCGTTAGAGAGAAAGCGTGCCAACCGGATTGCAAAACTGAAATAGGTAAAGGCCGAAAAGCCCGGAACGATCTCGCGCGCATAGCGTCGCGCCTGCTCGAAGGCCACCGCTTCGGGGATACCTTCGTCGCGAGCCTGGTCACGCACGGCACGCGCCACCTCTGGATCGTAGATCAGCCGCTGGATCATGTCGTGACGGCGGGCCAGCTTGAAGGGTTGGATCGGTCGGGCCAACCGCGTGTTCAACCGGGCAACCGCGCGTTCCAGCCTGCGGCGGAAAAACCAGCGGACTGATGGGAAAAGAAAGTGCGAGGCGAAGGTGACCGCGGCAAACAGCACGATCAGCACGAATAGCCAAAGCGGGAGTTCCACGGTCTGCGTCATTCCGGCACACTGCCACCAATCGCGGCCCCTCACAATCGAATGATGCGAGATGGCTTCGCCGCAATGCAGCGAATTGACATGTCCCGAAAATTGCGATTTAGAACCCTCTAGCGAAACTTTGTTACCGAAGCAGAATCGAGAGGCCGTCCATGTCGCAGATGCAAAAAGACCGTCAGACTGCAAACTCCGACCGCAAGGCGGACCGTCCCTGGCTGATCCGCACCTATGCCGGCCATTCGACCGCCAAGGCCTCGAACACGCTCTATCGCAATAACCTGTCCAAGGGGCAGACCGGCCTTTCGGTGGCCTTCGACCTGCCGACGCAGACCGGCTATGACAGCGACCACGTGCTGGCGCGTGGCGAGGTGGGCAAGGTCGGTGTGCCGATCTGCCACCTGGGCGACATGCGGGTGCTGTTTGACCAGATCCCGTTGGAACAGATGAATACCTCGATGACGATCAACGCCACGGCGCCTTGGCTGCTGGCGCTCTATATCGCGGTGGCCGAAGAACAGGGCGCGGATGTCTCGAAACTGCAAGGTACGGTTCAGAACGACCTGATCAAAGAGTATCTCTCGCGCGGCACCTATGTGTGTCCGCCGAAACCGTCGCTCAAGATGATCGCGGATGTGGCCGAATATTGCTACACCAACGTGCCGAAATGGAACCCGATGAACGTGTGTTCCTATCACCTGCAAGAGGCGGGCGCGACACCGGAACAGGAACTGGCCTATGCGCTGGCCACCGCCATCGCGGTACTCGACGAGTTGAAACCGCGTGTCCCCGCCGAAGACTTCCCGGCGTTGTGTGGCCGCATCTCATTCTTTGTGAATGCAGGCATCCGCTTTGTCACCGAGATGTGCAAGATGCGCGCCTTTGTCGATCTGTGGGACGAGATTCTGGAAAGCCGCTATGGCGTCAACGACCCGAAGTTCCGCCGTTTTCGCTATGGGGTGCAGGTGAACTCGCTGGGCCTGACCGAGCAGCAGCCGGAAAACAACGTCTACCGCATCCTAATCGAAATGCTGGCCGTGACCCTGTCGAAGAAGGCCCGCGCGCGCGCCGTGCAGCTGCCCGCCTGGAACGAGGCACTGGGCCTGCCCCGCCCCTGGGACCAGCAATGGTCGATGCGGATGCAGCAAATTCTGGCCTACGAAACCGACCTGCTGGAATATGGCGACCTCTTTGACGGCAACCCGGTCGTGGATGCCAAGGTCGAAGAGCTGAAGGCGGGAGCGCGGGCGGAACTTGCCAATCTCGACTCGATGGGCGGTGCGGTTGCCTCGATCGAATACATGAAATCGCGTCTGGTCGATTCCAATGCCGAACGCCTGAACCGGATTGAGCGCAACGAAACCGTAGTGGTTGGCGTCAACCGCTGGACCGAAGGCGAACCCTCGCCCCTGCAGACCGAGGATGGCGGTATCATGGTCGTCGATCCGGCGGTCGAACAGGAACAGATTGCGCGGCTGGATAGCTGGCGCGCCGAACGCGACGATGCGGCGGTGGCGGCGGCGCTGGAGGCGCTGCGCGCCGCGGCCCGGACCGGAGCGAACGTGATGGAACCCTCGATCGCGGCGGCGCGGGCCGGGGTCACCACCGGCGAATGGGCCGAAGAAATGCGCAAGGCCTATGGCACCTATCGCGGCCCTACCGGTGTATCCGGATCGGTCTCGAACAAGACCGAAGGCTTGGAAGACCTGCGCGCGGCGGTGGACGCGGTCAGCGACCGGTTGGGCCGTCGCCTGAAATTCCTTGTGGGCAAGCCCGGGCTGGACGGTCATTCCAACGGCGCCGAGCAGATTGCCTTTCGCGCCCGCGACTGTGGCATGGATATCAGCTATGACGGTATCCGCCTCACGCCCGAGGAACTGGTCACCTCGGCGCTCGAGCAACAGGCCCATGTAGTCGGCCTGTCGATCCTGTCGGGCAGTCATCTGCCGCTGGTCGAAGAGGTGATGGATCGCATGCGCCTCGCCGGTCTGGCACATATCCCGGTAATCGTTGGCGGCATTATCCCTGACGAGGACGCCCAAAAATTGCGCGCAATGGGGGTTTCCAAGGTCTATACACCCAAGGATTTCGAATTGAACGGAATTATGGGTGATATCGTGACGCTGGTGAGAGACACCGAAATAGCGGCGGAATAAATTCGCTGCTCTAAAAAAATGATGCTGAAACGCGTCTTTGTCTGTGCTTAATGTGGCGCGATTGGCGCCACGTTTTTTTGCGCTCAATAGAACTCAAAAAGGAACACAGGATGGGACACGATCTTAGCGGCATGACGCGTAAGGAACTGATCAACCTAAGGGACAAGGTTGATGCAGCCATCAAAACCGCCGAACAACGCGAACGTCAGGAAGCCCTGAAAGCGGCGGAAAAAGCGGCAGCCGAATTCGGCTTTTCATTGGCTGAATTGTCCGGTGAAACACGGAAGTCGACCAAAGGGACCAAGGCCCAGCCCAAATACCGTAATCCCGCCAATCCGGAACAGACCTGGTCGGGCCGCGGACGCAAACCGCAATGGGTGCATGATGCCATTCAGAGCGGCGCAGATATCTCCGATCTGGAAATCTGAGCGGATTCTGGGGAAATGACGATCCATATTGGCGCCAAGGCTGGCGAAATCGCGGAAACCGTTCTTTTACCCGGCGATCCCTATCGCGCGAAATGGGCGGCCGAAACGTTCCTGGATAATCCGGTTCTGGTAAATGAGGTTCGGGGCATGTTGGGGTTTACCGGCATGTGGCGCGGAAATCGGGTAACCATTCATGGGTCCGGGATGGGCATGCCGTCACTGTCGATCTATGCCAACGAACTGATCCGCGATTTTGGGGCAAAAACGCTGATCCGGATCGGTTCCTGCGGGGGGATGCAAGACAGTGTCGAGGTGCGGGACGTGATCCTGGCGATGACAGCCTCGACGCTTGGCACGCCGTCACGCGGCATCTTTCGCGAGTTGAACTTTGCCCCCTGCGCCGATTGGTCCCTGCTGCACGCAGCGGCGCGTGCCGCCGAAACAAAAGGCGTGCGGACCCATGTGGGCGGCATCTATTCGTCGGACGTGTTCTATGACGAGCGGCCCGATCTGAACGAACAGATGGTGCGCCACGGCGTGCTGGGGGTCGAGATGGAGGCGGCAGAGCTGTACATTCTGGCGGCACGGCATAAATGCCGGGCGCTGGCGGTGCTGACGGTTTCCGACCATTTGCTGACCGGGGCCGCCCTGCCCAGCGCAGAGCGCGAAACCAGCTTTGGCGACATGGTCGAGATCGCGCTGCACGCGGCCTTTCCCGACGCCTGAACCGAAAAGAAAAAAAAGGCGGCTCTCTGGGGCCGCGTTTTTCATGCGCTCATCCCGCCCTGTCGGGCTGTTTCCGCACAAGCCTATCGCCCGTGGCTACGATCATAGCCATTGACCGACGGACTGGACCAATCGCCAAGCGCGCCCTCTGCTGGCGTAAAGATCTCTACCAGAAGCGGGTGACAGGTTGCCGTGTCCGAGGAATGCTCGGACGAACAGTCGCCGCCGGGACAGGCGCTGAGATTGCCCAACAGGTCGATCTCGGCAAAGAATTCCAGATAATCCCCCGGTCGCACCGGCGAAGCCTTCATGAAATACTGCCCGGTATCGCGGGTGAAGCCGGTACACATGAACACGTTCAGAACGTCATGTACCAGCATCTCGGCATCGTGCAGCGGTAGCCCGGTATGGTCGGCCAGGGCGCGCGTCAGGTTCGAATGGCAGCAATGATGGTAGTGGTCGCCCGCCAGCAAATTGCCGGTATAGGGATCGCAGCGGGTGCCGATCACATCATGGACAGAACCACCAAATTGGTCGATCCCGTACCAGCCCAGGGTATCTTCGATGATCGTCGCCATCGGTCGCAGGTAGGGCAGATTCGACCACAACCGTTCACCGGTGGTAACGTGGGTACCGTGCAGGGCGCGTGTCTTGCCCGAGAAGAACCGCTCGCTCAGGTCATGCAGGTTGTGCAGGTTCAAGTCCCCCACCTGCGGCCCCTCGACGGAGCTGATGCGAAAGACCTGACCCGCCTTGACCTCGAAGCACCGCCCCTCGCGCGGCGGGACCAGCACCTCGTCCGTCTTGCGGGCAGACGCGCGCGCGGCGCGATAGAGATCCAGGTCGGGGCGAGGAAGACTGTCGTTGGGATAACAGATCACCGGCTTTACGGCGCGGCGAGCATCGGCATCGGCGGGGGTATCGGTCATCGGGCGGTCACCTGTCTGTTTGCCACCCCATAAAGCCGTCGGAACGGAGACGGCGCAAGACCGTCTCCGACAGCAGTGTCTCAGATCGCGACAACGTCAAGCGGTGGGAAACCGTTGAAACCGACGCTGGCATAGGTCGAGGTATAGGCTCCGCAGTTGCGGATCACGATGCGGTCGCCATCGCGCAGGCCCAGCGGCAGATGCACCATCTTCTTTTCATAGAGAACATCAGCACTGTCGCAGGAGGGACCGGCAAGAATACAGGGACCGGTCGGCTCGTGCTCGCGCTCGGTGAGGAACTGATAGCGGATCGCCTCGTCCATGGTTTCGGCCAGACCCGAGAACTTGCCGATATCCAGGTAAACCCAGCGGTGCAGGTCATTGGTGGATTTGCGCGAGACCAGCAGCACCTCGGCGGCAATCGCACCGGCTTCGGCCACCATGCCGCGGCCCGGCTCGGCCATGATCTGGGGAACGTCGCCGAACCGTTCGCTGATCAGGCGGATCACCTCGGCGGCGTAGAGTTCGGGCGCATCCACCTCCTGACCATAGAAGGCCGGGAAACCACCGCCGATATTGAGCAGGCTCAGTTCATGCCCTGCGGCGCGGGCGGCATGCCAGACAGCCGCCACCTGATCCAGCACCGGCACCCACATCTCGGCTCGCCGGGTTTGCGAGCCGACGTGGAAGGACAGGCCAACCGGGTCGAGGCCGACAGAGCGCGCGTAGTCGAGGACAGCGATGGCCTTGTCCGGCGCACAGCCGAATTTCCGGCTGAGCGGCCAGTCGGCCTCACAGGCCTCGACGATCATGCGGACATAGACCTGCGCGCCCGGCGCATGGGCTGCGATCTTGTTCAATTCGTCTTCCGCATCCGCGGCAAACAGAGTGATCCCCGCCGCATGCGCCCAGACTATATCGGCCGGTTTCTTGACCGTGTTGCCAAAGGAAATGCGGTCAGCCGAGGCCCCGGCGGCCAAGCACAGCTCGATCTCGGCACGCGAGGCGGCGTCGAAATTGCTGCCCAAGCGGGCCAGCGTCGACAGGATTTCCGGCAGCGGGTTCGCCTTGACCGCGTAGTGGATACGCGCGCGGCCAAGCCCTTGGGCCAGCGCGGCGAACTGGTGGGCGACGGCCTGGGTGTCGATCACCAGCGTCGGGCGATCGAAACGGTTGGACAGGATAAAGGTTTCGGCGCGGGACAGAGTCGCGCTTTCACAGGCCAGGGGCCCGGTTACAACTGCGTTCAAGGTCATCTCCAACAGACGCGGCAAAGCCGTGCGGCAAAAGTGGAGACGTTACCGTCGCTGCGTAACCATAGGGTGCGTCCCTTACGACAGAGGCGCGTGCGTTGGCGTCTTGAATCGCGATATCGGTCTAATGATGAGTCGTTTCAAGAGGAATTTCCAAAGCACGCAAATTTCTTCCTAGTCGGCTCTATTTGCTGTTTCAACGCAACAGGTTGGTGGCTTATCCACAGACCCCAAAACCTGACCTCCGCAATAGGCGCAAGTCCAGATTTCGCGATTTCGGTCAAACCGCCAGCGGCAGTTTCGGGTCAGAGTGGTGCTGCGGGCGCGCCAGAAGAAATAGGCAAAGACAACCAACGCCAAAAACAGAAGAAGGACGGGCATGACCCCGTCCTATCTTGTCAGTACCGCTTAGGCAATCTGCCCTCAGGCGGCATTGGCATATTGGAAGAGGTCGGGTTGCTCTTCCTTTGCAACCATGACTGGTTCGGGCACGTAGTAAGCCCAAGCCTGGTTAAGCAGGTCCAGCGCCTCTTGCGCGGGGATATGGGGTCTGGCGGGTTTGTTCGCGGTGTTCATGGGCGTCATCCTTTGCATCAGATTTGGCCCCTCCCTGCCGATCAAACTAAGCGCAAAGCACAGCGGATGCATCGGACAGTTGTGCAGACTGGCCATGCAGAAAGGGCAACACTTAATAGATCACCAAAAAAACGGGCCCGCCAAAGGAGGGCCCGCTGTTACCATGGGTATTGAACCGATCAGACCGTGCGTTCGACCATCATTTTCTTGATCTCGGCAATCGCCTTGGCCGGGTTCAGCCCCTTGGGGCAGGTCTTGGCGCAGTTCATGATCGTGTGACAGCGGTACAACTTGAACGGGTCTTCGAGGTTGTCCAGGCGTTCGCCCGTGGCCTCGTCCCGGCTGTCGATGATCCAGCGGTAGGCGTGCAGCAGCGCGGCGGGCCCCAGATAGCGGTCGCCGTTCCACCAATAGCTGGGGCACGAGGTCGAGCAGCTCGCGCACATCACACATTCATAAAGGCCATCCAGCTTCTTGCGATCCTCGATGGATTGCTTCCACTCCTTGGCCGGGCGGTTGGTCTTGGTCTCCAGCCAGGGCATGATCGAGGCGTGCTGGGCATAGAAATGGGTGAGATCCGGGATCAGGTCCTTGACCACCGGCATATGCGGCAGCGGATAGATTTTCACGTCGCCCTTGATCTCGTCCATGCCGTAAATGCAGGCCAGCGTGTTGATCCCGTCGATGTTCATCGCACAGGATCCGCAGATCCCTTCGCGGCAGGACCGGCGGAAGGTCAGCGTCGCATCGACCTTGTTCTTGATATAGATGAGAGCGTCCAGAACCATCGGCCCGCAATCGTCCATATCGACGAAATAGGTATCGACGCGCGGGTTCTGCCCATCGTCCGGATTCCAGCGATAGATCTGGAACTTGCGCAGATTGGTCGCGCCGTCCGGCTTGGGCCAGGTCTTGCCGGTGGTGATCCGGGAATTCTTGGGCAGGGTCAGTTGAACCATGTCAATCCTCCATTCGGCACTGGGCCGCCATTCAGCCTGTTTTGACCCGCTTGGGGGCCTTTTGATTGTAATGCCCCCAATGGGCGAGGTTTACGTCGAAATCCGGCGCGAGCCAATTGACCACGGCTCGCGGATCATCGCGGTCGATGTCGAAATACATGAATTGGGGGTTGCCCGCGAAATAACCCATGACCTCGGCATGATGTACGTCGTACATCTGCGCCCAACCCGACTTGACCTCGTCTTCGTCCTGGCCGTTGGCTTTGCAGCAGCGCTCCAAATAGGAGCCATCGGCATGTTGTGCCCTAGAGGCAAGCCAATCATCCTTGTCGCGGGTATTCAGCAGGAAATAAGCGTCGGGATACGCCTGATGCAGTTCGCGAAATAAGCGTGCGCAGTCCAGCATCATCCGGTGGCTGACAAACGCCATATCAGTAAAGGCACGCACCTCCCCGAAACCGTCCAGCGGTTTTCGACCCATCGCGATATTGGTCATCATCCTGAGGGCGATATTCTTGCCTTTACCATCCTGCCAGTGCACCGCCGGAATGCCGCTGTTTTGAAACAGCTTGTAGAATGTGGTGGTGGCGCACCGGTTGAGACCAATCAGGATGATCTTTGGGTCAGTCATCACAGCTCCCTTCGACTGCGCACAGCGATGACGGCCCGAAAACGGGCCGGGCCATAGTGGCAGGATATGAGCGCGGTGTCGGCCATGGGAACGGAGGACCGCCAAAGCGGTCCCTACCTCCTGTCTAGAAAGTCCGCGCCTTGGGCGCGATTTTCTTCAGGCTGATGCCACCCTGCTCTTCGGTGGTGAGCGGGTCGGTGATCACCGGGCGATAGCTCAGATCGACCTTGTTGCCCTCCACGCGCGACACGGTGTGAACGCGCCAGTTTTCGTCGTCGCGGGTCGGGAAATCCTCATGCGCATGGGCGCCACGGCTTTCCTTGCGCGCTTCGGCACCGACGATGGTGGCCAGCGCGCTGGGCATCAGGTTGGTCAGTTCCAGCGTTTCCATCAGGTCGCTGTTCCAGACCAGGCTGCGGTCGGTGACGCTCAGATCGTCCATCTTGGCCGCGATCGCGGTCATCTTTTCGACGCCCTCGGCCATGGTCTTGGCGGTGCGGAACACGGCGGCGTCGGCCTGCATGGTCTTCTGCATCTCCAGCCGCAACTCGGCGGTGGCGACATTGCCCTTGGCGTTGCGCAGCCCGTCGAACCGGTCAAACGCCTTTTCAACCGAGGCGAGGTTCAGCACCGGGTTCGGCGCCGCGGGGTCCACCACCTTGCCCGCGCGAATGGCCGAGGCACGGCCAAACACAACAAGGTCAATCAGCGAGTTCGAGCCGAGGCGATTGGCCCCATGCACCGAGGCGCAACCGGCCTCGCCCACGGCCATCAGGCCGGGCACGACGGCGGTCGGGTTGTCGGCGGTGGGGTTCAGCACCTCACCCCAATAGTTGGTCGGGATGCCGCCCATATTGTAATGCACGGTGGGCAGAACCGGGATCGGTTCCTTGGTCACGTCGACGCCCGCAAAGATCTTGGCGCTTTCCGAGATGCCCGGCAGGCGTTCGGCCAGCGCCTCGGCCGGCAGGTGGCTCAGGTTCAGGTGGATATGGTCGCCATCCTTGCCCACGCCACGGCCTTCGCGGATTTCCATGGTCATCGAGCGGCTGACATAGTCGCGCGGCGCCAGGTCCTTGTACTGGGGCGCATAACGCTCCATGAACCGTTCGCCTTCGGAGTTTGTGAGGTACCCGCCCTCGCCACGCGCGCCTTCGGTGATCAGGCAGCCCGAACCGTAAATCCCGGTCGGGTGGAACTGCACGAATTCCATGTCCTGCAGCGCCAGGCCGGCACGTGCCACCATGCCGCCACCGTCGCCGGTGCAGGTATGGGCCGAGGTTGCGCTGAAATAGGCGCGGCCATATCCGCCGGTTGCCAGCACCACCATCTTGGCGTTGAAGACGTGGAAGGTGCCGTCATCCAGCTTCCAGCAGACCACGCCCTGGCACTGACCGTCCTCGGACATGATCAGGTCGATGGCGAAATACTCGATATAGAATTCGGCGTTGTTCTTGAGGCTCTGACCATAGAGCGTATGCAGGATCGCGTGACCGGTGCGGTCCGCCGCTGCACAGGTGCGCTGCACGGGCGGGCCTTCTCCGAACTCGGTGGTGTGGCCGCCAAACGGGCGCTGATAGATCTTGCCCTCTTCGGTGCGCGAGAAGGGAACGCCATAGTGCTCCAGCTCGTACACCGCCTTGGGGGCTTCCCGCGCGAGGTATTCCATTGCGTCGGTATCGCCCAGCCAGTCCGACCCCTTGACGGTGTCGTACATGTGCCACTGCCAGTGGTCGGGCCCCATGTTCGACAACGACGCGGCAATCCCGCCCTGCGCGGCGACAGTGTGCGAGCGGGTCGGGAACACCTTGGTCACACAAGCGGTGCGCAGGCCCTGCTCGGCCATGCCCAGCGTGGCCCGCAGACCGGCACCGCCGGCGCCGACCACGACCACATCATATTCATGCGTTTCGTATTCGTAAGCAGCCATTGAAAAAGCTCCGGTCTTAAAGGGCGATGCGGGCGATGGCGAAAAGGCCGGTCGCAGCAGCGGCATAGGAAAGGCAGATCACCAGGATGATCAGGATTTTCTGCATCAGGCCATGCACGTAATCCTCGATCAGCACCTGGGCGCCGTCGGCGAAGTGTTTGAAACCGACGACCAGTGTCAGGGCGGCGACGATGGCCGGGAAGGGGCGCGAGAAATAGTCCAGCACCGCCTGGTGTGGCTCACCCAGCATCGGGCCGAAGGTAAAGACGAACAGCGGGATCAGGATCAGCAGGGCCACCGAGCTGACCTTCATCGCCCAGAAATGGGCGGTGCCCGTCTTGGCCGAGCCCATGCCAACGGCGCGTTTGCGGTCTGTGAGATAGCGCATCTTTGGCCTCCGTTACGCGATGACCAGAAGGGTCAGGATGGTGAGGACGACAGACCCGACCACAACGGCCCAGCCCAGTTTCTCGGCTGTCGGAAGGTCAAGGCCCAGCGCGTTGTCCCAGATCAGGTGCCGGATACCGGCCAGCGTGTGATACCACAGCCCCCAAAGCGACAGCGCCATCACCAGATCCCCGATCAGCGAGGTGACCACTGCATCGGCGACAGCGAAATACTCGGGCGAGGTCGCGGCGGCCAGGAACCACCAGACGATCAGCAACGCCGCAAGCAACAGCGCATTGCCCGTGATCCGCGTCAGGATCGAGGTGATCGAGGTCAGCTGCGGTCGATAGATCGAAAGATGCGGCGAAAGCGGGCGGTTACCCCGATTGACATCGGCCATGATGGCTCCTTTCCGTTGGCTGCGCTTGGTTTTACCTCTTTTTTGCGTCCTGTCACGCGCCGCAACTGCAAAAGGGCGCGGTTTTTTGGCACGCCCGGCAAGATTTGCCCCTTTGTGATCACGGTGATCTAGCGTGTGATCACATTATTCTCCACATTCTCCACATGTGAGCGTTAGCAGGGCAGGTCGGATGTGATCACGAATCTCTCACCGGCACCTCAGTCCAATGCCGCAGTCTGCTGCGTGACCTCGCGCAGCAGCTTTTTGCGGATACGCGCGGGATAGTCGGCAAAGCCATTGGCAGTCTCGACAAAGGCCCCTTCGCCCACGATGACGTTTTCATAGAAATAGGCGGTCAGGTCTGGCTCACTCTGCTCGATAGCGATGGCATTCACCGTGATCCCCAGCGCACGCAGATCGCGATGCACCGCCAACGGCTCGATCCCCTCGTTCGAGGGGCCATCGCCGGAAACGTCGATCAGATGGCGGGCACAGTCTGGCACCTGGGCAAAGGCGGCCATGGTGACTTCCAGCGCCTCGCCTATTGCGGTGGAGTAGTTGCGCCAGACACGCGGGTCGGCTGCAACCCGGTCGGCGAACCGGTCCAGCGCCTCGAAACTGCTGGCCTGGGTCCAGGGGATGGTCACCCGCTGGCGTGCGGCGCCGGTCCATTGCACCAGCATCAACTGCGCCTCTGCCCGCACCAGCGCCTCGGACACAACCGGATCGCGCAGTGCATGGGCTAGCCCATCCATCTGGGTGCGGTATTCGCCTTCATCGACAGAGCCGGACACATCCACCGCCAGCGCCAAGGCGAGATCGCAAGCGAGAGCAGGCTGGGTCAGGAAAAGACTAGAAACGAATGCGCGCCAGAAAGACATGACCACAGGCTAACACAGTTGTTTGCAAATGCGATCACATGCGCGTCATGTCCGACAGAACAACGCGCCCTTTCCCCGGCTGTCCGTTTATTTCGGCATGAGCACCCAATAGTCCAGATCAAGCAGGACGTCGGGCAGATACTTGCCATCCGCCCCGCGCAAATCGAACGGCTTGCCGCCCTTGGTAGCCACCAATCGCAGACGCAGCGCTCCGACGCCAGGCGCGCCGGTATCGGCCTTGTCCAGCACCTCGGTCCAGGCCTTGATCGTGTCGCCGGCAAAGCAGGGATTGGCATGCGCCCCGCCGTTCAGACCCACGATCATCTGCGCATTGGCCAGCCCGTTGAAACTCAGCGCGCGCGCCATCGAGATCACATGCCCGCCATAGATCAGCCGCCCGTCGGGGCGGAAGGTCAGGTCAAAATGCACCTTGGCCGTGTTCTGCCACAGGCGGGTGGCCAGCATATGCTCGGCCTCTTCCACAGTGACACCATCCACATGGTCGATGGTTTCGCCAACGGCATAATCATCCCAACGATGCGGCTCGCCCGCCAGTGCAAAGTCGTAGGACGAGAAATCCAGTCCCTCGGGCACCACCAGATCGGCGGGCGCCAGCACCTTTTTCAGCTCGGGCACCACTGTTTCGGGCGCAGGCGCATCCAGGTCGCGTTTGCGCACCATCACCCAACGGACATATTCCATCACGGTCTCGTCACGCTGGTTCAAGCCGCGCGTGCGGACATAGACCACCCCGGTCTTGCCGTTGGAGTTCTGTTTGAGCCCGATCACCTCGGAAACCGAGCGCAGCGTATCCCCCGCATAAACCGGTTTCAGCCAGCGGCCTTCGGCATAGCCGAGATTAGCCACCGCGTTCAGCGACACATCCGGAACCGTCTTGCCGAACACCACATGAAACGCTGCCAGATCGTCGATCGGGCTGCCCGACAGCCCGCAGGATTGCGCAAACGCGTCCGAGGAATACAGCGCATGCCGCGCGGGATAGAGCGCATGATAGAGCGCGCGCTCGCCATTGGTCACGGTGCGCGGAACCGCGTGATGCAGGGTCTGGCCGACAGCGTAGTCTTCGAAGAAGCGGCCCGGATTGGTCTTTGCCATCATTGTTGTCCCAGTTTCATGTCAGGGGAATAGTCGGCCGGAACATCCTTGGTCACAGCCTGCGCACAGCGCATGATGCCGTTCGCCGCGTCATAGGCATAGGCGGGGGAGCCATAAAGCTCCCACCCCTTGGCCAGCGCATCGGAAACCTTGTGGCAGAAGGCGGCGGTGTCTTCTTCGGTCAGGAGGCGATAGAGCTTGGCCATGAGCGCGCCTTATCCCGGGAAAGGCCAGGGCCCGACCAGCCCGTGGACATAGCCGATTACCGCCATCAGCACGACCGAGGCGACAAGGAACATCGCGTCCTTGCCCAGCGTGCCGGGCTTGCCCGGGGTCCATTCTGGTTCCGCGGCATTGATCGCGGCGACCTCGACAATGCCCCACAGGAACAGGCCACCGAACAGGATAATCGACGCCAGATCTCCGTTCACCAACAGGTGCGCCGCCGCCCAGGCCCGGAAACCAGCCAATTGCGGATGGCGCATCTTGTTGAGCAACTTGCCCTTGGTTCCGGCCGGGCTCATCATCCAGATCGCAACCAGAACCAACAGGTTGTTGGCATGGGTCAGATAGGCGGGCGGCGCCCAGACATGCACATAGGGCGTCATCCGGAACCCGATCACCATCAGCACGACCGAGCCCAGCAACACCAGCGCCACCTTGCCCTTGCCGCGATCGCCCATTGCGGCGCGCTGCGCAGGCCGAACCCGCTTGAACAGATGCGCGGCCCACCAGAGTGCCACACCAAGGATCAAAAGAACGAAGCCCATGAGAGTTTATCCCGCTTGCAAAGCCAATATCGCCTCTGCTTTTGCCAGAGTTTCACGGGCGGTGGCAACGTGCAGGTTTTCCACGATCTTGCCATCCACCACGGCAACGCCCTGTCCGCTGGCCTCGACCTCGGCAAAGGCAGCGATCTGGCGGCGGGCCAGGTCGATCTCGGCTTCGGACGGGGCAAAGGCCGCGTTGGCGATATCCACCTGCGCCGGATGGATCAGCGTCTTGCCGTCAAACCCCATGTCGCGGCCCTGTGCGCATTCGGCCGCCAGCCCCTCGTCATCCTTGAACGCGTTATAGACGCCGTCGATGGCGATCAGCCCCTCGGCCTTGGCCGCCAGCAGGCAAAGGCCCAGCGAGGTCATCATCGGCAGACGGTCGGCCCGAAACCGGGTCTGCAACTCCTTTGCCAAGTCGTTGGTGCCCATCACGAACCCGGTCAGCAGTGGATGCGCGGCGATCTGCGCGGCGTTCAGCATGCCGCGCGGGGTTTCCATCATCGCCCAGATCGGCAGGTCGCCGGTGATCGCGGCCAGCGCATCCACATCGGCCGCGCTGCCCACCTTGGGCAACAGCACCACGTCGGCATCCATCTCGCGCACCGCCTCGGCATCGGCCCGGCCCCAGGGCGTGTCCAGCCCGTTGATCCGCACGATCTTGACCCGCGCGCCATAACCGCCCTGCGCCAGTGCCGCCTTCAACGTCTCGCGGGCGTTGTCCTTTTCATCGGCGGCGACCGCATCCTCAAGGTCAAAGATGATCGCATCCACCGGCAGGCTGCGCGCCTTGTCCAACGCCCGCTCCTTGGAGCCGGGGATATAGAGGACGGAACGATAGGGGCGCTGGCGCGGATCCATGTCAGGTCTCCCGAGAGAAATATTGTTGCGCGGAGAGGTGCATTTTTTGCCGGAATGTTCAAGGCAAAAAACGCCGCATTGCAGCATGAACCTTGCGCAACGGGCTGGCGCGCGCCGGATTAACCGGTTTTCAGCACCTTTTCGGCAGGGTTTTCGTATCGGAACAGGGCATGCGGGTCCTTGGGGCAGGCCACCGGGCAAGACGGGCCCAGACATGTTCTGCCATGACTAACGGCAACGGGCGGTGCGGCTGACCGGGACTACCGGCAGGCCTGGGCGCATCGCGGCTGCCCCGGAAAAAGGGGACGACCCATGAAGACGATGATGATCGAGATGACGATGGGCCTTGGCCTGATGGCACTGGCCGCAGGTCAGCTTCAGGCGCAGGGCAACAACTGCGCGCCGCGCCAGATGGTGCTGGACCAACTGGCGCAGAAATATGGCGAGGCGCGGCGCGGCATCGGGCTGGTGCAACAGGGCTCGGTGATGGAGGTTTTTGCCTCGGACGAGACCGGAACCTGGACCATCACGGTGACCCTGCCCAATGGCATGACCTGCATGGTGGCCAGCGGCCAGTCTTATGAGGCGCTGGCCGAGGCACTGCCGACCAGCGGCAACGACGCCTGAACCGGGTTGCGCGCCGGTCCGATGTGCCCCCGTCCCTCGTGGGGCCCTTGCGGATCGGATCGGCGCGCCACTTTGACCCGGCTCAGCCGAGCGCGTCCCAGATCAGTTTGACCCCGGTAAGTGTCAGCATCACATGGGCCAGCGCAAAAAAGGCCCGTTCCGGCACCAGGTGATGGGCCTTGACGCCCAGCCACGCCCCGAGCAGGGCAAAGGGTGCCAGCAAGAGACCCGCCCGCGCGGTGTCCAGGGTGAACATCCCCAGCCACGCATAGGGAATGAACTTTGCGATGTTGAGCGCCCAGAAGGTCAACACCGTGGTGGCCTGAAACTCGGTCTTTCCCAGCCTTTGAGACAGCAGATAAACTGCCGCCGGCGGCCCGCCCGCATGGCTGACAAAGCTGGTGAACCCGGCCACCGTCCCCGCCAGCAACCCAGCCATCGGAGGCAGGCGCGAGGTGAATTCGCGCACCCAACCGCGCCCGCGCGCCATCTGCCAAGCCACAAACGCCAGCGAAATTCCCCCGATCAGCAGGCGCAACAGATCGGCATCGGTCGCGCGGTAGAGCAGCGCGCCCAGCGCCACACCGGGCAACCCTCCCAGGATCAGTAACCGGGCATCCGGCCCACTCCATCTGCGCCAATAGGGCTTCAGCGTCGCCAGGTCGATCAGCATCAACAAGGGCAGCATCAGCGCCAGCGCCTGCCCCGGGTCAAGGTAGATCGCCAGAATCGAGGCAGAGGCAAAGGCCACACCCGAGCCGAAGCCGCCCTTGGAAATACCCGCAAAGATCACCGCTGGAATGGTCACCGCGAAAAAGCCGATATCCGGTTCCAGCACGCGCCAATTCCCCCTAACCTGCGACATCACAACGCTTTTAGCGCAGTCACCCGCCTTCGGACAGGGGGAATGCGCCGTGATGCCGCGTCGCAGAACACTTGCACGACGCCGCTTTACGCTCTAGCACAGCGACGATTTTCAACCGGACCGGAGATACTCCAAATGGCCAGACCCAAGATCGCGCTCATCGGCGCAGGTCAGATCGGCGGCACGCTCGCCCACCTCGTCGCGCTGAAGGAACTGGGCGATGTTGTCCTGTTCGACATCGCCGAAGGCACGCCCGAGGGCAAGGCGCTCGACATCGCGGAATCCGGCCCATCGGAAGGGTTCGACGCCAAGCTCAAGGGCACCCAGTCCTATGCCGATATCGCGGGCGCCGATGTCTGCATCGTCACCGCCGGTGTGCCGCGCAAGCCGGGCATGAGCCGCGACGACCTGCTGGGCATCAACCTCAAGGTCATGAAATCGGTCGGCGAAGGGATCCGCGACAACGCGCCGGACGCTTTCGTTATCTGCATCACCAACCCGCTCGACGCGATGGTCTGGGCGCTGCAACAGTTCTCGGGCCTGCCCGCGAACAAGGTCTGCGGCATGGCAGGCGTGCTCGACTCGGCTCGTTTCCGTCACTTCCTGGCCGAGGAATTCAACGTGTCGATGAAGGACGTCACCGCATTCGTGCTGGGCGGCCATGGCGACACCATGGTGCCGTCGGTCCGCTACTCGACCGTTGCCGGCATCCCCCTGCCCGACCTGGTCAAGATGGGCTGGACCAGCCAGGAGAAGCTGGACGCCATCGTGCAGCGCACCCGTGACGGCGGCGCCGAGATCGTCGGCCTGCTGAAAACCGGTTCGGCCTATTACGCGCCCGCCACCAGCGCCATCGAAATGGCCGAAGCCTATCTGAAGGACCAGAAACGCGTTCTGCCCTGCGCCGCGCATTGCAACGGCGAACTGGGCGTCAAGGGCATGTATGTGGGCGTGCCCACCGTGATCGGCGCAGGCGGGATCGAGCGCATCATCGACGTGACGCTGACCAAGGAAGAGCAGGAAATGTTCGACAACTCGGTCAACGCGGTCAAAGGTTTGGTCGAGGCCTGCAAGGGCATCGACAACTCGCTGGCCTGATCCCTGGCGATGCAATCTTCAGGGCCGGTCCGCATTAGGGCCGGCCTTCTTCATGCCTGTTTCCGATCGGCTTCTGCAAAATGCAGGCGATAGAGTCGTCGCCACCTGATCCGGTGTCGGTCGAAATCCGGAATGTCGAACTCCAGCCCCTCGTCAAAGCTGGCTCGTGACAGGTCGGCGGGTTGCCCCAGCGCGCGAAGGGCGGCGCCCGGATCGATCCGCGAGCGTCGCAACAAGCCGATCGCCTCCAACCGCTCCAGATCGCTCAGAGGCAGGGCCTTGAGTTGCTGATGAAGCTGCAACAGGGCAAACATGTCCCCCCTATTCTCGTCGACATAGGCAATCTGCGCCTGTCGAGCGGGTGCAAGCCCTGCATGAGCGGCAGCCCCTCCGCCACGGTCTGTCCAACCGCGCAAAAGCTTCATGATCCAATGGAACCCTGTCAGCCCGTCGAAATGCAGAACTCGCGCATTGACGGCAGGCCAGAGCAGTAGCCTGTCGTGGCCCGCCGGCGCTCGAGGCGAGTGAATGCCCGGCCACAGCTTGCGACCGGTCCGAACCGCCGATTTCCCCTGCGAATGGGCGACAATTCCCCGATGCAGAAAGGGCTGGATCGCCGGATCGAGCATATCGGCCTGCTCTGGCCAGCCCCGGAGCAAAGGTGCGCGCATGTAGCCGTCGAACAAGTTCTCCTGGGGTTCTGCCGCATCGAAGACTCGTTCGAGATTGGGCAGATGTAGAAAATCCACCGTTTCGGGCAGTCCGCCCAGGATTCGGACCAACGGCAGATCAGTTTCCAGAAACTCGTCCGCATCCAGATGCAGCAGCCAATCGGCCTCTGCCCGCAAATAGGCTCGGCTTGCGTTGCGAATCTGACGCTTTTCATTGGTCGCCGGGCGCGGGCCGCCAACTTCGTCCTGCCAATAGCTGTCGTCGCACAACGTGACCCTGCACCCCGAAATGCCCGCCAATGCCGATTGCAGCGCCGGATCCGGCGCATCGAGGTAGAGCTCGACATAATTTGCGCCGAGCGAAAGGTGATGCGCGACAAAGGCCAGAACCAGCACCCCCGGTTCGCGGCAGGTGGTCACCACCGCCCAACTAGCTTGCCCGTCTCCACCCTTTCGAAAATACATTCCTGCTCTCGCTACGCTCTCTGACGGCGCTGGCCCCACGCTATCGGTCACCCTGGTTCAGATCAACCACCAGCCCGCCGAGCCGTTAGCCCAAAAGCCGCAAAACCCCGCTACAAAGCCGTTTTTCCCTGCAGGCGCAAACGGCGAATCACAAACGTTCGCAAGGTTTCGCATATGTGATCACAGCCAGAAAGCGTGTGATCACAAATATACAAAATCTTCACGATATTTCCCGTCCGCGTCAAATAACCCTTTAAAAATGGCCGCTAGACCACCCTATATCGGGTCAATCGCAGTCAGACGGGACAGATGCAATGAACATCCATGAATATCAGGCAAAGGCCCTTCTGCGCAGCTATGGCGCGCCGGTTTCGGACGGCCGCGTGGTGCTGCGTGCAGAAGACGCCAAAACCGCCGCCGGGGAACTGGACGGCCCGCTGTGGGTCGTCAAGGCGCAGATCCACGCGGGCGGCCGTGGCAAGGGCAAGTTCAAGGAGGCCGATGCCGGTGAAAAGGGCGGCGTCCGTCTGACCAAATCGGTCGAAGAGGCCGCCGAGGAAGCCAAGAAGATGCTGGGCCGCACCCTGGTCACCCATCAGACCGGCCCGGCAGGCAAGCAGGTCAACCGCATCTATATCGAGGCCGGATCGGGCATCGAACGGGAACTGTACCTGGCCCTTCTGGTCGACCGTCAGACCAGCCGCATCTCGTTTGTCTGCTCGACCGAGGGCGGCATGGACATCGAAGAGGTCGCCGCCAGCACGCCCGAGAAGATCCTGTCCTTCAGCGTCGACCCGGTGACCGGCTACCAGCCCTATCATGGCCGCCGCATCGCGTTTTCGCTCGGCCTTTCCGGCCCGCAGGTGAAACAATGCGTCTCGCTGATGGGTCTCCTCTACAAGGCCTTCGTCGAGAAGGACATGGAGATGCTGGAAATCAACCCGCTGATCGTGGCCGAGGGTGGCAGCCTCAAGGTGCTGGACGCCAAAGTCGGCTTTGACGGCAACGCGATCTACCGCCACTCGGACATCGCCGAACTGCGCGACACCACCGAGGAGGATCCCAAGGAACTGGAAGCCTCCAAGTACGACCTGAACTACATCGCACTGGATGGCGAGATCGGTTGCATGGTCAACGGCGCCGGTCTGGCGATGGCAACCATGGACATCATCAAGCTCTACGGTGCCGAGCCTGCCAACTTCCTCGACGTCGGCGGCGGCGCCACCAAGGAGAAGGTGACCGAAGCGTTCAAGATCATCACCTCGGACCCCAACGTCAAAGGCATCCTCGTGAACATCTTCGGCGGTATCATGCGCTGTGACGTGATCGCCGAGGGCGTGGTCGCCGCGGTCAAGGAAGTGGGCCTTCAGGTTCCGCTGGTCGTCCGTCTCGAAGGCACCAATGTCGAGAAAGGCAAGGAGATCATCAACACCTCCGGCCTGAACGTCATCGCCGCCGACAACCTGTCGGATGGTGCCGAGAAGATCGTGAAAGCGGTCAAGGGCTGAACGTAGGGTGGGCGGCCCGCCCACCATCCCTCAATGAATGGTGGGCAAGTCTGCCCACCCTACGACAGATTTCAAAGGAGAACGCCAAGATGGCAGTCCTCATCGACGAAAATACCAAGGTCATCTGCCAGGGCTTCACCGGCTCGCAGGGTACCTTTCACTCGGAACAGGCCATCGCCTATGGCACCAAGATGGTCGGCGGGGTCACCCCCGGCAAGGGTGGGCAGACCCACCTGAACCTGCCCGTCTTCAACTCGGTGCACGAGGCCAAGGCCGTGACCGAGGCCAATGCAACCGTGATCTATGTGCCGCCGCCCTTTGCCGCCGACTCGATCCTCGAGGCGATCGACGCCAAGATGGAGGTGATCGTCTGCATCACCGAAGGCATCCCGGTGCTGGACATGATGAAGGTCAAGCGCGCGCTCGAAGGCTCGTCCTCGCGCCTCATCGGCCCCAACTGCCCCGGTGTCATCACGCCCGATGCCTGCAAGATTGGCATCATGCCCGGCCATATCCACAAGCGCGGCAGCGTCGGCGTTGTGTCTCGTTCGGGCACCCTGACCTATGAGGCGGTGAAACAGACCTCGGATATCGGTCTGGGCCAATCCACCGCCGTGGGCATCGGCGGCGACCCTATCAAGGGGACCGAGCATATCGATGTGCTGGAATGGTTCCTGGCCGACGATGAAACCGAAAGCATCATCATGATCGGCGAGATCGGCGGCAGCGCCGAGGAAGAGGCCGCCCAGTTCCTGAAAGACGAGGCCAAGAAGGGCCGCAGGAAGCCGGTCGCCGGTTTCATCGCGGGCCGCACCGCCCCTCCGGGCCGCCGCATGGGTCACGCGGGCGCTATCGTCGCCGGCGGCAAGGGCGGCGCCGAGGACAAGATCGAAGCCATGCGCTCGGCCGGGATCGTCGTGGCCGACAGCCCGGCAACCCTGGGCGAGGCCGTTTTGGCGGCCATCGGCAAGTAACCGGCCTGCCCCGCGTCAATGCGGGGCGGCGCGCAAATCGGGAGGACACATGACGTTCGGCAAGGCCATAGGAACGTGTTTCTCGAAATACTTCACCTTCTCCGGGCGGGCCTCTCGCCCGGAGTACTGGTATTTTTTCCTGTTCATGGTGCTGGGCAACGTGGTGGCAACCCTGCTCGACGCGGCGCTGTTCGATTCCGTGACCACCACGGTCGAAACCTCGGACACCGGCGCCGGCGCCAGTATCGAGAATACCGGCCCCCTCGCCGCGCTGTTCTCACTCGCCGTGTTCCTGCCGCATCTGGCGGTGGCCTTTCGCCGGATGCACGACACCGGCCGCAACGGGCTTTTTGCGCTGTTTCCCATCTTGCTGATGATCGGCGCCGGATTGATCCTGGTCTTCGGCATCGGCATCGCCTCCAGCTTTGCCGCTGGCGGCTCGCTCGACCTTCTCTTCACCCGCGCCACGCTGCTGTTGCTGATCCCGACTGTTGCCGTCCTGATCGTCTCGCCGCTTCTGGTTCTGTGGTGGCTGACCCGGCCCAGCCAGCCGGGCACCAATCAATACGGTCCCCATCCCAACCAGGCGGTGTCGCCATGAGTGCCCACGTCTCGCATCCGGCCCGCTTTCACCAGCGCCTCGCGGCTGGCCTTGCCGCGCTGTTCCTGTGTCTTGGCACCCCGTTGCTGGCCGAGATGTTCGGTCCGGTTTCAGGCCAGGTTCATGGTGTGGGACCAAAGGTGCTGGTTATCGTCCTGCATGGAGATTCCGGGCCGGACTACATCACGTCCTTTGCCACGGAACTGGCCGCGCGAAACCCGCAGTCAACCGTTATCCAGATGGCGCGGCCCGGCTATTCCGTCGCCGGGCGCCGCAGCAAGGGATCGAATAACGGCAGTCGTGACCATTACACCAAGCAGAACAACAATCTGCTGGCACAGGGTATCTCGGCGGCTGGCCAGGCATATCCGCATCAAAAGCTGGTGGTGGCCCATTCCGGCGGAGCGGCACAGACCGCCACCCTGCTGGGAACAGTACCCGGCCTGATCGACACGGCAATCATGGTGTCCGGCCCGTTCGACATTCCGCGCTGGCGGGCTGCGCGCGGCACGCCCTGGCCCAAAAGCCAGTCGCCGATCCGCTATCTCGACCAGATACCACGGCAAACCCGGATCATCGCGGTGACCGGCCAGAACGATTCCAATACGCAGCCCGGCCTTGCCCGGGACTATGTGGCCAAGGCCCAGGCACGCGGCCTGAACGCCACATTCACCGCCATACCGAATGCAGGCCACAGTTTCAGATCGCTCAAAGAACCCGTTCTGGCCATCGCAACGCGCGAAATCCAGAGCTAGGAAAGTCAGGTGACCCAATGACCGAACAATCGCCCAACTCCCAGTTTCATGCCTCAAGCTTCATGCAGGGGCACAATGCGGAATACCTCGAACAACTCTATGCCCGATACGCCAACGACCCCGGCGCGGTGGATGCCGCATGGGCCGAGTTTTTCCGCGCGATGGGCGATGCGGATACCGATGTGAAGAAGGAGGCCGACGGCCCCAGCTGGGCGCGCGCCGACTGGCCGCCGATGCCCGCCGACGACCTGACCGGCGCGCTGACCGGGCAATGGGCCGAGATCGACGCCAAGGCCGCTGGTGGCAAGATCAAGGAACAGGCCGTCAAGGCCGGCGTTCCGGTCAGTGATGACCAGATCAAGCGTGCGGTGCTGGATTCGATCCGCGCCCTGATGATCATCCGCGCCTATCGTATCCGGGGCCATCTGGTGGCCGATCTGGACCCGCTTGGCATGCGCGCGGGCACCCCGCATCCCGAGCTGGATCCCAAGACCTATGGTTTTGCCGATTCCGACATGGACCGGCCGATCTTCATCGACAACGTGCTGGGGCTGACCCATGCCTCGATGCGGCAGATCATCGACATCGTCAAACGCACCTATTGCGGCACCTTTGCGCTGCAATACATGCACATCTCGAACCCTGAAGAGGCCGCCTGGCTGAAAGAGCGGATCGAAGGCTACGGCAAGGAGATCTCGTTCACCCGCGAAGGGCGCAAGGCCATCCTGAACAAGATGGTCGAGGCCGAAGGCTTCGAAAAGTTCCTGCATGTCAAATACATGGGAACCAAGCGCTTTGGCCTTGATGGCGGCGAGGCGCTGATCCCCGCGATGGAACAGATCATCAAGCGTGGTGGCGCGCTGGGGGTCCGCGAGATCGTCATCGGCATGCCGCACCGCGGCCGCCTGAACATCCTCGCCAACGTGATGGGCAAGCCCTATCGCGCCATCTTCAACGAATTCCAGGGCGGCAGCTTCAAGCCCGAGGATGTCGATGGCTCGGGCGACGTGAAATACCACCTCGGCGCCTCCTCGGACCGCGAGTTCGACGGCAACCGGGTGCATCTCAGCCTCACCGCCAACCCCTCGCACCTCGAGGCCGTGAATCCCGTGGTCCTGGGCAAGGCTCGCGCCAAGCAGGACCAGTTCGGCGACAGGGACCGCACTTCGGTCATGCCGGTGCTGCTGCATGGCGACGCTGCCTTTGCCGGTCAGGGCGTGGTGGCCGAATGCTTCCAGCTTTCGGGCATCCGCGGCCATCGCACCGGCGGCACCATGCATATCGTGGTCAACAACCAGATCGGCTTTACCACCGCGCCGCATTTCAGCCGCTCCAGCCCCTATCCGACCGATATCGCCCTGATGGTCGAGGCGCCGATCTTCCATGTCAACGGCGACGACCCAGAGGCGGTGGTTCACGCCGCCAAGGTGGCCACCGAGTTCCGGCAAAAGTTCCGCAAGGATGTGGTGATCGACATCTTCTGCTATCGCCGGTTTGGCCATAACGAGGGCGACGAGCCCATGTTCACCAACCCGATCATGTACAAGCGGATCAAGACCCACAAGACCACGCTCAGCCTCTATACCGAGCGTCTGGTCAAGGACGGGTTGATCCCCGAAGGCGAGATCGAGGACATGAAGGCCGCCTTCCAGGCGCATCTGAACGAAGAGTTCGAGGCCGGCAAGGATTACAAGCCCAACAAGGCCGACTGGCTGGATGGCCGCTGGTCGCATCTGGACAAGAACAAAGAGGAATATGTGCGCGGAGAGACCGCGATCACGCCCGAAACGCTGGCCGAGGTCGGCAACGCCCTGACCCGCGCGCCCGAGGGGTTCGCGCTGCACCGCACGGTCGAACGCCTGCTTGAAACCAAGAAGGCGATGTTCGATACCGGTACGGGCATCGACTGGGCCACCGGCGAGGCGCTGGCCTATGGCTCGCTATTGACCGAGGGCTATCCGGTCCGGTTGGCCGGTCAGGACGCCACCCGCGGCACCTTCAGCCAGCGCCATTCCGGCCTGGTTAGTCAGGACAGCGAAGAGCGATACTATCCGCTCAACAACATCCGCAACGGTCAAGCGCAGTACGAAGTTATCGACTCGATGCTTAGCGAATACGCGGTGCTGGGCTTTGAATACGGCTATTCTCTGGCCGAACCAAACGCGCTGACCCTTTGGGAGGCGCAATTTGGCGACTTCGCAAACGGTGCCCAGATCATGTTCGACCAGTTCATCAGCTCGGGCGAAAGCAAATGGCTGCGGATGTCGGGCCTTGTCTGCCTGCTGCCGCACGGGTTCGAGGGCCAGGGTCCCGAACACAGCTCTGCCCGTCTGGAACGGTTCCTGCAAATGTGCGGTCAGGACAACTGGATCGTGGCCAACTGCACCACGCCGGCCAACTATTTCCACATCCTGCGCCGTCAACTGCACCGCACCTTCCGCAAGCCGCTGATCCTGGTCACTCCGAAATCGCTGCTGCGCCACAAACTGGCAGTGTCGAAGGCCGAGGAATTCACCACCGGCTCGTCCTTCCACCGGGTTCTGTGGGATGATGCGCAATATGGCAACTCGGAGACCAAGCTGGTCGCCGACGACAAGATCAAGCGGGTCGTGCTGTGCTCGGGCAAGGTCTATTTCGACCTGCTCGAGGAACGCGACGCGCGCGGCATCGACGATGTCTATCTGCTCAGGATCGAGCAGTATTACCCCTTCCCCGCCCATTCGCTCATCAACGAGTTGGAGCGGTTCAAGGGGGCCGAGATGGTCTGGTGCCAGGAAGAACCCAAGAACCAGGGCGCGTGGAGCTTCATCGAGCCCAATATCGAATGGGTGCTGACCCGCATCGGCGCCAAACACACCCGCCCGACCTATGTGGGCCGCGCCACCTCGGCCTCTCCCGCGACCGGTCTGGCCAGTCAACACAAAGCCCAACAAGAGGCGCTCGTGAACGAAGCGCTGAGCATCGAAGGAAAATAAGCGATGACGATCGAAGTTCGTGTCCCCACGCTTGGCGAATCCGTGACCGAGGCCACAGTGGCCACCTGGTTCAAGAAACCCGGCGACGCCGTCGCAGTGGACGAGATGCTCTGTGAGCTGGAAACCGACAAGGTAACCGTCGAGGTCCCCGCCCCCGCCGCAGGCGTGATGGGTGAAATTGTGGCCAAGGAAGGCGAAACCGTTGGCGTGAACGCGCTGCTGGCAACCATTGCCGCCGGCGAAGGTGCGGCCCCTGCCGCAGGCGAAAAACCCGCGAAAGCGGCGGCAGAGCCTGCCGCCGAGGCGGGCGGTTCGGTTGACGTGATGGTGCCCACCTTGGGTGAATCGGTGACCGAAGCCACTGTCTCGACCTGGTTCAAGAAGGTGGGCGACACCGTCGCGCAAGACGAGATGCTGTGCGAGCTGGAAACCGACAAGGTCTCGGTCGAGGTGCCTGCACCGGCGTCGGGCGTATTGGCCGAAATCGTCGCCGCCGAAGGCACCACCGTGAACGCATCGGCCAAGCTGGCGGTGATCTCGGGCAGCGCCTCGGGCGTCTCTCCCGCACCCGCCGCCCCGTCCACCACTGTCGCTGCCGCAGCTTCCACCGGCAAGGACATTGCCAACGCGCCCTCGGCCGAAAAGGCGATGGCCGAGGCCGGGATCAACCCGGCACAGGTCACCGGAACCGGACGCGATGGCCGCATCATGAAAGAGGATGTCGCCGCAGCCGTTGCCGCCGCAGCCGCCGCACCGGCCGCCGCACCTGCCGCGGCTTCGGCCCCCGCCGCGGCCCCCCGCGCGCCTGCCCTGGCAGAGGATGCCGTGCGCGAGGAGCGCGTTCGCATGACGCGCCTGCGCCAGACCATCGCCAAGCGCCTGAAGGACGCCCAGAACACCGCCGCGATCCTGACCACCTATAACGAGGTGGACATGACCGAGGTTATGGCGATCCGCAACCAATACAAGGACGCGTTCGAGAAGAAGCACGGCGTGCGCATGGGCTTCATGTCGTTCTTCACCAAGGCCTGCTGCCACGCGCTGAAAGAGGTGCCCGAGGTCAACGCCGAGATCGACGGCCAGGACATCGTCTACAAGAACTACGTGCATATGGGCGTCGCCGCCGGTACGCCGCAGGGCCTCGTGGTGCCGGTCATCCGCGACGCCGACCAGATGTCCTTTGCCGAAATCGAAAAGGCCATCGCCGAAAAGGGCAAGCGCGCCCGCGACGGCAAACTGTCCATGGCCGAGATGCAGGGCGGCACCTTCACCATCTCGAACGGTGGCGTCTACGGCTCGCTGATGTCCTCGCCGATCCTGAACCCCCCGCAGTCGGGCATCCTCGGCATGCACAAGATCCAGGACCGCCCCATGGTCATCAACGGCGAGATCAAGATCCGCCCGATGATGTACCTGGCGCTCAGCTACGATCACCGCATCGTCGACGGCAAGGGCGCCGTGACCTTCCTGGTGCGCGTGAAAGAGGCGCTCGAAGATCCCCGCCGCCTGCTGATGGATCTGTGATCAAAGACAACCGGTCTCGCACCATGTCCGGTGCGAGGCCGAAACCATCTCAGGCCGGACAGACAAGAAAGCCGAGTATGACGGATCAGATGATTGACGGAATGCTATCCAGATTCGCCGCGCTCCGGGTCACGCATCGGCGACCCGCTGCCTTACATGCCGGATTAGAAGGACACTGACCCATGGCAACCCACGCCCTCTGGCAGGCCGATGTGGCCGATTTCGACGCCTGGCTCAAGGTGTTCCGCGAGGATCGCGCGATGCGCAAGGCCGCGGGCATCCGCGATTTGCATATCTGGCGCGACCCTGATCGCGCCGATCATGCGGTGGCTTTGTTCGAGATCACCGACCTCGCCTCGGCCAAGGCCTTCTTCGACAGCGAAGAACTGGCCATGCACCACGAACGCGGCGGCATTGCCCATATCACGGTGAAGCTGCTGACGCCGGTCTGATCCGGCACCGGCACGACATTTCAGGCACCGGGCCGCACTACCCCACCCGGCGCACACGAAGGAGAGTTAAAATGGCTAACTATGACGTCATCGTAATCGGCGCCGGCCCCGGCGGCTATGTCTGCGCCATCCGCTGCGCCCAGCTGGGCCTGAAGACAGCTGTTGTCGAGGGCCGTGAAACCCTGGGCGGCACCTGCCTGAACGTGGGCTGTATCCCCTCCAAGGCGCTGCTGCATGCCTCGCACAGCCTGCACGAGGCGCAGCACAACTTTGCCAAGATGGGGCTCAAGGGCAAGGCGCCCTCGGTCGACTGGAAACAGATGCTCGCCTACAAGGACGAGGTGATCGAGGGCAACACCAAGGGCATCGAATTCCTGTTCAAGAAGAACAAGATCGACTGGATCAAGGGCTGGGCCACCATCCCTGCCGCGGGCAAGGTGCAGGTGGGCGACGACACCCACGAGGCCAAGAACATCATCATCGCCTCGGGGTCCGAGCCCGCCTCGCTGCCCGGTGTCGAGGTGGACGAGAAAACCGTCGTGACCTCCACCGGCGCGCTGGAACTGGGCAAGATCCCGAAATCCATGGTGGTGATCGGCGCCGGTGTCATCGGGCTGGAACTGGGCTCGGTCTATTCGCGCCTGGGTGCCGAGGTGACCGTGGTCGAATTCCTCGACGTGATCACCCCCGGCATGGATGGCGAGGTGCAAAAGACCTTCCAGCGCATCCTGAAAAAGCAGGGCCTGAACTTCGTCATGGGCGCCGCGGTGCAAAAGACCGAAGTGGCCAGGGGCAAGGCCAAGGTCACCTACAAGCTGATGAAGAAGGACACCGAGCACGAGATCGAAGCCGATACCGTGCTGGTCGCCACCGGGCGCAAACCCTACACCGCCGGTCTCGGCCTCGACAAGCTGGGGATCGAGATGACCCAGCGCGGCCAGATCAAGGTCGGCAAGGACTGGCAGACCAACGTGCCCGGCATCTACGCCATCGGTGACGTGATCGAAGGCCCGATGCTCGCTCACAAGGCCGAGGACGAGGGCATGGCCGCCGCCGAGCAGGTCGCTGGCAAGCATGGCCATGTCAACTACGGCGTCATCCCCGGCGTGATCTACACCACGCCCGAGGTCGCCAATGTGGGCGAAACCGAACAAAGCCTCAAGGAGGCGGGCCGCGCCTACAAGGTCGGCAAGTTCATGTTCATGGGCAATGGCCGCGCCAAGGCCAATTTCGCGGGCGACGGTTTCGTCAAGATCCTCGCCGACAAGGACACCGACCGCATCCTTGGCGCCCATATCATCGGCCCGGCGGCGGGCGAGCTGATCCACGAGGTCTGCGTCGCGATGGAATTCGGCGCCTCGGCCGAGGATCTGGCGCTGACATGCCACGCGCACCCGACCTATTCCGAGGCGGTGCGCGAGGCCGCGCTGGCCTGCGGCGACGGCCCAATCCACTCGTAACCCTAAAACGCTTCGGGGCGGCAGCACCGCCGCCCCGTTATACGCGCCCTCAGGGCTTCATTTCGCTCGAAATACTCCGGGGGAGTCGCCGTCAGGCGACGGGGGCAGCGCCCCCTGTCATGCCTCAACTCTGAGCGTTCTCATATCCTGCTTCACGCATCAACCGGTCCGAGGCGCCCTCGATCTCGGTCTCCAGTTGCCGCATGAAGGCATCGCGCGGCACCCCCGGCGGAATCGGATCCAGGAACTCGACCACCGCGCGACCCGGCTTGCGCAGCAACCCGTCACGCGGCCAGAACAACCCCACATTGGTCGCCACCGGGATGCAGCTATATTGCAACCCCTCATAGAGAACCGCGCTGCCCACCTTGTAGGGCTTCGACACGCCCGGCGCGACCCGGGTCCCCTGCGGATAGATTACCAGCTGACCGGGTTCGGCGAATTCCTTGGCCACGTCCTTGACCATCTTGGCCACCGCTGCACCGCGCTTGCCCCTGTTCACCGGGATACAGCCCAGCCGCTTGGCATAGACCCCGATCACGGGCGTCCACAAAAGCTCGCGTTTCATGATGAACTTGCCATGCGGCACGGCGTGAAAGATCAGCAGGATGTCAAAGAAAGACTGATGCTTGGCGGCGATCAGCACCTCACCCGTCGGCACCGGCCCGCGTATCTCGCCCTGAATGCCGACCATCCAGCGCGCCATCCAGATCGTGCTGCGGGCATATAGCTTGCAGGCCCTGAGCGCGCCCTTCTTGGAGACCAGCGCATAAGGGGTGAAGAGCAGCCCCAGGATGGCCATCCAGATGTAAATGACGATGGTAAAGACGATGGAACGCACCCACTGGATCATCATGCAAGCTCCTTCAACCTGCGTCGGGCCGCGTTCCAGGTTGCGGCAAACGCAACCACAGCGCCCAGAACCGGGATCAACAAAGGCAGCAGCCAACCGGCACCACGAAAACCGAGCCCGGTCAGAAAGCCACCCTCGTCCGAGGCTTCGGGCAGCAACAACACTCCGCCCATGCCCAGCACCACCCCCACGGCGGCCCCGATCAACGCCCGCAGGGTGAACCGGCGCACGAAGGCGCCCGCGATATAGCGGTCGCGCGCGCCAACCAGCCGCAAAACCTCGATAACCTGCGCATTGGCCGCCAGCGCGGCATTGGCCGCCAGCGTGATCATCGCCGCCGTGGCGCCACCGATCAGCAGGATCGACACCAGCGCCAGACGGCGCAGCGAATTGGCGGCATCCACCAGCGGCTCGCGCCAGCGCCGGTGATCATCCAATACAGCGCCCGGAACCTCGGCCACCAGTCGCAGTCGCAACCCCTGTGCGTCATAGGCGGGTTCGCCGCCAACGATCTCGATCAGTTGCGGCACCGGCAGGGTGTCCAACGGTAAATCAGGCCCGAGCCAGGGCGCCAGCAGCGCCGCCTGTTCCTCGCGGCTCAGCGCGCGGGCCTCGGCCACACCAGGTGTCTGTTTCAGGATCGAGAGCGCCGCCTGCGTCTGTGCGGCGACCTGATCGGCGGGCGCGTTGATCCGCAGCGTTGCCGCCTGGGCCAGTTCCGAGGCCCAGCGATCCGCCAGCCGCCCCGAAGCCAGCGACAACGCCAGCGCAAACACCGCTAGAAAGGCCATGGCGCCGGAGACGAACAGTGTCAGCTGCGCGGTAAAGCCCGAGGGCGGCACCACCCGGTCGGCCTGTTTGTCGGCCATCAGCAATGCACGGATCGTTCCCTTGCTCACAGATCCGCCCCCGCCAGTTGCAGCCGCTTATTCGAGATTCGCAGCACACGCGCCTGAACCTGGCTTTTAGCGGCGCGGATCAGGCTTAGGTCATGGGTGGCGATCAGCACTGTCTTGCCCATCCGGTTCAGCTCGACCAGCAGCTGCAACAGCCGCTGCGACATCTCCCAGTCGACGTTTCCGGTGGGTTCATCCGCTACCACCACATCGGGTGACATGATCACCGCACGGGCCAGTGCCGCGCGCTGGCGCTCACCCCCCGACAGTTCCGGTGGCAGGGCCTCGGCCCGTTTTGACAGCCCGACCCAAGCCATCAACTCACGCAAATTCTCCTGCTCGCCCTCCAGATCATGGCCTGAAACAGTGAGCGGCAATGCGATGTTCTCGGCCAGCGGCAGATGGTCGAGGAATCGGCAATCCTGATGCACCACACCGATGCGGCGGCGGAACAGCGCCATCTGATCCCGATCCAGCCGCCGCATATCCTCGCCAAAGGCGCGCACTTGGCCCGAGGTCGCCAGCAGCGCCCCGTAGCAGAGTTTCAGCAGCGTGGTCTTGCCAGAACCCGAGGGGCCGGTCAGGAAATGGAAAGACCCCGGCGACAGCTCAACCGAGATATCGTCCAGCAATTCACCGCCCCCATAGCTATAGCCCACATTCTCAAGCTCGATCACATCGGCCCCCTGACGTTTCCGGCTCTTCTTGCCCGATGGGGCACGCGGTTTCAATGCCCGCCTGCCTGGCTGCTGAGTCCGTTGGGCGACACTCGCGGGTCCTTGCCGCAAAACGCTCTTCCCGCGATTGGCACAAGCGCCTATGATCAGCGGAAAAACGAAGATCAGGCAGAACGAAGAAACCGGGAGACAGCATGCGTCTGACATGTCCGAATTGCGACGCCCAATACGAGGTGCCAGACGAGGTTATCCCGCCCGAAGGCCGCGATGTACAATGCTCAAACTGCGGCCATACCTGGTTTCAACCCCCCGCTGGTGAGGCACTCGACACGGATCAAGGCGATGCCGGGGACGGTTTCGCGTCCAATCCGACACCAGTCCCCGAAGAAGACACCAACGAAAGCCCGGACCAGCGCGACGATCAGGACGACTGGGACGAGGATGAGGATGATTTCGACAACGACCCCGAGCCGGCGGAGCCCGCGCTGGGCCGCGGCGTCGGACCCGATGTCTCGGACATCTTGCGCGAAGAGGCCGCGCGCGAGGCTGAATTGCGCGCGCGCGAAACCGAAGCGCTGGAAAGCCAGCCCGATCTGGGTCTTGATGCCTATCCCGGCGACGAACCCGGCCGCCGCGCGCGCGAAGCCCAGGACCGTATGGCCAGGATGCGCGGCCAGGAACCAGTGGCACAAGAGGCCGATAGTACCTCGCGCCGGGGCCTATTGCCGGATATCGAGGAAATCAATTCAAGTCTGCGCAACTCGGACGGGTCAGCGGTTGCGCCTGCGACTGTACATGCCGGTCCTGCCCGAAAGCGCCGTCCCGGCGGTTTCATGCGCGGTTTCCTGATGATGCTGATCTTTGGTGCAGTGCTGTTCCTGCTTTACGCGAACGCCCCGCTGGTGGCGCGGACCCTGCCGCAGGCGGACCCGATGCTCAGCGCCTATGTGGCGCTAGTGGATCAGGCGCGGCTCTGGCTCGAGGCACAAGCCGGCGACCTGATGCCGCGATAAAGCACCCGAGAACCTTCCTCAGAACCGGTCGAGCAGGCGCTTGAGATAGTCGCGTTCGATCTTGGGCCGATCACTTTCTCCAGAGCGGCGTCGGATCTCGTCAAGCAGATCCCGCGCCCGGCGATAAACATCATCGCCCGGTACCAGCGACTCGTCGGTGTCGACACCCCCCTGAGAACCGGGAGTGCGCCCCAACGGGTCCTGACTGCGGGCGCGCTGATCGCCTTCCTGGCTGCCTTGTCCCGGTTGGCTTTGCTGCGCCAGCGCCTCGCCCAGCGAACGCATGCCCTCGCGCATGGCTTCCATCGCCTCGGCCTGGCGGTCGATTGCCTCGGCCAGATCGTTCTCGCGCAGCGCCTCCTCGGCGCCCTCCATCGCGCGCCCGGCCCGATCCAATGCCTCGCGCGCGGCGTCGCCCTCGGGGGTACCCTGACCGGGCAGGTTCTGTTCCTGCCGTCCCAATTCGTTGCGCAAAGCCTGCTGCCGGTCGGCCAAAGAACCCTCGCCGGTCTCGCCGGGTTCACCCGGTTGCGCACCATCCTGTCCGGTGCCCGACTGGCGGCTGCCCTGGCCCTCGCCCTCGTGGCTTTGCCCCCGGCCCTGGCCCCCATTGCGGCCTTCGTTCTGCTGGCTCTCCCCCGCCTGCGCGCCCGGGTTGAACTGTTCCTGAAGATCGCGAAAGGCCTGATCGCTCAGTCCTTGCTGGTTGCGCAGGGTCTCGGCCAGCCCCTCCATCGCGCGCTGCCCTTCGGACTGGCCATTGTCGCCCTGTCCCTGGGTGACACGCATGTTCTCCATCATCTGCTGGAACTCTTCCAGCGCCTGCTGCGCCTCGGCCATGCGGCCCTGTTCCATCAGTTCCTGGATGCGGTCCATCATCTTTTGCAGGTCGTCCTGCGTCATTTGCAGGCGCTCGCCCTCTTGCGCCTGCCGCTCGCCATCCTGCTCGTTCTGCTGATTCTGCGCCAGTTGCCTCAGATAGTCCTGTGTCGCCTCGCGCAACTCCTGCATCAGTTCTGCGATTTCTTCGTCCGAGGCGCCGTTCTTCATCGCCTCGCTCAGTCGCTCCTGAGCCCGACGCATCCGCTCCAGCGCGTCCGACAGGGTGCCGTCCTCGAGCATGATCGCCAGATCCCAAAGCGCCTGGGCGATTTCGTCCTGCTGTGCGGGTTGCAGACCAAATCGCTGCAACGCCTCCATCCGGCGCAGAATGACCCGCAGACGCAGATAGGCGGTTTGCGAGCGGAACACATCGTCGGGGCGGTGCGAAATCGCGCGTAAAATCTGGGCCACACGCGGAGCGTTGTCGCGCGACCAGAGTAAGTCGCGGCGCTGCTCGATCACAGCCCCTGCCAATGGGTCAAAGAACCGCCGCGCCGGCAAGATCGTGCCAAAGGGCAACGTCTCGGCCTCCTGCCCCGCCGCATCGCTGGCGATCAAGGTAATCGTAACCGGCAAGTGTGCCCACGGATGCTGCGAAAAATCCTCAATCAGGTTCTCGGTGAATTCGCGCCGGTCCCCGGTGATCGGCAGAGGCAGATCGGCGACCACCGGGTCGCGCGGTTCGGGGTCGATCCGAAGCCCATGCCGGCGGTCGACGGCCTCGATGTCCAGTGCAATGATCGCCCGTCCACCGGTGATGCCATAGTCGTCCATCGCGGCAAAAGGCAGGACCATCTTTCCGCCTGCTTGGGTCTCGGCCGCACCCACGATCTCGACCTGCGGGGCATTGTCAGACAGCATCACCACTTGCCATCCGCGCCCCCCGCGCCCTTCGATCTCGAAGGGGCCACTGCGAGTGACCTCAACCGTCTGTTCCGGGTGTTCGGGGCGCTCCACCGGTATGTCCGAGACATCCTCGGCCAGACGCAGCTGCCCTAGCTCGCCATAGAACCGCAGCGTGATACGGCTGCCCTGCGGCAGTTGCAGCACCTCATCGTTCTGGTCGTTCAGATAGAGCGTCGGCAGACCGGTATAGCGTGGAGGCTCGATCCAGCCTTCCCAGCTTGGCCCTGCCGCAGCCTGCGCCGCACCCGGCGCCAGATCGGCCACGCTCCCCACCCGCCAGACCGAGCCAAAGAGTAGCGCCGCGACGAAACAAAGCGCCGCCATGAAGCGCAGACCATAGGGATCGCGCTTGGTCAGCACCAGATCGGGCGCGACCGGTTCGGCGCTTGCGACCCGCGCCGCCATGCGGGCCTGATGCGCCCGCCAGAGCGCGGCCGAGGACGGATCTTGCGCGCCGACCGCCTGTTCATCGAGGAGGGTCTGGATCGGTCGGCCCGGCAGCGCGGCGTCGAGCCGCGACAGCGCCTCGCCCCGGGACGGCCTGCGGAACCGCCGCAAGCCCATAACCAGCGTCGCACCCGCCATCAGGGCCAGCACAGCTGCGAGCCCCCAGGCCCATTCCAGCGGCACATGCGCGTGCAGACCCAGCAGCAGAGGTGATGCCGTCAGCATCAGGACCGAAAGGAACGGCCAGAGCGCCCGCCACAGCCGTTCGGCCCAAAGGCCCGCATGGGTCAGGCCCAGCGCAAAGCGAGGCAGCGGCAGGTTCGGCTGGCGGTTCGGGATCACATCGGGCCTCCTGTCGGCCCGCACGATGAGGTCACCGCGTCAGAGCCATGAGGGAATGGTATCGCGGTTTATGATTTCGTCAAAGCTCGGGCGTGGGCGAATAACCGCGAATTGATCCCCATGCACCAAAACCTCGGGGATCAGGGGGCGCGTATTGTACTCGCTTGACATCACCGCGCCATAGGCGCCGGCGCTGCGAAACGCCACCAGATCGCCGGCGGCCAGCGGCGGCATCATCCGCGCCTTGGCAAAGGTATCGCCGGTTTCGCAAACAGGTCCAACGATATCATAGGGCTGTGGCTCGACCCCTGGTTCGGGTTCGATCACCGGCACGATGTCGTGATGGGCGTCATACATGGCCGGGCGGATCAGGTCGTTCATCGCCGCATCAAGGATCAGGAAATCGCGCCCCTCGCCGGATTTGACATAGATGACTTTCGACACCATCAGCCCGGCATTGCCCGCGATCAGCCGTCCCGGCTCGATCTCGATCTCGCAACCCAGATGGCCCAGCGTTCGCTTGATCAACGCGCCGTATTCCATCGGCAGCGGCGGCGCCTCGTTCGAGCGGGTATAGGGAATGCCGAGCCCCCCGCCCAGGTCGAGCCTGCGGATATCGTGACCCTCGGCGCGCAGCCGCTCGGTCAGTTCCGCCACCTTGCGATAGGCGGTTTCGAACGGCGCCAGATCGGTGAGTTGCGAGCCGATATGAACGTCGATCCCCACTACCTCCAGCCCCGGCAAAGCCGCGGCCTGGGCATAGACCGCGCTGGCGCGCGCGATCGGAATACCGAACTTGTTCTCGGACTTGCCGGTCGCGATCTTGGCATGCGTCTTGGCATCCACATCCGGGTTCACCCGGATGGTGATCGGCGCCACCTTGCCCAGTTCCAGAGCGATGGCGTTGATGACCTCCATCTCTGGTTCGGATTCCACATTGAACTGGCGGATGCCACCTTCGAGCGCGATCCGGATCTCCTCGGCCGTCTTGCCGACGCCGGAAAAGACGATTCGCTCACCTGGCACACCTGCCGCCCGTGCACGCAGATATTCGCCGACCGAGACCACATCCATCCCCGCCCCTGCCTGCGCAAGGGTGCGCAGGATGGCCTGGTTGCTGGCCGCCTTCATCGCGTAGCAGATCAGGTGCTCTGTCCCGTCCAGCGCCTCGTCAAACAGCTGAAAATGCCTCAGCAGCGTCGCTGTGGAATAGACATAGAATGGCGAACCCACCGTGGCCGCGATCTCGGCCAGGGGAACATCCTCGGCGCAGAGCGCACCGTCACGATAAAGAAAATGATCCATGTCGCGCGCTTAGCCTGAAATCCGGTGGCGGATCAATTGCCGCCACGCAAAGCGGAGAAGATTTTTGCGAGGCTCCGCCTCGCGCTCCGGAGTATTTTGAACCAGAAAGAAGCAGCAGCCCCAAGATCATTCACTTTGCCGAAAATACTCCGGGGGAGTCGCGGCTTGCCGCGGCGAGGGCAGCGCCCCCGGACACGACGGGCCGCTCAGAACCCGAGCCAGAGGTTGAACGGACCCTTGCCCAACCCGACACCGCCGCTCACATGGGTACCGCTGCCCGAGACGCCGACATTTGCGGCAACCGTCGGCTGCACCGGTTCGCCATCGGCACCGCAACCGGATACCAGCGCGGCCAGTGCAAGCGCGAGGGTCAGGCGGATCGGTGTCATGCCAGCATCTCCTTCCAGCGGGCGAGCTGCGCGCGCACCTGCGCGGGCGCGGTGCCGCCATAGCTCTGACGCGAGTTTACCGAATTTTCCACCCCGAGGACACCATAGACATCCTCGGTGATCGCGGCATGGGCCGATTGCATCTCGTCCAGGCTCAGATCCGGCAGGTCGCAGCCCTTGCCTTCGGCCAGCGCCACCAGCGCGCCGGTCACGTGGTGCGCATCGCGGAACGGCAGGCCCAGCACGCGCACCAGCCAGTCGGCCAGATCGGTCGCGGTGGAGAAACCGGAGCCCGCAGCCGCGGCGAGGCTATCGCGGTTCGCGGTCATGTCACGTACCATCCCCTCCATCGCCGCCAGCGCCAGCATCCAGTTGTCGGCGGCGTCAAAGACCTGTTCCTTGTCTTCCTGCATGTCCTTGGAATAGGCCAGCGGCAGCCCCTTCATCACCATCATCAGCGCGGTATTGGCGCCAAAGATGCGGCCCACCTTGGCCCGGATCAGCTCGGCCGCGTCGGGGTTCTTCTTCTGCGGCATGATCGACGAGCCCGTCGAGAACCGGTCAGACAGGATCACGAACCGGAACTGCGCGCTGGACCATATCACCAGTTCCTCGGCGAAGCGCGACAGGTGCATGGCACAGATCGAGGCGACCGACAGGAACTCCAGCGCGAAATCGCGATCGCTGACCGCATCCAGCGAGTTGGCCGTGGGCCGGTCGAACCCGAGCGCCGCCGCCGTCATGTGCCGGTCGATCGGGAAAGAGGTGCCCGCCAGCGCCGCCGAGCCCAGGGGCGATTCGTTCATCCGCGCGCGGGCATCGCGCACCCGGCTCAGATCGCGGCCGAACATCTCGACATAGGCCATCATGTGATGACCCCAGGTCACCGGCTGCGCCGTCTGGAGATGGGTGAACCCCGGCATCACCCAATCGGCCCCCGCCTCGGCCTGACCGAGCAGCGCCCGGATCAGCGCCAACAGCCCCTGTTCGGCGGCGTCGAACTGGTCGCGCACCCACAGTTTGAAATCCGTCGCCACCTGGTCGTTGCGCGACCGCGCCGTGTGCAACCGCCCCGCCGGCTCGCCGATGATCTCCTTCAGCCGCGCCTCGACATTCATGTGAATGTCCTCCAGCGCGGTGGAAAAGGTAAACTCTCCCGCCTCGATCTCTGACAAAACGGTGAGCAGCCCTTCCCGAATGGCCTCGGCATCACTATCCGTAATAACGCCCGTGGCCGCCAACATGGCCGCATGGGCCCGCGAGCCCGCGATGTCCTGGGCCGCCAGTCGCTTGTCGAACCCGATCGAGGCATTGATCGCCTCCATGATCGCGTCCGGTCCGGCGGCAAAGCGGCCGCCCCACATCTGGTTCGAGGTCTTGTCGGTCATCTGAGAGAACCCTTCGGAGGGGATATGAAGAAACTGTTGCTCGCCCTCGTCTATACCGCCGCCGCGCTGGGCGCAAATCCATCGCTCGGCCTGGCCGCCGACCGCGCCGAGATCGAGGCGCTGCGCGACGGTGACATGAAGAAACTGATCGTGCTGCCCGAAGCGCGCGCTGTCTCGCAGGTACCGTTTCAACTGGCCGACGGCGCGGGAGAAGCCACATTGGGCGATTACAAGGGCAAGGTGGTTCTGCTGAATTTCTGGGCCACCTGGTGTGCCCCCTGCCGCAAGGAGATGCCGCAGCTTTCGGCGCTCCAGTCCGAACTGGGCGGCGACAGGTTCGAGGTGCTGACCATCGCCACCGGCCGCAACTCGCCCGCCGGGATCGAGAAGTTCTTTGGCGAGATCGGCGTCGACAACCTGCCCCGGCACCAGGACCCGCGTCAGGCGCTGGCACGCGAGATGGCGGTGATCGGCCTGCCCATCACGGTGCTGATCGATGCCGACGGGATGGAAGTCGCCCGCCTGATCGGCGATGCCGACTGGAACTCGGACAGCGCCCGCGCGATCATCGCAGCGTTGATGCAATAGCGCGGTGCCGCTACGCCAAAGCGACCAGGCATATTCCGGATCATTCCCTCAGCGGGGCGCCTTTGGGCGCTCCTTTTTTGTCCGGACAAAGGAACGTTTGATTCGACCTCTTTGATCCTGCAGTATTTCAGGGCCCTGTTTTGGGGCGTTTTACAGCGATCATTCAAATCAGAGGGTTTTCATGAAACGTACCGCCTTCGTCATCCTTTCACTCTCTTTTGGCCTCGCCGGTTCCGCTGCGCTGGCCGAGTTCAAGCCGATCAAGAAAGAGAAGGACTTTCGCGCCCAGCTTGTTGACCGCAAGCTGACCGACGCCAACGGCAACTGGACCATCATCAAATCCGATGGCAGTCAGACCGGAAGCTTTGGCGGCAAGACCTACAAGGGGGCATGGACCTGGAACGGCAAGTTCTGGTGCCGCAACGGGATCATCGGCAAGAAGGAAATCGGCACCGACTGCCAATTGGTCGAGATCGATGGCAATACGACCCGCTTCACCCGTTCCAAGGGCAAAGGCAAGGTCGGTGATCCATTCACCATCAATTGAGCGAGCGTTGACGCCACGCGACCTTTGACAGAGCGCGCGCCCGGGTTTCACTCTGCGTCGCAGGGAGACGCCCATGCCACTTGAAATCCTGCTGATCCTGGTGATCGGCGGCATATCGGCCATCGCCATTGTTCTGCATCTGACCGGCCGGTCAGAGCGCGCGATACTGCGCCCTGAGACACTGCAAACCGCTTGGTTGCGACATTTCCCCGAAGACCACGTGATGGGCACGCTGCTCGCACGCGATTGTCATGCGGCTCTGGTCGAGACACAGAGCGGTCCTGGCCTGATCTGGGCACTGGGCGCCGATACCGTGGGCCGACACCTTCGGGACTATGAGATAGACGAGGTTTCGGGCGGGTTGACCATCACGTTCCACGATTTCACCGCGCCCCGCGTCACCCTGAGACTCGACCCCGATGAAGCCCCCATCTGGCAACAAAGACTGGCCCGCGCATGACCGATTCGATCAGCTACCCCGATGCAACCCAGCTGGCTGTGCCTTTCTTCATCGCTGCGATCCTGATCGAATTCCTGTGGATCGCCATCAAGAAACGCGGCGGGCGGTACGAGACCCGCGATGCCGTCACCTCACTTATCATGGGGGCCGGATCGGTGGCCGAGGGCATTGTGCTGGGCTTCATCGCCTGGGGGTTCTTCATGCTGCTCTGGCAGATTACGCCGCTGGACATGGGCACATCCATCTGGGCGCTGCTGATCTGTTTCGTGCTGGACGACCTGCGCTATTATTGGGTGCACCGTTTCGGCCATAGGATACGCTGGGTCTGGGCCAGCCATGTGAACCATCACTCCAGCCAGCACTACAACCTGACCACAGCCCTCAGGCAGACCTGGACCGGCACGTTTACCTTCATGATGGTGGTCAAGGCGCCGCTGGTGCTGTTGGGCTTTCATCCGGCTTTGGTCCTGTTCTGCGGTGGGTTGAACCTGATTTACCAGTTCTGGATCCATACCGAGGCGATCGACAAGCTGCCCCGCTGGTTCGAGGCGGTGATGAACACGCCCAGCCATCACCGCGTGCACCACGGCCGCAACCCGCGCTATCTGGACTGCAATTATGCCGGTGTCTTCATCATCTGGGACAAGATGTTCGGCACCTTCGTTCCCGAGCAGGACGATGAGAGGGTCGATTACGGCCTCGTCCACAACTTAGGCACATTCAACCCGCTGCGCGTGGCCTTTCACGAATGGCTGGGCATCTGGCGCGATGTGACCCAACCGGGCCTGACCTGGCGCCAGCGGCTGGCCTATGCCTTTGCTCCGCCGGGCTACAGCCACGATGGCAGCCGAGAAACCTCGGAGGGGATCAAGGCGCGCTACCTGGCCCGTCACCCCGAACAGAAGGGGACACCCGGTTTCGAAGGTTAGAAACTCGGTCACATTCTAACAATCTCGTCGCAAGATCATGGGCCGCGCCATCGTAATTGCCGTGAAATTCCACTGAAATCAGATGGATATCCGAGCGCAACATGACACAGCTCCGGGTGATCCGTCTTTTAGTCAAATCCTGCGCTTAACCTGCGATTTACGATTTTGGCCAAGGCTGGGCACATCTCTCGTTCTGGCCTGTCCGACAAGGAACCTCGATGCGCCCCCGGATCAAGAAACTGGCAGACTTGCCCGAAGGGGCGGAAAACCCCCTGAGCGTGGCGGTGTCGAGCCGTGACCGATCCGCCGTGGCCATGGCGACCGAGGCTGTACGGCATGGCGATTGTCTGCTCGCCTATCAGCCGGTCCTGCAAACCGCGCCACCACATGGCACCGCCTTCTATGAAGGCTTCATCCGCGTGCTGGACGAAACCGGCCGGGTCATCCCCGCTCGCGATTTCATGCCAGCTGTCGAGAATACCGAAATCGGACGGGAACTGGACTGTATCGCGCTGGAAACCGGTCTGCGGGCGCTGGTTCGCAATCCGACGCTGCGCCTGTCAATCAACATGTCCGCCCGCTCGATAGGCTACCGCAAGTGGATGCAGGTGCTGGAACGCTTTCTCAAGCGGGACGAAACCTTGGGTGATCGGCTTATCCTCGAGATCAATCAGACCTCGGCCATGGCCGTTCCGGAACTCGTGATCGACTTCATGGACAGGCTGCAACCACGCGGGATCGCCTTTGCGCTGGATGATTTCGGTGACGGCCCCATCGACTTCAACAGTTTCCGCGACTTCTTTTTTGACGCGGTCAAGATCGACGGTCGTTTCATCCGTCAGGTCAGCACCGACGCCGCCAATCGCGCCACCGTGAGAGCGTTGATCGCGCTGGCCCGCGAGTTCGAAATGCTGATTATCGCCGAATCGGTCGAAACCGAAGAGGACGCGCGCTTTCTCGCTGAAAACGGGGTCGATTGCTTGCAAGGTTACCTCTATGGCGCGCCGACCGTCACGCCGGCCTGGGAACGACCCGAAACCGCAAAGGCCAACGGCTGATCACCATCCTGGCACTACTTGTGAGACAAGCTGTCAGTTGCTGCATGTGCAGCACTGGGCTATGTCAAGGGGGCTAGAGCGGGGATAAGGGCGCTCCGGGGTCGACATCGCCCCGTCATGCCGTCAGATTTCCCCAATAGGATCATGACGGCAAAGGATCGGATCACATGACCAACGTAGTAATTGCATCTGCCGCCCGCACCGGCGTCGGCAGCTTTGGCGGCTCTTTCGCGAATACCCCGGCGCATGACCTGGGCGCCGCGGTGCTTGAAGCCGTTGTCGAGCGCGCCGGCATCGACAAGGCCGAGGTGAGCGAGACCATTCTGGGTCAGGTCCTCACCGCCGCCCAGGGTCAGAACCCCGCCCGCCAGGCCCATATCAATGCCGGCCTGCCCAAGGAAAGCGCCGCCTGGGGCATCAACCAGGTCTGCGGTTCGGGCCTGCGCGCCGTGGCGCTGGGCGCCCAGCACATCCTGCTGGGCGATGCCGAGATCGTTGCCGCCGGCGGCCAGGAGAACATGACCCTGTCACCCCATGCCGCCGCCCTGCGCGCCGGTCACAAGATGGGCGACATGAAATACATCGACACCATGATCCGCGACGGTCTGTGGGATGCGTTCAACGGCTATCACATGGGCCAGACCGCCGAGAACGTCGCCGAACAATGGCAGATCAGCCGCGAGATGCAGGATGAATTCGCCGTCGCCTCGCAGAACAAGGCCGAAGCCGCGCAAAAGGCCGGCAAGTTCGCCGACGAGATCACGCCCTTCACCATCAAGACCCGCAAGGGCGATGTCGTGATGAACAGCGACGAATACATCCGTCACGGCGCCACCATCGAGGCGATGCAGAAACTGCGCCCCGCCTTCACCAAGGACGGTTCCGTCACCGCCGCCAATGCCAGCGGCCTGAACGACGGCGCCGCCGCCACCCTGCTGATGACCGCCAAGAATGCCGAAAAGCGCGGGATCGAGCCGCTGGCCCGCATCGCCTCCTACGCCACCGCCGGGCTCGACCCGTCGATTATGGGCGTCGGCCCGATCCACGCCAGCCGCAAGGCGCTGGCCAAGGCCGGCTGGAAAGTCGAGGACCTGGACCTGGTCGAGGCCAACGAAGCCTTTGCCGCACAGGCCTGTGCGGTGAACAAGGACATGGGCTGGGATCCGGCCATCGTCAACGTGAACGGCGGTGCCATCGCCATCGGCCACCCGATCGGCGCCTCGGGCTGCCGCGTCCTGAACACCCTGCTGTTCGAAATGAAGCGCCGCAACGCCAAAAAGGGTCTCGCAACCCTCTGCATCGGTGGCGGCATGGGCGTGGCCCTTTGTGTGGAGCGCGACTGATCGCCCGAACCGGCCATAGGAACAGGGCGCCGTCAGGCGCCCTTTTTCGTGGCATTCCAAGAGCATGCTGCATCTGCGACAATATTGACGTTCTGCAACGCGGAAAATCTCCGCGAAACAATATTGCGTATTTTGCCCCCGCAGCGTAACAGCATTATCAAGCCAATTCAGATCTGGAGGATTCTTCAATGGCACGTACAGCACTCGTCACCGGCGGTTCGCGCGGCATCGGCGCCGCGATTTCCAAGGCGCTCAAGGCCGAAGGCTACAATGTCGCCGCCACCTATGCCGGTAATGATGAAGCCGCAGCCAAATTTACCGCCGAAACCGGCATCGCCACCTACAAGTGGAACGTCGCCGATTACGATGAATCGGCCGCCGGTATCGCCAAGGTCGAGGCCGAAATCGGCCCGATCGACATCGTGGTCGCCAATGCGGGCATCACCCGCGACGCACCGTTCCACAAGATGACCCCGGAACAGTGGCATCAGGTGATCGACACCAACCTGACCGGTGTGTTCAACACCGTCCATCCGGTCTGGCCCGGTATGCGCGAGCGCAAGTTCGGCCGCGTCATCGTGATCAGCTCGATCAACGGCCAGAAGGGCCAGTTCGCACAGGTGAACTATGCCGCGACCAAGGCGGGTGATCTGGGCATCGTCAAGTCGCTGGCCCAGGAAGGCGCCCGCGCCGGTATCACCGCAAACGCCATCTGCCCCGGCTATATCGCCACCGAGATGGTGATGGCGATCCCCGAAAAGGTGCGCGATTCGATCGTCGCTGGCATCCCCGCTGGGCGCCTTGGAGAACCCGAGGAAATCGCGCGCTGCGTGACTTTCCTGGCGTCTGAGGACTCGGGCTTCATCAACGGCTCGACCATTTCGGCAAACGGCGCACAGTTCTTCGTCTGACCTGGTGCGATCCGGGAGATTGGCCGCCCCATTGAGGGGCGGCCTTTTTCGTTCCTGCAATACGACGAAGGGGCCGGCGCATCTGGCCGACCCCTCATCCCGTAAGTCCGCGCGCGCAGCGGTCAGCGGGAACCGAAAAGCCATCCCCAGACTGTGCGCAAGGCTTGTGCGCGTTCCATGTGCGCACGGTCCATAGCCCGACGGGCGGCGGGATTGGTTGTCATCTCGATCATGGCGGAGCTCCTTTGTAAATTATTCAGTTTTGCTTGACTTGATGTGAATATGCGCCCAATCAAAAAACATCACAAACGAGACATTTTCGACCTTCAGGCAAGAAAAACTGAATCGACATGAGCGACCGCCTGCCCCCGCTGACCGCCCTGCGCGCCTTTGATGCCGCGGCCCGACACATGTCCTTTGCCAAGGCGGCAGCCGAGTTGAGCGTGACCCCTGCGGCGCTGTCCTTTCAGATCAAATCGCTGGAAGAGCATCTGGGTCGCCCCTTGTTCCGGCGTCTCAATCGCGCGGTAGAACTGACCGAGGAAGGGCGCGCCCTGGCCCCGGGCGCACAGGAAGGGTTCGAGGTGCTGGCCGCCGCTTGGCGGGCCGCCCGGCGGCTTCAGGACAACACCACTCTGACGGTGACCGCCGGACCCGCGCTCACCGCCAAATGGCTGGCGCCCCGCCTTTACGATTTTGCGCGGGCGCATCCCGAGATCGACCTGCGCATCTCGACCAGCCTGCGGCTGGTCGACCTTGCGCGGGATGGGGTCGATGTGGCGATCCGCTTTGGCCAGGGGCTGGACGCAGGTCTTTATTCCATCTCTGCCCGCAAGGAATGGATGATCCCGGTGATGACCCCCGAGCTGGCGAGCCGGTACCCGACACCAGAAAGCCTGCGCGAAGCGCCGCTGATCTTTGACGAATCTATCAGCTTTCTGGATCCACCCATCGACTGGCCCACATGGTTCCGCGCGGTGGGCATGGATTTCGCCCCCAAACGCGGGGCACATTTTTCCAATGCGGACCATGCCATCGACGCGGCGGTCGCAGGGGTGGGCGTGGTGCTGGGCCGCCGCCCGATGATCATCAAGGACGTCATCGAGGGGAAACTCGTGATGCCGTTCAAGACTGCGGTCGAGACCGATGCGCGGTTTCGCTTCGTCTGCCTTGCCGGCTCGGAAACCCAACCCAAGATCGCGGCATTCCGTGATTGGTTCCTTGCCGAGATCGCAAAAACCGCTCATATCTCGGACGGTTTGACAATCGTTCCTGTCAAGGACATTCCGCCCGCATGACCCGCGCCCGCGCTACCGCCATCGGCTTTGTTGCCGTCCTTCTCTGGGCGTTGCTGGCGCTGTTGACGGTCGGATCGGCGCCGGTGCCACCGCTTTTGCTGAACGCGCTCTGCTTTACCGTCGGCGGGGCGCTGGGGTTGATCTGGGTCATGGCCACCGGCAACCTCTCGCAATTGCGCAGCGTCGGCTGGAGGGTATATGCCTTTGGAACGCTGGGGCTGTTCGGCTATCACGCGCTCTATTTCTCGGCGCTCAGGCTGGCGCCTGCGGCCGAGGCGGGACTGATCGCCTATCTCTGGCCTTTGTTGATAGTTCTGTTTTCGGGCCTGCTGCCGGGGGAGCGCCTGCGGCGGGGCCATCTTGTGGGTGCGGGTTTGGCCTTCTCCGGGGCGGCGTTGATCATCACCGGCGGTGGTGGTCCCGGATTCCAGACACAGTTTCTGCCGGGCTACGGGCTTGCGATGCTTTGCGCGCTGACATGGTCGGGCTATTCGGTCCTGTCCCGACGCCTTGGGAATGCCCCCACCAGTTCGGTCGCCATATTCTGCCTCGCCACCGCGGCGGCCTCATGGGGGCTGCATTTCATGGTCGAAGAAACGGTCTGGCCGCGCGACACGCTGGGCTGGGCCTCGACCCTGGCATTGGGCCTCGGGCCAGTGGGTCTGGCCTTTTACGTTTGGGACATCGGGGTGAAACGTGGAGACATCCAACTGCTGGGAACGAGCTCTTATGCCGCCCCCCTGCTGTCAACACTTGTTCTGGTGATCAGCGGCATCGCAGCGCCCAGCTGGGTTCTGGCAATCTCTGCGCTTCTGATCACTGGCGGCGCGCTGCTGGCAGCGCGCGCCAGCTTTGCGGCTTAGACGGACAGCCGCTCGATTTCTTCCTTGAGCTTCAGCTTCTGTTTCTTCAGCTGGCTGATCTGAAGGTCGTCAGTTCCTGGCGAACGCTGGGCTTGTTCAACTTCGAGACTGAGATTTGCGTGCTTTTTCTTCAGTTCGGTCAAATGCGCGCTCACACTCATGGCGATCCTCCTTCTCTGTTGTCAATGAATCAAGTTGAGCACATCCCAAGCGGCCTGTCACGCGGGCAGCGGTCGCATTCTGTCATAAAACCGACATATCGGCCAAACCCGGCCTATCCGGCACCGGGCCAGTGCAGCGGCGCCGGTTCGCGTAGAACCTTTGCGATTTCAGGCAGGTAATGGTCGCGGTCGCCCGGATGCCGGGTGCCCTGATGCAGGATCAGGCCGGAATACAGGCGAAACGGCGCCCGTCCGCCCTTGCGGGCGCGCAGAATCACCAACTCGGCGGCGCGGCCCTGACGCGGAACCAGTGGTAACACCTCAAGCGAGCCCAGCCTGTCGTCGCAGGCCGCCAGCATATCCGGCAGACGGTCGGCCTTGGCAATCATATGAAGATAGCCGCGATGGCGGAGACGGCGCGCAGCCGCATCGACCCAGCGCGCAAGCGGCGTTTGCTCTCCCAACGCGGTGGCCCGCCCCGCATCGCTCGCCGGGCTGTGGGTGCCAGCAAGGTAGTAGGGCGGGTTTGCGATGACATGGTCAAAGCTCTGCTGTCGCAGCGCCTGCGGCAGGGCGGTAATATCGCCTTCGACAACGTCGAGCGCGATATCGTTCAGCGCCGCATTGCGCCGGGCCAGATCGGCATAGTCCGACTGCAATTCGACCCCCGTCAGCGCCAGTGCCGGCACCCGACGACCCAGGCACAGGATTGCGGCACCAGCGCCACAGCCCAGTTCCAGCACCGATTGCCCGGTCTGTGCGGCGACGCTGGCCGCCAGAAACACCGGATCGACCCCGGCCCGGTACCCAGCCCGCGGTTGATAGAGTTGCAGATGCCCACCCAGAAAGGCGTCACAGCTCAGCTCGCTCTCGGCAAAGGTGGTCATCTGCCCAGCGGGATGTCGTTATCGGTGACCACCTGCAGGGCGCGGTCGTAATCCTCATCCCGCACCATCATGCGGCGCGGAAAGATTCCGATCCCGCCTTCGAGGATGCTCATATTTACGTCCATCTGAAAGCAGTCTATATCCTCGCCCTCGAGAAGGGCGGATGCAAAGGCCATGACGGTCGGGTCGGTGCTGCGCAAAAGTTCCTTCATAAGGATGGATGTAAGGGCAAGGTTGGCGCATTGTCGAGCCTTGTTGCAGGAGAGCGATGGACGCCAAGGTGAGCACGAAACCGCATGAGATGCTGGCCGCAACCCTGTCCGATGAGATGGCGGCGGTAAACACGCTGATCCGTACCAGGATGGCGTCGGACCACGCGCCCCGCATCCCCGAGGTGACGGCGCATCTGGTCGAGGCGGGTGGCAAGCGCCTGCGCCCGATGCTGACACTGGCGGCGGCGCGGCTGTGCGGCTACCAAGGCGAGGACCACGTCAAACTGGCCGCCACGGTCGAGTTCATCCATACCGCCACCCTGCTGCATGACGACGTGGTGGACGAAAGCGGCCAGCGCCGTGGACGTCCTACGGCCAATTTGCTCTGGGACAACAAATCCTCGGTGCTGGTGGGCGATTACCTGTTTGCCCGCAGTTTCCAGCTGATGGTGGAAACCGGCTCGCTCAGGGTGCTGGACATCCTTGCCAATGCCGCTGCAACCATCGCCGAGGGCGAAGTGCTGCAAATGACCGCGGCCAGCGACCTGCGCACGGACGAGAGCATCTATCTGCAAGTGGTGCGGGGCAAGACGGCGGCGCTGTTCTCGGCCGCGACAGAGGTTGGCGGCGTGATCGCGGGCGTTCCCGAGGCACAGGTCAAAGCGCTGTTCGACTATGGCGATGCCCTGGGTATCGCGTTCCAGATCGCCGACGATCTGCTGGATTATCAGGGCGACGCCAAGGCGACGGGCAAGAACGTGGGCGACGATTTCCGCGAGCGCAAGCTGACCCTGCCGGTGATCAAGGCGGTGGCGCAAGCCACCGACGAAGAGCGCGCATTCTGGGTGCGGACCATCGAAAAAGGCAAACAGACCGAGGGAGATCTGGGCCAGGCGCTGGCGCTGATGGAAAAATACGGCACGCTGGAGCTGACCCGGGCCGATGCCCGCGCCTGGGCCGCGAAGGCACGCGCCGCACTGGATGTGCTGCCCAATCACGAGATCCGCGCCATGCTGAGCGATCTTGCCGATTATGTGGTGGCGCGGCTGAACTAAAGCAAGGGGGCGCTGCCCCCTCGGCCCTGACAGGCCTCACCCCCGGAGTATTTCTGGCGAAATGAAGGGAACGGGAGGTCAGAGCACCCGACCCCTTGCGCACCACCAGTCCGGGTGACGTCGTCTAAGCACCGGCTCAGCGGGCGGATGATCGGGTGAAAACAATCCAAAGCAGGTCGCCCCGGATCCCGACATACCGGCAAAAAGTGCGCCGGCCTCGCTCAATGCATCGATGACTTCGGTGATCACCGGTTGCTGGGCAATGGCTGGCAGGGCCAGATCGTTGCGCTGGGTTGCGAGCCAACCGGCGAAATCGGGCAGATCGCGCCATCGCGGCAAGTCCCGCTCCATGTGCGGATTATTCTTTTCAGCAAGCGTGCGGAAGATGGTCGGCGTCGAGACTGCAACGCGCGGATTGACCAGCAGGATATCCATCGCGGGCAGCGGCGGCACGTGATCCAGCTGCTCGCCGATCCCGCGCATGCGGCGCGGCATCACAGACAGGCAGACCGGAACATCGGCGCCAAGCGACAGGACCTGCTCGGGCTCTGGCAGGGACATATCCCAAAGCTGCGCCAGCGCGCGCAGACCTGCCGCCGCATCCGCCGAGCCGCCGCCGATGCCCGAAGCGACGGGGAGCCGTTTCGTTAGGGTGATCGCAGCGCCACGGTCGGGCGTCAGCAGGCGCGCGGCACGCAGGACCAGATTGTCGGGCTCGGCGTCAAGCCCACCCGCTTCGGGCCCATCGATATCGAGGCTGAGCCGATCCGCCGGGGTCACCCGCACCGTGTCACCGACATCCGCGAAGACAACCAGCGAATCGAGCAGGTGATAGCCGTCGTCACGCTGGCCGGTCACATGCAGGGTCAGGTTGATCTTTGCCGGCGCAAAGACCTCAATCGCCATTGGCGACCTTCAGCGGCGGCACACCCTCCTCGGCCAGAACCCGGTCGAGGCCGATTTCCAGCTTGCGGCGAATACGGTCCGGGTCGGCCTCTCCATCGGTATCGTCGGGTTTGATGAAGGAGAGCGCGCGTTTCCACTGGAATTCGGCCTCACGCACGCGGCCCACCGCCCAGAGCACATCGCCCAGATGATCATTGACCACAGGATCGACCGGCATCAGCTCGACCGCGCGTTCCATATGCCCGACGGCCTCGTCATAGCGGCCAAGCCGGAACAGAACCCAGCCGAGGCTGTCGACGATATAGCCGCTGTCGGGCCGCGCCGCGACGGCACGTTCGATCAGGTCCAGTGCTTCGTCCAGCTTCTCCTGCTTTTCGACCAGCGAATACCCCAGGTAATTCAGCACCTGCGGCTGATCCGGGTTCAACTCAAGCGCCGACCGGAAATCGGCCTCGGCACCGGGCCAGTTGCCCAGACGTTCGTGACAGATGCCGCGTGCATAATACAGGAACCACAGGTTCGGCGCGCCGGATTCGGTGAACTCCAACGCCTTGTCATAGGCGGCAGCCGCGCGGTCATAGGCCTCTTGCTGCCGCTCCAGATCGCCCAGCGCCACAAAGGCCTGCGGTTGCGTCGGATAATCCTTGGCCAGTTTCTCCAGCACCTCGATGGCAGCGTCCGGTTTGGCCGAGCGGCGCAGCGCCTCAGCCCGGCCCAATTCCGCGGCGTGATAGTCGGGACTATCGCTGGGGATTTGCTTATAGGTGGCCACGGCCAGATCGTACTGGCCAAGCGATTCAAGCAGGCCTGCCGTCATCAGCAGCGCGTCGATATGGTCGGGGCGCAGATGCACCGCAGAGCGGATATAGATCAGGGTGAAATCATCCGCCGCCTCGCCATTCAACGCGGCGCCGATCGTAAAGAACACTTCGGCCAGGCCGTCTCGGACTGATCGCACCAGCGAGAAGGGCAGCGTTTCCCCCGCTGCCAGACGATCGGCGATATCGGTCAATGCCGGGTCGAAACTGCCGTTGAATACGTCGGCCAGCATTTCGAGCGCCTGGTCATTCCGATCCAGTTGCGACAGGATCTCGGCACGGGCCAGGGCCGCTCGCCGCGAGATGGTGGTCAATGCCCCGTCATCGGCGGCGAACAGCGCCTCGGCACCTTCGAAATCACCAACCGAGGCCAAGGCCATCGCCTTGTGGTAATTGGCGAAACCGCGCAGCCCAGCCTCGTCCGCCACCTTGTCGAACTGCGCCAGCGCACGGGCGACCGAGCCCAGCCCCATCTCGGCCCAGCCTGCAACCAACCCGTCGACCAGCTTGCCCACACCCCGGGTTTCAGGGTCGCGGTCCAGAATTTCCTGATAGCGCTCCTCGGCCAGCAGATGAACCGCGATGGCGATATTGGCAACTTGGCTTTTCAGCCCTGCCTCCTGCATCAGCAGCGCGATCGGATAGGCCTGCTCGTGCCGCCCCAGCGCCAGCTGAGACAGAACCATGTTTTCCATCAGGGCCGGGTTCTTGGGGTCGAAGGCGAGGGCGCGCGCGAAGTAATCCGCGGCAGCCGAGAAATCATTGTCATATGCCGCCTGGCGCGCTGCCAGATACGATCCCGCGCCCACATCCGCCGACACCGGCAGTGCCAGCGCCGAGACCAGTACCGCCGCCACCGCTTTTTTTACCAGAGACATCGCCAAGGATCCGCCTTTTCCTGCTGCTTTCCCGCAAAGCTAGGGCGTTGCGGGCGCGGGTGCAATGGCTGGGGGGGTCCGGGATCGATAAGCAGCAATAAAGATCCGGTCATCTGCACAAAAGAAACCACCGGGCAGCATGTCGGCCCGGTGTCTGTCTTGGTATCAGCGCCCGATCACATGTTGGGATAGTTCGGACCGTCGCCGCCCTGCGGGGTGACCCAGGTGATGTTCTGGCTGGGGTCCTTGATATCGCAGGTCTTGCAGTGCACGCAGTTCTGGAAGTTGACGACAAAGCGCGGGCCCGCCTCGTCCTCGACCACCTCGTAGACGCCGGCCGGGCAATAGCGCTGCGCCGGCTCGTCGTATTTGGGCAAGTTGACCTTGACCGGCAGGTCGGGGTCGGTCAGCCGCAGGTGGCAGGGCTGGCTTTCCTCGTGGTTGGTGGCGGCAAAGGACACGTTGGTCAGCCGGTCAAAGGACAGCACGCCATCGGGCTTGGGATAGTCGATGGGCTTGTGTTTGCTGGCATCCTCGGTCGCGGCGGCGTCGGTCTTGCCATGGCCCAGGGTGCCGAACAGCGAAAAGCCCAGCGTATTGGTCCACATGTCGAACCCGCCCAGCGCCAGGCTGGCGGTCAAGCCCCATTTCGACCACATCGGCTTGACGTTGCGGACCTTTTTCAAGTCCTTGCCGATGGGGCCGCTGCGCACTTCGGTCTCGTAATCGCTCAGCTCGTCCGACTGACGGCCCGCCTTGATGGCGGCATGAGCGGCCTCGGCCGCGGCCTTGCCCGACAGCATCGCGTTGTGGTTGCCCTTGATGCGCGGCACGTTGACCATGCCGACCGAGCAGCCCAGCAGAGCCACGCCGGGTGCCACCATCTTGGGCATCGACTGGTATCCGCCCTCGGTGATGGCCCGGGCGCCATAGGCCACGCGTTTGCCGCCCTTCAGCAGCTCGGCCACCATCGGGTGATGCTTGAAGCGCTGGAACTCCATGTAGGGGAACAGGTGCGGGTTCTTGTAGTTCAGGTGCACCACGAAACCGACATAGACCTGGTTGTTGTCGAGGTGGTAGATGAACGATCCGCCCCCCGCATTGCCGCCCAGCGGCCAGCCCATGGTGTGCGTGACCGAGCCTTCGCGGTGCTTGGCCGGGTCGATCTCCCAGATCTCTTTCATGCCGACGCCGAATTTCTGCGGCTCCTTGCCTTTTTGCAGGTCGTATTTGGCGATCACTTCCTTGGCCAGCGACCCGCGCACGCCTTCGGAGAGGAAGACATATTTGCCGTGCAGCTCCATCCCCGGCTCTGTGTTGGGGCCATAAGAGCCGTCGGCCTCCAGGCCAAAGACACCGGCGACCACGCCCTTGACCTCGCCATTGTCGCCATAGACCAGTTCGGAACACGACATGCCGGGGAAGATCTCGACACCCAGTTCCTCGGCCTGCTCGGCCATCCAGCGGCAGACATTGGCCATCGAAACGATGTAATTGCCGTGGTTGTTCATCAGCGGCGGCATCGGGAAGTTGGGGATGCGGATCTGCCCCGCCTCACCCAGCATATAGAAGTTGTCGTCCTTGACCGGCACGTTCAGCGGTGCGCCCTTTTCCTTCCAGTCGGGGATCAGCGCGTCCAGACCGCAAGGGTCCAGCACCGCGCCCGACAGGATATGCGCGCCCACTTCCGAGCCCTTTTCCAGCACGACGACGTTCAGGTCGGCATCGAGTTGTTTGAGACGAATGGCCGCCGACAGGCCCGCCGGACCCGCCCCGACGATCACCACGTCATATTCCATCGCTTCGCGTTCAATCTCGGCCATCGTGACGCTCCTTGGCTTTGGTTTGGCTCTCCGGTCGCGGGCCGGACGCAATAAAGTTTCGCGCTTGATTACAGGCTATGCAGGTCAAGCGTCAATTGAAACGCGAGGTTATATTCGCACATGCAGCATTTCCCGCGCCTGATGAGGGTTCTTGCAGGCCTTTCAGGATAATTTGCCGCATCCTCGGGAATCGCCCTACTCTGTCCACACCCCTTTATCTGGAGAGAGTGAATGCCCGTATCCTTGCAAGTCGCCTATCCCGCCCGCGACGACACCAGCTTCGATTACGACTACTACCTTAGCACCCATATAGGTCTGGTCGCTGAACACATGGGCGCCCACATCCAGAACACGGTTGTGACCAAGGGTCTGGCAGGCGGTCCCGACATACCGCCCCCGTTCCACGCGATTGCAACCATCGTGTTCGCCGACCAGGCCGCGATGAACGCAGCGATGGCCGCCGCCGGGCCGGTGGTGGCGGATATCCCAAATTTCTACAACGATGCGCCGCAGATGCTGATCGGCGAGGTGGTCGGTTAAACCCGCGTCAGAGATCCCCGGTCTCGTCCAGCACCAACCGGGGGCCGGGTCCCTTGCTCCCGGCGCGGTCGGCCGGATTGTAAAGCGCACAATTGGGCAGGCTCAGACAGCCGCAGCCGATGCAGCCGTCCAGATTGTCGCGCAGCCGTTCCAGCGTTGCGATTCGCTGGTTCAGGCGGTCGCGCAGCCCGGTGCTGATGCGGGTCCAGTCGGCGCGGGTCGGGGTGCGGTTGCCGGGTAGCCCGGCAAGGACCTCGCGGATTTCCGGCAACGTCAATCCCAATTGCTGTGCGATCATGACAAAGCTCAGCCGCCGCAGGTCGGCGCGCTGATAGCGCCGCTGCCCGCCTGCATTGCGCCAGGGCGCGATCAGCCCTTGGGTTTCGTAGTAGCGGATCGCCGACACCGCCAGCCCGGTGCGCCGCGCCAAAGCGCCGATAGAGAGACCTTCGGAAGCCGACATATTTTTTTCCCACACAGACCTTGACCTAAAGTTAGGTTTAGAAATTATCTTCACTCGTGGCAACAGAGCAAAAGGAAGATTTTCATGAAGGCCACACTGGAACACGCAAACTTCACCGTCGCCGACCCCAAGGCGACCGCCGCCTGGCTGAACACGGTCTTCGGCTGGGAAACCCGCTGGGAGGGCGCCGCGATGGCCGGGGGCTATACCGTGCATGTGGGTGATGACCATACCTATCTGGCCCTTTACGCCCCGCCCGCGCCGGTCGCTTCGACCGAGAGCAGTTACGATGTGATCGGCGGTTTGAACCATGTGGGCGTGCTGGTCGATGACATCGACGCGACAGAGGAACGGGTTCGCGCGGCCGGGTTTAGCCCTCATAACCACGCCGACTACGAACCCGGACGCCGGTTCTATTTCGACGATGACAATGGCATCGAATTCGAGGTGATCAGCTACGCCTGAGGCGGGGTTCTGCCCAACCACCGCTTGTCCCCTCTTGCATTCCACGCCCGGTTTGGGTCAGGTAATCATCAACCCAACAGTCGCCCCGGCGCATCGCGCGGCGGGGCGATACAATTTCTGCGTGGACAAGACGATATGGAAAAGATCCCCATGACGCCTTCGGGCTTTGCCGCGCTTGAAGCGGAGCTGAAACAGCTCAAGAGCGTCGAGCGCCCCGCCATCATCAAGGCCATCGCCGAGGCGCGCGAACATGGCGACCTGTCGGAAAACGCCGAGTATCATTCGGCCCGCGAGAAGCAGTCCTTTATCGAAGGTCGCATCAAGGAACTGGAGGGCGTTCTGTCTCTGGCCGATGTCATCGACCCTGCGAAGCTGACCGGCGCCATCAAGTTCGGCGCCCGCGTGACGCTGGTGGACGAGGACACCGACGAGGAGAAGACCTGGCAGATCGTCGGTGAACACGAGGCCAATATCGAAAAGGGCCTGTTGAATATCAAATCGCCGATTGCCCGCGCGCTGATCGGCAAGGACGAAGGCGACAGCGTCGAGGTCAAGACACCGGGCGGCCAGAAGTCCTATGAAATCCTGAGTATCGAGTACTCCTGACGGAGCATCGCCCATGTCCGGCCCGTCGCCTGACCCAGACCCCGCCCGCAACACACCACTCGGGCTCTATGACCGGCCCCGGCGCGCTTCGGTGACCGGCATCGAAATCATCGCCATCGCTCTGACCCTGCTTTGGCTGGCTGTGTCGGTTTATCTCTTCGCCTTCGCGGACGCGGGCGCAGGGGGCGGCATCGGGTTTCTGGTGACCATGCTGGCGATCTTCATGCCGGTGGCGATGATCTGGGTCGCGGCCACTGCGGCCAAGGCCAGCCGGGTCATGCGCGAGGAAAGCCAGCGCCTGCAAGCGGCGATCGACGCGATCCGCCAGGCCTATATCACCCAGCAACAGAAACAGGCCGCCGGGCATGAACCCTCGGTCGCCAAGAAGCTGGACGAGATCGCCGCCGCCGCAAAAAAGACCGAGACCACGCTGGCCACCTTTTCGACCTCGCGGCGGGCGCGCCCCTTGCCCATCCCCGCCGCCGCACCGGAAAGCGCCGAGGATCAGGGCCTGCTCGCGCTTGGCACCCCAGCCGAGGCGCTGTCGCCGCCGCTCTCGACCGAGGATCTGATCCGCGCCCTGCATTTCCCGGAAACAGCCGAGGATGTCGAAGGCTTTGCAGCGCTGCGCCGCGCACTCAAGGACCGGTCTGCGGCGCAACTGATCCAGGCCGCGCAGGATGTGCTGACCCTGCTCAGCCACGAGGGCATCTATATGGACGACCTGCGCCCCGACATGGCGCGGCCCGAGGTCTGGCGCCAGTTTGCCCATGGCGCACGCGGGCGCGCTGTGGCCTCTTTGGGCGGGGTGCGCGACCGCTCGTCGCTGGCACTGACCGCCGGCAGGATGAAGCAGGATCCGATCTTTCGTGATGCGGCGCACCATTTCTTGCGCCTGTTCGACCGGATGTTCGCCACCTTCGAGGCACAAGCCAGCGATGCCGAGATTTCGGCCCTGGGAGAGACACGTACCGCACGCGCCTTCATGCTGCTGGGCCGGGTGGCGGGCACGTTCGACTAACCCGCGCCCGACCGCCCAAAGAACTAGAGCCCGAAACTCCCATAGGGAATGAACCGCACCGGGTCGCCGGGCCGGATATGGCAGGCTTCGTCGCCGATCTCGACCAGCCCCTCGGCCCAGCTGAGCCCGCTGACCCGGCCCGACCCTTCGGAGGCGAAGACCTCGACCCGGCCCTCACGGATGCGGGCACGCAGATATTCGCGCCGACCGGGTTTCTTGCGTTTCTCGAACCCTGCCGGCACGTCATACCCTTGCGGCGCACTCCAGGTTTCGCCCGCCAGAACCGCCATCGCCGGACGGGCAAAAACCAGGCTGCACACCAGCGCAGCCACCGGATTGCCCGGCAGGCCAAAGACCGGTTTTCCTTGCCACAAGCCCAGCGCCAGTGGGCGCCCCGGTTTCAGCGCGATGCGCCATTCCTGCATCGCGCCTGCCTCGCGCAACAGCGCCGAGACATGGTCCTCGTCCCCCGCCGAGGCGCCGCCGCTGGTCAGGATCACATCCGCCTCGGCGGCCGCCCGGTCCAGGGTCGCGCGCAGGCTCGCCCGGTCATCCGGAACCCGCCCCATGTCGCACACCCTGTATCCCAGCCGCTGCACCAATGCGCAGAGCATCGGCCGGTTCGCGTCATAGATCTGGCCTGGCCCGGCCTCTGCCCCCGGTTCGGTCAACTCGTCGCCGGTGGACAGGATCGCCACCCGCAACGTGGCCCGCACCGCTACCTCGGCAATGCCGACCGACGCCAAAAGCGCCAGATCGGCGGGGGTCAACCGCCGCCCTTCGCGCAGCACAACCGCACCCGCGGCCACATCCTCGCCCGCCTTGCGCGTGTTCGCGCCGCGTTTGAGCGGCCCGCGAAAGGCGACTTCACCGTCGCCCAGCGTCACATCCTCTTCGAGGATCACGGTCTCGACCCCCTCGGGCAGCGCCGCGCCAGTCAGCACCCGCAACGCGCGGCCCATGGGCAAGACGCCATCAAACGGTACTCCCGCCGCCGCGCGGCCCTGCTCCAGCGGCATCACATGCGCGCCCTCGGGTACCGCCCCGGCAAAGCCATAACCATCGACCGCGCTGTTGGCCTGCGGCGGGCTGGCGCGCAGCGCTACCGCATCCGCTGCCAGCACCGCGCCCAAGGCCTGCGCCACCGGGCGCGTTTCGGTCCCGGTCGTCGGTCCCAACCTGTCCCGCAGCATTTCCAGCGCCGCATCGACCGGTGTCCACTCGACCCCGGCGGGCAGGGCAAAGCAATCGTTGCGCAGCGGTGGCGGTTTCAGCCCGGTCATGTCTGGTTCACTCCCAATATCCAACCCTCCTCGGGCGCGGTTATGTCCAGCAGGGAACCGAGCCTTGCCTGTGGCAACGTGGCCAGATCACCGGCCACACGCTCTACCTGCCAGGCATCCTTGATGCGGTCCATTGGCCCCTTTCCCAAGGTCAGCGAGGGCCAGATTTCCACCAGGGTCACGGGCTTGTCCAACGGTTCGAACGGCCAGGCAGAAACCCACCCGGCAAAGCGGAGGTGCAGACGCGCCAACACCGGTAGCCCCATCATCACCTGCCCGCCAACCGCCCCCGCCCCGGCCATCTGCCAGCAGGTAAAGGCGCCCGGAGCGAAACGCTCGACCAAGCGCCGGTCAGGGAACGGATTGTGGTAGTCCCGCTTGGTTCGTGGCAACCCTGCGATGTCGCGTTTCAACCCATTGGCCCAGAACGGCCCTTTCCCGCCCAAACCGCGATTGATCGCACCCGCGAGATCAAACCGGTTATTGGTCTGCGGCGTATCCTCGATCCGGGCCTCGAACCAGTCCCACAGGCGCAACGGGTCGTCCGTTCCGCTCACCGCCCGGGCAAAGCCAGCCGGATAGCCAAATGGAAAATCGAACCCCAGCATCAGCCGCCGACCGGCAGCCAGCGCGGTTTCGATCAGATCGCACAACCAGTTCTCGGCCAGCCCCCGGTTCCTGAAATACTGCGGCTCCTCCCCGGCAACACAGACCCAGATCGCATCCTTTCGCGGGCGCGGGCCGGTATCGTTGCCGCCCGACCAATCGACCATGGCAATGGTGTCAAAGGGTGTCACAGCCCGACCTCGGAGAGGATGAAATCGGCGATCGCGGATGTGTCGTTCAGGTCGAACACCGGCCGATCGAGCGTCAGGGGCGTGTCACTGGCCACCGCGCGGATGCTCGGATCACCCGGCGCAATCAGGTCTGTGCCCGCCTCGGCCCGGAATGCCTCAACCTTGGGATGACCCTCGCGCTTGTAGCCCTCGATCAGCACCAGATCGACCGGCGACAGGCGGCCCAGCAGCTCGGCCAAGGGCGGTTCCGCCGCGCCGCGCAACTCGGTCATCTGCGCCACACGATAACCCGAGGCAAGGATCACCTCGGACGCCCCCGCCTGCCGATGCCGCCAGCTGTCGCGGCCCGGATGGTCGACGTCGAACGAATGATGCGCATGCTTGACCGTCGACACCGTCAGCCCGCGCCCGGTGATCTCGGCCACCAGCCGTTCCATCAGCCCGGTTTTGCCCGCATTCTTCCAGCCTGTGACGCCATAGACCCTCATGCGCGCTCCAACAGGGTTTCGGCCCGGGCCAGATCCTCGGGCGTGTTGACGTTGAAGAAAGGATCGAACGGCTCCGCGTCAAACAACGCCTCGCGCCCGCCATGCCGGTCGGTCCACAGCACCACCTTGCGCAACCCGCCGTTCAGCGCTGCGCGCAGATCACCGCGAAGGGCCACGGGCCAGAGACCGAAGGTCGGATGCCGGTTGACCTTGCCGCCCGATTTCAACGCCGCGCCATCGCGCGGGGTTGTGGCCAGCACCAGCGGATGCGTCTGCCCCTCGGACGCCTCGACCAGCCGCGCCACCAGATCGCGCGGAAAGAACGGCGTGTCGGCAGCGGCCGTGACGATGCTGTCGGCCCCCTGCCCTGCGGCCCAATCGAGCCCCGCGAGCACACCCGCCAGCGGCCCGGCAAACCCCTCGACCGTGTCGGGCAGAACCGGCAGGCCGAACCCGTCAAACCGCGCCGGATCACCATTGGCATTGAGCGCCAGCGCCCCTACCTGCGGCGCCAGCCGGTCGATGACATGGCCCAGCAACGTCTGTCTCCCAAGCGGCAGCAACCCCTTGTCACCGCCACCCATTCGGGTAGCGAGCCCCCCGGCAAGGATCACGCCCAACGGTCTACGTCCTGTCATGCCCTCTCCTCCCGCGCCGGAAAACGCGCGTTTTCCGGTCCGAATTTCGTGCGAAATTCGGTCACCCTTCCATACTCTTCCTGCGATGTTTCCTGTCTTCGACCGGCACGCTGTCCGGGTCGGCATCCCAGACCAGCCGCTCGGCCCCAGACAGACAGACAAACCGTTGCCCACGCATCCGGCCGATCAGGGTCAGCCCCACCTGCCGCGCGATCTCGACCCCCCAGGCGGTAAAGCCCGAGCGCGAGGCCAGTACCGGGATACCCATCATTGCGGTCTTGATCACCATCTCGGATGTCAGCCGCCCGGTGGTATAGAGGATCTTGTCACCCGCCCCCTCGCCCGTGGACAGCATCCAGCCCGCTATCTTGTCCACCGCGTTATGGCGGCCCACATCCTCCATATAGACCAGCGGCCGGTTCTCACGGCACAGAACCGTGCCATGGATGGCCCCGGCCTCCAGATAGAGCGAGGGTGTGCGGTTGATCCGCGCCGCCAGATCGTAGAGCCACGAGGTTCGCACCTCTACCTGAGGCAAACGCACCTCTTCCAGCCCCTCCATCATGTCACCGAATACGGTGCCCACGGCGCAACCGCTGGTGCGGGTCTTTTTCTTCAGCTTTTCCTCGTGGCTGGTTTCCACCGCGGTGCGCACCACGACGGTTTCCAGGTCCTCGTCGTAATCGACGCCGGTGATCTCTTCATCCGGTTTCAGCATGCCCTGATTGCGCAGGAAGCCCAACGCCAGATACTCGGGGTAATCCCCGATGGTCATGGCGGTCACGATCTCCTGACTGTTGAGGAATATGGTCAGCGGCCGTTCCTCGACTACCGAGATACGCGCGGGCGCGCCGGTCTGGTCCAGCCCCTCGACCGCGCGGGTCAGCCGGGCGGCTCCCGGGTCAGGGGCGATGATGTAATCCGACTGGTCGTCCGAAATAGCCAATTGCACCCCTTTCGATAGCCCGGTAGAGCGGTTGGGCTTACCTTAGGATTTAGGCATGTCCTTCACCACATCCAAATCCGTCTACTGGAAGGGTTTTCGCGACGGCGCGCCCTTCATCATGGTGGCGGCCCCTTTTGGCACCTTGTTCGGCGTCTTTGCGACCGAGGCCGGGCTGAACCTGGTGCAGGTGATGACCTTTACCGCCACCGTTTTTGCCGGTGCTGCACAGTTCACCGCGCTGCAACTCTTGCTCGATGACACGCCGACGCTGATCGTGCTCTTGTCGGCGCTGGCTGTGAACCTGCGGGTGGCGATGTACTCCGCCGCGCTGACGCCCTATCTGGGCGCAGCACCACTCTGGCAGCGGGCGGTGGCCGCCTATTTCACGGTGGATCAGTCCTATGCCTTGTCCGTGGTGCGGTTCGAGATCGAGCCGGACCTGACCGTGCCGCAGCGGATGGCCTATTTCTTTGGCACCGTCACTCCGCTGGCACCCGCCTGGTACCTGGCGACCTATCTGGGTGCGGTGTTGGGCACCCGCATTCCCGAAAGCTGGGCGCTGGATTTCGCCCTGCCGATCACCTTTCTGGCAATGATCGGACCGATGCTGCGCACCCTGCCGCATGTGATTGCGGCACTGGTGGCAATCGTGACCGCGCTGCTGACGGCCGGTGTGCCGTTCAACCTGGGCCTGCTGATCGCGGGCACCACCGGAATGATGGCCGGTGCGCAGGCCGAAGTGATGCTCGCCCGCAGGAACAAGAACACATGACCGAGATCGACCCATCAACCATGTGGATCGTCATCGCCGGGCTTGCCTTTGGCAGCTTTGGCCTGCGTTTTGTCTTTATCGGGCTGGTCGGCGACCGCCCGCTGCCCGACTGGCTGCTGCGGCACCTGCGCTATACTGCCGTGGCGATCCTGCCCGCGCTTATCTCGCCTTTGGTGATCTGGCCGCAGGCCACCGGCGGTCAGCCCGATGTGCCCCGGATGAGCGCGGCGGCAGTGGCGCTTGCCGCCGGATACTGGTCGAAAAACGTGCTGGTCGCGATCTTTTCAGGCGCAGGCACGCTTTACGGCCTGCTCTACCTGCTGGGCTGAGACGAGGCTCAGCTCGGCTGGTTCAGCTTGGCGTTGTTGGCGGCCAGACCCTTTTGCAGGTCGGCATCGTCCTGCTCGTAATACTTGTTCGTCACCGCACCGGGGCGCGAACCGAACTGATCGGCCAATTTGGTCGGCTGGAACGTGACCTTGATGTCACCGAACCCCGGCACCTGCTGCAACAGACGCGCAGTATAATTGGCACAATAGGCACCCGGCACCGGCCCCATGGTACGCGCCAGCCGATAGGCCGCCTCTGCCTGTTCCGGGGATACTTCCAATTCTTGCACAACAACGTGATGCGTCTCTCGCGCATGCGAGCCCCGATAGGCAGTCTCGACAGCCGGAGTGATGCCGAACAGAACATCGTTCTGTTCCGGCACGATATCGGCCCAGAACGAGCCCGCCGGGTCAAAGATCACCCGCTCGCTGGCATTGATCATCAGCGAGGTATGCGCCCCCGCGCCCGACCGGTTGTTGACCATAGTATAAAGCGTCAGCTTTGCCGGCCCCGGATCGCGATAGCGAACGGCAGCGACGGTCGCATCATCGGCCTGCGGCGCGCTCTGGCGGGTACAAGCCATCAGGCTCAGCGCCAACGCGCCGGCAAGAAAAATCAGCTTCACGGGAAGGCCCCTCGCAGGATCAGGCGGTAAACACGGCCATGAACAGCAGGACGAAGAAGATCACGACACAGACCCGGATCATCGCCTTGATGAACCCATCAAAGGTCTTGGTCTGAGTGGTGATGTCCATCGAACCGGGTTTGAAGTCAGCCATAGCAATCATCCTATTCGCGTTTTTTCGGTTGGATAGCGGATTCTCGCCGCTCTGTCACGACGTCAATCGCGCGCAGGCGCGGTTGAGTCAAAGGGGGTGCAATGGGCATACCCATAGCCCCAGCGCCATGGCAGGCCAGAGCAGGGGCCACCACCAAAGCGGACTGCCAGATACATCGCGTCAGCAATGGTGCCATAGGCGGCGCGGACCGTTTCGGGCGTGGTGTCATAACGTGTCGCCAGATCCGCCAGATGGCTTTCGCCGGTGTCGCGCACGCAGCTTTGCAAGGCCCGGTCGGCCTCATAACGCGCGGCATAGCTGTCCTCGGCAGTTTCTGACCCGCCTGCGTCGTGGTAAGCGCGGTCATGAATGACACAGCAGGCCTCCCAAGGCGGAAGATTGCCCTGCGCGGCAGCAAAATCGGGAAACGTGTCGGCAACCATGGTCCAACCGGCGCTGAGCCCTCCCGAACAGCCATCAGTGGTGAACGGTGTCAGCGGCGCGGCCTGTTGCGCCGCCATCAGCGCGCGGTGCGCCGGCAGTTCGAGCATCCGGTTCAGATCCTGCGCCGCGACCGGACTGCCCACGCAAAGGCACAGGATCAACAGGTTACGGGCTGTCATCGCGATAGGCCTTTGCATTCAGCTCCCACCCCATTTCCTGGGTCAGCCACAAGAGCAGCCGTTCAGCGGGGTTCAGCGTGGCGCGCACCTCCAGAACCTCGCGCGCCATGGCGGGTTCGTCGGTGATCAACCCGTCGACCCCCAGAGAGATCATCTTGGACATCAACAGCGGCTCGTTCACCGTCCAGACATAGACATCCTTGCCCGCCGCATGGGCGGCGCGCAGCAGCGACGGGCGCAGGCTGGCACTGCTGACGGCAACGAAGTCACCCTCGAGCCCGGCTAGATTGCCCACTGCCGTCGCCGCCAGAACACCGGTGCGCCAATCGGGGCGCAAGGCACGCATCTTTTGCACCGCCGGGTATTTCAGCGACATGGTGGCGATCTGGTCCTGCATGCCGAATTCCTCGACCAGGGCAATCACCCGGTTCTCCAGATCCACGTCATGGCCGTAATATTTCAGTTCGATCAGGACGTTGGATTTACCCTTGGCGGTCTCCAGAACCGCGCGCAAGGTAGGTGCCCGCTCGGCCGCGTAGTCCGGAGAAAACCAGCTGCCGATATCGATTTCCTCGATATCCTGCATGGTGGCGTCCCAGATCTTGGTCGGCACGCCGGAAAGCTTCATGAAATCGCTGTCATGCATGACGACCACCTCGCCATCGGCGGTCTCCTGCACGTCGATCTCGACCCAGTCGGCGCCGTCCTCGATCGCTTTGACGACCGAGGCCATGGTGTTCTCGGGCCGCGCCCCGGCGGCGCCGCGATGGCCAATCACGGTCACCTCGTCCGCAGCCGTCAGTTGGGTCAGCACCCCGTCGCTGACCCACATGCCAACGCCCAGCGCAAGAGCGGCCAGTATCGCCGCTCCAATCAGCCGCGCGCGCAGGCCCTGCGGATCCGCGGGCGGCAGGGGGGCCGCCGCCGCGGCTCCGTCGTAGAAACGATCCAGTAGCTTGGTCAGCGCCCCCAGCGCAGTCGCGGCCAGCACCAGCCCGGCCAGCGACCAGAGCCCCATCACCAGCACCACCAGTACCAACGCCCGACGCAACGCGCCCTCGGCCGGGATCGGTACCAGTGCCAGCGCCGCGCTGGCCAAAGCGCCCAGAACGGCGGCCAGCGCCAACCGGGTCAGCAGCCAGAGCACCAACTCGATCTTGAGCGCGGTACGGCGGGTGCCCATGCGGCGGGTGCTTTCGGCAAAGGCCTGAGCCGGCCGGACCCCTTCGAAGATGACCAGATGCAGCGCAAGTGCCCAGCCCGAGAGCCGCAGCATCAAGAGCCAGGCCAGGATCAGAACCAGAACCGCGATGGCCGCCATCGCCAGCCGGAACGAGGGCGGGCGGAAGGTCAGGTAATAGTTGATGTCGTAATCACCCAGCACCCACCAGGCGATCAGCCCGGCAAGCGCGACAAAGGGCAACGCCAGTACCAGCACCCGCAGAACAAAGAGCGCGGCAAAGGCCAGCAGCGGCCGCAGGTGCCGCAGCACCAGCGTCAGGCCGGAACTGCCCGCGTGCCAGACATTGCTGGCACCGCTGCGCAGGGTCGCGGCCATCACCGCAAAGCTCAGCACCTCGGCAACCAGAAGGATGCTCAGCACCGCAAGCGTCGCGGCAAAGCCCAGCGGAGACAGGACAAAACGCGCGATATCCTGATCGGTCAGCGCCGATTGGTCCGACAGGCCGACGGCCAGATTGATCAGCCCAGCCAGCGCCGGAGCGATCAGCGCCAGAACCAGCAGGCGCAGTGCGGCATAGAGCGGAACAAAGACCCGTCGCCGAGCCCAGGAACCGGACCAGGCATTGCGGACATGGGTAAAATGCGACACGGGCAGCTATCTCCTGCAAACAATGCAGGTATTGAACGGCCCTACCGCTGCCAAGGCAAGCTGAAAGCGCCTAGTCCGCTTCCAGATCGGCGGCCAGCCGGAAACCGATGCGCTGGGCCGGACGATCCTCGGTCGCCACCGGCATGGCGCGCAACATCACGTTCAACTGGCTCACATGCTGGACCAGCTGGGTCCGCGCGCCGGTGCCATCGGCCCCGTAAAAGGTGACGATATCGGGGTCGAAATAGCCGATCCCCTCGATCCGCAACACCCCGGCATCGCCGCCGACAAAGCCCATCGCCACCTCTTGGCTGGCGTCGAGCTGTTCTTCGAAGTTGCGGATATAGAGGATCAGACGTTCATAGGCCCATTGCGCCGGGCTCTTGTCCTTGACCGGTTCCTGCATCGGCGCGGGCACATCGGTCATGCGGGCTGGGCTGTCGGGATCGGCATGTACCTCGTGGCAGCGCGGCGGCAGCACCGCCGCCTCGGCATATTCGGCCGAGGTCTCGATCTTGTTTTCCATGGCTCATCCTTTCCGCTGATAGAGCCAGGCGCCATCCGCGCGCCGGGTCCGTGTCACCTCTCCGGTATGATAGAGATGGTTGACATGGGCAACCGCTTCAACCAGCGCCAGCCCGTACTCGCCCTCGCCAATGGTGCGCTTGAACAGCGGCGCAAAACAGTCCGAGGCCGGCTTTGGCGTATCGAGATGGTCGCGCAAGCGCGTCAGCGCGCCATGGTGATTGTCGATCAGTTGCCGCATACGGATCGGCAAGCCGGTAAAGGGCAGCTTGTGCCCGCCCAGCGCCAGATGCTCGGGCCGGGCCAGCGGCGCCAGCCGTTCACAGGTTTCCAGCCAGTCGGCCAGCGGGTCGGCCATCGGTTCGGTCGCATAGACGCCGATATTGGGGCTGATCGAGCTGAGGATCTGGTCGCCGGTGATGACCAGATTGTCATCGCGGCTCCAGAATGTCGCATGTTCGGGCGCGTGGCCGTTACCCATATGCACGTCCCAGTCGCGCCCGCCCATGCGGAACACGTCGCCCTGCTTGATCCGGGTGAACCCCAGCGGCATCGGATAGACCATATCGGCAAAGTTGAACGGCCGCTCGGCCATACGCTTTGCCAGAATTTCGGGCGCCATGCCCGCGCTGCGGTAATAGTCGAGCGTTTCCTCGGGCCAGGTCTCCTGCACATCCAGTGTCAGCATGCGCGAGAACAGCCATGCGGTGCGCGTGGTGACCAACTCGGCACCCAGTTCGGACTGGAACCAGCCTGCATTGCCCATATGGTCGGGGTGGTGATGGGTCACGACCACCCGGCGCACCGGCTTGCCAGCCAGCGGCCCGTCGATCAACGCCTGCCAGATGCCGCGCGTCTTTTTTGACGAAAACCCGGTGTCGATCACCGTCCAGCCGTCACCATCGTCCAGCGCATAGACATTGACGTGATCCAGCTTCATCGGCAGCGGCAGGCGCATCCATAGCACGCCCTCGGCCACTTCGATCGCTGAACCATGGGCGGGCGGCTCGTCCCAGGGGTAGCGCATGGCCAGGCCCGGTGTCCGATCCATCACGCCGACAGCTCTTCAAGGCTGATGGCATACAGGTCGGCACAACCGCCCTGCGCCTGTTCCAGCAGGCCGGCATGTTCGGGCAACAGCGCGTTGATGTAATACCGCGCCAGTTTCTCGCGCGCGCCACCGGGGTCGGCCAGCGCCGCGATCAGGTGGAAATGGCCGCCCAACACCCGCGCAAAGGCGCGCAGGAATGGCACCGCCCCGGCAAAACGGTCGTTCATCTCACCTTGCGCCACCATCCATTCGGTCGCCTCGCGCAGGGTTTCGGTCGCCTCCCAGACGGGTCCGGCCAGTTCCGGCAGGCGGCCACGGGCGCGCTCGGCATGATCCTCGATCTCATCCAGCAGCTTGGCCGCAGCCTCACCGCCATCCATCATCTTGCGGGCCACCAGGTCCATCGCCTGAATTCCGTTGGTACCCTCGTAGATCGCGGTCACCCGCACATCGCGATAAAACTGCGCCGCACCGGTTTCCTCGATAAAGCCCATGCCGCCATGCACCTGCACCCCGGTTTCCGAGACCGCGATACCCGTGTCTGTTCCAAATGCCTTGGCAATCGGGGTCAGGAAAGCGGCCCGCGCCTTCCACTCGGCCGATCCGGTCGCATTGCCCATGTCGATCGCCACCGCACAGGCCATCAGGATCGCGCGGGCGGCAAAGACATCGGCCTTCATGCTGGTCAGCATCCGGCGCACATCCGCATGATCGGCTATGGTGCCCGAGGCTGATTTGCCCTGCTTGCGCTCCATCGCATAGGTCATCGCGTGCTGCCAGGCGGCCTCGGCCACGCCGACGCCCTGCCCGCCCACGCCAAGGCGCGCGTTGTTCATCATGGTGAACATCGCCGCCATGCCGCCATGTTCCTCGCCCACCAGCCAGCCGGTGGCGCCGTCATATTGCATCACGCAGGTAGGAGAGCCATGCAGGCCCATCTTGTGCTCCAGCGACACCACCTTGAGGCTATTGGCCACGCCCGCATTGCCATTTTCATCCGGCAGGTTGCGCGGCACCAGGAACAGCGAGATGCCCTTGGTCCCGGGCACACCATCGGGCAGCCGTGCCAGCACCAGGTGGCAGACATTGTCGCAGAAATCGTTGTCGCCCCAGCTGATGAAGATCTTCTGCCCGGTCACCGCATAGGTGCCGTCGCCATTGGGCTCGGCCTTGGAGCTCAGCGCGCCCACATCCGACCCGGCCTGCGGTTCGGTCAGGTTCATCGTGCCCGACCACTCGCCCGAGATCAGCTTGGGCAGGTACAGCTCCTTGATCGCGTCGCTGGCATGGTGCTCCAGCGCCTCGATCTGGCCCTGGCTCATCAGCGGCGCCAGTTGCAGCGACAGGCAGGCACCGCTCATCATGTCGTTCACGGCGGTGGTGACGGCCATCGGCAGGCCCATGCCGCCATGCTCCGGCGACCCGCTCATCCCGATCCAGCCGCCTTCGGCAATGGCCTTCCATCCTTCGGCAAAGCCGGGCGAGCTGCGCAGCGCCCCGTTTTCCAGCCGCGCAGGGTTCAGATCGCCACCGCGTTGCAAGGGCGCCATCACCTCGTCGCACATCCGCCCTGCCTCGGTCAGGATAGCGCTCACCATATCGGCACCCGCCTCGCCATATTTCTCGGTCCCGGACACCCGGTCATATCCCACCACATGGCTCAGCAGGAACGTATAATCGGTCACGGGCGAACGGTATGGCATGGGGTCCCCTCGGTGGTGGTCTTGGCGGCTTGGCAAGCTGCGGGCGCATCGGTATGTATCAAGGCTTGTCCGATTACCTATCCAGAGCCATCCGGCAAGCAACCAAAACGCCGCGTCACCCCGCCATGCCTGTCCAACACACCCTTCGCCTTGCCGCCGATCCCGACGGCATCGCCCGCGCGGCAGAGCTGCTGCGGGCGGGCCAGCTTGTCGCCTTTCCGACCGAGACTGTCTATGGGCTGGGTGGCGATGCCACCAACGGGAAGGCAGTGGCGGGGATCTATGCCGCCAAGGGCCGGCCCAGCTTCAACCCGCTGATCGCCCATGTCGCCAGCGCCAAGGCGGCCCGGCGCCATGTGCAGTGGTCCGAAACCGCCGAGCGGCTCGCCACCGCCTTCTGGCCCGGCCCGCTGACGCTGGTTCTGCCACTGCGCTCCGATCATGGGGTTTCAGAGCTGGTTACCGCCGGACTCGATACGCTGGCGGTGCGGGTGCCCGCCCACCCGACCGCCCGCACGCTGCTTGCCACCCTCGACCGGCCGGTCGCCGCACCCTCGGCCAACCCTTCGGGCCGGATCAGCCCAACCACGGCGGATCACGTGCTGGCGGGCCTCGATGGCCGGATTGCGGCGGTGCTCGACGCAGGCCCCTGCGGCGTGGGTGTGGAATCGACCATCATCGGCCTTTCCGGCACGCCTACCCTGCTGCGTCCCGGTGGCCTGCCCGCCGAAGCGATCGAGGCGCTGCTTGGCCAGCCTCTGGCGCGGCACCAACAGGGCGACAACATCAGCGCCCCGGGTCAGCTGCTGTCGCATTACGCGCCTCAGAGCACAGTCCGACTCAATGCCACAGCCCCCTCTGAGGACGAGGTCTTTCTCGGCTTCGGCCCGGTGGACTGCGACGAAAACCTTTCACCCACCGGCGACCTGACCGAAGCCGCCGCCAATCTCTTTGCCGCGCTGCACCGCCTCGACGCAACGGGCCACCCCATCGCCATTGCCCCGATCCCCGAGCGCGGCCTGGGCCTTGCCATCAACGACCGCCTGCGCCGCGCCGCCGCCCCGCGCATGCCCTGAACCCGCTTCATTTCGCCCCAAATACTCCCGCCGGAGGCATCAGCCCCCTCACGACCCAAACAGCAAGACGGCACGTCACGCCGCCACAAACACCGAGGAGGAGGAACGACGACGAGATATCGAGCGCGCCGCAGGCGCTCGATTGGGTCAGGCGTGGCCAGCGCTGGCCGACAGCAAAAGCGCGTCGATGCCCAGCGATTTCAACGCCGCTTCCCATTTTCCCTCATCACGACTGCCGAACACGATGTCGGGGTCCGCCTCGGCGGTCAGCCAGCCATTGTCGGCGATTTCCGCCTCGAGTTGGCCCGGACCCCAGCCGGAATAGCCCAGCATCAGCGCCGCGCGGGCAGGGCCGCTGTCGCGCGCGATGTCTTCGAGAATATCCAGCGTCGCGGTCATGGTGAACGCGTCCGACACTTTCAGCGACTGCAACTTGCCCGCGTAATCCGGTGAGTGCAGCACAAAGCCGCGTGCCATCTCTACCGGTCCGCCCAGCCGTACCGGCGCCCGGGCGGCAGAGGCCGAGGTCGCAGGAATCTCAAGCTGCTCCAGCAGCGTGGCAACGTTCAGATCGGCGGGCTTGTTCACGATCAGCCCCATGGCACCGTCCTCGCCATGGCTGCACAGGAAGATCACCGAGCGTTCGAAGCGCGGATCGCCCATCCCCGGCATCGCGATCAGCAGTTTTCCGGTCAGGTCCATCATCGGCTAGGGCTCTCCTTTGCCCTACAATGGGCAACCGCAGGCCAGGGTGCAAGGGACAGCGGGCAGGACGCGCGGAAATCCCGCGGTTGACCGCATTGTGACTTGGCAAACCGCATTTGAAAGCGCATCTATTGGTCATGTCGACCCGCTTTTCTGCCTTGGCGCTTGTCGCGCTGCTGAGCCTGCCGCTCGCCAATCCCGCGCCTGCCGCAGGGCTGGACGATCTGGTGCAGATCGAAATCCTCGACGGCGGGCTGACCCCACGCGGCACCTATCTGGGCGCGATCCGCATGACCCTGTCCGAGGGCTGGAAAACCTATTGGCGCGCTCCGGGCGAAGCGGGTATCCCTCCCAGTTTCGACTGGCGCGGCTCGCGCAATCTGGGCGAGGTGAGCATCACCTGGCCCGCACCCGAAGTGTTCGAGCAAAGCGGCCTGCGGTCGATCGGCTATACCGACCAGATGGTGCTGCCGATCGAGATCACCCCAAAGGATTCCAACCGCCCGGTACGGCTGCGCGGCGAGATGGAATTTGGCGTCTGCAAGGATATCTGCGTACCGGGCAATCTGGACTTCGATCATACGCTTGACGCTGGCGCACCGCGCAACCCGGCCATCGTGGCGGCGCTGGCCCGGCGGCCCTATTCGGCGGCCGAGGCGGGCGTGACCTCGGCCACTTGCCGGATCAGCCCCAGCCAGGACGGTATGCGGATCGAAGCGCGGATCGCGATGCCTTCAACCGGCGGCTCGGAACTTGCCGTGTTCGAACCGGGCGACCCGACTCTCTGGGCGGGCGAGGCGCAGACCCGGCGCCAGGGCAATACCCTGATCGCCAGTTCGGAAATCCTCAATGCCGGCGGCACCGCCTTCGCCGTCGACCGCTCGCGCATCCGGATTACGGTACTGGGGGCCAAGCGGGCGGTGGATATCCACGGCTGCCTGCCGGGCTGATCGGTGACACCCCAGCCAAAGATCGGCGCACTGGCCGTGGTGATCCACGAGGGCCAGGTGTTGCTGGCGCAGCGCGGCAAGGATCCCGGGCGCGGGCTTTGGGGCTTTCCCGGCGGCCACGTGGAATGGGGCGAAACCGTGCGCGAGGCCGCCTTGCGCGAACTGCGCGAGGAAACCGCGATCGAGGCCCGCGCCCAGCGCTATCTGACCCATTTCGATCTGATCCACCACGACGACAACGGGCAGGCCGTGGTGCATTACCTGCTGGTCGGTGTGCTCTGCCGGTATCAGGGGGGCACGTTGCAGGCGGGCGACGATGCGATGGATGCACGCTGGTTCCCGATTGATCACCTGCGCGATGGTACGGTGCCGGTGATCGACCGGGTGACCGAACTGATGGAAATCGCGCTGCGCGCCAGCTAAACCCCGCTCAGGCCGGTTTGCGTCCAGCGTTGCGCATCAGGATCAGTGCCGAGACCGCCATTGCCAGCAAGCAGACAACAAGCGCCCCTGCAATGAACAACACCAGCGCGGTAGGCATCGGCGCCAAACTCTGCACCTGCGGTACCAGCCCCAGCATCCAGACAGGCAGCGCGCCGGTTACCGCAACCCAGGCCACCGTGACACCCAGCCAGGCCAAGGTCAGCACACCGCTTACCGCCACCGCCCCCCGCGCCAGAGGCGCCCCGCCGCGCAGCGCCCGGCGCAACGCCGACAACGGGCGCGCCACATCATTCTGCACCGCCAGCAGCGCGGGAACCACCAGCAGCACCAACAGCACGCCAAATCCCAGCCCGTAGACCAACGTGATCACCGTGGGCTTGAGGAATTGCGCCTGTTGCGAGCTTTCATATAGCAGCGGCGCCAGACCCAGCACCGTGGTCAGCGAGGTCAGCAAAACGGGCCGCAACCGGTCGGCCGTCCCGTCGATGATCGAGGGCAAAAGCCCCCTGCTCTCGGCATATTCGTCGATGGTTGTCACCAGCACGATGGAATCGTTGATGATGATGCCGGTCATGCCCAAGAGGCCCACAACCGTGAACATGCTCAGCGGCACCTCCCAGATATAGTGACCCCAGATCGTCCCGACGAGGCCGAAGGGGATAATCGCCATCACCACCAGCGGCCGGGTCCAGCTGGCAAAGATCCATGCCAGCACCAGGTAGATGCCGGTCAGGCACAGGGTCAGCCCGGTCGCCGCCTCGGACAGGAACGTGTCCTCCTGCTCGCTCAGCCCCGCCATGCGCCATTCGACCTGCCGTTCACTGGCGATGCGCGGCAGGATCTGCGTTTCCAGCGCGGTCGAGATCTCGGTGGCCCGGGCCGGGTCGTCCTCGGAGATATCCCCGGTGACCGAGATCCGGCGGATGCCGTTTTCGCGCCGAACGGTCGAAAACCCGGTGCGCTGGCTGACCGAAACGATATCGGCCAGCGGCACATAGACCCCGGCGGGCGCCCGCATCAGCGTGCGCTCCAGAAAATCGGCGGTCAGTTCGCCCTCGGGCAGTTCCACCCGGATCTCGGCACTCCGGGGACCGTCGGGATAGGTGGCCGCCTCGATCCCGTTGAGCCGCGCCCGCAAGGCCCGGCCCAGCGCGTCGACGGTAAAGCCCATCGCCTGCCCCTGCGCGGTCAGGTCCAGCACCACCTCTTCCTTGTCATAGGCCAGATCATCCTCGACCGCCGACACCTCGGGATAGCGCAACAGCGCCGCCTGAAGGTCGTTCGACGCCGCCTTGAGCACCTGTGCCGAGGCGCCATAGAACTGAACGTCCAGCGCATCGCCACCCGGCCCCGAGCGCCAGCCACGGAAGCTGAGCGTTTCGACCTTGGGGTGGCGGGTGACGAAATCCTGCAACTCGCCGACAAAAGCAAAGCTGGAATAGGGGCGCAGATCGGCGTCGATCAGCTCGATCGAGATACCGCCCAACAGGTCGCCATCCTTGGTCTCGGCCCCCGCCAGACCGCGCCCGGCATTGCCGCCCACCTCGGCCAGGACATAGTCGATCGGATTGCGGCCATGACGCTCTTCGTAGATGCGGCCCAGTTCCTCGGTGGCGCGCTGCAATTCGCGCATCATCTCCAGCGTGTCGGCGCGGGTGGCGCCTTCGGCCATGATGAAATTACCCGTGACCGATCCGCGCTCGGGCGCGTTGAAGAACCGCCATTGCACATCACCGGTGATGAACAGTGCCGCCTGACTGGCCAGCACGGTGACGGTCGCGGCCAGCACCACATAGCGGGCCTGGACCACCCAGCCGACAAAGGGCCGGAACAGGTGATCGCGCAGCCAGCGAAAGCCGCGATTTACCACCCGGTTGGGCCAGTCATACCAGTGTTCCTTGGCCGAATGGGCGATGGCATGGGACATGTGGTTGGGCAGGATCAGGAAACACTCGACCAGCGAGGCCGCCAGCACCGCGATCACGGTAAAGGGGATGTCGCGGATCAGTTCGCCGAACCGGCCGCCAATCGCGGTCAGGCCGAAAAAGGCGATGATCGTGGTCAGCGTCGCGGCAAAGACCGGCATCGCCATGCGGCGCGCGGCGGTCTCGGCGGCGACCACGGGGTGTTCGCCCAGGCGCCGGGCGCGGAAATCGGCATGTTCACCGACGACAATGGCGTCGTCGACCACGATGCCTAGCGTGATGATCAGGCCAAAGAGCGACACCATGTTGATGGTCAGCCCACCCACATACATCAGTGCGATCGCCGCGAACATCGAGGCCGGGATCCCCGCCGCAACCCAGAAGGCGGTGCGCGCGTTCAGGAACAGGAACAGCAGCATCACCACCAGCGCCAGCCCCATCAGCCCGTTGTCGACCAGAATGTTGAGACGGTCGCTGATCGCCTCGGCCCGGGTGCGGATCAGCTGCATGGTGACGCCTTGGGGCAGGCTGGCCTGCATCCGCTCGACCACCTCGGCGACCTGCTTCTGTACCCGGATCGCGTCGCCCCGGTCGGAGCGGTCGACCCGGATCGACATGGCCGGCTGGTCGCCGACCCAATAGGAGCGGTCGCGGGTGACGCCTTCGACCCGGATCTGGGCCACATCCGCGATCCGCAGCTTGGAGCCATCGGGGTTCGAGCGCAGGACAATGCCCGCGATATCCTCGGGCCTGCGCTTTTCCACCCCGGTTCGGATGCGCGCATTGGCGCCCGAGACATCACCCGCCGGGTCGCCGGTAACCTCGGCGGCGATGGCCGTGGCAATCTCGTTCATCGAGATATCATTGGCGATCAGCTTGGCCGAGGAGACCTCGACCACCGTGCGCGGCGCGGCGATGCCGCGAATGGTGGTGCGGGTGACGCCGATCTCGAACAGGCGCACGATCAGCTCGTCTGTAAAGAGCGCCAGCTGCTGTGGACCGACCGGCCCGGTGATCACCACATCGGTCACCCGGTCACGCCAGGCGCCCCGGCGCACCGCCGGGTCCTCGGCATCCTCGGACAGGGTGGTGACCGCGTCGACGGCGGCCTGCACATCGTCGGCGGCCTGCGACATGTCCCAGCCGGGCTCGAATTCCAGCTCGATATCGGCGCGCCCTTCGCGGGAACTGGCGGTGGTGCTTTCCACCCCGTCGACCGCCAGCAACGCCGGTTCCAGCACCTGCACGATGGCGCTGTCCACATCCTCGGGGCCGGCGCCCTCCCATTCCACGTTGACCGAGACATTTTGCACGATCACATCGGGAAAGAACTGCGCCCGCATGTTGGGTATCGCCGCCGCGCCCAGCACCAGCAACACCATCAAGAGCAGGTTCGCCGCCGTCCGGTGCCGGGTGAAATAGCTGAGCAAGCCGCCCGCCGCGCTGGGGATGCCGCGCACCATCGCGGATCAGCCCCCGGCCCGGTCTTCCAGCCGGGCCACCAGCCCGGCGGGAACGCGGGTTTCCGCGAGCTGGCCCAGCACCTTGGCCTTCACTTCAGAGGGCATCCGCTCATTGGCTTCGACCAGCGCCACCAGCCGGGCACGATGTTCGTCGCTCAGTTCCAGCATCGACAGATCGGGGCTGCCCGCCTGCGCCTCGTCCCTCAGGGGACGGACCCGGATACCAGGGCCAAGCAGCGGCGTGCGGCCCAGCACCACCTCGCGCCCGGCAAGCCCCTCGCCCCGGATAAGTACCATATCACCCTGCCGCCGGATCAAGGTGACCGGCACTTGTTCCAGCCGGTCCTCACTGTCCAGAACCAGCACCGTGTCCGCCGCATCCAGCGCCGAGGCCGGCAAGCGGACCACATCGGCCAGCGGCGGTTCCTCGACACGGACGGTGACGAAATCGCCGGGCTTGAACCCCGGCGCCGCATCGAGACGGGCATAGATCACCCGGCCCGACTGTCCCTCGCCCGCTGCCGCGCTGTCGCGGCTGACAGTGCCGGTGGCGGTCAGATCGGCCCCCGCCACATCCAACTCGATCTCGACTGCAGCACCAATCAAACGACCGGCCGCATCCAGCAGCCGCGTATGCTGGGCCGTCGAGACGCGGAACACCACTTCGAGCGCGTCGGGGTCGATCAGTTCGGCCAGCTTCTCGTTCACCGCCACCAGCCGCCCCTCGACAAGAGTCACGCCGCTGAGCGTGCCATCGAACCGGGCTGTCACCTCGGTTTCGGTCAGATCGCGTTCGGCCTGTTCCAGCGCCAGCCGGGCGCGGGCCAGACGGGTCGCGGCCTGATCCACGCGCGCCTCGGCCTGGGCCACCGCGATGCGCCGCGCCAATACGGCTTGCCGCGCCTGGGCATCGGCCAGCTCTGCGGTCTCGGCGGCGGCGGCGCTGCCGACGCCGCGTTCCACCAGGTCCCGTTGCCGCTTCATCGCCTGGGCCCGCAAGGCCGACTGATCCTCGGCGGCCTGCAACTCGTCACCGGCCAGGATCAGCGCCCTTGCGGCATCGCGTTCCTCGGCCTCGGCATCCATCAGGTCGGATCGCGCGCGGTCCAGCTCGGTCTGCGGCTTGGCCGGGTCGATGCGCACCAGCACCTCGCCCATCGCGACCGTGCCGCCCTCGACGAAATTGTCCGACAGGCCGATCACCCGCCCGCCCATCGCGGCGCGCAGTTCCAGCGTGCGGCGGCTCTGGACCTGACCGAAGGCTTCGAGAACCGGGGTGACGGTGCCATATTCGGCACGCTGCACATTGACCGCAAAGACCCGTTCGCGCGCGGCCGGCGGCTTGCGGTCACCGGCCATTCTGGTTTGCACCGCCTCCATCACCAGCTGTCCGGCCCAGATCAGCAGGGCAAACGCCACCGAGGCCAGAAAGACACCCAAAAGGCTCTGCCGCAAAAATCGCATCGGTTTTCGCACCCCGCTCGCTCAGGATCGCACTGTAACAGAACTAGCAGCGCATGGAAAAACGCCAAGCCCCGAGTGCTTGAACGGGTCGCAAAGCTATTTCCGTCGCAGATGTTCGTCCAGTCTGGGCATGATTTCCACGAAATTGCAGGGCCGGTGCCTATAATCCAGCTGTTTTTCCAGAATTCCGTCCCAGGCATCCTTGCAGGCACCGGGGCTGCCGGGCAATGCGAACAGATAAGTGCCGCCCGCCACACCACCCGTGGCGCGTGACTGTACCGCCGAGGTACCGATCTTTTCCATCGAGATCAGGGTAAAGACGGTGGCAAAGGCCTCGATCTCTTTTTCATAGACGTCGCGATGGGCCTCGACGGTCACGTCGCGCCCGGTCAGGCCGGTGCCGCCGGTCGAGATGATCACGTCGATCTCGGGGTCTGCAACCCAGGCGCGCAGCTGGTCGGCAATCTGGGCGCGTTCGTCCCGGATGATACGCCTGTCGGCCAGCACATGGCCTGCCCGTGCGATCCGGTCGACCAGCGTCTGGCCCGAGCGGTCTTCCTCCAGCGAGCGGGTATCCGACACGGTCAGCACAGCGATACGGACCGGGATGAAATCGAGGCTTTCGTCGATGCGGGACAAGGGGTCAGGTCCTTTCTAGCAAGGCAAGCCGCAGCGCCAGCGCGGCGAAAATGCCGGCGGTAAAGCGGCTGAGCAGACGGCCCAATCGCGGATCGCCGGTCAGCCGTCTGCCCAATCCGCCAGCGAACTGACCCACCATGCCGTTGACGATGAATCCGCCGATCGCGATTACAAGGCCAAAGGTCAGGAATTGCATCAGGATCGGTCCGGCAGCCGGGTCGATGAATTGCGGGATGAAGGCAAGCACGAACAGGATCACCTTGGGGTTGGTGAGGTTTACCAGCATCCCGTCACGAAAGGCGCGGCGCGCCGGGCGTACCGGCACCTCGGATGCGCTGAACTCTTGCCGCAACGCGCACCAGGCCAGCCAGAGCAGATAGGTAACCCCGACCCAGCGGATCACGTCGAACAGCCAGGGCATCGCCTGTACCGCAGCCCCCAGACCCAGTCCCGCGATCGAAACATGCACCATGCCACCCGCCGAAATCCCGGCGCTGGCGGCCCAGCCCGCGCGCGGACCCGCGCGCAGCCCCTGCCCGAGACAGAACATCATGTCGGCCCCCGGTGTCAGGTTCAGCGCGAGCGCGGCGGGGACGAATGTAAGCAAGGTGACCGGATCGATCATGCCGGTATCTCGAACCAGTTCACGGTGGGGCCAAGGTTGACAATGCGGCTGCGCCCGATCATGCCTTCGGCCCCCCAGCTGTCATGGATATGTCCGCAAAGCGCCAGCCGCGGCTGGACCCGTTCGATAGCGTCGCGGATCTCGGTCGACCCGACCGAAAGCCCGGTTCCGGTCACATCGCCGATCCCCTTGGGCGGCGAATGGGTGATCAGGATATCGGCACCTGTGCAGCGGTCGAGCAATTCGGCCGCCGCGCCCTCGGTCAGGTCGCAGGACCAGTCGCCAAAGGGGGTGGGCGGAACACCGTATCCCACACCGAACAGGCGCAACCCGTCGATGCGCGCGCCTGAGCCGTGCAGCACATGGGCACCATCGGGGGCGGCAGCGCGCAGCTCGTCGGCGCTTTCGGCATTGCCGGGCACCAGCACCAGCGGCACCATGATCCCGGCCAGCATGGCCATCGCCTTATCCAGGCCCTGCCGCCCGTTGCAATAATCGCCCGCCCCGATGACCAGATCGGCCTCAAGACTGGCGGCAACCAGATCGGCGGCCCGGGCGCGCGCCATGTGCAGATCGGAAAAGGCCAGAATGCGCATCACGCCTCCCTCAGCTTCGCCTGAAGCTCCAGCAGATCGACCCAGGCGTGCCGCTTCATCTGCGGCTGACGCAGCAGATAGGCCGGATGAAACATCGGCAGCACCGGCAGGCCCATGGCTTGGGTCCATTGCCCGCGCAACCGGGTAATCCCGCGTCGGCCCAGCACCGTTTCGCAGCTGATATTGCCCATCAACACCAGCACCTCGGGCGAGGCCAATGCCACATGCCGTTCCAGAAACGGCTTCATCATGCCGATTTCCACCGGCAACGGGTCGCGGTTCTGCGGGGGCCGCCATGGCAGGACGTTGGTGATATAGACGCTCTCCGACCGGCTGAGACCGATCGCCGCCAGCATCCGGTCCAGCAACTGCCCGGCCCGGCCGACAAAGGGACGGCCCTCGCGATCCTCGTCACGGCCCGGAGCCTCGCCAATGATCATCACCCGCGCACCGGGCGCCCCATCGGCAAAGACCAGATTGCGGGCCCCGCGCTTCAATTCGCAATACTCGAACGCGGCCAGCGCAGCACGCAAGGCATCGAGCGAAGCTGCCGCACGCGCGGCGTGCGCAGCTTCTTGGGCCGGATCGACCTCGGGCGCCTTGGGAGGCGGCGCGGGCATTGCCGGGCGACGCGGATCGGGCGTCGCATGCACCGACTGGCGCGGTTCGGTGTCGGTCAGCGCATAGCGATCCAGCGGCGCATCCATGATCGTCTCGGACACACCCAGTTCGACCTGCCATTGCAGCAGGGCCAGCGCGGTATGAGGGTCAAGTGCCGATTCCATGCCCCCAATCTAACCGTCCCTGCGGCAAGGGAAAGCGGATTGGGCTGGACAGCGCGCGCGACGGGGTCGAGCATGGGGTCATGTCCCGCGTCCACCTCTTGCTGTTGCCATTTCTGCTCTGGTTCTGCGTCACGCTGCCTGCTGGCGCCGCAACCGCAGATTGCCCGCCCGGAACCTTGCGGTGTGGTGCGACAAGCTGTTGTTCAGGGGCGCAGACCTGTTCCTGGGACGGCTATTGCATCCCCCTGGGCGCGACTTGTTGCGGCGGCGGGCGCTCGTGCGGCCCGTTCGAGCAATGTGTGGCGGGTGGTACCCGCTGCGCCCCCAAGGGAGACGGCAGCTGCCAATCGGGCCTGACCTGCGGCCCCGGCATGACCTGCACCGTCAGTGGCAGATGCGTTCCTATCACAACGCGCGAGCTGGAAACTCCGATAAACACACCCTGCAAGGACGGGCGGGTCTGCCCGGCAGGCACTCAATGCCTGCCCGGTGGCGGGTGCAGTCGCGTCGGCTGGTTCCTTTGCGAAGAGACCGGATCGCAATGCAGGCCCGGCTTCAAATGCTCGGCCGAACGGGGCTGTGTCCCGCAGCTGGCGGTCGATTGCGGACAGGGCAAATGGTGCAAACCGGGCGAGATCTGCCTGCCCGAGGGCGGCTGCGCGCCCGCCGACTGAGGCGAAGGGCCGTATTGCCCCCAGACCGCACCCTTTCTATAAGCGGCGCAATCGCCTGACCGGAGCCGCCCATGTCATTTGCCCACCGACACCTGCTTGGCATCGAACAGCTGTCTCCCGCCGATATCACCGCCATTCTGGACCTGGCCGAGACCTATGTGGCCCTGAACCGGCAATCGGCCAAGCATTCCGACGTGCTGTCGGGGCTGACCCAGATCAACATGTTCTTTGAAAACTCCACCCGCACGCAGGCCAGTTTCGAACTGGCGGGCAAGCGGCTGGGAGCGGATGTGATGAACATGTCGATGCAGGCAAGCTCGATCAAGAAGGGCGAAACCCTGATCGACACCGCGATGACATTGAACGCGATGCATCCTGACCTGCTTGTCGTGCGGCATCCGCATTCGGGCGCCGTGGACCTGCTGGCGCAGAAGGTCAATTGCGCGGTGCTGAATGCGGGCGACGGGCGGCACGAACACCCGACACAGGCGCTCTTGGATGCGCTGACGATCCGCCGGGCCAAGGGGCGGCTGCACCGGCTGAACATCGCCATCTGCGGCGACATCGCGCACAGCCGCGTTGCCCGCTCGAACCTGATCCTGCTGGGCAAGATGGAAAACCGGATCCGCCTGATCGGCCCGCCAACGCTGGTTCCCGGCCAGTTCGCCGCGTTCGGCGCCGAGGTTTATGACGAAATGCGCGAGGGCCTGAAAGACGTCGATGTGGTAATGATGCTGCGCCTTCAGCGCGAGCGGATGGATGGCGGCTTCATCCCGTCCGAGCGCGAGTATTACCACCGCTACGGGCTGGATCGCGACAAACTCGGCCTCGCCAAGGCGGACGCCATCGTGATGCATCCCGGCCCAATGAACCGGGGGGTCGAGATCGACGGAACACTGGCCGACGACATCAACCGCTCGGTGATCCAGGAACAGGTGGAAATGGGCGTCGCCGTGCGTATGGCGGCGATGGAGCTGCTGGCCCGCAACCAGCGCGAGGCCGCATGACCCGGCTGGACGTTTCCGCAACCGAACACGGCGTGATCCGGCTCTATTCCCTCGACATGCGGCCCGAAGAGGCGCGGTTCCTGCGCGAGCCGGGTGCGGTGGCGCAGCTGTTGGGGGCCGAAACGCTCGACATGGATCATGTCGAGGTCTTTCCGGTTGCTGATCTCGAAGAGCTTGGCCTTGACGGGTATCTGGCCGAGGGGTTGGGCGTGCCCGAGGACCAGTTCGACCGAGCGGACTTGCGGGCGCGCACTGGCTGGGTGCTGATGCTGCGCAGCCGGGCCTTTGGCGGGCGGGCGCTGGACCTGCCGCTGCCACCTGCCCTGATCCCGATCGGTACCTATCGCGAGGCCGGAACCGACTGGACCGGCACCCCGATAGAGACCGCCAGCGCCCTGCCCCATTCCGCGCCCCGCCTTTCTCCGCGCGCGGCACGGCGCAAGGCACGCAATATCGGCTTCGCCCTGTTTGCCATCATCATGTCACTGATCATCGTGGGGCTGGCATGGCTGATCCTGTGATCCGCTTTGTTGCAGACCGGCAGGCCTATCTGCGCAACCACACATGGATGGCGGCAATCGCCATGGGTGGCGCCATGGCCGTGCTCTGGGCATTGGGCAACCCCTATATCTGGACCGGCGCTCCAGCGGGTCTGGCCGCGATTGCCCTGCGCGGCTGGTACCTCGCTTCCGAGGAACTGGCGGTGGTCTGGGAGATCTCCGGGGGCACGCTCAGCGGGCCCGGCCCCCGCGTACCGCTCAACCAGATCGAAATGGTGCGCACCATGGGCAGCTATGTGCAGGTGATCACCAAGGGCGGTGACAAGCACCTGATCAAGTATCAGGCGGATCCGGCCGCCACCAAGGCCGCCATCGAAAGGGCGATGACATGAGCAACATCCTTTTCACCAATGCCCGGCTGATCGACCCCGAGGCAGGCACCGACGAACGCGGTGCGTTGCTGGTCGAGGGCGGGCGGATCGTGGCGCAGGGCCACGAGACCGGCGTGCCCGAGCATGTCGAGGTGGTCGATTGCGGCGGCAAGTGCCTGGCCCCCGGCATCGTCGATATCGGGGTCAAGGTGGGCGAGCCGGGCGAGCGCCACAAGGAGAGCTTTAAATCCGCAGGACTTGCAGCGGCGGCGGGCGGTGTCACCACCATCATCACCCGGCCCGACACTCACCCGGCCATCGACACGCCCGAGGCGCTGGAGTTTGTCACCCGCCGGGCGCAGGCCGATACGCCGGTCAACGTGCTGCCGATGGCGGCACTGACCAAGGGGCGGCAAGGCCGCGAGATGACCGAGATCGGCTTCCTGCTGGATGCGGGCGCGGTGGCGTTCACCGATTGCGACCATGTGGTCGCCAATACCAAGGTGTTTTCCCGCGCGCTGACCTATGCCAGGTCCTGCAGCGCTCTGGTGATCGCGCATCCGCAGGAACCGGGGCTGAGCGAGGGGGCGGCAGCCACCAGCGGCAAGTTCGCGGCACTCTATGGCCTGCCCGCCGTGTCGCCCATGGCGGAACGGATGGGTCTGGACCGGGATATCGCGCTGTTGGAGATGACCGGGGCGAAGTACCACGCCGACCAGATCACCACCGCGCGCGCCCTGCCCGCGCTGGAACGCGCGAAGAGGAACGGACTGGACATCACCGCAGGTACCTCGATCCATCACCTGACGCTGAACGAACTGGATGTGTCGGGCTATCGCACCTTCTTCAAGGTCAAGCCGCCCTTGCGCAGCGAGGACGACCGGCAGGCGGTGATCGAGGCGGTGCGCACGGGCCTGATCGACACGATCAGTTCCATGCACACACCGCAGGACGAGGAAAGCAAGCGGCTGCCCTTTGAGGAGGCCGCCAGTGGCGCGGTGGCGCTGGAAACCCTGCTTCCAGCGGCACTCAGGCTTTACCACGCGGGCCAACTGGACCTGCCGACCCTGTTCCGGGCCATGGCGCTGAACCCGGCGCGGCGGCTGGGGCTGGCGTCGGGACGGATGAGCGCGGGGGCGCCCGCCGATCTGGTGCTGTTCGACCCGGATGTACCCTTTGTACTGGACCGGTTCACGCTGAAATCGAAATCGCAGAACACTCCGTTTGACGGCCAGCGGATGCAAGGTAGGGTGCTGGCAACCTATGTCGCGGGCCTGCCCGTCTATCGGAGAGATTGATGCCACCGATCGAGACCGCCACCAACACTCTGATCCTCTGGGCCCTGATCGGCTATGGGTTGGGTTCCATACCTTTTGGCCTGCTGCTGTCGCGCATGATGGGTCTGGGCAACCTTCGCCAGATCGGTTCGGGCAATATCGGTGCCACCAACGTGCTGCGCACCGGCAGTAAGAAGGCGGCGGCACTGACCCTGCTATTGGACGGCGGCAAAGCGGCGGTGGCGGTGCTGCTGGCGCGGGTGTTCGCTGGCGAGGATGCCGCACAACTGGCGGCGCTGGCAGCGTTCCTGGGCCATTGCTATCCGGTCTGGCTGGGCTTCAAGGGGGGCAAGGGAGTCGCCACCTTTCTGGGTCTGTGGCTGGCGTTGGCCTGGCCTGTCGGCATCGCCTGCTGTCTGACCTGGATGGTGGTTGCCTTTGTCACCCGTATTTCGTCACTCAGTGCCCTGGCAGCGGCGGCCAGCTCGACGCTGTGGCTGGTCTTTCTTGGCCATGGCACAACACTGTTCCTGGGCATCGCGTTGACCCTGCTGGTCTATTGGCGCCACAGCGCCAATATCGCCCGCCTCAAGGCCGGCACCGAGCCGCGCATCGGACAGAAATCCAGTTGACCCCCATCCCGACGGCGCTGACCTGCCTGCGGAACTGGCCGCTCGGCACGCATCACGGTCGGTCCGGAGGCAAGCGCTATCTGGTTTGCAAGACCGTCTTTGCGGGGGGACGCTCGATCAAGCTGGTCGCGCACGAGCGCGGCGGCAACGATTACATCAGCCTTTGTTTCTACGACCTGACCGCAGGACCGCGGCTGGCGCCCTGCGAGATGCCGCTGGACAAGGTCATCACCTTCCTTAGCCAGTTGCGCCGCGACGGAAACCGGGGCTAGGTCCTGCTGCTCCCGGCGTGCTCACCGACACAACACGCCCACTCAAAAAGAGTTGCTTTGAACGTGATCGGGGGACCTCCCAGATCGGGGTCACCACGGCGCATTACGCCGTGCGGGATCAAAGGGCCCTTACAGCGCATAGACCGCCAAGGGGCCATCAACGCGAAAGGCACATAGAATGAACACTCTCAAATCTTTCATCGGCGGCGTCGCCCTGTCGCTGACGCTGGCCGGGTCGGCCCTGGCAGCCGGTGTCGAACTGAACGCCAGCTCGACCGGACTGGCGCTGCAAGGCTATGACCCGGTGGCCTATTTCACCGTGGGCGAAGCCACTGAAGGCGACTGGAAGATCACCTCGGTCTATCATGACGCCACCTATCGCTTTGCCAACAACGAGAACAAGGCGGCGTTCGAGGCAAACCCGGAAGCCTATCTGCCGGCTTATGGCGGCTATTGCGCCTTCGGCGCTGCGATGGGCTTCAAGTTCGATGGAGACCCGGACAACTGGAAGATCGTTGACGGCCAACTGTATCTGAACCTGTCCGACGAGATCCAGGCCAAGTGGGAAGAAGACATCTCCGGCTTTATCGTGAAAGCCGACACCAACTGGACCGACATCGCCGCGAAGAGCCCGGCTGAACTGCAGAACTGAGTCCGGTTTCCGGAACAAGGATCGGCGGCAGTGCATACTGCCGCCGGTCGCGTTTTGTAGTGTGCGGGTAGGGCAGTCTGTAGCAGAACCGTCCACAAGGCCACGGCATGTAGAATAGAGGGGCCTATCGCGCAATGTTCGAATATCAGCAGCGCGTAAGCATCATTCACCAGGCAATTCATAGACAGATGCCCAGGGTTGCCGCGGTGTCGAGACAGTCAGATTCCGACGACCTGATCTTTGAGGCTGTACAAAATAAACAAGACTTCTTCTTGTTCCCGCTGACCAACATTGTTCGCTTGCAGAGCGTTCATCGCATCGTCGAGAACTGCGACAAACTCGTCTCCACTGATATTCATGTGCTTGTGGGCCGCAATCATGTCCTTGCCCGTATAAATCTCGGGCCCGCCAGAGCCAGCTATGAAGAAATCTCCGGCCATTTTCTTGAGGTTCTTCATATCGCTTCCCGCAAATCGTGGCGCCACGACAGGGTTTTTGGCGTGATTATCGACAAGTACACCGACGATGCGTCGGATACCGTCCGCTCCTCCCAGACGGTCAAATAACGTTGCAGCAATGATGCGCCTCCTCGTTTCCGGATGATTTCGAAACAGTGGTCTATCGTCGACGCTAGCATGGAGGCCTATTTGGACCAAAACGCCCAGAATTTTGGTCGTACTGACGCGGCCAGCTCGCAACTGACAGCCTAGCCGGATATGGCGCGCGAACTGCGCTCGTCAAGCAAGGACTCTGCCCGAAAAGGCAACTGGCCGCCGGGGGCAGTCAATAGCTGTATTGTGCGTAGATCTGGCTCAGGTCGCCGTTCCAGTCGCTGTTGTAATGGTCGAGCAGTTCGTCGGCGGGGGTCTTGCCCGTTTCGACGCTGTCTTTCAGCGCGCTCAGGAAGTGGGTCTCGTCCGGGACCATGCCGCCGGCGCCGGGGCGGGCGCGGGATTTGAGGCCGGCCTCGGAGATCGCCACCACCTCGCGCGCCAGCGCGTGCATGTCGATATTGCCTGCCCGCGCCTGGAGCCCCTGGCGGCTGGCTTCCACCCGCAAGGTGTCGCGGGTTTCGGCATCCCAGTCCTTGACCAGATCCCAGGCGGCATCGAGCGCGGACTGGTCGTACATCAGCCCGACCCAGAAGGCGGGCAGCGCGCAGAGCCTGCGCCACGGGCCGCCATCGGCACCGCGCATCTCGATGAATTTCTTGATCCGCGCCTCGGGGAAGAGCGTGGTCAGGTGATCGGCCCAGTCGCTGAGCGTCGGCGTCTCGCCCGGCAGCGCGGGCAGTTCGCCCTTGAGGAAATCGCGGAACGACTGGCCCAGCGCGTTGATATACGCGCCGTCGCGGTAGACGAAATACATCGGCACATCGAGCGCGTATTGCACCCACCGTTCGAACCCGAACCCCTCTTCGAACACGAAGGGCACCATTCCGGTGCGGTCGTCATCCAGATGCCGCCAGACACGGGCGCGCCAGCTTTTATGGCCGTTGGGCTTGCCTTCGAGGAAGGGGGAATTGGCAAACAGCGCGGTGGCCACCGGTTGCAGCGCGATGGCGACACGCAGTTTCTGCACCATGTCCGTCTCGGAGGAGAAATCGAGGTTCACCTGCACCGTGCAGGTGCGGCGCATCATGGTGGTGCCCGAAGTGCCCACCTGTTGCATGTAGTTGTCCATCAGCTTGTAGCGGCCCTTGGGCATCAGCGGCATCTGGTCATGGGTCCAGATCGGCGCGGCGCCAAGGCCGATGAAGCCGACGCCGATCTTGTCGGCGATATCCTTGACATCGCGCAGGTGGTCGTTCACCTCGTCGCAGGTCTGGTGGATGGTTTCCACCGGAGCGCCGCTGAGTTCCAGCTGCCCACCCGGTTCAAGGCTGACATTGGCGCCGTCCTTGGTCAGGCCGATGAGCTTGCCGCCCTCTTCCAGCGGGGCCCAGCCGTGCAGGTCGCGTAGACCCTGGAGCACGGCGAGAATCGAGCGCTCGCCCTCGTAAGGGAGCGGTTTCAGCGTGTCCTTGCAGTAGCCGAATTTCTCGTGCTCGGTGCCGATACGCCAGTCGGACTTGGGCTTGCAGCCCGAGGCAAGGTATTCGGCCAGCTGTTCATGGCGTTCGATCGGTCCGCCGCCGGACTGGGGAATGGACATGCTCGGGCTCCGTCTTGGCTTTACTAGATCTGCCGACAAGTGGCACATTTGACGCAAGTGTCAATGGAATGGGGGGTAGAAACTCACGCGGTTGTGTTGGCCTGCCCATCACCGGAAACGATGCAACACCCTGACCGGATCAGTGCAAAGGCAGCGCCGCGGGACGTGAGGGTGTACGTTCCCAGATTACCACCGCATGGCGGGCTTCGGTTTTCAACGCGGTCAGCATGCGCTCGGTCCTGAGACCGGGCAATGCCGAAAAACTGTCGAACAGGACCTCGGCCCCCTCGGCATTGACGGGGATGGCAAGCACGTCGCGCCCCTTTTGTTCCAGCAGCCAATGCGGCGGGGTGGCGGTTGGGTCAAAGGTCAGCCGCTCGATCTCGGCCGCTGCAACCGAACCGCCGCCAAGCGGCCCCATATAGGTGATCTCGCCCTCGTCCAGCAGCACGATACCGGGCCCGCCACCACCGGTGCGGAACCGTGCGCGCTGGACCCCGACGACCGCCAGTATCACGCCGGCCGCCGCGACCGGCCACCCGGTCCAGCCCAACAGACCACCCGGTCCCGCGATCCAGCTGAACCCAAGAAGGACCAGCGCAAGCCCTGCGAGCACCTCACGCCAGCGCCACAGCGCGGCGCGCGCTTCGGGTCGGACGAAGCTCATGCCCAATCCCCTAGCGCTTGTTGCCACAGGGTCATGGCTGCCACCGCCGCCGTATCGGCGCGCAGGATACGGGGGCCAAGGCTGACCACATGGGCCTCGGTCATTGTGTGCAGACGCTTGCGCTCGGCTTCGGAGAAGCCGCCCTCGGGGCCGATCAGGATGGCCCAGGGTTTGTTCCGCGCCTCCGAGGCGAGGCGCAGGGCGGACCCGGCCTCGGCCTCGTCGCAGAACATCAGCTGCCGCTCGGCGGGCCAATGATCCAGCAGGCGCGAGAGTTTTTGGAGATCCGTCACCTCGGGCACGAAGGTGCCGCCGCATTGTTCGGCGGCCTCGATGGCGTGGGCCTGGAGCCGGTCTTGGCGGATGCGTTCGGAATTGGTGAAATCGGTCTGCACCGGCACGATCCGGGCCGCCCCCATCTCGGCCGCTTTCTCGACGATGAAATCGGTGCGCGCCTTCTTGATCGGAGCGAACAGCAGCCAGAGATCGGGGGGCAATTGAAGCGGTCTGGTCTGCGTCTCGCAGACCAGCGTACCGCCGCGTTTGCCAGCCTCGGTCACCTGGGCCAGCCATTCGCCGTCACGCCCGTTGAACAGCGCCACGGCCGCGCCCACGTCAAGCCGCATCACCCCGAAGAGGTAATGCGCCTGGTCGCGCGACACTGGAACCGGTTGCCCCTGGCCCAGCGCCTGCTCTACATACAGTCTGATCTTTGCACTCATGAAAGACTACATATGCAAGGCCAAGCCCCAACGCCAGACGGTCAGGTCGCAGATGCGGTGACCGGCAACTGGGTCGATATCCATGCACCGGCCTGGTCGCGCCCCTATTTGCGGCTGAGTCGGGCCGATCGGCCCATCGGCACCTGGTTGTTGTTGATCCCCTGCTGGTGGGGATTGTCGCTGGCCATGCTTGACGGGCAGGATGCGCGCTGGGGCGATCTGTGGATTGCTGTCGGTTGCAGCATGGGCGCGTTCCTGATGCGGGGCGCGGGCTGTACCTGGAACGATATCACCGATCGCGATTTCGACGGTCGGGTCGAACGGACGCGCTCGCGCCCGATCCCCTCGGGGCAGGTGAGCGTCCGGATGGCGGTGGTCTGGATGGTGGCGCAGGCGCTGTTGGCGTTGATGATCCTGCTGACGTTCAACCGGGCGGCCATTGCCATGGGCGTGCTGTCTCTGTTGCCGGTGGCGGTCTATCCCTATGCGAAACGCTTCACCTGGTGGCCGCAGGTGTTTCTGGGGCTGGCGTTCAACTGGGGCGCGCTACTGGCCTGGACAGCGCATTCCGGCTCGCTGGGATGGGGGGCGGTGTTCCTTTATGTGGCGGGCATCGCCTGGACGCTGTTCTATGACACGATCTATGCGCATCAGGATACCGAGGATGACGCGCTGATCGGGGTCAAGTCCACTGCCCGGCTGTTTGGCGACCAGACGCCGCGATGGATGGCCTATTTCCTGGTCGCAACCGTCAGCCTGATGGGGATCGCGGTGATCGAGGCCGCGCTGCCAGATGCCTCGATCCTGGCGCTGGTCCTGGCGCTGGCGGGACCCTGGGCGATGGGCTGGCACATGGCCTGGCAACTGCGTGGACTGGACCTCAAAGACAATCGCAAACTGCTGCAACTGTTTCGGGTCAATCGCGACACCGGCCTGATTCCGCTCATCTTCTTTCTGATCGCGTTGTTCGTGTGATTGCACCATCGATCCCGGGGAGTTAAGAACTCTTCCACAAACCGGAGAGATACGACCTGTTGATGCGACTTCCTCTGACCCTCGTGGTCGCGCTGACCTTTGTTCTGGCAGCGCTGATTTGCGGTGTGGCCGCCAGTTTTGCCGTGACTGCAGTCGAGGAGAACTCGGAAATTGCCGTGCGGCGCGGGTTGGATCGGGCCGGCCACAATTGGGCTGAGGTTCAGGCCAATGGCTTGCAGGTCATCGTTACCGGCATGGCCCCGGACGAGGCGACGCGGTTCAACGCGCTGTCGGTGGTGGGGGGCGAGGTCGATGCTTCGCGCGTTATCGACATGATGCAGGTACGACCCTCGGCCGGCTTGGCCGCTCCGAAATTTTCGATCGAAATACTACGCAACGATTCCGGCGTGTCGATCATCGGCCTGGTTCCCGCCTCGATGAACCGGAAGGCGCTTCTGACCTCGCTGAAACGGCTGGCCGACGGGCAGCAAGTGGCCGATCTGCTGGAAACCGCCAGCTATCCCGTCCCCGAAGGCTGGCAGGATGCTCTCGATTACGCGGTGGTCGCGCTGGGTATGCTGCCGCGTTCGAAAATCTCGGTCAGCGCCGGACGGGTGACCGTGCGCGCCATATCGGACAGCGGCGCCGACAAGAAAAGACTGGAACAGGCGCTGAACCGCGCCGCGCCGCCGTCGCTGCGGATCGGTCTCGATATCGCGGCACCGCGTCCGGTGCTGACGCCGTTTACCCTGCGGTTCCTGATCGACGAGGAGGGTGCCCGCTTCGATGCCTGCGCCGCCGACACCGAGGCCGCCCGCGACCGTATCCTGACCGCCGCCCGCAATGCCGGGATGCAGGGCAATGCTTCGTGCACCATCGGGATGGGCGTACCGTCGCCCCGCTGGGCCAAGGCGGCCGAGTTGAGCCTTGCCGCACTGGCCGAACTGGGCCGGGGCACGGTGACCATCGCGGATGCCGACATCACGCTGGTCGTTGCGCAGGGCACCGACCCGGCCCTGTTCGACCGCGTGGTCGGAGAACTGGAAACCGGTCTGCCAGATGTGTTTGCCTTGCATGCGGTCTTGCCCGAGCCAGAAACCAAGCAAACAGTCGGCCCGCCCGAGTTTACCGCCACACTAAGCCCCGAGGGGCTGGTGCAACTGCGCGGTCGCCTTGGCAGCGACTATGCCCGCGAGATGGTGGACAGCTATGCTAAGGCGGCGTTCGGCGCAGCTGCGGTCTATACCGCCGCCCGGATCGTTCCCGATCTGCCGGCCGACTGGCCCGTCAGGGTGTTGGCCGGCCTCGAGGCGCTGGCGACGCTCAGCAAGGGCGCTCTTGTGGTAACTCCTGATCTGGTTGTCCTGCGCGGTACCAGCCATTTGGAAGAGGCCAGCGCCGAGATCGCCCGCCTGCTGGCCGACAAGCTGGGTGAGAACCAGAGCTTCGATCTGGAAATCGCCTATGAGGCGCCGCCAGAACCCGCAGAAACCAGCCTGGACGCCGACCGGTGCGAGGCTCTGCTGGCCGAGGTGCAGGCGAATGACAAGATCGCCTTTGAACCCGGATCTGCCACCATTGCGGCCAGTGCCTCGGGCACGATGGACCGGATCGCGGAGCTGTTGCAGAGCTGCGGACCGATCCGGCTGGAAATCCAGGGTCATACCGACAGTCAGGGCCGCGAAGAGATGAACCAGCAGCTTAGCCAGGCGCGCGCACAGTCGGTTCTGAACGAGCTACGCGCGCGCCGGGTGCTGACCGCCAGCTATGCCGCCGTCGGTTATGGCGAAAGCCAACCGATCGCCGATAACGGGAGCGAGGATGGTCGCGAAGCCAACCGCCGCATCGAATTCCGCCTGATCCGACCGGAACAGGCAGACGAACACACCACGGCGCTGGAACAGGTCGAGGCAGAGCAATCCGGCGATGCGGATACCGAACAGAGCACCACCGGGGCCACCGGGGAGGATCAGTAAGTGAACAGAACCGAATTCATCATCACCACCGCCATCATCCTGTTCGTGGCCTTTTCCATGGGATGGTTCGCGAACTGGCTGGTGCACCGGTTCACCCGCGTGCGGCAAAGCGATGTGGCCGATCTGGACCGGATGAGCCAGGAATTGCACGAGGCCGAAGAGGCCCGCGATCAGGCGATCACCTATCTGCAACAGCGCGAGGCCGAGCTGACCAATCAGCTAACCCAGACCGAGGCAGAACTGGGCGCTGCCATGGACGGGTTGCGCGCCGCCCGGCAAGAGGCCGAAGAGCTACGCCATCATCACGGCTGAGCGACCGTCGCGGGGCGCCTACCAGCGGGTCAGGGCGTCTTCGTCTTCGTCCTTGGCAGCGACCCAGCCTGCGCCAGTCCCGGTGATTTCCTTTTTCCAGAACGGAGCGCGGGATTTCAGATAGTCCATCAGGTATTCGGCGGCCTCGAAAGCATCCTTGCGATGGGGTGCGGCGGTGGCGACCATCATGATCCGGTCGCCGGGCGCCAACCGCCCGTAGCGGTGGATTACCAGCACATCGCCCAGCGACCAGCGTTCCTGCGCCTCGGTCGCGATCCTGGTCAGCGCTTTTTCGGTCATGCCCGGATAATGCTCGATCTCCATCACATCCAGATCGCCCTGCGCCAGATCGCGCACCACGCCGGTAAAGGTCACGATGGCGCCCATGCCTGTATCGGCGGCGGCAAAGGCGTTGGCCTCGGCGCCAAGGTCAAAGGGTTCCTTCTGGACCACCACCCGCATCGGGCTCAGCCCCCGGTCATCGGCGGAAAGAAGGCCACTTCGCGCACGCCGCTGAGCGATGCGTCGAAATCGGCCAGATCCTGATCCAGCGCCACCCGCAGGGCGGTCAGGTCGGCAAAGGCCGCCTCGTAACGCGGCTCGCGCGCGCGCAACTCCTCGACCAGTTGCGCCACTGTCTGCGCCCCGGTTTCGACCCGCTCGCGCGGCACACCGATCCGCTCGCGGACCCAGGCGAAATAGAGAACATCCATCAGCGCGTCTCCCTCAGGTGCGGCATGGCTTTACGTAGGTAGTCAAAGCCCGTGATCAATGTCAGCGCCGCCGCGATCCACAACAGCCACAGGCCCACGCGTCCGGACCAGATCATGCCATCCAGCTTCCAACGCAGGCCGTGCAGGTCCGCGACCTCGCCCGCCATGATCTGATCGACGATCCCCTGATCCATGCCGAACGAGGACATCACCAGATAGTGTTCGAAAATGCCCTGACTGAACAGGACCGCGATGGCGATCATCTGGGCGGTGGTCTTCCACTTGGCCAGCTTGGTGACCTTGAGCGTGCCGGCCACATCGCCGAGATATTCGCGCAGGCCCGAGACAAAGACCTCGCGGAACAGGATCACCGTGGCAGGCAGCACCAGCCATGGCGTCCAGTGTTCGGTGGAATAGCCCACAAGGATCATCAGCGCGATCACCACCATCGCCTTGTCGGCGATCGGGTCCATCATCGCACCCATCTTGGTTTCCTGTTTCCAGGCCCTTGCCAGATAGCCGTCGAACCAGTCGGTGATCGCCGCAGAGACAAACAGGATTAGCGCGAACCAGTCTGCATAGGGCCGTGTGAAATAGAGAAACATGACGGCCAGGCCGGGCGCGGCAAGCAGGCGCAGCAGGGTCAGGATATTGGGCAGGTTCCACTTCATGCGCCGGGTTTATCCTGCCCCGAGCGAATGGGAAAGAGGACAGAAGTACCACATCTCTCAGACAACCGCGCGCAACTGTTCAATCAGGCGATAGCGCAGGCCAAAGGCGCGGTCGCTGGTTGGGTCCGACTCGGATGCCATCCACGCCACAACGAGGTCGCGGGCTGGATCGGCAAAGAGGTATTGACCGTGGATGCCCATGCCATGGATCAGCGGTTTGGCTCCGGGGTGGACATACCATTTGCTGCGATAGACCATGTCATATTCCGGGAAACGGTCGGCGAAATCACCGGTCGCCCAGGCCTCGGGATCACCCTGCGTTGCGATATCGTCCAGCCAGTCGGCGGGGATCACCTGACGCCCGTCCGCGCGCGCGCCGCCCTGGCAGATCAACTGCCCCACCCGCGCCAGATCGCGGGCGGAGACGCACATGCCACCCGCCGCGCGCGGTCCACCAATGCGGTCGACAGTGATATAGGCCGCCTGCTGGGCGCCCATGGGCCGCCAGAGGTGTTCGGACATCAGGTCGGCATAACGCCGCCCAGCCGCCCGTTCGATCACCCAGGCCAGCAGGTCGGTCACCGGCGAGACATAGTGAAACCGTCCGCCATGCGGACCGTCACGCTCGGTCAGCATTTGCTGGAACCCGCGCAGATCGGGTACCGTGTCACCCGGCTCGACCACGTTCCAGTTCGCCGCCTTGCGATAGGCAATGATCGGGCCGGTGGTGGCGGTGTAATCCTCGGAGAATGCGACGCCCACCCGCATATCCAGCGCCTGGCGCACCATCGCGCCGGCATAGGCGGTTGCTGCCAGTTCGGGAACATAATCGGTGATCGCCGCGTTCAGGTCCAACAGCCCCTTGTCCGCCAGAATCCCGGCCAGAAGGCCCAGCATGGATTTCGAGACCGACATCAGGATATGCGGATCATCGGCCCCCATTCCGTTGCGATAGATCTCGTGGACCACGCGGCCTCGATGCAGCACAACCAGCGCATCGGTGCAGGTAGGGGCGAGGATATCGTTCAGCATATCCTCGGAAAGCAGCGGCGCGCTCTGCTCCAGCGCCCACACGTCGCCCGGCGCATTGGCGATCAGCGCCGAGGGGACGATCTCGCGCACATGATGGAACGCCCAGGCCGAATAGGGCCGGGTGCGCCAGTTGGCCAATGTGGCGCGGTCACCCTCGGCTGGCGGAAACCCCTGCATCACTGTCATCGAAACGTCCTCCCCGCGTCAGCCAAGCGTAGGGCAAGGCAAATGGCAAGTCAGCTTTCGTGGAAGAAGTCGTAGATTTTCTGCGCCAGACCCTCGGAGACACCTTCGACCGCGATCAAGTCGGCCAGATCGGCGCGGCTCACCGCCTTGGCGCTGCCGAAATGCGCAAGCAGTGCGCGTTTGCGGGCGGCGCCGACGCCGGGGATATCGTCGAGCGGAGTTGCGCTGACCGCCTTTGCCCGCTTGGCGCGATGGGTGCCGATGGCAAACCGGTGCGCCTCATCCCTGAGCCGCTGGATGAAATACAACACCGGGTCGTTGCGTTTCAGGGCAAAGGGGCGCTGGCCGATGCGGTGGAATTCTTCCTTGCCGTGGTCGCGGTCGATGCCCTTGGCGACGCCGACCATCGGGATATCCTCGACCCCGTGCGCCACCATGATTTCCTGCACCGCGCTGACCTGACCGGCGCCGCCGTCGATCAGCAACAGATCGGGCCACAGCCCCTTGTCGCGGTCCGGGTCCTCTTTCAGCAGCCTTGTAAACCGCCGGGTCAGAACCTCTTTCATCATGCCGAAATCGTCGCCCGGCGTCAGGTCGTCGCCCCGGATGTTGAACTTGCGGTACTGGTTCTTCATCAGTCCCTCAGGCCCGGCCACGATCATGCCGCCGACCGCGTTGGTGCCCTGGATATGGCTGTTGTCGTAGACCTCGATCCGCTTTGGCGGGCCGTCCAGGTCGAACGCCTCGGCCAGGCCGCGCAGCAGCTTGGTCTGGGTCGCGCTTTCGGACATGCGCCGGGCCAGCGACTCGCGCGCGTTGCGCAGCGCGCCCGAGACCAGTTCGGCCTTTTCGCCGCGCTGGGGCACCAGCAGTTCAACCTTGCGCCCGGCCTTCTCGCTCAGCGCCTCGGTCATCAGGTCTGCATTCTCGATCGCGTCCGACAGGATCAGCTGCCGGGGCGGTTCCTTGTTGTCATAGAACTGGCCCAGGAACGCCTCCATCACCTCGGCCGCCGAAACATCCTCGCCCACGCGAGGATAGAAATCGCGGTTGCCCCAGTTCTGGTTGGCCCGGATGAAAAAGACCTGCACGCAGGCCTGGCCGTTTTCGAGATGCAGCGCCACCACATCCGCCTCGGCCACGCCGCGCGGGTTGATGCCCTGTGCGCCCTGCACCGTGGTCAAGGCCCGGATCCGGTCGCGCAGGGCGGCGGCGCGCTCGAACTCCATCGCCTCGGAGGCGGCCATCATCTGTTCGGCCAATTCCTCCTGTACCCGGGTCGAGCGGCCCGAGAGGAACCGTTCGGCATCCTTGACGGCGGCGGCATAGTCAGCCTCGGATATCAGCCCCACGCAGGGTCCCGAACACCGCTTGATCTGATAGAGAAGGCAGGGCCGGGTACGGCTGTCGAACACCGCGTCGGTGCAGTTGCGCAGCAGGAACGCCTTTTGCAGCTGGTTCAGGGTGCGGTTGACCGCACCGGCACTGGCGAAGGGGCCGAAATAGGTGCCCTTCTCCTTCTTCGCGCCCCGGTGTTTCTTGATCTGGGCAAAGGGATGATCCTTGGCCACCAGGATATTGGGAAAGCTTTTGTCATCCCTGAGCAGCACGTTGTATTTCGGCTTGAGCTGCTTGATCAGGTTCTGTTCCAGCAGCAGCGCCTCGGTCTCGGTGCGCGTGGTCAGGAACATCATCGAGGCGGTCTCGCGGATCATCCGCTCGATCCTCGGACTATGGCCTGGGCGAGCATAGTTCGACACCCGCGCGCGCAGGTTGCGCGCCTTGCCGACATAAAGCACCCGCGCCTGTGCATCGAGCATCCGGTAGACTCCCGGCGCACCGCTCAGACTGCGAAGATAGTCCTGGATACAGGCATATCCGGTGACCGGGGAATCAGGTTGGGACGGGTTCGTGTCTTGCATGGGACCGAGATATGATTCTCTGGACCCCGCTGCAATCTTGTGGCGTCCGTTTCAAGAGGAAACAAATCCACGGATTATGTGGATAAGTCTGAAGACAAGTTTAAGACGCGCGGGATTTTCCCTTGTTTCGCGGGCGGTTTGCCGAGTTGCCTAAAAATTAGGCACCAATGCAACATATTGAATCTAAACAAAACTTTTTTAATTCGCTGCAAGCCAATGAAAACAAAGGTGTTTTTGTAACGCTTTCGTAACATGACTGACGCCGGTGCAAAACTCGCGGCGCAAACCTCTATTCCACCCCCAGAACATCGGGTGTGCGCCACCCCAGGTGCTGCCCGCCATCGACGCAAAGCAACTGTCCAGTTACCGCAGGGGCATCAAGGAAATATCCCAAAGCAGCGATGATATCCCGCGGGTTCGAACCGCGCCCCGAGATCGTGTTGGCCCGCTGCGCCGCGAAATGCTCAGGCGACTGGCGGTGACCTTTCAGGGTTGGGCCGGGTCCGATCGCATTGACCCGGATCGCCGGCGTCAGCGCCTGAGCGCTGGTTTGAGTCAGGGTCCACAATGCGGCCTTTGCCAGCGTGTAGGTCATGAACTCCGGTGTCAGCTTGCGCACCCGCATGTCGATCATGTTGACGATCAGCCCGCTCGCCATCGGCTCGCCATTGTCGTCCAGTATCGGTTCCAACCCCTGTGCTGCCATCGCCTGGGTCAGTACGAATGGCGCGCGCAGATTGCTTTCCATATGCCGATCCCAACTATGACGGCTGGCGCTGGACAGGCTGTCATATTCAAAGATCGAGGCATTGTTGACCAGGCAGGTGACAAGACCGCCCAACGCCTCGCTCGCGCGCGGCAAAAGGGCCTGCATCTGGTCCTCGTCCAGCAGATCGGCCTGAAGTGCTACGGCGCGTCGTCCCAAATGGTGGATCCGCTCCACAACTTCGGCCGCATCGGTCTCGGAGCGGGCATAGTGCACCGCCACATCATGACCGCGCCCGGCAAGATACAGCGCCATAGCGCGGCCCAGACGGATACCTGCCCCGGTGACAAGCGCCAATGCCATGACCGCTCCTCTCTGTTGCGGGTCGCCTAAACGAGGACGACAACGATATAGACGAGGTAGATACCCGTCAGGAACACCCCCCAGGTGCGGGTGATGTCCCACTTGAAGAACACGAAGGGGATAAGCAGCAGCGAGGCTGCCAACATCACCCAGAGGTCGAAACGCAGGAATTCCGGATCGACCGGGATGGGGCCGAACATCGTAGCCACACCGATGATGGCCAGCAGGTTGAACATGTTCGACCCGATCACATTGCCCAGCGCCACATCCGCCTGACGTCTGAGCGCCGCCATAACGGTGGTGGCCAGTTCGGGCAACGAGGTACCGACAGCCACCAGTGTCAGGCCGATCACGGTTTCGCTGACCCCGTAGGTGCGCGCGATGATCGAGGCATTGTCGACCAGCAGATGCGCCCCCATCGGCAGCCCGATCAGACCCAGCAGCAGATAGATGCCGATGCGCCACCAGGGCATGTCGGGGTCGGCTTCTTCCAGCACCTCCAGATCGTCATCGGCACAGGGGTCGCCACAGGCCTTGCGATGGGCATGCGCCTCGCGAAAGGCATTGGCCAGCATCAATCCCAGACCGGCCAGCAGGATCAGACCGCTGGTGGCGGTAAAGGTGCCGCAAAAGGCCAGACCGATGAAAAGGACCGAGGCAAGGATCATCAGCACATAGTTGCGACGGCTGTCGCATTCGCTGGTGTGCAGCGTCGCCAGCAGCGCGGGAACCCCCAGAACCAGCAGGATGTTGGCGGTGTTCGAACCGACCACATTGCCCAGTGCGATGCCCGGCGCGTGCTCCAGCACCGCCTTGATCGAGATCAGCAGCTCCGGTGCCGAGGTACCGAAGGCCACGATCGTCAGGCTGACGATCAGCGCGGGCACGCCCAGCCGCAGGCTGAGATTGACCGCGCCCCGTACCAGCGCGTCCCCGGCCAGAAGCAGGATGACCAGCCCCAGCGCCGATAGGATCCATGGCATCATGCGCGGCCTCCATGTCCACAGGCACAGGGGCCCTTGCCGATCCTGTAGCGCCCGCACCGCGGACATTTTGCCGATTTTAACCGGGACGCGCCCGGAAACCGCAAACGTCCGAACATGGCGAGAACCATCATGCCAACCAGGAAAAGGGCGACGATCTTTGTCAGCATGTCAGAGACCGAAACGCGCAAAGGCCGCGCGCTCCTCGATACCGGCAAGGGCGTCCTCGGCCAGATGCACGCCGAAGCGCGACCAGAACGGGCGGCGGATACCATAGCGGCGGAACCGCACCTTGTCGCCGAACCGCTCCTGCATCTTGGGTTTCAGATGGGCGATCCCGTCGATCAGCCCCAGATCGCGGGCCCGCGCACCCAGCCAGACCTCGCCGGTGAACAGGTCTTCGGTGGCATCCAGCCGGTCGCCGCGACGTTCTTTGACATGAGTGATGAAGTTCTGGTGGATGTCGCCCAGCAATCCCTTGAGCCGGGTCACATCCTCTTTCTTTTCCGGGCTGAACGGGTCGAGCATGGATTTCGACTTGCCCGCCGTGTGTACCCGCCGTTCGAACCCTTGGCGCGCCAGGAACACATGCGCGCCGAAGCTGGCCGAGATTACCCCGATCGAGCCCAGGACCGAGCTGTCATCGGCCCAGATCTCGTCAGCGGCGCAGGCCAGCCAATACCCGCCCGAGGCGGCAACATCCTCGACAAAGGCATAAACCGGCATCTCATGCTCGGTCGCCAGGCGCCGGATGCGCGCCCCGATCAGCGAGCTTTGCACGGGCGAGCCGCCGGGCGAATTGATTTCCAGCGCAACGGCGGCAGGCTTGCCCTTGCGAAAGGCGCGCTCCAGCATGGGGGCAAGCGTGGTGTCGTTCAGCGCCCCGCGCCCGGCGAGACCAATCGCACCGGACAGGCGAACCACGGCCACCAGAGGCGGCTTTTTCTTAAACGGAAGGGCGAGTGTCATGGCAGCCGATGTAGAGCGCGCCCTGCCGACAAACAAGACGCGCGGCATGACAGATACGCGACGGCAACACATTTCCCACAGCGAACGGGCATATTTGCAACGTGCTCCTCCTCTTAACTGCGAATGCGCCAGCCGGTCCGGAAGATCCACCAGATCACTGCCAGGCACAGCCCCGTGAACCCGGCAATCGCTAACAGGCTCAACCCAACGGGCACATCGGCCAGCCCGTAGAACGACCAGCGAAACCCCGAGATCAGATAGACCACCGGGTTGAACAGGGTCACCGTTTGCCAGACCGGTGGCAGCATCGAGATGCTGTAAAACGTACCGCCCAGAAAGATCAGTGGTGTCACCACCAGTTGCGGCACCAGCGACATCTGTTCGAAATTGCTGGCCCAGATGCCGACGATGAAGCCAAGCAGCGAGAAGCTGAGACAGGTCAGCACCAGAAAGGCTGCCATGGCAAAGGGATGCTCGATCCTGAGGTCGACAAAGAAGCTGGCGGTCACCAGGATCACCAGCCCCACAAACAGCGCCTTGGTCGCCGCCGCGCCGACATAGCCGATGACGATCTCGATGAAATTGACCGGCGCCGAGAGCAGTTCATAGACTGTGCCGAGGAATTTCGGGAAGTAGATGCCGAAAGAGGCGTTCGAGATCGACAGCATCACCACCGACAGCATGATCAGTCCGGGCACGATGAAAGCACCATAAGAGACACCTTCGATTTCCTGGATGCGGCTACCGATGGCCGTGCCGAACACCACGAAATAGAGCGAGGTGCTGAGCACCGGCGAAATGAAACTCTGCGCCAGGGTGCGAAAGAACCGGGCCATTTCGAACCGATATATGGCGGCAATGGCGGCCCAGTTCATTGTGTCTCTCCCTTGACGAGGGTGACGAAGATCTCTTCGAGGCTCGATTGGCGGGTCACCACGTCGCGCAATACTAGACCGGCCTCGGCCACGTCGTTCAACAGCGTGGTGATCCCGGTCCGGTCGGCATGGGTGTCATAGGTATAGATCAGCACATCCCCCGCCGCGCCCAGCAACAGGTTGTGACGGGCGAGGCTGGCCGGGATCGTGGAAATCGGTCGGGTCAGCAGCACGTCCAGCTGCTTGCGGCCCATCCGTGCCATCAGCTTGGCCTTGTCCTCGACCAGCAGCAGCTCGCCCTTGTTGATGACGCCGATGCGGTCGGCGATGGCCTCGGCCTCTTCGATGTAATGGGTGGTCAGGATGATGGTGACACCGGCGGCCTTCAACTCGGCCACGATCTCCCACATGTCCTTGCGCAGTTCCACATCGACCCCGGCGGTGGGTTCGTCCAGGAACAGCACGCGCGGGTCATGCGCCAGCGCCTTGGCGATCAGCACCCGGCGTTTCATCCCGCCCGAGAGTTCCTTGATGGCGTTGCGGCGCTTGTCCCAGAGGGACAGCTTGCGCAGCACCTCCTCGATGCGGCCATCATTTGCGCGCTTGCCGAACAGCCCGCGCGAAAAACGGACGGTGTTCATCACCTTTTCAAAGGGTTCCAGCGCGATTTCCTGCGGCACCAACCCGATCATCTGCCGGGCGGCACGGAACTCCTCCTGAATATCGTGCCCGCCCACGGTGACGCTGCCCGATGTCGGCGTGGTGATGCCGCAGATGGTCGAGATCAGCGTGGTTTTTCCGGCGCCATTGGGGCCGAGCAGCGCCAGAATCTCACCCTCGCGAATGTCGAGCGAAACGCCCTTGAGCGCCTCGAACCCGTCGGCATAGGATTTTCGCAAGTCCCGGATCGAAAGAATGGTCGTCATGTATTGGTCCCGTTCTGGCCGGAACCCTACAATCTGCCGCAGCAAGGGAACAGAGCGAATATGCAGCCCCGCTCAGCCGCGCCCGAACCAGGATTTGCGGGGCGGGGCGGCCTCTTTGGCCCCTTGCGGGTCCTCCTCGGCCTCGGCCGTGAACTGCGCTTGCAGATTGTCAAAGAACTGATCCGCCATCTTGCGGGCGAACCCGTCGATGATCCGGCTGCCAAGCTGGGCCAGCTTGCCGCCCACCCGCGCCTCGGCCCGGTAGGACAGCAGCGTCCCGCCTGCATCACCGGGGGCAAGCCGGACCTCGGCGCCGCCCTTGGCAAAGCCCGCCGCGCCGCCCTTGCCCTCACCCGTCAGGGTCAACCCGGCGCCCGGCACCAGATCCGAGAGGGTGACGGTGCCGCGAAAGATCGCCTTTACCGGGCCGACCTTTTGCACCACCACCGCCTCGAAACCGCCATCGGCGGTGCCGGTCACCTCTTGCGCGCCGGGCACGCAGGCGCACAGGACCGCGGGGTCGAGAAGCGCGCTAAAAACCGTTGCAGGGTCGGCCGCGATCGTGCGGGTGTCGTGTAGGTGCATGGGGTGCCTCCGTTCTGCGTGCCGGACCTGTGCTAACGCCCGGCCCGGCATGCGGCAACCACAGGGGCTATCGAAAATGGGCATGGCACACCGGTCAATCCGTGATAGCCAGAGACAGGGCGCGGGCGCCCGGACAGGATCCACGATATGACCGAGACCGCACAACACCGGCCAGGTGCCGGAATTGCCTTTATCATGGCCGGAATGCTTGCCATTTCGCTCAACGACATGCTGGTCAAGCAGTTGTCGGGCGCCTATCCGTTGCACCAGATCGTCTTTATCCGGTCGGCGGTGGGGATCGTGCTGTCGCTAGGACTGGTCTGGATTGAGGGTGGCTTGCGCATCCTGAAAACCAAACATCCCTTCCTGCACGCGCTGCGCGGCCTGCTGGTCGTGATCTCGAACATGAGCTTTTTCGCCGCGCTGGCGGTGGCGCCTCTGGCGGATGTGACGGCGCTGTTCTTTGCAGCACCGCTGTTCATCACGCTGTTGTCGGTGCCAATCCTCAAGGAGCGTGTCGGCCCGATGCGCCTGGGCGCGGTGCTGGTCGGCTTTTCGGGCGTGATCCTGATGCAGCGCCCGTGGCAAGGGGCCGAAAGCCTGGAGGCAAGCAGGCTTGTCCTGCTGCTGCCGGTTCTGTCTGCCCTGACTTATGCGCTGCTGCAACTGATGACGCGCACGCTGGGGGTCAGCAGCAAGGCCTCGGCCCTGTCGGTCTATATCCAGCTGATGTTCATCCTGGTGGGCGCATTGTTCTATCTGGTCGCGGGCGATGGTCGGTTCGTTGATGAAAGCTCGGACCCCAGCCTGATCTTTCTGCTGCGCGCCTGGACATGGCCCAGCGGACAGGACTGGCTGTTCCTGACCGGTCTGGGTCTCAACTCGGCCATCATCGGATATTGCCTGGCACAGGCCTATCGCCAGGCCGACGCGGCAACGGTGGCGCCCTTCGAATATGTCGGATTGCCGCTGGCGGTATTCTGGGGCTGGATGATATGGGGCGATCTGCCGGATTGGGAGGTCTGGTTCGGAATGGCGCTGATCGCAGGTTCAGGCCTGTTCGTGTTCCTGCGCGAACAACGCCAGCGCCGAACAGGCGTAAGATCGGGCAGCCGCGCGGGCCGGGTCTGAGCCTAGCGGTTCCGCTTGGGGATCGCCTCGTTCGCGGTCCAGTCCCAGGTGCCCTGATCGCGCTCGTCCACCGCCTGTTTCCAGCCGACCGCCTCGGCCCGTTCCTTGAAATGGATGCCTTCGGGGCTGTGCCGGGTGATGCCGTCGAAAATCGTCGCCAGCCGCTGGGTCTGCATCAGCCCGGTCTGCTCGATCGCCTGGTTGATCACCAGTTTCTGCATCGCCAGCTGGTTGATGGGCACCGTCGCCATGCGCGCGGCCAGTTCCTCGACCCGGTCGTCCAGCTTGTCGGCCGGCACCGCCTCCAGCACCAGCCCCATATCCGCCGCCTGACGCCCGGTGATCTTGTCGCCGGTGAACAGCATCCGCTTGGCCCGTTCGGCCCCCAGTCGATAGACCCACATCGCCGTGGTGGGACAGCCCCAGACCCGCGAGGGCATGTACCCGATCTGCGCATCCTCGGCCATGACCGTCAGATCCGCACACAGCGCGATATCCGATCCGCCCGCCACTGCGAAGCCGTGCACCTTGCACAGCACCGGCTTTACTGCCCGCCAAAGCGACATGAAATGCTGGGTATTGGCCCACATGAACCGGTAATCCTTGATCGGGTCCCAGGGCATCGGCTGGGTCACGTCGCCCGCCCCGTTGCCCTCAGCGTAATAGGTCAGGTCGTAACCGGCGCAAAAGGCGCGCCCTGCCCCCGACAGCACCATCACATGCACGTCCGGATCGGCATCGGCCCGCGCCACGGCAGCGGCCAGCGCACCCGGCAGCTCGTCATTGATGGCGTTCATTACCTCGGGCCGGTTCAGCGTGATCCGGGCGATACGCCCGTCCTTTTCATAGGCAACAACGGACATGTCTTCCTCCCTGACTGCACCCTAGCAGAGCATGCGAAACGGCGCGCACAAAACGCAACGCCACGTCATGCGTCACCGCCGCGCTTGATTTCGGCAAGCGGGGCCGGGAACCTGCCGCAAAGAGAAGGAGAGCATCATGCTGAACGGCATCCGCATCGTCGAGATCGAGGGGCTGGGCCCCGGGCCCTTTGCCGCCATGCTGCTGGCGGATCTGGGCGCCGACGTGATCACCGTGCATCGCAAGGGCGGCGCGGTGACACCCGGCATGCCGGAGCGTTCGCTTCTGGACCGCGGCAAACGCTCCATCGCGCTCGACCTCAAGGATGCCGCCGATATCGCCACCGCCCGCACCCTGATCGCGAGTGCCGATGCCCTGATCGAGGGCTTCCGCCCCGGCGTGATGGAGAAGCTTGGCCTTGGTCCTGAGGAGTGCCATGCGCTGAACCCGGCGCTGGTTTTTGGCCGGATGACCGGCTGGGGCCAGGACGGGCCACTGTCCCATGCCGCCGGGCATGACCTCAACTATATCTCGCTCTCGGGCGCGCTCTGGTACGGCTCGGCCCCCGGCGACGCGCCGCAGACGCCCGCGACACTGGTGGGCGATATCGGCGGCGGCGCTATGTATCTGGTGACCGGCCTGCTCGCGGGCCTGCTGAATGCCCGCGCCACCGGGCAGGGCACGGTGGTCGATGCCGCGATCTATGACGGCTCGGCCCATATGATGAACCTGCTGATGAGCCTCGGCCAGACCGGCAGCCTGTCAGAGACGCGCGGCCGCAGCCTGCTTGACGGCCCGCATTGGAGCCGGACCTATACCTGCGCCGATGGCGGCCACATCACCGTGCAATGCCTCGAGCCCAAGTTCTATGCGCTCTTCCTGGAGCGGCTCGGCCTGTTGGACGACCCCGAGTTCTCGCAGCAGTTCAATCCGAAGCTCTGGCCCGCGCTCACCACCCGCCTCGCCGCGCTCTTCGCCACACAGCCGCGCGAGCACTGGGCCGATCTCTTCCTCGGCACCGATGCCTGCGTCGCGCCCGTCCTCAGCCCGCACGAGGCGCAGCACCACCCGATGAACGCCGCCCGCCGCACCTGGGCCGAGATCGACGGCACGCTTCAGGCCGCCCCCGCTCCCCGTTTCAAAGACCGCGACTGGCAGCCGAAACCCAGTCCCGCGCGTGGCGAACACACGGCGGAAATCCTTGCAGAACTGGCCCAGCCAGGGACTCCCTGACCCGCCCCTTCATTTCGCTGAAAATACTCCGGGGAGCGCGAGGGGCAGCGCCCCTCGCTCCGCACTCAACCTTCGCGCACCGTGTCGATCATCAGCTGCACGTTTGCAGGATCGGCATCCGGCGTGATGCCATGGCCCAGGTTGAAGATATGCGGCCCCTTGGAAAACGCCTCGACAATGCGCCGCGTCTCGTCCACCAGCGCCTGACCGCCGGTCACCATATGCGACGAGGCCAGGTTGCCCTGCACGCAGCCATCCACCTGTACATGCGCCGCCGCCCAGTCGGGCGTCACCGAATTGTCGAGCGCCACGCAATCGACGCCGGTGGCCTTGGCAAAGCCGACATAGCCCTCGCCGGCCTCGCGCGGAAATCCGATCACCGGGATACCGGGATGGCGCTCTTTCAGCGCCTTTGTGATCTCGCGGCAGGGCTCCAGCGCATACTTGGTGAAGGCCTCGCCCTTCAGCGACCCGGCCCAGCTGTCGAATATCTTGACCACCTCGGCGCCCGCTTCGATCTGGGCGCTCAGGTATTCGATGGTGGCCGCTGTCAGCCGTTCGATCAGCGCATCGAACAGCGCCGGATTGCCCTCGCGCAGCGCATGCGCCGGGCCCTGATCCGGTGTGCCGCGCCCTGCGATCATATAGGTGGCGACCGTCCAGGGCGCCCCGGCAAAGCCGATCAGCGCTGTCTCTGACGGCAGTTCGCGGGTCAGGATACGAACCGTCTCATAGATCGGCGCCAGCGTCTCGTGGATCGCCTCGACCGGCTTCAGCCGGTCGAAATCCGCCTGCGCCCCGATGGTCGACAGGCGCGGCCCCTCGCCGGTCTCGAACCACAGGTCGGCGCCCAGCGCCTGCGGCACCAACAGGATATCGGCAAACAGGATCGCCGCGTCGAACCCATAGCGGCGGATCGGTTGCAGCGTGACCTCGGCAGCCAGCTCGGGGTTATAGCACAGCGACAGGAAATCGCCCGCCTGCGCGCGGGTGGCGCGATACTCGTGCAGGTACCGTCCGGCCTGCCGCATCATCCAGATCGGCGGGGTGTCCAGCACCTCGCCCGCCAGCACCCGCAGCAGTTTCTTTGTCTCGGCCATATCCGCCCCCATCCTTCACTTTGCGCCACGGGTCTGCGTTCGGCGGCAATTTGTCAAGCGCAGCCCCCATTGTCAGGGCAATGTGACGCGACTAAAGCTGACGTCCATGAAAATCGCACTTCCCTCTCCCGCATCGCCGCTGAAGATCGGCACCCGTGGCTCGCCTTTGGCGCTGGCGCAGGCGTATGAGACCCGCCGCCGCCTCGGCGCCGCATTCGACCTGCCCGAGGACGCATTCGAGATCGTGGTGATCACCACCACCGGCGACAACCGCGCGATGATCGAGGCGGACCGCCCGCTGAAAGAGATCGGCAACAAGGGCCTCTTCACCAAGGAGATCGAAGAGGCGATGCTGCGCGGCGATATCGACATCGCCGTGCATTCGACCAAGGACATGCCGGTGGAACAGCCCGCGGGCCTGGTGCTCGACACCTTCCTGCCGCGCGAGGATGTGCGTGATGCCTTCATCTCGCCCAACCATTCGGCGATCCGCGACCTGCCGCAGGGCGCCGTGGTCGGCACCTCTTCGCTGCGCCGCAAGGCGCAATTGCTCAATCGCCGGCCCGACCTCAAGGTTGTCGAGTTCCGGGGCAACGTGCAGACCCGCCTGCGCAAGCTCTCCGAAGGTGTCGCCGAATGCACCTTCCTCGCCATGGCTGGTATCCGGCGGCTGAACATGGCCGACGTGCCCGCCACCGCGATCTCGCCTGACGACATGCTGCCCGCCATCGCGCAGGGCGCCATCGGGATCGAGCGACGCGTCGATGATACCCGCGCCGCCGACATGCTGGCCGGCATCCACCATGCCGAGACCGATCAGCGGCTGGCCGCCGAACGGGCGCTGCTCGCCGCACTCGACGGGTCCTGCGAAACCCCCATCGCCGGTCTGGCCGAGCTGGACGGCACCACCCTGCGTCTGCGCGGCGAGGTGCTGCGCCCCGACGGGTCCGAGGCGATCGCGCTCGACCGCAGCGGCGACGTGGCCGATGGCCCGGCACTGGGTACCCAGATGGCGCGTGACCTGCTGGCACAGGCGGGGCCGGGCTTCTTCGACTGGCGCGGATGACCATCCGCGCGGCCTTTGCCGCTTTGCCATCGCCGGTTCCCCGGGCATAGTAGGCGGGGCGCATTCCTGCGCCCGTCCGGAGACCTTGCATGGACCGACGCTTGACCACCATCCTTGCTGCCGACCTGTCGGGCTACTCGCGCCTGATGGCTGCGGACGAGGAAGGCACGGTCACCCGCCTGCGCCACCTCTTTGATCACATCATCCGCCCGGGCCTGTCCCGCGAAGGCGGGCGGCTGATCAAGACCATGGGCGACGGCATGCTGGTCGAGTTCGCCTCGCCCGTCGCCGCCCTGCGGTCGGCCGTCGCCATCCTGCAACAGGTGGCGCGCGACCAGGCCGAAACCGCCCCCGACACCCGGATGTTGTTCCGGGTCGGTATCCATCTAGGCGACGTGATCAGCGATGGCGACGATATCCTGGGCGACGCGGTCAATATCGCCGCCCGGCTGGAAAGCCTGGCCACCCCCGGCGGCATCTGCATCTCCCGCAGTGTCCATGACCAGGTGCGCGGCAAGGTCGCTGCCGAACTGATCGAACTGGGCCCGCAGCCGGTCAAGAACCTCCCCGACCCGGTCGAGGTCTGGCGGGTGGGCGCAGAGGGCATCGCCTGCGCCGCGGACAAACCCCTGGTGCGCACCGAACTGCCCGCCGTTGTCATCCTGCCCTTTGACAACATGTCGGCCGACCCGGAACAGGATTTCCTGGCCGACGGCATTGTCGAGGACGTAACCACCGAACTCAGCCGCTTCCGCACCCTGACCGTGATCGCCCGCAACTCGGCCTTTGCCTACAAGGGCAGCCACAAGGACGTGCGCCAGATCGCCGAGGAACTGGGCGTGCGTTATGTGGTCGAGGGTTCCGTCCGCCGCGCAGGCGACCGGCTGCGCGCCACCGCGCAGCTGATCGATGCCCGGACCGGCGCCCATGTCTGGGCCGAACGCTAGGACCGGACCATGGCCGATCTGTTCGATCTGCAAGACGAGCTGACCGCCGCCATCGTGTCCGGGGTGGAGCCGGAATTGGGCGCGCACGAACGTAATCTGGCCCGCCGCAAGCCCACCGACAGCCTGACCGCCTGGGAGATGTGCCAAAAGGGTTATTCCGAATTCACCCGCTACACCGACGAGGGTTATTCGCAGGCACATGCCTTCTACACCCGCGCCCTTGCCGCTGATCCGAGTTTCGCCCTGCCGCATGCGCTGCTGGCGCGGCTGAGCTGGGTGCAGGTCATCACCGGCCGGTCGCGCGACCCGGCTGCCGAAATCTCCACCGGGTTAGACCATGCTGCGCAAGCCGTCGAACGCGACGACCGGCTGGAACTCAGCTATGTCGCGCTGGGCGTCCTGCTGGCCATGACGGGGCGGGAACAGGATGCCGCCGACGCGCTGGACAAGGCCGAGGCGCTCAATCCCAACAACGCGGTGCTGCATTTCGGTCGCTGCCATGCCTGCCTGTTCATGCAAGAACCAGATTGCGACCGGCTGGAACGGGCCGCCCGCACCGCACTGCGCCTGAACCCCAAGGACCCGATGGCCTGGGGCTTCTGGTTCCAGCTTGGCAACGCCTTCACCTTTCGCAACACCGACGCCGCCGATCCCGAGGCGCTGGCCGCCTATGAAACTGCCTGCCGGTTTCCCAATGCGGACTACTTCGTCTTCATGGCCACTGCGCTGAAACACGCCAAGCTTGGCAACCGGGACAAGGCCGCCCACTACCTTGCTCAAGCACGCGAAAGATACCCGGCCCTGACGGCTGAATTCTGGCGGCGCGCCTTCCGCTTCCCGGTCTGGCCGCGCTGGGTTGCCGCCGACGAGGCCAATCTCCAGATCCTGATCGATCTCGGCCTGCCCGCGCAATGACGTGGCGCTCTGTTTGACAGGCCCACCCCCGACCTGAGACCCTGACCATCAGGGAGGACGCAACATGACACCGGGCAAGGCCTATCTCAGCACCGAGGAAATCCGTCCGCTGGCCGAACGCTCAGACGCCATGGGCCTCTGGCTGGTCACACATTGCTGGGGCACCATCGCGCTGGCGGTGGCGCTCTTCGGGCTCTGGCCCAACCCGCTGACCTTTGTGCTGGCGGTGATCGTCATCGGCTCGCGCCAGCTGGGCCTTGCCATCCTGATGCACGAGGCGGCACATAACGCGCTCTTCCGCAACCGGCGGTTCAACGATCTGGTGGGCGAATGGCTCTGCGGACGACCGATCCTGGCGGAACTGGCGGCCTATCGCCACTATCACCTAACCCACCACCGCTTTACCCAGACCGACAAGGACCCCGACCTTGTGCTGTCGTCGAAATTCCCCACCTCGCATGCCTCGATGAAACGGAAATTCGCGCGCGACCTGACCGGGCGCACCGGGATCAAGCAGCTCACCGGCCAGATCCTGATGTCCTTCCGCCTTGCGGGCGATGACGAGGCGATCAAGGCCGCCGCGTCCGATTTCGCGCAAAGCTTCAAGGCGCCGCAACTGTGGAAATCGCTGCCGGTCTTCCTCGGCGTGGCCCTGTTGATCAGCTTTGCCGGTGACTGGTGGTGGGGGTTGGCCTTCTGGATCCTGCCCTATCTCACCTGGTTCCAGTTCGTCCTGCGTATCCGCAATATCGCCGAACATGGCGCCACCGAACAATCCGAGGACCCGTTCCGGAACGTCCGAACCACCCTTGCCGGGCCCATCGCCCGCCTGCTGGTGGCGCCCTATTGGGTGAACTACCATCTGGAGCATCACATGATCATGCATGTGCCCTGCTACAACCTGCCCCGGATGCACGCGCTCTTGCTGGAAAAGGGGCTGGGTGGCCGGATGAAAACCGCCCCCAGCTATGGCGCCGCCCTGCGCGAGGCCGGCTGGCGCAGTGCCTGACCCGCGCCGCCATCATTGGCGCTAGCGGCGAATCCCGTTATCCTGTCCCGACCAACTCATTGAAGAGCAGGAGTAATACCATGACATGGCGCAGGACAGGCTGGACCCTCGTCACCGCGGCGTTGCTGCTGCCCGGTATGGCGATGGGGTTTCAGGCCTTCAACCGGTTCGAAGTCTATCCCGTCAGCAAGGGGGTGTTCGAAGTGGTCAACCGGCATGGTTCCGCGCCCAAGGATTTCTGGTGCGGCGCGGGTGATTACGCTATCCGCGTGCTGCGTACCAGCGCGACCCAGCGCATCTACCTGTGGCAGGCGGTGGGACCGGCGGTTACGGTCAAGGGCCGCAAGGGCGTGCAGTTCTCCCTGCAACCACCCCAAGGCGCCGATACCAACCCGGGCTATTCGATCAGCGTCAAAAAGGTCGGCGACAACATGACAGCGTCGATGGCACAGAACTATTGCTACGACCGGCTGACCGACGATTTCTGGCTCCGTCCCTGACAATGGGTAAACCGGCCCGCCCCTTCACTTTGCCGAAAATACTCCGGGGGAGTCACCGCAGGTGACGGGGGCAGCGCCCCCTGAACCCGGTCAGATCCATTTCGCCATCGGCGGCAGGCTCATCAGCACCGCGTTGGCGTCATGCCCGGTCTCCAGCCCGAACTTGGTGCCCCGGTCATAGACCAGGTTGTATTCGGCATAGAGCCCGCGATGCACCAGTTGCGCCTCCTTCTCGGCCTCATCGAACGGCTGCACCCGGCGGCGTTCGACCAGCGGCAGATAGGCGGGCAGGAAGGCGCGACCGATATCCTGCGTCAGCGCGAAATCCGCCTGCCAGTCACCGGTACAAAGATCATCCATGAAGATACCGCCGACGCCGCGCGCCCGCTTGCGGTGCGGGATATAGAAATACTCGTCCGCCCAGGCCTTGAGTCGGGGATAATGCTCGCTCCCATGCGGGTCCAGATGCGCCTTCTGCGTGGCGTGAAAATGCGCCGTGTCCTCGGCGTATTCGATACAGGGGTTCAGGTCCGAGCCGCCCCCGAACCACCAGGCATGCGGGGTCCAGAACATGCGCGTGTTCATATGCACCGCCGGCACATGCGGGTTCTGCATATGCGCCACCAGGCTGATGCCCGAGGCCCAGAAACGCGGATCGTCCGCCATGCCGGGAATGCCCTTGCGCGCGGCCATCGCCGCCTGCGCCCGCTCACCCAGCGTGCCGTAGACGGTCGAGATATTGACGCCGACCTTCTCGAACACCCGGCCGCCGCGCATCACGCTCATCAGCCCGCCGCCCGCGTCCGACCCATCGTCGGATTGCCGCGTGGTCTCGGTCACCTCGAACCGGCCCGGCGCCATGTCACTGAACGGCCCCTCGGAATGGCTGTCTTCCAGCCCCTCGAATGCGGCAACGATCTGGTCACGCAGATCGCGGAACCAGGCGCAGGCGGTGGATTTCTCGGTCTCGAACATCTGGTCTTCCTTCAATGCGCGGGGGCGGCCACCGGGTCCAGCAGGGTGCGACCGCCATCGACCGTCAGGATCTGTCCGGTCATGAAGCTCGACGCATCCGAGGCCAGATATTGCGCGGTCAGCACCAATTCGTTTGCGGCGGCGACCCGGCCCAGCGGTGTGTGCCGCTCGATATCCTTGCGAAAGTCGCGGTTGTCCTTCAGCGCCACTTGCAGCGAGGCACTCATCACCGAGCCGATGGCAATGGCATTGACCCGGATCCGCTGCGGCGCCAGTGCCACCGCCAGGGCGCGGGTCATCTGGTCCAGCGCGGCGGTCGAGACCGAGTAAGCCAAGAGGTCGGGGTGAGTCCGCCGGGCGGCGACCGAGCTGAGATTGATGATCGCACCCGCCTGCCCTTCGCCGTTTTCTCCGGCCTGCCTGATCATCCGCTTGGCCACCGCCTGGCTAAGGCGATAGGCCGGGAACAGGTTCTGGTTCAGGGCCACGCGCACCGAGTCGTCCTCGGAATCCAAGGGATCGGTGGGAATCACCTGCCGCGCACCGTTGACCAGAATGTCGATCTGGTCGAAAGCGTCTATCGTGGCGGATAGCAGGTTGGCGACTGTCAGCCGCTCGCGCAGGTCGCCGGCGAAATAGCGGATGTTGCCATCTTCGGCAAAATCGCCCAGCTGCTCCTCCAGCCCCTTTTCGTCCATGTCCGCGAACATGACATTGGCCCCGGCCGAAGCGAACTGGCGCGCGATGGCAAGGCCGATACCGTTGGCCGCGCCGGTGACGATGGCGGTCTTGCCTGCGATGGAAAAGGACATGAGCTTTCTCCTGACTTTGGGCGCAACTTAGCCGGGTTCAGCGCCGGGGGCGAGAGGCGTGGAAAACCTTGAACCGGTTGTCGCCCGCGACCTCGTCCACCTGCTGGAACCGTTCGTTCAGCGCCGCCTCGTAGGGCAGGTGCCGGTTGGCCACCATCCAGAGCTGCCCCGACCCGGTCAGATTGCGCGCGGCCGCCGCGATGAAGCCCTGGCCAAGCGACGGTTCGGCAGCACGCCCGGTGTGAAACGGCGGGTTCATCACAACGCAATCCAGCCGCTCGGGTGCTTGCCAGCTCAGCACGTCTGCCCAATGAAAGCTGGCGCGCGGATCGTCGATATTGGTGCGTGCACAGTCCAGCGCGACATGGTCGGCCTCGACCAGATGCAGCGCTCGCACCCCCTCGCGCGCCAGGACCCCCGCAGACAGATACCCCCAGCCCGCGCCCAGATCGGCGATCACCTTTCCGGGCTTCTTCGGCAGCGCGGCCAACAGCAGGGCAGAGGCCGGATCGACCCCATCGGCGGAAAACACGCCGGGCGCGGTGCGGAACCCTGCGACCCGCTGATCGCCGGGTGGGGTCCAGTCGGAAAAATCCACCGCATCGGCGCGGAACCAGAAAATCTTGCCATGCGCCTTGGACAGCGGCCCCTCGACCACGACCCGCTTGCGAATGTCTTTCAGCAGGCTGTCGATCCCGTCGGTCTTGGCCCCGTCCACCACCACCTGACCGGAGGCACGGCGGCAGGCCTCGGCCACCATCGCGCGCGCCAGCGCCTTGGCGCGCGGCAGGAATACCACCGCATCAGAACAGGGCGCATCCGACTGCGCCACGGTATGAAAGCCGCGCGCGGCGAAATGGTCGTGCCAGGGGCGATAAGGTTGCACCACCTCGGTATCGGGCGGCAGCGCCGACAGGTCGTGATCGGGCGTCGGACCCAGCACCGAAACAGGCGCGGTCAGGTCCAGCCCCGAGGCCAGCGCAAGCTCAAGACGCGAAGACATGTTCGGATATCCGTTCCGGGACCTTGCGGCGCAAATGGCGCGGCATCAGTCCTCTTTTTCCATGGTGCATTGCAGCGGGTGCTGATGGCGGCGGGCGAAATCCATCACCAGGCTGACCTTGGTCTCGGCGATCTCGTGGCTGAACACACCAACCACCGCGAGCCCCTTCTTGTGCACGGTCAGCATGATCTCGAACGCCTGCGCATGGTTCATGCCAAAGAAGCGTTCCAGCACATGCACGACGAATTCCATCGGGGTGTAATCGTCGTTCAGCAGCAGCACCTTGTACAGCGGCGGTCGCTTGGTTCTGGGGCGCGTCTGCAACAGGACCGAGGCATCGTTGTCCTGGTCATGCTTGTCCGACATCATGTGCTGTTGTGCGGTCATGGGGTGCGCGTTTCCGATTCCGGGTTCGGTTTGGTCGCAAGCTTATATAACCTTAGCGCAGAAATGGAAAAGAGAAAGCAAACGCGACAGATGGCGCAAAATCTGACCACTGTCGGCCTTGATGCCGATGATACGCTCTGGCATAACGAGCGGTTCTTTCAAATGACGCAGGACCATTTCGCAGGGCTGCTGGCCGATTTCGCCGAAGCCGATCACCTGATGGAGCGGCTGTTGGCCGCCGAACGGCGCAACATCCGCCACTATGGCTACGGGGTCAAAGGGTTCACCCTGTCGATGATCGAAACCGCGATTGAGGTGACCGAGGATCGGGTACCCGCGGCCGTGATCCGGCAGTTGATCGAGGCCGGGCAAGAGATGCTGGCGCACCCGATCGAGCTGTTGCCGCATGCCCGCGCCACGGTCGAGGCGTTGGCGCAGACCCATCGTGTGCTGCTGATCACCAAGGGCGACCTGATAGACCAGGAACGCAAGCTGGCGCAATCAGGGCTGGGTGACCTGTTTCACGGGGTCGAAATCGTCTCGGAAAAGACGGCCAAAACCTATGAGAGGGTCTTCGAACGTCATGGCGAGGGGGCCGGTCGGGCGATGATGGTCGGCAACTCCATGCGCTCGGATGTGCTGGCGCCGATCCAGGCGGGGGCCTGGGGCGTTCATGTGCCTCACGGCCTGGAATGGGAGATCGAAAGGGCCGACCCGCCCGAGGACCGGTCCCGGTTTCACAGCCTGCCCGACCTAGGTGCCTTGGCCAGTCTTGTCGCGCGGCTCGACTGACGCAGAACCAACATGTCTTGTGACCTGTGTTACGAAGCGTACACATTCGAATCACGTGGTCTCGCGCCACAAAATTGCCATGATCGCCGGTGTTGGGTCAGGCTTTGAACCAGCCCCTACATATGGTTCACTTGAGCGAAGGAAAATCCGCCGAAGCATGCAGCGGGCGGGTTTATTTCGGGAATCCGCTGTGTTAGCCTTGTAGCAAGCAAAACAAACTAGCCAGCCGGAAACCGGCGGCGTGAGGCAGACAGAGGCAATGATCGTGCAGGTTCGGCAAACAATGCCGGCCCGTTTGGGCCTAATGCTATTCTTCGCGTTCTGGATGATCGCGGTTCTCGCTGGCGTTGTCAGGGCAGCTCCCTATGCGGCGATGGTGATCGACGCGCGGACCGGTGAGGTGTTGCATTCCACCAATGCCGATACCCGTCTGCACCCTGCCTCTCTTACCAAGATGATGACGCTCTATATCGCCTTCGAGGCGGTCCGGAATGGCGAGTTGACCATGGACACCCAGGTGCGGATCGACCCGTTCGCGGCCAAGGAACCGCCCTCGAAACTGGGCCTGCGCGCGGGACAGAAGATCGCCTTTCGCTATCTGGTGCGGGCCGCGGCAGTGAAATCGGCCAATGATGCCGCCACATCGATCGGCATTGCCATTTCCGGGTCAGAGGCCGCCTTTGCCCGGCGCATGAACCGTACTGCCAAGGCGCTGGGGATGACGCGCACCACGTTCAAGAACGCCCATGGGTTGACCGAATCCGGCCATCTCAGCACCGCGCGTGACATGACCACGCTGGGGCGGCATCTGCTGTATGATTACCCGCAGTACTACAACCTGTTCTCGCGCCGCCAGACCAGCGCCGGGATCAAGACCGTTGCCAATACCAACCGCCGCCTGCTGGACGCCTATCAGGGTGCCGACGGGATCAAGACAGGCTATACTCAGGCGGCCGGCTTCAACCTTGTCGCCTCGGCCAAGCGCGGCGACGAGCGGGTGATCGCCACCGTTTTTGGCGGCAAATCGAGCACCGCGCGCAACGCCAAGGTCGCCGAGTTGCTGGATCTCGGTTTCCGCAAGGCGCCGTCGCGTGCACCGATCCGACGTCCCGACATGCCGCTCTATGCAGGCGAGGTCGGGGAAAGCTCGAAAACCGTGCGCGTCGCCGGCGCCCCCAGCAGCAGCCTGCGACCCAATCAGCGCCCGGGCGGCGCTATCGCCACCGTTGTTGCACAGGCGGTTGCCGAAACCGCCCGTCAAGACGAAGACCGCATTCAGGCCGGCATCAATGCCGCCATGGCCCAGGCCGATGTCGTCACGCAGAAAACCGACGCTCCCAATGTGGGCGTCCGTCCCAGCATGCGGCCTGAAAACCTGATCCTTGCAGCGGTTGAACCCGATGCCGAACCGGAACCCGAACGCGAGGTGGTCACCCGGCTGTCGACCTCGGGCGGGCATCTTTGGGGCATCAATATCGGGCGCTATCCCAACCGCTATGACGCGGAAAAGGTGTTACTGCGCACCGCGCTGGCCGAAGTGTCGACACTGGACGGTTCGTTGCGCAAGGTGCACCAGTCCTCGAAAGGGTTCGAAGCCACGTTTCAGGGCATGACCCGCGATCAGGCCGACCGCGCCTGCCGCCGACTTCAGGCCCGCAACGTCACCTGTTTCATGATCGGGCCGTCATAAGGCCCGGCGCACGACGACCTCGTGAGTATTGGCCGCAGTCCCAAGCTGCGGCCTTTTCTTTGCCCGCTCGCTCAGCGTTCGAATGCGGTGACGCGGACGCCGCCCTCTTCCAGGCACGCCCGCACCGAGCGGGCGATCTGGACAGCGGTCGGCCCATCGCCATGCAGGCAGATCGTGTCGACCGAGCTCTCAAGATGTTTGCCGCTTTCGGTGATGATGGCGCCCGCGCGCACCATTTCGAGCATGCGCGGCCCAGCCACCTCCGGGTCATGGATAACCGCGCCGGGCAGCGACCGGTCGACCAGCGTGCCGTCGTCGTTATAGGCGCGGTCGGCAAAGATCTCGCCCACCCATTTGCAGCCCAGTTCGCGCACCGCCTGTTCCTGTTTGGTGACCGCCAGCACCATGATGATGATATCGGGGTCGACGTCCAGCGCGCCCTGGTAACAGGCACGCGCCATATCCTGATCGACCGAGCACATGTTGGCCAACGCCCCGTGCAGTTTCAGGTGGCGCACTTGCGTGCCCACCGCCCGCGCCATGCCCAGCGCCGCGCCCAGTTGATAGCGCACCATGTTGCGCAGGCTGTCATGTGGTACCTTCATGTTGCGGCGCCCGAACCCTTGCAGGTCGGGAAAGCCCGGATGCGCGCCGATCCCCACGCCGTTTTCCGCCGCAAGCGCCATGGTCTTCGCCATCACGTCCGGGTCGCCCGCATGAAAGCCGCAGGCGATATTGGCCGAGGTGATGATCTTCAGCAGGCTGTCATCGTCGCCCATCTTCCAGGGGCCAAAGCTTTCGCCCATGTCGGCGTTCAGGTCCACTTGGGTCATGCTATGCTCCTCAGTCATTGGCGGACACGACGCCGCTGATCAGTTGGTAGGACAGAAGGTCGGGAATGTCATGCGGGTCGCGCACCAGCGGTTCGACCCGAGCTGACAGCCGCGCAAGGTCCTTGAGCCAGGCCGCGTGCAGCGTGACCGCCTCGTCCAGCGACACGAACTGAAAGCGCACTGCGCCCCCCGGCGGCGTCTGTGCCGCACGCGGCAGGTCGCAGGGCAGCACGGTCGCGATCCGGGGATAGCCACCCGTGGTCTGGCATTCGGGCAACAGGATGAACGGGTTGCCGGTGCCGGTCATCTGGATGTCGCCGGGCGAGATCACCTCGGACAGGATGTTGAGCTGTCCCTTGGCGGCAAAACCCGGACCGTCGCTGTCCATCTGCATGCCCATCCGGTTGGCGCGCGGGCCACGGCGGAACTCGGTCGCCTCGAACCGGGCCAAGGTTTCGGCATCGAACAGCGCGGTCTGGAAACTGGCCACCACCCGCAGGGTGCCGCCACAGAACCGATCTTCGGCGGCGATCTTCATGCCCGCCTCGCCCTTGTCCGGCCCGTTTTCCAGCGTATCGCCCACGGCGACCGCACGGCCGACCCGCGCCGCCAGATGCGCCGAGCGTGAGCCGAGAAAAGGCTCGCTCGCAATGCCGCCACCCAGATGCAGATATCCATAGCCGCCCTTCAGCACCGCGCCGATGCTCAGCCTCTGGCCCTTGGCCAGCGCGTGCGAGGCGTTCCAGGCGACCGGGCTGCCGTCTATGCTGGCCTGCATCGGTGCACCGGTGAGTGCGATGCGCACAGGCGAGACGGCCTCGAACTCGCCGCCCATGCCAGCCATTTCCAGCGCGGCCAGATCGGGTTTCTGACGGAGCAGCGCCGCCCCTTCGTATAGCGCGCGCAGATCGGCGGCGCCCGAGCGGGACAGGCCCTGGTCCAGGTAGCCTTCGCGACCCTGGTCCTGGATGGTGCAGGCGGGACCGATGCGGCGGACGATCAGGCTCATGCCGCGATCTCCTCGACCGTGGCGCCGCCGGTGCCGTCCTCGTTATGGGCGCGGATATGCTCCAGTTCCGCCCGCTCGATAGGTTCGAACACCATTTCGTCGCCGGGGTTGAGAGCAAATGTCGGCTCCATCCCCGGACGGAAACAGCGGAACGCGGTCTGTCCGATATGACGCCAGCCGGTGGGTGTGGGCCCGGCAAAGACAATGAGCTGGCGAATGGCGCAGACCAATGCGCCCTCTGGCACCATCGGGGTCAGCTGTTGCAGGCGCGGAATGTCGAACTCGGGCGCCAGCGGGCCAAGATAGGGCTGGCCGGGGGCAAAGCCGATGGTCAGCACCCGCACGCGCGATTTTCCCAGACGGCGGACCGCCTCGTCCACGTCCAGACCCGCGGCGGCGGCGGCGTCCTCGAGCTGCGGCGCCAGATCGGTGCCATAGACCGTGGGCACCCGCCACAGTTTGCGGCCCGAGGGCAGTGGCGCGGCATACCAGTCGCGTTCGGCCAGCAGGGCGGCCAGCCGGGCCTGCACCTCGGCATGGCTCAGCCGCAGCGGGTCAAAGCGCAGATAGGCCGAGGCGAGCGAGGTCGAGCTTTCCACTACGCCCTCCCACCCGGCCTCGTGCAGCGCGCCGCGAAAGGCCAGCGCGGCCCGGTTCGACGGTTCGGTCATGGTGTCGGCAAAGGTGACGAGTGCACCATCCAGACCGACGGTCCGTATCAGGGGAAAGGGGTCAGCGCGGGTCATAGAGCCTCCGCATCAGGGTCGGGGTCAGGTACATGGGAAACTGGTAGCATCCCAGAAAGATCAACAGCGGCTCGGTCACTTCGCTGGGCAGAGCGACAAAGAACAGAGCAAAGTTGCGGTTGCCCGCAACGATCGAAGTGGGTACCGGATCGGCGCCGCCCGTGGCGCGCAGGGTCAGAAAGCACAGTGCCTGCCCGCCCAGATTGATGGCAAAAGCCGCCAGCAGCCAAAAGGCCAGCTCGCCCGGGCGTTCGGTCATGGCCGGGCGCACCGCCGACATCAGCGCGATCACGATCACCGCCAGCGCGATCACCGTCAGCCCGTCCATCGCGCGGCGGTTCAGATCACTCAGGTGCCGCGCACCCCAATGGCGCAGGGCAAAACCGCAGCCCGCCGCCGCAAGGATGACCGTTAGCAGGCGCAGGGCGGCGCCAAACACCTCGGCCGGGTCGCCAAAGGCGGGCAACAGCCAGAACACCGGAATCGCGGTCAGCGGCAACAGCGCCGTGCCCAGGATCAAGAGCCGCAGCGCCGGCGCCGGGTCCTGCCCCAGCAGGATGGTGAAATTGGCCGAGCCGGTGACCGAGGGCGCAGCCAGAACCAGCGCCGCCACCAGCGCCAATGGCGTTACCGGCAAGCCCAGCAGGTGCAGGCCCAACAGGAACAGGATCGGCAGCGCCAGTTGCAGCACCAGAACCCGGCGGGCGGTTCGGGTCAGGTCCGCCAGCGAGCCTGCCGCATCGACCGGGCCGATGCGAAAGGCGGTCAGGAACAGCAACAGCGCCACCAGTTGCGGGATCCAGGGCCGCATTACCGCCGCCAGCCCCGGCAGGGCCAGGCCAGCGGCCAACCCCAACATCAGGCCCAGCCTGCCATGCCGGGCAACAAAGGCCAGCGCCTGTTGCATCGTCCCTGCTCCCTTGCCGGCCGGGCGCTACTGCCCCGGACCCGCCCTCAGATTGTCCGGCAACCAGGTGGCCAGATCGGGGAACAGGATCAGTACGAACACCATCAGCACCATGATCAGGAACATCGGAATGGCGGCGCGGGCGATGTAACTCATCTCGTGATTGGTCATCCCCTGCAAAACGAAGAGGTTGAAGCCGATCGGCGGCGTGATCTGCGCCATCTCGACCACCACCACGATGAAGATGCCGAACCAGATCAGGTCGATGCCCGCATCGCGGATCATCGGCTCGACCACCGCCATGGTCAGCACCACGGAGGAGATGCCGTCTAGGAAACAGCCAAGGATGACGTAAAAGACCAGAAGCACCATCAGCAACTCGAACCGCGACAGGTCCCAGGCGGCGATCAGGTTGGCCAGCCCGCGCGGCAGGCCGGTAAAGCCCATCGACAGCGACAGAAAGGCCGCGCCGGCAAGGATCAGCGCAATCATCGCGCTGGTGCGGGTGGCGCCCATCAGGCTTTCTGCAAAGGTCTTCCAGCTCAGCGATCCCTGTCCCAGCGCCAGGAGCAGCGAGCCGATGACACCAAATGCGGCGGCCTCGGTCGCGGTGGCATAGCCCAGATACATCGACCCGATCACCACCACGATCAGCGTGATCACCGGCGCGAGGAATCGCGAGTTGCGGATTTTCTCGGCAAAGCTCAGCTTGGGTTCGGGATTGGGGCTCCAATCCTTGCCAATGCGGGAATAGATCGCGACATAGCCCATGAACATCGCCGCCAGCACCAGCCCCGGCAGGATACCGGCAAAGAACAGCTTGGTAATCGACTCGTTGATGGTGACGCCATAGACGATCAGCGTCAGCGAGGGCGGGATCATCAGGCCCAGCGTCGCCGCCCCGGCCAGCGTGCCGATGATCATCCGTTCGGGGTATTTGCGCTTGCGCAATTCGGGGATCGACATCTTGCCCACTGTGGTCAGCGTGGCCGCGGACGAGCCCGACACGGCGGCAAAGACGGTACAGCCGACGATATTGGTATGCACCAGCCCACCGGGCAGCGGTGCCATCCAGGGCGATAGCCCCTTGAACATGTCCTCGGACAAGCGCGTTCGATACAGGATCTCTCCCATCCAGATGAACATCGGCAGCGCCGTCAGGGTCCAGCTGGAGGAGGCCGACCAGATCGTGGTGAGCATGACATCGCCCACGGGGCGGGTGGTGAACAGCTCCATCCCCACCCAGGCCACGCCCATCAGCGCCAGCCCGACCCAGACGCCGGTGCCCAGAAGGGTGAAGAGGACGAAGAGAAACAGAATGATGACCGATAGGTTTTCCATCGCCGCCTACTCCCCGTGGCTCTGGTCGGCGAGATCCCGCGTGATGCGGTGATCGCCCTTGAAGATGACGTGGATCAGGTGATCGGTCAGCGCGATGGCCAGGATCACGGCGCCCAAGAGCATCGCCGATTGCGGGATCCATAGCGGGGTACGGTCCTGTCCCTGGCTGATGTCGTTGAACTTCCAGCTCCAATAGACAAAGCGATAGGCGTACCAGACGAAATACCACATCACCGCCGTGCCGATGCCGAAGCACCAGACCTCGATCCAGCGGCGCAGCCCGTCGGGCACCGCGTTGAGCAGGATCGAAACGCGGATATGACTGCCCCGGTTCAGCGCGTTTGCAAAGGCCAGAAACGAGGCCGCTGCCATGGCGTAACCCGCATAGTCGGGCGCACCCGGAAACACTTCGCCGGTCCAGCGGGCCAGCATCTGCACCACGATCAGCCCCAATATGCCGACCAGGCACATCGCGGCCAGAACGCCGGCGATGAGATAGAGCAAATCCAGTCCGCTGCGCAAACCTCTCAGTAGCGCCATGACACATCCTCCGTTTCGGAAAAATCAGCCGGATCAGTGCGGGCGGCGGGTTGATCCGCCGCCCGCGCCGCATCCCGTCGCTCAGTCGGCCTTGAAGGCGTCGACGATGGCCTTGCCCTGATCGCCAGCGGCCTCGAGCCACTCGCTGGTCATGGTCACGCCGATCTCTTTCAGCTCACCCACCAGCTGATCCGAGGCCGGACCAACGGTCATGCCGCCATCGCGCAGGCCCTGAAGGGTGAAACCGGTGTATTCCTTGGACCGCCAGTTGCCGGCATATTCGGCCAGCCCGGCACAGGCCTGGATCACGTTCTTGTTCTGATCGCTCACGCCCGACCAGACGTCCGAGTTCACGAACACGTAGTTGCGCGGCAGCCAGGCATCGACCTCGTAGAAATAGTTCAGCGATTCCCAGACCTTGCGGTCATAACCGGTGGAACCGGACGACACCATCGACTCGGCCACGCCGGTGGCAAAGGCCTGGCTGATCTCGGCCGCCTCGATGGTCACCGGCAACATGCCGGTCAGTTCCGCCAGCCGCGAGGTGGCGTTGTTGTACGAGCGGAACTTGATGCCTTTCATATCGGCGACCGAGTTCACCTCGTTCTTGAAATACAGGCCCTGCGGCGGCCACGGCACCGAATAGAGCAGGGTCAGGTTCTGCTCGGCCAGCAGCGCGGACAGCGGTTCCTTGGCGGCCTTCCACAGCTTGTCGGCATCGTCAAACGAGGTGGCGAGGAAGGGCACCGAGTCAAAACCGAACAGCGCGTTCTCGTTCTGGTGGCCCGACAGCAGACGCTCGCCGATCGGCGCCTGACCGGTCTGCACGGCGCGCTTGATATCGGCGCCCTTGAACAGCGAGCCCGACGGATGGGTGACGATCTCGATCTCGCCGCCGGTGCCGGTGGTGACGCAATTGCCGAACTCTGCCGCGGTCACCGAATGGAAGTTCGAGCCGGAATAGGCCAGCGGCATGTCCCACGTTTCAGCAGTGGCGGACAGGGCGCCGACCGAGGTCAGCGCTGTAGCGGCCAGAAGAGTTGTCAGTTTTTTCATCATAGTCTCCCTAGTTGGTTGGTTCGTTTTCAGGTTCTCAGTTTTGTCCGGCCTTCGTGTAGCGTGCCGGTGAATAGACGCTCAGGTCAATGTTGGGCTGCCGCCCCGAGATGAGCTGTGCCAGGATGCGACCGGTTTTCGGGCCGCCGGTCAGGCCGACATGGTGATGACCAAAGCCGGTAAAGGCGCCCTTGAGATGGGGCAGTTCGCCGATCACCGGGATCGAATCCGCGGGCGCCGGACGGTGGCCCAGCCATTCGGTCACCTCGTCGGCCTTGAGGCCGGGAAACACCGCCGCCGCGCTGCGCTTGAGCAACTCGATCGGGGCACGGGACGGCCCCGCATCAAGCCCGCCGAATTCGACCACCCCGGCCAGACGCAAGCGGCCCTCCATCGGGGTGGCGACAAATTTGCGCGCGGCCACCATGACCGGCGATTTCGGCATGAAATTCGGGTTCCAGAACTCGATATGATAGCCGCGCTCGGCCTCGAGCGGCACTTCAAGCCCCAGCCTCTTGGCCAGCGGTCCGGACCAGACCCCGGTGGCAACAACGGCAGCATCGCAGGGGATGGTCTGGCCACCGGCGCGCACCCCGGTGACACGGCCGTTTTCCCGCGTGATATCCTCGACATCGGCCTTGATCAGCTGCCCGCCCGAGGCGACCACATGCGCGGCCAGATCCTTGACGTATTGGCCCGGATCGGTGATGCGCCCGTGATCCTTGAGGCGGATGGCAAACCGCAGATCGGTGGAGAAAGCCGGATCATAGGCGCGGAATTCATCGGCCTCCATCTCATCCCAGGCAAAGCCGTTCTGCCGCCGCAGGTCCCAGGTGAACGCGTCCCCCTGATAGTGGGCACGGTCGTTGTAGAGGAACAGATAGTCCGAGGGCACGACCCATTTCTCGGCGCCGGTTCCCTGCGCCAGCGCCAGATGGTCGGCCTGGCTGTCGCCGATGATAGGCGCCATCGCCGCTGCGGTCTGCGCCGCGTCGCTTGCATTGGCCCGACGAAGGAACCGCACCAGCCAAGGTGTCAGCTTGGGCAGATATCCCCATCTCAGAAACAAGGGTTCATTCGGGTTGAACAGCATCTTGGGTGCCTTGCCGATCAGGCCCGGCGTGCTCACCGGTACGATCGCGCAAGAGGCCAGCACGCCACCATTACCGTATGACGTGCCTTCGGCGGGTCCGGCGCGGTCGATCAGCACCACCTTGTGCCCGTCGCGCTGCAACCAGATCGCGGTGGACACCCCGACGATGCCAGCGCCGATGATCGCAATGGTCTTTGCGGTATCCGTCATGTTTTTCCCCAACCGGCAAGAGCACGGGCCATATCCGATTCCCTAAGCGTCAGCATGTCACACATTTCCAAAACGTCAACAAAATGTCGATAAGTTGCCATTGATTGGGTCACCCCGATTTTCTGACGGCATAGTGGTCAAGCTTGCCGGGATCGGCCCGCGCGCCCAGCCCCGGCCCGTCAGGCACGATGACCTGGCCCGCCTCGACCCGGAACGGCGTTTCCAGAATATCCTCCTTGAGGAAATAGCTGGCCTGATAGAATTCGCATCCCAAGGTGATTTCGGGAGTGGCGGCGATCATGTGCGTGCCGGCCAGATGCGCCAGCCCGGCCTCGAACATGTCGCCGCCATAGGCCATAAGCCCATGGGCTGCGGCAATCCGGGCCACTGTCTGGGCCCGCGTCAGCCCACCGGATTTCATGATCTTGATCGAGACGCCGTCGCAGATGCCTTCGCGTGCGGCCCGCACCATGTCCTCGGGGCCATAGACGCTCTCATCCGCCAACAGGGGCACATCGCTCATCCCACGCAGCCGGGCCATCAGCTCGAAATGATGCGCCCGCACCGGCTGTTCGATGAAATCGGGCTGGAACCGCGCCACATCCAGCACGCGCGGCACCGCCTCTTCGATCCCAAGCCCCTGATTGTAGTCGACGCGCACCCGGAACTCGGGGAAATCGCGCGCGATCCGTTCCAGCCGCATGATGTCAAAGGCATGGTCTCGAAAGCCGGTCTTTAGCTTGATCAACCCCACGCCATCTGCCCGCAACCGCTCCATAAGCGCGATATCGGCGTCGAAATCCGGGTTGGCGATGGAACAGCTGAGCGGGATCGTGTCGCGGCATTTGCCACCAAGCAGCGCCCAGACCGGCAGGTTTGAAATGCGGCCCGTCAGATCCAGCAACGCGCTATCCAGCGCCGCCTTCGCCTCGGTGCAATGGGCGACGGCACGGGCAGCCTCTTCCATGATCGCGACCCTGTCACTGACCCGCCGCCCGATCACCAGTGGACGCAAGTAGCGATCAAGCGCCGCATAGCTCGCCTCGGGCGTGCCGGTAAAGACCGACCAGGGCGAGGCCTCGCCAAACCCCTCGGCGCCACCTTCGGCGACAAGGCGCAGCACGACGATCTCGCAGCTTCCCTCGACCCGTCCGATCCCGTGGTCGCGCGCGGACACGACTGGCAAGGCCAGGTGCCACAGATCGAATCCCATGATCTTTTGCTCAAGATCGCCCATCTTCAATCCCCGTTGACCCAAGGAGAGTGTGCGGAAGCTTTTGCATCATTTCCAATACTAAGATTTGCACAAGGCATCATTTCTGATGATATCCTAAGTGATATGAGCCGTTTCTTTCGCCACTATCAGGCGTTTCACGCCATTATCGAGACTGGCACCGTGACAGGTGCCGCCGAACGGTTGGGCGTGTCACAGCCCGCCATTTCCAACCTTCTGGCGCAGTTGGAGCGGCAAACCCGTCTCAAACTCTTCGAACGCAATCGTGGTCGCCTGTTGCCTACGCCCGAGGCAATGGTTCTGTTCGACGAGGTCGACACGGTGATGCGCGGGCTGGGCCAGGTCAATCAGGCGGTGGTCGACCTGCAGAACCAGAAGGCCGGGCAATTGCAGGTGGCCACCAACCACGCCATGGCCTTTGGCTTTCTGCCTGAACAGATCGCGCGGTTTGCTGCCGACAAACCTAACCTGACCGTCGCCTTTCAGTCGCAATACTCGGCCAAGATTCAGGACTGGGTGATCGCTGGCCTGTTCGAGATCGGCATCTGCGAACAGCCCGTGCGAACCGACGGGCTGGACTGGATCCCGTTCTTCTTTGAAATCCAATGCGCGGTGCCGGCCGACAGCCCGCTGGCCCGGCACGATGAACTGACGCCCACGCTGCTGGACGATGTGCCCTTTATCGTCATGGGCGCCGACCATATGGTGACCCGCCGCGCCCGTGAGGCGTTTCATCGCGAAGGTGCCAACCTGAGAATTCGTTGCCAGACAGACCTGTTCCGCAACGCGCTCAACCTGGTGAAACAGGGGCTTGGGGTTACGCTGGTCGACCCGTTCACCTTGTCCAGCGACGATCGCAACGGCTATGTCCTGCGCCGGTTTTCACCCCGTATCCTGTTGGATGTCATCGTCGTCACAGCGCACGGTCGTCCGATTTCGGCCATCGGCGCTCAGTTTCTCGAGCAGGTTTCGGCCAGCATGACCGCACTAGCGGTGGCGGCGCCTGACTCCGCCGAGACATGAACAAATCGCCAGAGCGTACAAAAAAAACCGCAATTTCGCCTTGTCCTTGGGTGATGAAATCCATAAACGGGTCAGCGGAGCTGTGGCCGAGTGGTCGAAGGCGCTCCCCTGCTAAGGGAGTAGGCCCGGAAGGGTCTCGTGGGTTCGAATCCCATCGGCTCCGCCACCATTTCTTTATAAATTATTGAATTATAATGGAAATTCGACGAAATAGTTGAATGCATCCCCCACTAAATCCCCCACATTGACGCGGCTTACCTCGGATTTTCACGGAACTTACCTAACTAGCAATCCTAAGAAGCGCCTGAAAATAACCAGCCGTGAATGAAAGGCAATCAGGTTCGGTCGCATAGCAATGGACCGGCTCTAGATCACATACGCCCGCGATTGCGCTGAATATCTCGGTGAGCACCCGTGCGCCGAGCCTCAGCTATGGGTACGCGCGCGTAAGCGTGTCGAAATTGCGGCTAAACTGTTGTCGATGCTACTCATGACCCGATACATGTCGGTATGCGGTGCGTAGGTGGCGAACAACGTAGATTAACCTATCATTGACGCGACCCACCGAGGAACAACTTCGCTTGCTGCCCCTATCAGTGTCTCGTCGAAGAATTCGGAAACGATTGTTTTGGCAGTATTGATTTCAAGCGTGCGTACTCCGGACACCTTCGCCTGCCGAACCCAGTCCGCCGCGGGATGCACTGTTCCCGAGGTTCCAATCGCAACGAACAGATCGGCTTTCTTGATGGCTTGTTCGATCATTCTGGTCTCTTTCGGAGCCTCTCCAAAAAGAACGATATTGGGTCGAACGGCAGGTTCGTCACAATGTGGGCAGGTGTCCTCTGGATCCAAGTCGTAGGATGCAGACCATGACCGCCAGCACGCATTACATTTCGCTTCAAAGATCGAACCGTGAATATGACTGACTTTGCTGGATCCCGCCCTTTCGTGCAGATCATCGATGTTCTGGGTGGCGACAATCACTTTGTGCTTTGTCGCAAACTGCGGTCGCGCCAGCGCGACATGTGCTGCGTTTGGGTGAGCCTTGGCGATCTGCTGTCTGCGTGTGTTGTAAAAGTCCAGCACCAATCCTGGATTTCGCGCCAAGGCGTCTGAGGTCGCGAGGTCTTCCACCCGCAGCCCGTTCCACAGGCCTCCCATTCCTCGAAACGTCGGTAGACCGCTTTCGGCGGATAGTCCTGCCCCTGTGAGAACCAGTATTTTCAAGCGATTGGTTTCCTGAAATCTAGCGTTCGGGGACGTACTGTCAGCCAGACGGATCAGCCCAGCTACCGAACGCGGCGATCCGATAGCTTTGGCGCTGGAACTCCCTTACCGGATCGGATTGCGCGCCAGTTCCTTCCTCATCCAGTCGGAGGCTTCTTTCTGATCTTGCCTTAGCGCCTGTATCTCGGAGGGCATCAGCATCTCGGAAGTTGAGGACATAGGCCGCTTCGCTGGCTGTGAGGGCGCTTGGATCGATGTCGAGTTGTTCTCTGATTTCATCTGCAAACCTCCTTTCAGTTTTGCGAGTTGTCGCTGGCGAGGCGCCATCAATACCATTTCTGCTGCCCCCTACAAACAACACTTTGCGCGCAGGCTCTCGAGGCAGTAGAGTTTCTGGAAGACGGCGCCTCGGCGGAATCGTGGGTGATGTCGGCTTTCCATTCTGATGGGAACGGCCCGAAGATCGGTCCCTCCACCGAGGCAATCCAAAAGATAGCGTCGGATGTCGAAAAAGACAATGGGGCCGCCCGACAAGTCTAACTCCAGCGTCACGCGGTCAACTCAGCACAAAACCTAGTCAATCAAAGTCAGAACGCACCAAAGAGCGGACTGGGCCTGCCTCGATACTTGTTCATCGCTCAAGAGCTTTATTTTCAGCCATACGCTGTTTTCCGTAAACGCCATGACCGAGCTCGTGCAGGAGTGCATGCTCTGGTTAGTCCTTTTTGGCATAGAGAGCGTTTCTGGGAGCAGATCATGGACGCCCTGAACGAAAGCGGCGTGGTCCCGCACGCACTGCAAATGATCGACAGCACCGTGGTTCGCGCCCATCATCAGGCAGCGGGCGCAAAAGGGGGACTCCGCGACAGGGTTTTGGCCGTTCGCGTGGCGGCTTCTCGACCAAGATCCATCTCCTCGTCAATGCAGCAGGGCTGCCCATGAGGACCGAGATCACAGCGGGGCAAACCTCCGACTATCTCGGCTTCGATCTGGTCATGGTCGACAATTTGCCGACACCAAGTGTTCTGCTGGCCGACCGAGGCTATGACGCTGACAGCATTCGGAAAACCATGGACAAACGGGATGTCCTACCGGTCATTCCGATGCGCAAGTCGCGCAAAAAGCGCGTTGGCGTGGACCGATCACTATACCGGCTGCGCAACCTGGTCGAACGGTGCTTCAACAAGCTGAAGAACGCCCGCCGCGTCGCCACCCGCTACGACAAGACTGCGGAGAGCTTCCTCGGCTTCATCGACATCACGTCAATACGCCTTTGGGTGCGCCATTTGTCAACATGACCTAGATATCAAAGACTTGTCGTTACTCGCCTTCCATTTCAAGGAAAAAACCCCGCGCCAGGCGCGGGGCAGTCTTCTTGCCAGGGAAGCAAGCGGGAATTTTACCAGTTCATCGGCCCCTTGTCCGCAAATGAATGGACCAGGAAATCAATGAAGGCGCGCACCTTGGGTTGGGTGAACCGACCGGGTGGATAGACAGCGTAGATGCCCTGTACTTCGTCGGGCAATGACGGCATCGCATCCTCGACGAGCCCCTGTTCCATGGCATCGGCGAACAGGTAGCAGGGCAGATAGGCGATCCCCAGCCCGGAAATGGCGGCGTTCAGCAGCGACTGACCGTCGTTCACGCTCAGCCAGCCGGCGGTGCGTACCTGACGTTTCTCGCCCGACGGCGCGGTTAGCTTCCAAACATTGCCCGAGGCTTGGCTGGAATAGTGCAACAGCTTGTGTTCGTTCAGATCGTCGATCTTTTGCGGTCGCCCGTATTTCTCGAAGTAGCTGGGGCTGGCGATCATCCGTTTGGTGGTTTCGCTCAGCTTGCGGGCGCGCAGGGTGCTGTCTTCGAGCTCGCCGATACGGACGGCCATGTCGAACCCTTCCGAGATCAACTCAACATAACGGTTGTTCAGAACCATGTTGACGGTGATATCGGGAAACTCAGCCAGAAAGCCGGACAGGACCGGCGACAGATGATTGACGCCGAAATCGGTCGCGACCGAGATCCTGAGCAACCCCGAGGGCGCTGATTGCATCGAGGTCACCAGCGCGTCGGCCTCTCCGGCATCGTTCAGCACCCGACGAGCGCGATCATAATAGGCCAGGCCGATTTCCGTCGGCGACACCCGGCGGGTGGTCCGGTTCAACAGCCGGGCGCCCAGGCGCGCTTCGAGACTGGAAACATGCTTAGACACCGCGGATTTCGAGATGCCCATCTTCTTTGCCGCATCGGTGAATCCGCCCTGGTCCACGACATTGGCAAAAGCTTCCATTTCTGTCAGTCGGTCCATGCTCGGTTCCTCGGCTGATTGATCTTGCTTGAGGATCACTTATCCGGGCAGATCTGGGCGAGAACGGGGCAGAGCTGGGATAATATCAGGGTTTTGTCGCGGATCGTTTGCGGCAGGGAAACAGGGAAACAATGGTTTTCGGCGCCTGAAAACATCTTCGTGATCCGAGAAACGGCGCATCTGCGGTAGGATCGCAACAGAGTTTTTGCACAAAGGAGACCCACGTGAAACAGCTAGCCGCCTGTCTGGTCGCTCTGGCCATCGCGCTTCCGGCCTTTGCCGGTGGCGACACCGTCGCCAACCCCGAGGCGCGCGTCTATTTCGCCAACCTCGCCGATGGCGATACCGTCTCCTCTCCGGTCAGGGTGATCTTCGGCCTCAGCGGCATGGGCGTCGCCCCGGCCGGGACCAAAGCCGAGAATACCGGCCATCACCACCTGTTGGTCGACCGGCCGCCGATGGGTCAGGGCGAAGATGGGGCCGAGGAGCTGACCTACGCCCTTCCCGCCGATGAGCATCACCGCCACTTCGGCAAGGGCCAGACCGAGGTCACGCTCGACCTCGAACCGGGCAAACATACGCTGCAATTGGTGATGGGCGACTATACTCATGTGCCCCACAGCACCCCGATCGTGTCCGAGGTGATCACCATTGAGGTGAAGTAGGTCGTAAGCTTCGACCGCGGGCGAACCCTCGCCGGCGATCCTTGCCCTAAGACAGGGGTCCAGATGAAAGGACCCCAATGCTGACCTGCATCATCCGCTACCATATCGACCCGACCAAGCGGGCGCAGTTCGAACGCTACGCCCGGACCTGGGGCCAGGCGATCCCGCGTTGCGGCGCCGACCTGATCGGTTACTACGCCCCGCACGAGGGCTCATCGACCCTCGCCTATGGCATCTACAACATTCCCAGCCTGGCCGAATACGAGACCTATCGCGCCCGCCTTGCCGCCGATCCGCTGGGGCGCCAGAACTACGACTTCGCCCAAACCGAGAAGTTCATTCTGCGCGAGGACCGCACATGGCTCAAACGGGTCTCCACCCCGCATGGAGAGCCGACATGATCGCCGTCATCTTCGAAGTCGAACCCGCCCCCGAACAACAGGATGCCTATCTCGATCTCGCGGGCCGGATGCGCGCCCTGCTTGACGATATGCCGGGCTTCATCTCGGTCGAACGGTTCCAGAGCCTCAGCACCCCCGGCAAGCTCTTGTCGCTGTCGTTCTGGGAGGATGAAGAAGCCGTCACCCGCTGGCGCCGGCTTGCCGCCCATCGCGGCGCGCAGACTCGCGGGCGCGAGGCGCTCTTCGCCGACTACCGCCTGCGCGTGGCGGGCGTGATCCGCGACTATGGCATGACCCACCGCGATCAGGCCCCCGACGACAGCCGCGCAAGCCACGGCTAGAACAACCAGCGCAACAGACGTTTCAACCAACAGGGGGCGCGGTCCGATCCGTGTGGCGGTCAATCGCCCCCGGCACCGGCCCGCAGCTTGCCCAGAACGACCGGCGAATACTGCGCCGCACCGCCCGGCCCGAACACATGTTTCTGGATGCGCTCGAACGCTTCGAGATATTTGGTGTACGAGGTCAGGTCGACCCCGCTCGGCGCGGGCAGCATGTCGCCCAGCGCCCCGGTATAGCCCCTTACGCTGATCTCCATCTCTGCCCGCGACAGGCCTAACTGCGCCTCGGCGGCGATATTGGCCACCGACACCTGAGCCTCCGATTTGAAACTGGTGGCCTCGATCTTCAACAGAACCGCAACGCCGATTTCCACCTGTTGGCCATCGACCGTTCCCACCATGAACGATTTAGCCTCCTGCAACACGCCCACCGACTTGCCGCTGGCCTGCGCACTGAACAGGCTGTTGAACCAGCTGACCTTGCCGCTGGCCTCGCGGGTAAAGGCCACCGCGCGTACATAATGCTGATCGAGCGCAACCGGATCACCCGGTTGCAGCCCATTCTCGCCGCCCAGGCCAAGCCCTAACCCCTCGGTCTGCGGACCACCGGGATCGCCGGTGCGGAACCGATAGCCCGAAAACAGTGGGTCACCGGCAGAGAGAGGTTCATAAAGCGCTTTTTCCGACATGAGCGTTCAATCCTTGCAACCAATGGCTGAACACTACCATGAAACCTAGCCAAGGCCCAAGCGCTTTGCCCCTTCATTTCGCTGCAAATACTCCCGCCGGAGGCAGAGATTTTTCGACGAAAAATCTCTCCATCGCCCCGATCAGAACGACAGCGCCAGCCGGGTGCCCTGATTGATCGCGCGCTTGGCGTCCAGTTCGGCGGCCACGTCCGCCCCGCCGATCACATGGCAGGGCACGCCCCTGGCCTCCAGCGCATCCGCCAACGACCGGTCCGAGACCTGACCGGCACACAGAACCACGGTGTCGCAGGCGATCAGCGTCGGGTTCTCCCGCGCCTCGCCAAAGCTGATATGGAGACCGTCGTCGTCAATCTTCTCGTAGTTCACACCGCCCACGAAATTGACACCCTTCATCTTCAGCGTCGCGCGGTGGATCCAGCCTGTCGTCTTGCCCAGGTCCTTGCCATGCGCCTTGGCCTTGCGCTGCAACAGCGTCACTTCGCGCTCGGGCTTGGCGGGCTGCGGCCCCTCGGGCGCCAGGCCCGAGCGGTGCTCGCCCGGGTCGGTCACACCCCATTCCTTCATCCACAGCGGCAGGTCGGTCGCCGGGCTGTGGCCCTCTTCCAGCAGGAACTCGGACACGTCGAACCCGATGCCTCCGGCACCGATCACCGCCACCCGCTTGCCCACCGGCTTCTTATGGCGCAGCACGTCGACATAGCTCAGCACATTGGCCCGGTCCTGTCCCGGGATCGCCGGATCGCGCGGGCTGACGCCCGTGGCGATCACCACCTCGTCAAATCCGCTCAGATCATCGGCGCCTACTGCCTGGCCCAGTTTCAGGGTCACACCCAGATCGGCCAGCATCACCCGGTACCAGTCCACGAGCCCCCAGAACTCTTCCTTGCCTGGCACCTGCTTGGCCATGTTCAACTGACCGCCGATCTCGTCCGACTTGTCGAACACGGTCACCGCATGGCCGCGCTGCGCGGCGGTGATCGCGGTCGACAGGCCCGCAGGACCGGCGCCCACGATGGCAACCTTCTTGGGCGCCGCCGCCGTCTCCACCACCAGTTCGGTTTCATGACAGGCGCGCGGGTTCACCAGGCACGAGGTCAGCTTGCCGCCAAACGTGTGGTCCAGACAGGCCTGATTGCAGGCGATGCAGGGCGCGATGCGGTCGCCCTGTCCCACCGCCGCCTTGTTGACGAAATCCGCATCCGCCAGCATCGGCCGGGCCATCGACACCATGTCGGCGCAACCGGTCGCCAGTACTTCCTCGGCCACTTCGGGCGTGTTGATCCGGTTCGAGGTGATCACCGGGATCGACACCTGCCCCATCAGCTTTTTCGTGACCCAGGCAAAGGCCGCGCGCGGCACGCTGGTGGCAATGGTCGGAATCCGCGCCTCGTGCCAGCCGATGCCGGTATTGATGATCGTGGCCCCGGCCTTTTCGATCTCTTTCGCCAGCTGCACCACCTCGTCAAAGGTCGAGCCATTGGGGACAAGGTCGATCATCGACAGGCGATAGATGATGATGAAATCGGTGCCCACCGCCTCGCGGGTGCGGCGCACCACCTCGATCGGCAGGCGCATCCGGTTGTCATAAGATCCGCCCCAGCGGTCGGTGCGCTTGTTGGTATGGGTGACCAGGAACTGGTTCAGGAAGTAGCCTTCGGACCCCATGATCTCGACCCCGTCATAGCCCGCCTGCTTCGCCAGCACCGCGGCATTGACGATATCGGTGATCTGCTTCTCGATCCCTTCCTCGTCCAGCTCGGTCGGCGGGAACGGAGAGATCGGCGATTTCACCGGGCTGGGCGCCACGCATTTCGGCCCATAGGCATAGCGGCCGGCATGCAGGATCTGCATCGCGATCTTGCCGCCCGCCTCGTGCACGCGGGCGGTGACGATGGAGTGGTTCGCGACATCCTTGTCGCTGGTCATCATCGCCGCACCCGGCAGGACAGACCCTTCCATGTTCGGCCCGATACCGCCCGTTACCATCAACCCCACGCCCCCCCGCGCGCGGTCGGCATAGAACTCGGCAACCCGGTTCCAATCGCGGGTCTCCTCCAGCCCGGTATGCATCGAGCCCATCAGCACGCGGTTTTTCAGCGTGGTAAAGCCCAGATCAAGCGGGGCAAGCATATGTGGGTACGCAGTCATCGGAATTACTCTCCCTCGGATTTGACGGGCAGGATCACCCTAGCCCGCGCCCCTGTCACGCGAAACCCGACGTCACCCCCTTTGCCGCCGTAACGTCGCTTGTTAGACAGGGCCAACCGCAATGAAAGGCCCCAGATGACACCCGAAGAGATTGCCGCGCTCCCCTATCGCCCCTGTGTGGGTGTGGTCCTGATGAATGCCGATGGGTTCGTCTTTGTCGGCCAGCGGATGGACCAGAACACCGACGCCTGGCAGATGCCGCAGGGTGGCGTGGATCAAGACGAGGACCCCTTTGAGGCCGCTCTGCGCGAACTGTGGGAAGAGACCGGCGTGACCGCCGATCTGGTCGAGAGGGTGGCCGAGACCGAGGGCTGGCTGCCCTATGACCTGCCGCATGACCTGGTGCCGCGCATCTGGAAGGGGCGCTATCGCGGGCAGGAGCAGAAATGGTACCTGTTCCGCTTCATCGGCCGCGACGATCAGATCGACCTGGAAACCGGCCCCCCCGAATTCAGCCGCTGGAAATGGCAGGATCCCGCCCGGCTGGTGGCCGAGATCGTACCGTTCAAGCGTGACGTCTACGAGCGCGTCGTTGCGGCCTTTGCCCCGCATCTGGGCTGAGCAAACCGCAGCCGCCGGGGCGCGCCCGCCGGGCGCTGTCCGATCCACACCGCGCCCAGCACGATGATCGCGCCCAACCCCTGAACCGGGCTCAGGGATTCGCCCAGCGCCAGCCAGCCCAGGATCACCGCCGTCAACGGGCTGAGGATGCCGAGAAGCGACACCGCCGCCGGTTCGATCCGGGCCAGACCGCGAAACCACAGAACATAGGTCAGCGCGCCGCCGATCAGGCTGAGCCAGGCAAGTGCCGCCAGATTGGTCAGGCTCAGGCCGGGCCAGTCAGGCGCGGCCAGCCAGGCCACCGGGATCATCAGCAGACCACCGGCGGTCAGTTGCCAGGCGGTAAATGTGACCAGCGGCACATCGGGCCGCCATTTGCGGGTCAGCACCACGCCTACCGCCATCGACAGTGCGCCGCCCAGCCCGGCCAGCACCCCCACCGTATCCAGCCGCGCCTCGGGCCCCAGCAGCAGCAGCGCCACGCCGACAATTCCGCCCAACGCAGACAGCACCGCGCCCAGCCGGATCTGCGTCCCCAGCGCCACCGCTGACAGGAACACGACGATCAGCGGCTGTACCGCGCCCACCGTCGCGGCCACCCCGCCCGGCAGGCGATAGGCGGCAACAAAGAGCAGCGACCAGAACACCGCGAAGTTGAGCGCCCCCAGGATCAGCAGCCGCCCGATCCAGCCGCGCGGCGGCAATTGGCGCACCAGCAGCATCAAAAGCAACCCGGCTGGCAGCGCCCTCAGAAGCGCCACGGCAAAAGGCGAATGCGCGGGCAGGAACTGGGTGGTGACGATATAGGAACTGCCCCAGATGGCCGGGGCGATTGCGGTCAGGGCGATATCCGTTGTCCGTGACATGGGGGGCCTCATCAAATTATCTCGACGTCGAGATAACATCATTTATCTTGACGTCAAGATAAATCGACGAAATAAATCCAAGCATGGATCATGTAGACCTTATCACCCGGCAATGGGCGGCCGAGCGCCCCGATCTCGACACGCGGGCCATGGCGGTGATCGGCCGGGTGGCGCGGCTGTCCATGGCCTGTACCCAGGGGATGCAGAGAACCTTTGCCCGATACGGGTTGAACCCGGCCAAGTTCGACGTTCTGGCCACGCTCCTGCGCTCGGGTCCGCCTTATGCGCTGTCGCCCGGCGCGTTGCTCGACACGACCATGGTCGCCTCGGGCACCATGACCAACCGGATCGACCGGCTGGAACAGGACGGGCTGGTCGAACGCCGCAAGAACCCCGAAGACAGCCGCAGCGTGATCATTGCGCTCACCCCCAGGGGGCTGACCCTGATCAACGAGATGATGGCCGCCCATGTGACGACGCAGGCGCAACTCCTCAAGGGGCTGACGGCGGAGGAACAAACGGCTCTGTCCACCCTGCTGGCCAAGGCACTTCACAGCGCCGAGACTGCAAACGCGCGCGCCGCTCAGGTGTAGCCGGACCTCCGGAGGACTCCCAGCCTCAGCCTCTGCTTCTTTCTGGTCGAAAATACTCCGGGGTGAATTGCCCGCAGGGCAAGAGGGGCAGCGCCCCTCCCGAGCCCGAACTCAGAGCAGCCCGTTTTCCTTCAGCAGCTCGACCATGTTCGTTTCGGGGCGCGGGCCGATATGGCCGATCACCTCGCGGGCGCAGACATTGCCGATCCGGGCACAGGTCTCGTAATCGCGGCCCGTGGCCATGCCAAACAGGAAGCCCGCAGCGAACTGGTCGCCTGCACCGGTGGCATCCACCGGCACCACCCTTTCCACCGGCACGTCGATGCGCAGCGTACCGTCCATCACCGTCACCCCGTCGCCCGAGCGCGTGCAGACCACCAGCGGGCAGATGCCCGAGGTCAGCATCAGCGCATCGTCCAGATGGTCGGTCTCGAACAGCGACTGGATTTCGGCCTCGTTGCCGATCACGAAATCCAGATCGTGCTGGATCAGTGACAGGAAATCGGCCCGGTGCCGGTCGACGCAGAAGGGGTCGGAAATCGCGATCCCCGCCTTGCCGCCCGCTGCGCGGGTTGCCCGCGCCGCCTCGCGAAACGCGGATTTCCCGGCATCGTGGTCGAACAGATAGCCTTCGAGGAACATCAGTTTGGCATTGCCCGTCACCTGCTCGGGCACATCCGCCGAGCTTAGCGTGGTCGAGATACCCAGATAGGTGTTCATCGACCGCTCGCCATCGGGCGAGACAAAGATCATCGAGCGCGAGGTCGCCAGTTCACCCGCCACGGGCGGGTTGACGAAGTCGATACCGCCCTCGTTCATCGCGTCGGCATAGAAATGACCCAGCGCATCGTCGCGCACCCGCCCGATAAACGCCGTATCCAGACCCAGCGCGCCCGCGCCCGCGATGGTGTTGGCAACCGAACCGCCCGGCGTCTGCACCCGCTCCTTCATCGAGGCATAGAGCACCTCGCCGCGCTCCTGCTCGATCAGTTGCATGATGCCCTTCTCGATCCCCATCAGGTCGAGAAAGCTGTCATCGGCTTGCGAGATCACATCGACAACGGCATTGCCGATGCCAACGACATCGTAGGTCTTCATAGGGTCTTGTCCTCGAATTGGCACAGATCACGGATGAGGCAGGTGCCGCACATCGGCTTTCTGGCTTTGCAATGGTAACGGCCGTGCAGGATCAGCCAGTGATGCGCGTGCTGCTGGAAATCGGCCGGGATATTGTCCTCGATGGCGCGCTCGACCGCGTCCACATCCTTGCCCGGACAGATGCCGGTACGGTTGCCGACGCGAAAGATATGGGTGTCCACCGCCTGCGCCGGGATGCGCCACCACATGTTCAGCACCACATTGGCGGTCTTGCGACCGACACCGGGCAGCGATTGCAGCGCGGCGCGCGAATTGGGTACCTCGCCGCCATATTGCTCGACAAGGATGCGGCTCAGCTTGATCACGTTCTTGGCCTTCTGACGGAACAGGCCAATGGTCTTGATATGCTCGGTCACGCCCTCTTCGCCCAGCGCCAGCATCTTTTCCGGCGTGTCGGCGATCTTGAACAATTCGCGGGTGGCCTTGTTCACGCCCGCATCGGTGGCCTGCGCGCTCAGCGCGACCGCCACCACCAGCGTATAGGCATTCACATGCTCCAGCTCGCCCTTGGGTTCGGGATCGGCGGCCTGAAACCGGGTAAAGATCTCGCGGATCGTGTGGTAATCGAGTTGCTTTGCCATCCGGGCCTTAATGCCCTGACAGACACTCCCCCGCAATTGAAAAGGCAGCGCCTAGGCCGCCGTCGCGCCCAATTCCGCCCCGGCTGCCGTCAGGTTTTGCTGTACCTTTGACCATTCGGCATCATTGGCCGCCAGCACTGCCTTGGGGTCGATCCGCACCGCATATCCCCGGTTCAGAGCGCCAAACGCAGTGTTCTTGACACAGTGACAGCCATCCAGACCGGTCAGGATCAGGGTGCCGATCCGGTTTTCCTCCAAGTATCGCTCCAACGCGGGTTCGGAAAACGCATCGCCCATGGATTTCTCGACCTCGATATCAGGCACCAGACCCAGGCGCGGGTCCAGCCCGATACCTGCCGACCCCGCGTTGCCGCGCCCCTGATTGAACCAGCCGTTCAACAGCCGGGCCAGCCCGGCCTTGTACACCTGCCGGATCGCGATCACCGGCATCCCAGCCTGCCGGGCCGCATCCACCGCTGTGCCGATGTTCTCCATCGCGGTGTCCAGCTGTGCGGATTGCCACACCGGCAGCGAGGTGAAATCGGTCTGCATGTCGATCACCACCAGCGCCGTTCCGGGACGGGTGGCGCGCTCGATGACAGGCCCTTTGGTTGGCGACCCGATCTTGCGGATCTCCAGCAGGACATAGAGTACTGCGATCACGATCCCGGCGGGGATAATCCAGAGAAAGGACATGTCAGGCCTCCTTGGCCAAGTCTGCAAAGAACCGGGTCAGGGCAAGCTGCACCTTGTGATAGGCGGCAAGCTCGGCGGGTGAGAACCCCTCGGAGAACAGCGCCAGCTTCTCCATTTCATCCGCCCGGATCGCTGCTATGATGGCCTCCCCCCTCGGGGTCAGCCAATAGCGGGGGGACCGCGCGTGTTCGGGATTTGCGCGCCGTTCGATCAGCCCGGCGCTCTGCACCTCTTGCAGGATGCGCGAGATGTATTGCCGCTTCATCTGCAACGTGGCGCCCAGTTGCGGCGCCGTGGCGCCGGGGGCCAGCGACAGGCCTTCAAGGATGGCGCGCTGTCCCACGGTTACGCCCTCGCGCATACTCCCCCGCTCCACCGCTGCCGTGATGTTGCGCAACAGCGGCCGCGTGGCCTGTACCGCCTGATAAAGCTGATCGGGTTCATGTGTCATGCCCGTAGTACTGGACCGGACGGCACGATTCGTCAACTCAGTTGACAAATATTTGCACAGGTTCCGGGTCGCGACAACGGCGCCCGCGCGCTACTCTCCAGTTCAGACAAAGAGGTGCGACATGAATGTTCAGACGATGGAAGAGGGCTATCACTATGGCGTCATCCGCCGCGCGATCGAACTGATCGACGCAGGCGGCGAGAGCATGTCGCTGGACGATTTGGCTGCCCGGATGAACATGAGCCCTGCGCATTTCCAGCGCATCTTTTCGCGCTGGGTCGGGGTCTCGCCCAAGAGATACCAGCAATACCTGACGCTGGGCCATGCCAAGGCGCTGCTGGCGGAACGGTTCACGCTGTTGGAGGCGGCCCAGAACGTGGGCCTCTCGGGCACCGGGCGCCTGCACGACCTCTTCATCCGGTGGGAGGCGATGAGCCCCGGCGATTATGCCCGCAAGGGCGCGGATCTGACGATCTACTGGGGCTGGTTCGAAAGCCCCTTTGGCCCCGCACTGGTGATGGGGACCGAGCGCGGCATCTGCGGCATCGGCTTTGCCGCCGAGGCGGGGGCCGAGGCCACGATGCAGGATCTGTTGTCGCGCTGGCCACAGGCCGCCTTCGTCGAGGACCCGATGCGCCTGCGCCCTTGGGCGCTCAGCGCCTTTGGTGCGGCCAGCGACCGGCTGGAACCGGTGCCGCTCTACCTGATCGGTGCGCCCTTGCAGATCAAGGTCTGGGAGGCATTGCTGCGCATCCCCTCGGGCCAGGTCACCACCTATGGCGAGCTGGCCCAATCCATCGGCCAGCCGCGCGCGGTGCGCGCGGTGGGCACGGCGGTGGGGCGCAACCCGGTCAGCTGGCTGATCCCCTGCCACCGCGCTCTGCGCAAGTCGGGCGGCCTGGGCGGCTATCACTGGGGCCTGCCGGTGAAACGCGCCATGCTGGCCTGGGAAGCGGCCCGCAGTGAGGCCTAGCGCCAGCGCGCCGCCATCCAGCGCAACAGATGCAACCGCCTCGACGGGACCGCGCGCCGGGCGGCAAGCCCTCTCTCGGTCTCCCAATTGCGCAGTGTTTTGGGCTTGCTCCAACGCTCCAGTCTGAGGGCCATCAGGACATGGTGGTCGCGGCTTGGCATGGTCGGTCTCCTATGGGTGTCGATACGCCCGCCATCAGACCGCAACCCTGCTGACACCCCGTTGTCAGGGGGCTGTGCTAAGGTGTCAGCAGTGTTCCAGAGGATCCCATGCGCCGCTCCACCCGTTTGTTCGAAATCATCCAGATCCTGCGCGCCGCCACCGCGCCCATGACCGCCGAGGATCTGGCCGCGCGGCTCGAGGTCTCGGCCCGCACCGTCTATCGCGATATCGCGGCGCTTCAGGCCATGCGCACCCCGATCGAGGGCGCGGCAGGCCTGGGTTACGTTATGCGCGGCGGCTATGACCTGCCGCCGCTCAACTTCGACCAGGAAGAGGTCGAGGCGCTGCGCGTCGGCCTCTCGATGCTGGCCCGCACCGGCGACAGCGCCCTGCAACAGGCCGCAGAACGGGTTTGCGCCAAGATCGACGCGCTGCACGATCCGGCCGACTGGCTGCGGGTGGCGCCCTGGGGCGCGCCCGCCGACGATCCCGGACGGGGCTGTACCCCCATCGCATTGTTGCGTCAGGCCGTGCGCGAGGCACGCAAGCTCAGGATCGAGTATCGCAGCGGCGACGGCAGCCGCACGCTGCGCGTGCTGCGCCCGGTCGGGCTGATCTAACACCTCGACTGCACCATGCTGGCGGGTTGGTGCGAGTTGCGGCAGGGGTTCCGCCATTTCCGAACCGACCGGATCTGGGCCTGCGACCTGCTGCCCGACAGCTTTGCCCCGCAGGCGGCAGCCCTGCGCCAGCTCTGGCAGGATCAAAGCCGCTGGGACGAGGCCGCCGCGGCCAACGCGCGGTAGGGCGATGCGCAAGGAATCGCCGATTTCACCGCTTTGTTGCTTGTTTGTACCGGCCCGCCCAGTGATATACTTGGGGCAAAAGCAACAAATCCCGCGGCAATCGGGACCAGGAGCAGAAGGTGAACCCATGACCAAGACAAAACTTACACTCGCCACCGGGCTGGCAGTCGTTCTGGCGCTGGGCGCCTGTACAGACCCGGCCTCGCTCAGCACCAATACCGACCCTAATCGGCAAGCCAAGCAGGGCGCGCTGATCGGCGGTATCCTCGGGGCCGGTGTTGGTGCCATCGCCAACGATTCCAATCCCGGCCTGGGTGCACTGGCCGGTGCGGCCATCGGGGCCGCCGGTGGCGGATTGATCGGCAACCAGCTGGACAAGCAGGCCGCCGAACTGCGTCAGGAACTGGCCAATGACGGCATCACCATCACCAATACCGGCGACCGTCTGGTTGTGAGCGTGCCGAACGACATCACGTTTGACACCGACAGCGCCACGGTGCGTCCGGCCCTGCGGTCGGATCTGCAAAAGGTCGCGGCGCATCTGGTCCGCTATCCGAAATCGACGGTGCAGGTCATCGGCCATACCGACAGCGACGGCGAGGCCGCCTATAATCAGGGTTTGTCCGAGCGGCGCGCTGGCGCCGTGGCCGACATCCTGCAGGCGGGTGGCGTGACCTATGACCGGATCTCGACCCTGGGCATGGGCGAGAACAACCCGATCGCCTCGAACCTGACGCCCGAGGGCAAGGCCCAGAACCGGCGTGTCGAGATCGTGGTGATCCCGCGCAACTGATCGGGGCAACAAGCCCAGGCACTCAAACCCCGCGCCTCGCAAGGCGCGGGGTTTCGCGTTTCCGCCGGTGTCTCTAACAATCCGCAGAAACCGCTTGATCTGGAGCCGCTCAAGGGCGGTAGGCTTGGGAAACCCCAACGGCGGAGATCGCGGATGAAGATTGCAGAGGCTGCCGCCAGATCCGGTTTGAGCATCGACACGATCCGTTTCTACGAGCGTTCGGGGCTGCTGCCCCCGATTGCGCGCGGCGCTGACGGGATGAGGCGGTTTTCACCCGAAACGGCGGACTGGCTCAGACTGCTCGCCTCCTTGCGCGAAACCGGGATGGAACTGCGCGCGATGCGCCGCTTTGCCGAGCTCTACCGGCAGGGCGATGCCACCATCCCCGAGCGGCGCCGGATGCTGCAGGAGCATGCCGCCAACCTTGAACTGCGCCGGGCCGCGCTTGACCGCTGCGCCGCGCTGCTGGCGCACAAGTTGCAGAGATATTCCGAGATCGAAGGAGGATGAGATGCGGATCATTTTGGTTGGGGCCGAAGGCGACGTCGGCAGGGCGGTTTGCAAGGAATTGGGCAGTCGGCACGAGCTTATTCGGGCCGGGCGCAGCCGGGGTGACGTGACGGTCGATATTGCCGACCCTCAGTCGGTCGCCGCGATGTATGCCCGGACCGGCATGGTCGATGCAATGGTCTCGACAGCCGGAGAGGTACATTTCGGTGCCTTGTGTGAGTTCACGCGCGAGACATTCATGATCGGATTGCGAAACAAGGTGATGGGCCAGATCAACCTGGTGCTGGGTGGGTTCGACCATGTGGCCGAAGGCGGGTCCTTTACGCTGACAAGCGGCGTTCTCGACCGCGATCCGATCCCGATGGGCGCCGGTGCGGCGACCGCGAATGGCGCCCTTGGCGGATTTGTCGTGGGCGCGGCGATCGAAATGCCACGCCGGCAACGGATCAACGTGGTCAGTCCCGGTCTGCTGGATGTCTCTGTTCCCCGCTATGGCGCGTGGTTTCCCGGGCATGAACCGGTGGCCGCCGGTCGGGTTGGCCGGGCCTTTGCCAAAAGCGTCGAGGGCGCATTGACCGGGAAGGTGATCATCGTCGGCTGAACCAAGGCAGATCGCGCCCATGGACCCCTGCATATTTGAACAACGCTTGCGCGGGGTCAGGGGTTTGGATCGGCGGGATTGCCCTCTAGGTTAAAGGGGACGCAGAAACAGGAGAACCCGATGACCGACCTCACCCTGCTGGGCCTCAGCGGCGCCTTGCGCGCGGCCTCGACCAACCGCAAACTGCTGCGCGAGGCGGCGCGGCTTTTCGGACCCGCAAGCTATACCGAGGCCGATCTGAACCTGCCTCTCTACGATGGCGACAACGAAGCCGCCGACGGCATTCCAGAGGTCGTTCAGCGCCTTGCCGATCAGATCGCTGCTGCGGACGCGGTGATCATATCGACGCCGGAATACAACAAGGGGCCGTCCGGCGCGCTGAAGAATGCGCTCGACTGGGTCAGCCGGACCAGTGGCAAGCCCTGGGCTGACAAGCCGGTTGCAGTGATGTCAGCGGCAGGTGGCCGGGCCGGGGGCGAGCGCGCACAGGCGGTTCTGCGCGGGTTCATGGTGCCGTTCCAGCCGCGCCTTGTGACTGGCCCCGAGGTGCATCTGGCCGACAGTTCCAACCAGTTCGACGAGAACGGCCAACTGACCCGCGCGCTCTATGTCGAGACTTTGCAGACGCTGATGGACAAGCTGCGGGCCGAGGCACAGCGTTGAACCGAAATATGACTTATTACCGGCTGGCGCGGCTTTGGCCGCCACGCCAGTCTGGCTCTTTCAGCCTAGCTAGGCACTGAACACGGGACAGCCCGGTCTTGTCCGAACTTCGGGCGCAGGGCGATCTGGCACCAGCTGTCGCGCCCATTTCGGTCCGATCGACCGGCCTGCCGACCGGGTGTTGCAGGCCTAGGCGGTTGGATCAGCGGCCTGTGCCTTGATCCACCGATCAAACCGCCACATGCCCCAGGCGATCGGGATCAGGGCCAGCCCGCCGATGACATAGGCCAGCGGTTCGTCTCCAAAGCTTTCGAACATCTGGGTATAGGCGTGGATCACGCCGAACACGAGCGAGGCGTTGAACAGCCCCCGGTTACCGCGATGCGCCGACCAGAACAACAGCGCCACCAGCGCCCCCGCCCACAGCACCGAATAGACGCCCTCGGAAATGACCAAGGTGGTGTCGCGAAAGGCGTCGCGCGCCCTGGAATAGGCATCCCAGGCGTCTTCAGTCCAGACCGTCGGCTCTGCCGGACCCCAGATCGTCTCGCCCACCACATCGCCCCAGAGCGAGCCAACCAGCGCACAAAGATTGGCAACGACAAAGCCCAGCATTGCCAGGATGCGCGCGTGCCGTGCGCTGCGTTCGCCAAACCGCCCGGCGACCCAGAGACAGGCCGCCAGCAGCACCGCCATTTGCAGGATCGAAAGCGTCGATTCCGGCGAATAGAACACATAGGCCGCGTGGAAGTAAAAGGTGCCGGTATCCAGCATCTGGGCAAAGGGAACGATGGCCAGCGCCGTGATCAGCCGCACGTCCAGCAGCCATCCGCCCGCCAACAGCAAAGCCGCCGTATAAAGATAAAACAGGCTGACCGGCAGGCCCGACACCCCGTTGTCGGCAATCAGATACCCCAGCCCGCCGACATGCATCGCCAGCCCCATCAGGGCCACTGCCCCTGTGACGAACGGCGCCCGCACCAGATCGCGGACAAAGGCAAGTGTCGCCCCGGCCATGATCAGCCCGCCCAGAACACTCAGCACCTGGCCCGCGATCTGCGGATGGTTCGACACCAGCTCGACCGTACCGCCGCCACACAGCATCCCGGCCCCGATCAGCGCCGCGGCATTGCCGAACATCCGCAAGTCGCCGCCGCCACGCGACAGAGTGCCAAACCCACCCGCCAGCAACAAAAGCCCCACCACCGCCACTGCCAGCGGATCCTGCAACCACAGGATCAGCCCGCCCGTCGCTGACAGGATACCCAGGCACAGGACCGTGTTGATACCCAGTGTCACCATCGCCTGCCGTGATCGCGCCTCAATCTCGCGCGCGGCCTCCGGGGTGATCACCGCGTCGTCAACCAGCTTGTCCGTATCTGCAACCGCGAACATGGCAGCCCTCCTCCCGCGATCCGGGTGCCGGCAAGACTAGCACCGAGCGGGGCCAAAGACAGCCGGTTGCGCTTCCGCGCCGGGATAGGCTTGTGCCGCTGGACCGGCGCCCGTATCTAGGCGCAAACCGGATTTGCAGGAGACACCCAATGTTCAAAGGACTCGGCGGCCTTGGCGATATGGCCAAGATGATGAAATCGGCGCAGGAATTGCAGACCAAGATGGCTCAGATGCAAGAGGACCTGAACAGCATTCTGGTCACCGGCGAATCCGGGGCCGGGCTGGTCAAGGCCACCGCCACAGCCAAGGGCGAACTGAAGGGGCTGGATATCGACCCGTCGATCTTCAACGGAGACGACAAGGAAGTGGTCGAGGACCTGATCCTGGCTGCCATCAAGGACGCCCAGGCCAAGGCCGCCGAAAAGGCGCAAGAGGAAATGGCCGCCCTGACCGAAGGCATGGGCCTGCCCAAGGATATCAAACTGCCGTTCTGACACGGTGGCGTTCCCTTTGTGGTGAACTGCGGGCATGATCGCGTCAGAGCGGGGGAGCGCACGGGAAGCAGGACATGGCCGGATCGACCAAGGATATCGACGCGCTGATCGAGCTGATGGCGCGTTTGCCCGGGCTGGGCCCGCGCTCGGCCCGGCGCGCGGTGCTGCACCTGATCCGCAAGCGGGCGCTGCTGTTGACGCCGCTGGCCGATCTGATGGGGCAGGTGGCGGCCACCGCCCGTGAATGCCTAAACTGCGGCAATGTCGGCACCTCAGACATCTGCGAAATCTGCACCGATGAACGGCGCGCCACCGGCGAGCTCTGCGTGGTCGAGGATGTGGCCGATCTGTGGGCGATGGAACGTTCGGGCGTCTTCAAAGGCCGCTATCACGTGCTGGGCGGCACCCTGTCGGCGCTGGATGGGGTCGGTCCCGAGGAATTGCGTATTCCCCGCTTGGCGGATCGGGTCACCGCCGAGTCGATCTCGGAGGTGATCCTGGCGCTGAACGCCACCATCGACGGTCAGACCACGGCGCATTACATCGCCGATCAGCTGGGCGGCCGGGTGCGGCTGACCTCGTTGGCGCAGGGGGTGCCGATCGGTGGCGAACTCGACTATCTCGACGACGGCACCATTTCGGCCGCGATGCGCGCCCGCAAGGATCTCTAGCCCGGCTTCCAAAAGGCCAGTACTTTGACCCAGAGGGTAGGTCGCCAAAAGGGCCCGGCAATGACAACAGCCAGTCTGCACATCTTCGTGCCCACAGCGATCCGGGGGTTGATGGCGCGCCTCGGCCCGCGCCTCGACGCGGCAGCGGGCCGACCGGTGATACAGATCATCGACCTCAACCCGCGGATACCCGAGCGCATCGCAGCCGGTGAAGCCTTCGATATCGGGCTGACCAATCCCGAATATGTCCCCGCCCTGATCGCCAGCCGCCATGTCGATGCTACCACGCACCGGCCCTTTGGCCGGGTGCCGCTTGCGGTCGGCTGCTGGGCAGGTTCCAAGGCAGAGCCCCTCCGGTACGCGCCCGCAATCGCCGATCTTTTCCGGCGGGCGGACAGCATCGCCTATACCGGCGCGGGCACCAGCGGCCACATCTTCCTGGATGCGGTTGCGCGGCTGGGGCTGTCTGACACCCTGCGCCCCAAATGCCGCCCGATGGGCGGGGGCGAACCGGTCGCCTCGGTCGTGGCAGGGGACACCGAACTGGCCGTAGCACCACTGTCGACGATTCTGTCGACCCCCGGTCTCGCCCCCGCTGCGGTCTTTCCCGGTGATTTCGCCACCGACATCGACATGTCGATCTTCCTCAGCCCGACACCGGGCTCAGGTGCCACCGCCGTTCTCGACCTGCTGACCTCCGGCACGCTGGATGACGAACTCGCAGCGGCGGGCGCCATGCGCTTTGGCTTTGCCTGACCGCGCCGTCATCGCTTGACTTGATGGGGTATTCCCCGGCGCTGAACCCGATGGCCATATCATGGGGCATGCCCCAAACCAGTCGCATGAAATCGGTAACGCCCGACGGGGTTTTCCTTTTTTCCCGCGCGCTTTGCGGCTAGGTAAGGATAGAGCCTCACTCACCGCCCGGAGATGTCCCGATGACCCGCATTCTTGCCTTTACGCTCGCCGCCGTCACTGCCACCGCCGCCTGGTCGCAGGAGCTGATCGACAAGGGGTTCGTGCATGGCTGGAACCTGATGGTCGACCCGGCGCTGGGCAATGGCTGCCTGATTCAGACAGTTTACGAGGATCTCTCGGTGGTGCGGCTGGGTTATGACCGGACTGGCAATCGCGGCTATTTCACCGTGTTCAACAAGAACTGGGGCGCCATCGAGGATGGCGGCAGCTATCCCATCACCTTTGATCTGGATGGTGAGCGGTTCGAGGCCACCGCCATCGGCGCCAACAAGGGCAAGGTGCGCGGCGCAACGGTGTTCTTTACCGACCGCGAGTTCGTACATGCCATTGCCCAACGCAAGGTGATGACGGTCTATGGCGCCGAGGGGCAGGAGGTCATGGCGATCGACCTCAAAGGCACCTCGAAGGCGCTGGAATACGCGCGCGAGTGCCAGAAGGCACAGAACTGAATCGAAGTCAGCGAATCGCGTATAACAACGCGTCCTCGGTCCGGCAGTCGCGCACGACGTCCCGGCCGCAGGGCACTGGTTTCAGGCTGTTTGACAGGCAGATGCGCACCTCGGCGATGTAGCGTCCGTTACAGGTCACTGTCAGCATGTCGCGTTCCAGCTTCGGATTTGCCTTCAGAAAGGCCTCTTCGACCACCCGCGCCGGCAGTTGCACCGTCCGGTCCAGCCGCCGGAACACTTCGGGGCGGACCACGCTGTCATAGGCCTCGCGCGACAGATCGAAATAGGATTGCGCGCTCAGCCCGCTACAGGTGCCGTGTTTCTTCCACTGATGCCAGGCCAGGCCCGAACTGCCCTGAATATCGGTCATTTCCGCTGTCATCCGGCGGGTGGGCGGGGTCTCGGAGGTGCGGCAATAGGAGGGCCAGCCATACTGGTATTGCGGCCAGAGGCCATGCAGTATCCAGCCATGGTCATGGCGCGGGTTGCACTGGTCCTCGCCGCGTGCATCTCCGGTGGTCTCGCACCAGTTGGGGGACCAGCTGAGCGAAAGAACATAATAGTCGAACTGGCCCGCTTTCTCGCCATCGGCCAAGGCCGAAACAGCGCTCAGAATCCAGAGAATCAACCAGCGCATTCGCTCTTTCCTTATCTGCCCCGTCCGACTATATACGCTCGGAGTTCCCCGACAACGGAAACCGCCCCAAACCCCGGGGCAGCCGATTTCCGGCGACGGGAGAGATGTATTCGCAAGGAGACAAGCCATGGCAAAACCTCTGATGGCCAAGGCAACCGCCGTCTGGCTGGTGGACAACACGACGATCAGCTTCAAGCAGATCGCCGATTTCGTCGGCATGCACGAGCTGGAAATTCAGGGCATTGCCGATGGCGATGTGGCTGCGGGCGTCAAGGGGTTCGACCCCATCGCCAACAACCAGCTGACCCAGGAAGAAATCGACAAGGCCGAACAGAATCCGCTGCACAAGCTGAAGCTCAAGTTCAACCCCGCCGCCGCTGGCGAGGAAAAGCGCCGCGGCCCCCGCTATACGCCGCTGTCGAAACGCCAGGACCGCCCGAACGCGATCCTGTGGCTGGTCAAGTTCCATCCCGAGCTGTCCGATGGCCAGATTGCCAAGCTGGTCGGCACCACCAAGCCGACGATCCAGTCGATCCGCGAGCGGACCCACTGGAACATTTCCAACATGCAGCCCATCGACCCGGTGGCGCTGGGCCTCTGCCGCCAGTCCGAACTCGACTCGGTGGTGCAAAAGGCCGCCGCCAAGAAAGCCGCCGAAGGCGGCGTGATGAGCGACGACGAGCGCCGCAAGCTCGTTTCGACCGAACAGTCGCTGGGCATGGACACCGGCCCCCGCATCCCCACTGCGATCGAGGGGCTGGAGAACTTCTCGCTGTCCGAGCCGATCAATACCAGCGATGATGACGAGGAAGACCACCGTTCGGTCGCCGATGCTGACAGCTTCTTCAACCTGCCCAAGGGTGGCAAGGATGACGAAGACGAGGACGACGATCCCCGTTACTGATCGGAACCGCCCCGGCCCTGTGGCCGGGGCTTTTCACATTCGGCGACCCATGCTTGCTTTGCTTTCCAAACTGATCGGCCCACACCGGGCGGTATCCGTCTATGCCTTCCTTCACACCCGTGGCGCAGCGCTTGGTGCCGGCGCCCTGTTCGCCGCCATCATTGGTGGGCTGCTGCTGTTCGGCAGGGGAGAAGAACCTCATGAGCACGAGGCGTTTCTGACCCTCGACGTGCTTTCTCTGACCGCGCTCAACGGCGATTTGCGCAACGGAGCGCTGGTCTCGGTGCGTTTGCCCGATGGACATGCCACTTCGATCACCTCGACCGAGGGGCCGGTGGCAGCCAGCGTGACCACCACCGCCTGTGTTGAAAAGCGCGTCTATGTCACCAGTGGCGCGGCGCGGTACCGGCTGAAACTGCCCCAGTATTGCGGGGGGCAGTAACCGTATCAAAGCATCTGGAAAACCAGACCGGCGATCACCGCGCCCGTTAGTCCCAGTCCGAGATAGAGCGCGAAAACACTCGGTCTTACCAGTGACCAGACAGCTGCCATCGCCGGGATCGAGCTGACTGCGCCCGCCACCATGAAGGCCATCGCTGCCCCGGCTGTCATGCCCTGTTCCATCAACCCCGCCAGAAGGGGCGGCGCCACGTAGGAATTCAGATAGGCCGGCATGCCGACCAATGCGGCGGTTGCAATGGGCACCACCCCCTCGCCACCAACCAGCCCGGCGATCACCTGCGCCGGCACATAGGTGACCAGCAGCGCTTCGATCACATAGGCCAGCGTCATCCATTTCAGCAGGAACACCCCGTTGCCGAGGAATTCGGCGCGAAAGACACGGGTGCGCTCGGTCTGGGTCCAGAACCGCCACCGCGGCGCCGTGGTTTTCGGCGCGCCACAGCCGCAGCCTCGGGTCTTGGCGTTGCGCAGCGGATCGCTCAGCGCTCCGCCAGCGGACAACGCCCGCACGACAAAGCCGCCGAACAGGCCCAGCCCGACCGCTGCCACCGCCTTGCCGATGGCAAAGGGCCAGCCCAGCGCGCCCGCCGTGATCAACAGTGTCGGCGGGTCGATGAGGGGCGAGCTGAGCCAGAACGCCATCACCGCCGACAAAGGCGCTCCCAGTGCCAGCAGCCCGGCGATGAACGGGATCACCTCGCAGGAGCAAAACGGTGCAAGCCCGCCGAACAGCGCCGCCAGAAGGATCATCCGCGTTTCCCGCCCCTCGAAGGCGCGCGCCACCAGGACCTCGGCGCCGGTCGCCTTGAGCCAGGCCAGCAGCAGCACGGCAAAGAGGATATAGGGCGCGGTTCCCGCCAGAGCGGCAGTTGCAAAACGGACAACAGCGACCAATTGCGCCGGATCCAGCAGCGCCACCGCGCCAATCAGCCCGGCGGCCACCGCCCAGGGCGTTTTCAGCCATGTCGTCAGACGGCCCGGTCCGCGCCTCGGGGGAGATGTGATCTCAACCATTGTCTGTCTCCTGTATGTCGTGCCCGCATTGATCGGCGCAGCATTCCGCGATGATGAATTGCGCCAGCGCCTCAAGATGGTCGTATCGGGCGCGGTTGATGGTTTGCCGGCCCTGGCGGGTCTGTTCGATGACTCCCCCTGCCGTCAGCGCCTTGAGGTGATGGGCCAAGGTCGAGGCCGCCATGTCCGTGCGCTGCTGGATCTCGCCCACCGTCAGACCGGGACGGCCGGCCCGAACCAGTGTGCGCAAAACCTTGAGCCGCGCCACCGATCCCATGGCGGCAAATCCGCTTGCTGCTTCATCCCACATGATTGCTCCATAAATAACTACAAAACTGGTTTTATAGTTATTATTGCGGACGTCAAGACGCATCCTGTTTGGGGCGATAAGGCCAGATGGCTCGCATGCATATCTCCAACCGTCAAAGACCCTTGTCAGCGGCCTGTAAGTCCAAATTGATGGCAACATAAGTCCAATCTATTGTGAGCCCATGGCGATACCGGTCGAAACCTTCTTTCTGAAACAGGGCGCGCAGGGCACGCTTCAGGCGCAAATCCAGCAGATGATCGCCGAAGGCATCCTGTCGGGGCGTTTTCATGTGGGCGAGAAATTGCCCTCTTCGCGGCGATTGGCGACCCATCTGGGGGTCAGCCGGATCACCGTGACGCTGGCATATACAGAGTTGCTGGCGAACGATTACCTGACCTCGCGCGGGCGGTCGGGCTATTTCGTGTCCGAGAACGCGCCGATCCCGCCCAGCTATGCCCCGATGGAACGCGACCAGGAAACGGTGGACTGGTCCCGCGCCATCGCCCGCAAGTTTTCGGGCGGAGACACGTTGCAGAAGCCGGCGGATTGGCGCGACTATCGCTATCCGTTCATCTATGGCCAAGCCGATCCAACGCTGTTCGATCACGCCAACTGGCGGCTTTGCGCGGTGCGGGCGCTGGGACAAAAGGATTTTGCCTCACTCACCGCCGACTATGTCGATCAGGACGACCCGCTGCTGATCGAATTCATCGCGCGGCATACCTTGCCCCGGCGCGGTATTTCGGCCCGGCCCGAGGAAATCCTTATCACGCTCGGCGCCCAGAATGCGCTCTGGCTGGCGGCGCGGGTCTTGTTGAACCGCAGGCGCAAGGCGGCGGTCGAGGATCCCAGCTATTACGCGCTGCGCGAATTGTTGATCCAGTCGCGCTGCAATCTGGTGCCGCTGCGGGTCGATCTGGACGGGCTGCCGCCCGATGCCATCCCCGACGATACCGACGTGATCTTTACCACGCCCAGCCATCAAAGTCCGACCACCGCCACCATGCCGGTGTCGCGCCGTCATGCACTGTTGGAGCGGGCACGCGAGATCGACGCGATGATCGTCGAGGACGACTACGAGTTCGAACTGGCCTTTCTGGGCGCGCCCTCTCCGGCGCTGAAGTCGCTCGATCGCGATGGGCGTGTCGTTTATGTCGGCAGCTTCTCGAAATCGCTCTTTCCCGGGTTGCGGCTGGGTTACATGGTCGGGTCCGAGCCGTTCATCCGCGAGGCGCGCGCGCTGCGGTCGCTGGTGCTGCGTCATCCGCCGGGTCATATCCAGCGCACCGCCGCCTACTTTCTGTCGCTGGGCCACTACGACGCGCAAATCCGGCGGATGTCCTCGGTTCTGCTGCAACGACGTCAAGAGATCGAGCGTGCCATCGCCCAGCATGGTCTCAGCATCGCCGGGCGTGGTGTCTATGGTGGTTCGTCGCTCTGGATGCAGGCCCCGGTCGGGGTGGATTGCGGCGCACTTGCCATGGCTCTGCGCGGCGAAAGCGTTCATATCGAGCCTGGAGTGGCCTTCTTCTCGGGGCCGGACCGGCCCACGAACTATTATCGCCTGGGTTATTCCTCGATCCCGACCAACCGCATCGCGCCGGGGATAGAGCGCATCGCTGGCGCCATCGCCCGTCATGCTGGGTAGGGTCTGGCCCTATCCCGGTTTTCATTCTGGCCCTAACGCCTGCCTTCCCGTTGCGCCTAAACCTTTAACCAAGATGCCGGTTCCCGCTGTGGCCGGCCAATCAGAACACCATGGAGTGCGATCTCATGAAGATGACGACCGAAGAAGCCTTCGTCAAAACCCTGCAGATGCATGGCATCCAGCATGCGTTTGGCATCATCGGATCGGCGATGATGCCGATTTCCGACCTGTTCCCCTCGGCCGGGATCACCTTCTGGGACTGCGCGCACGAGGGCAGCGCCGGCATGATGGCCGACGGTTACACCCGTGCCACCGGAAAGATGTCGATGATGATCGCCCAGAACGGCCCCGGCATCACCAATTTCGTGACCGCTGTCAAAACCGCCTACTGGAACCATACACCGCTTCTGCTGGTAACCCCGCAGGCCGCCAACAAGACCATCGGTCAGGGCGGTTTCCAGGAAGTCGAGCAGATGAAACTGTTCGAGGACATGGTCGCCTATCAGGAAGAGGTGCGCGACCCCACCCGCGTGGCCGAAGTACTGAACCGCGTGATCATGAACGCCAAGCGTGCCAGTGCCCCGGCACAGCTGAACATTCCGCGCGACATGTGGACCCAGGTCGTCGATATCGAACTGCCCGCGATTGTCGAGTTCGAACGTCCGTCGGGCGGTGAGCAGGCCGTAGCACAGGCGGCCGCGCTCCTGTCGGATGCAAAGAACCCTGTAATCCTGAACGGCGCGGGCGTGGTTCTGTCCAAGGGCGGCATCGCGGCCTCCAAGGCGCTGGCCGAGCGGCTCGATGCGCCGGTCTGCGTTGGCTACCAGCACAATGATGCTTTCCCCGGCTCGCATCCGCTCTTTGCCGGCCCGCTGGGCTATAACGGCTCGAAAGCCGGGATGGAGCTGATCAAGGACGCTGATGTTGTGTTGTGCCTCGGCACCCGCCTGAACCCGTTCTCGACCCTGCCGGGCTATGGCATGGAATACTGGCCGGCAAATGCCAAGATCATCCAGGTCGACATCAACCCCGACCGGATCGGCCTGACCAAGAAGGTTACTGTGGGCATCATCGGCGACGCGGCCAAGGTGGCGACCGGCATCCTGAACCAGCTGTCGGGCACTGCCGGCGACGAAGGCCGCGCCGCGCGCAAGGCCAGGATCGCCGAGACCAAGTCGCGCTGGGCGCAACAGCTGACCGAGATGACCCACGAGGATGACGATCCGGGTACCACCTGGAACCAGCGCGCCCGCGATGCGAAACCCGAATGGATGAGCCCCCGCATGGCCTGGCGCGCGATCCAGAGCGCCCTGCCGAAAGAGGCGATCATCTCGTCGGACATCGGTAACAACTGCGCCATCGGCAACGCCTATCCCTCGTTCGAGGATGGCCGAAAGTACCTGGCCCCCGGCCTGTTCGGCCCCTGCGGTTACGGCCTGCCCGCTGTTGTCGGCGCCAAGATCGGATGCCCGGATGTGCCGGTGGTTGGTTTTTCGGGTGACGGTGCCTTTGGTATCGCGGTCAACGAGCTCACGGCAATCGGGCGTGGCGAGTGGCCGGCGGTCACCCAGATCGTGTTCCGCAACTATCAGTGGGGTGCGGAAAAGCGGAACTCCACCCTGTGGTTCGACGACAACTTTGTCGGCACCGAGCTGGACGAGCAGGTGAGCTATGCCGGCATCGCCAAGGCCTGTGGCCTGCAAGGCGTTGTCGCGCGCACCATGGACGAGCTGACCGCCGCGCTGGCCAAGGCCATCGAGGATCAGAAGGCAGGCAAGACCACCCTGATCGAGGCGATGATCAACCAGGAACTGGGCGAACCCTTCCGCCGCGACGCCATGAAGAAACCCGTTCGCGTGGCCGGTATCGACAAGGCCGACATGCGCGAACAGCAGGTCTGAGCGACATGCACGAACCCGGCGCCAAAGACAGCATTCTCGTACTCAACGCCGGGTCCTCGTCGATCAAGTTCGCGGTTTTCGGACCCGACCTGACAGAGCTGCTATCAGGACTCGCCGCCGGTATCGGTGGCGTGTCCTTCCTTCAGGTTGGTTCGGAAAAGACCGAGCTGCCGCTGATCGACCACCGCGCCGCCCTTGCTGCGGTGCTCAAATCGCTTGAAGCCGCTGGCGTGCAGGTCGCGGACCTGCGCGCCGCCGCCCATCGTGTTGTCCATGGCGGGCGAAAGCTGACCGCGCCCGTGCGCATCACGCCCGAAGTGCGGGCCGAGATCGCCGCCTGTTCACCGCTGGCGCCGCTACACAACCCGCACAATCTTGCCGCCATAGACACGCTGGCCGAGCTGGCGCCGGAGTTGCCGCAATTCGCCAGTTTCGACACCTCGTTCCACGCCACAAACCCCGAGGTTGCGACCCGCTACGCAATCCCCCGGATGATCGAGACCAAGGGCATCCGTCGTTACGGGTTCCATGGCCTAAGCTATGCTTCGCTGGTTCGCTGTCTGCCCGAGATCTCGGGCGAGGCGCTGCCCGCGCGCCTGCTGGCGTTTCACCTCGGCAATGGCGCCTCGCTCTGTGCCATACGCAATGGTCGCTCGATCGCGACGACGATGGGCTATTCCCCACTCGATGGATTGACGATGGGTACCCGCTCGGGCGGGATCGACGCCAATGCCGTGCTGCGCCTGGTCGAGGATCATGGGTTGGAGCGCACAAAAGCGATCCTCAACCACGAAAGCGGGCTGTTGGGCCTGTCGGGCGGAAAGTCCGACATGCGCCGCCTGATGCTGGACCACACAGCCGACAGCGATTTCGCCATCGAGCATTTCTGTTACTGGACGCTGCGCCATGCCGGGAGCCTGATCGCCGCGATGGAGGGGCTCGATGCCATCGCCTTTACCGGTGGCATCGGGGAAAACGCCATTGGCGTGCGTGCCCGTATCCTGCGCGGCCTTGAATGGCTGGGGGCGCGTATGGACCCCGACGCCAATCACGCGGGCAAGCGGCGCCTGCACACGGACAATTCGAAAGTCGCGATCTGGATCGTCCCGGCCGAGGAAGAGCGCATGATCGCCCGCGACGCCCAGACCCTGCTGGAGGCCGCATGACCCGTGGCTATACCAGCGCCAGCGTCACTGCCGTTGCGGCAACGATGTCGTCAACCGTGGCGCCCCGGCTCAGGTCGCAGACCGGCTTGCGGAACCCTTGCAGGATTGGCCCCAGCGCCTGTGCGCCGGCTAGTTCCTGGCACAGCTTGTACGCGATGTTGCCCGCATCGAGATCGGGAAATACCAGTACATTGGCATCGCCCGCGCCCAGCCCCTTCTTGGCGGCGATGCGCGCATTCAACGCCGCGTCCGCCTGTACCGGTCCCAGGAAACCGGTGGCCTCTGCCGCCGATCTGACAAGGTCGACGCTGTCACCCGCGCCCGAGGTGCCGGTTGAATATGACAGCATCGCCACGCGGGCAGAGCCCAGAAGCGCGCGCGCCGATACCTCTGACGCACGCGCAATCGCTGCCAGTGCCTCGGCATCCGGGCTCACGTTGACCGCGCAATCGGCAAAGATCAGTTCGCGCCCGTCAGGAAACCGCATCAGGAAGAACGACGACGGCACCGAGACCCCTTCGGCCAGCCCGATTGCGATGGCGGCCGCCTCAATCACCCGCTTGGTCGGGCTGTCGGCGCCTGCCACCATCGCTTCGGCCTCACCGCTGGCGACCATGGCGGCGGCCAGGTACAGGGGCTTGCCCAGCATGCGGCGCGCGACCGCCTCTTTCACTCCGCGCGCCTCGACCAGAGCCGCGACATGGGCCTCCGAAGGGGTGCCCAGACCGACCGGCTCGCACAAGCCCTGCCGCGCCAGTTCCGCCGTGGCTGCCGCCACGCGCGGGTCGACCATTTCCGGAAACACCACCCGCGCCCCGCGGGTTCTGGCTTTTTCGATGGCGCGCTGCTGTGCGGTCATGGGCCCCTCCAATTCAGTCACCGAAGGGAGACAGCGATGAGCGACGAGGTCAAGATCAACCGTGGTCTGGTGGGCGTCTATTTCGAACGCTCGGGCGTCAGCCATATCGACGGATCGCAGGGTGAACTCAGCTATCGTGGCTATTCGATCCACGATCTCGCCACCCATTCCACCTTTGAAGAAGTGGCGTATCTGCTGATCCATGGCGAGCTTCCATCCGTGGCGGAACTTGCTGATTTTGATACCCGGCTGAAAGCGGCGCGCAGCCTGCCGCCCGCGGTATTCGACATCATCCGTGCCACAAAGGATGGCCACCCGATGGATGTGCTCCGCACCGCCGTTTCGGCGCTGGCCGCGCTGGAACCGGGCAGCCGCGCGGTCAGCGAGGAGGCCTTTGTCGAGAACGGCATTCGCCTGACCAGCCAGATCCCGATGATCGTCGCCGCGCATGAGGCAATCCGCAATGGGCGCGACCCGGTGACCCCCGACAACACCCTGTCGCACGCGGCCAACTGGCTCTGGATGCTCAAGGGCGAGAAACCCTCACCCGACGCCGCCCGGCTGGCGGATGTCGATTTCATCCTGCATGCCGAGCATGGCTCGAACGCCTCCAGCTTTGCCGCCCGCGTGACCATCGGGACCGAGGCCAATCTGCACGGCGCCATCGTGACCGCGCTGTCCACGCTTGCCGGCCCCGCTCATGGCGGCGCCGCCGAGGACGTGATGAAGATGGTGCAAGAGATCGGCAGTCCGGAAAACGCTGCCGACTATGTCAAAGCCAAGCGCAAGGCGCGGGAACCGGTCACCGGCTTTGGCCATCGCGTTTATCGCACCGAGGACCCGCGCGCCCGCCACATGCGCGATGGCGTGCGCAAGCTGGGCGAGGAGATGGGTGCGCCGGAATGGTATGCCATCCTGCAAGCCGTGGTCGCGGCGATGCAGCCCTACGCGCGGCACGGGCTGAACGTGAATGTCGATTTCTATTCGGGCGTGATCTACCAGCTGCACGGCATTCCGATGGACCTCTATGTACCGATATTTGCCATCGGCCGCGTGCCGGGCTGGATCGTGCAATGCATCGAGCAACTGCGGCGCAATATCCTGATCCGACCGCTTACGCTCTATGACGGTCCGGACCCACGGGCCTATGTGCCGATCGGAAAGAGATAGCTTTACCAATCAAGAGCACAAAGCGAACGACATCGTCCCGACAATGGGACGAATTTCAGAAAACGGTTCGCAAATCCATTCTTGCGCAGTACCGTTGGCGAAAAAAAGGGAACAGGGAATGACCTTTCAGCAGCCGCAGATCGACACCTCGCCGCATGTCTCGGACGAGGTCCGCAAGACGACGTGCTACATGTGCGCCTGCCGATGCGGGATCAACGTGCACATGAAGAGCGGCAAGGTCGCCTATATCGAGGGCAACCGCGACCACCCGGTGAACAAGGGCGTGCTCTGTGCCAAGGGCTCTGCCGGGATCATGCAGGTCAACGCCCCCTCGCGCCTGCGCGCACCGCTGAAACGGGTGGGGCCGCGCGGCTCGGGCGAGTTCCAGGAAATCAGCTGGGACGAGGCGCTGGAGATCGCCACCGGCTGGCTGAAACCGATCCGCGAGAACGATCCGTCGAAACTGGCCTTCTTTACCGGGCGCGACCAGTCGCAAAGTTTCACCAGCTTCTGGGCACAGAATTTCGGCACCCCGAACTATGCCGCGCATGGCGGCTTCTGCTCTGTCAACATGGCGGCGGCGGGCATCTATACGATGGGCGGCGCGTTCTGGGAATTCGGCCAGCCTGACTGGGATCATACCAAGCTGTTCATTCTCTTCGGCGTGGCCGAGGATCATGACAGCAACCCGATCAAGATGGGCATCGGCAAGATCAAGGCGCGCGGCGCGCGGGTGGTCGGCGTCAACCCGATCCGCACCGGGTATAATGCGGTGGCCGACGACTGGTACGGGATCACGCCCGGCACCGACGGGCTGCTGATCCTGTCACTGATCCACGTGCTGATGAAGGCGGGAAAGATCGACCTCGACTATCTCGCCCGCTACACCAACGCGCCCTGTCTGGTGATCGACAATCCCGGCGCCGACGATCACGGCCTGTTGCTGCGTGATGCGGAGGGCAAAGTGCTGGTGATCGACCGGGTCAACGGCGAACTGGCCCCCTTCGACCGTCCCGGCGTGCGCCCCGATCTGTCGGGCAGCACCGAGGTGAACGGACGCACCTGTCGCACGGTGATGCAGTCCATGGCCGAGCGTTACCTGAGCGCGGAGTACGCGCCCGAGGCCGTGGCCGAGCACTGCGGCATCCCGGCGTCGCGCATCCGCGCGCTGGCCGCCGAGATCGCCCGCGTCGCCTTTGACGAGGCGTTCGAAATCGAACAGGAATGGACGGATTTCCGGGGCGAGACCCACAAGGTGATGAAGGGCCGCCCGGTCTCCTTCCACTCCATGCGCGGCATCTCGGCCCATGCCAACGGCTTCCAGACCTGCCGCGCCCTGCACCTGTTGCAGATCCTTTTGGGCACAGTCGAAGTGCCCGGCGGCTTCCGCTTCAAACCGCCCTATCCCAAACCGGTCGAGGCCCATCCCAAACCCCATTGCAAGGTGACGCCGGGCGCTCCGCTTGACGGCCCGCACCTGGGATTCGTGCGCGGCCCCGAGGATCTGGCGCTGAAACCCGACGGCAGCCCGGCCCGCATCGACAAGGCGTTCACCTGGGAAAACCCGATGTCCTCGCACGGACTGATGCATATGGTGATCTCGAACGCCCATGCCGGCGATCCGTACAAGATCGACACGCTGTTCATGTACATGGCGAACATGTCGTGGAACTCGACCATGAACACGCGCGGCGTGATCGACATGCTGACCGACAAGGACGAAAGCGGCGAATATGTCATTCCGCGGATCATCTATTCCGATGCCTATTCTTCGGAAATGGTGACCTATGCCGACCTGATCCTGCCGGACACCACCTATCTGGAGCGGCACGACTGTATCTCGCTGCTCGACCGTCCGATCTGCGAGGCGGATGCCGCCGCCGACGCGATCCGCTGGCCGGTGATTGAACCCGACCGCGATGTACGCGGCTTTCAGACGGTGCTGGTGCAACTGGCCAACAAGCTGAAACTGCCCGGATTCACGGATGAGAACGGCGCGGCGAAATATGCCGATTACGCCGATTACATCGTCAACCACCAGCGCAAACCCGGCATCGGCCCGCTGGCCGGTTTCCGGGGCGCGGCAGGTGACAAGGCCGGGCGCGGCGAGGTCAACCCGGATCAGCTGAACCGGTATATCGAAAACGGCGGCTTCTTTGTCGAACACGTGCCGGAGGCGGCGCAGTATTACAAACCCTGGAACGCGGCCTATCAGGACTGGGCCGTCGGTATGGGTCTCTATGACAGCCCGCAACCCTACCTGTTCCAGCTCTATTCGGAACCCATGCGCCGGTTCCAGCTGGCGGCCGAAGGCCATGGCGAACGGCAACCGCCCGATCACTTGCGCGACCGGATCAGTCAGCGGCTGGACCCGCTGCCGATCTGGTACGAGACCGACCAGAAAGGTAACGAAGGCTTCACCGTCAACGCGCTGACCCAGCGACCCATGGCGATGTATCACAGCTGGGGCACGCAGAATGCCTGGCTGCGGCAGCTGCACGGGCGCAATCCGCTCTATGTGCCGACGAAAATCATGCGCGAGCAGGGGATGAAGGATGGCGACTGGGCGCGCCTGACCTCGCCCCATGGAGAGATCGTGGTGCCGGTGATGGAGATGGCGGCGCTCAATGAAAACACCGTCTGGACCTGGAACGCGATCGGCAAGCGCAAGGGGGCCTGGGCGCTGGAACCGGATGCACCCGAGGCCACAAAGGGCTTTCTGCTCAACCACCTGATCCACGAATTGCTGCCACCCAAGGGCGACGGGCTGCGCTGGGCCAACTCCGACCCGGTGACCGGTCAGGCGGCGTGGTTCGACCTCAAGGTGAAGATCGAAAAGGTGGCGGGTCCCGAGGAGAGAGCTGAAAGCCAGCCCGAGTTCCCCGCGTTGAAATCGCCCGTGGGAACCGGCCCGAAAGAGCTGACATGGAAGGTGGGAAAATGAGCGGAACAATTTTCTGCACAGAAAATTGCCAAGAAAATTCGGCGAATTTTCTTGCGCGCGCCTGTGGCCATTGGAGCGGGACATGACCAGCCTACCAAAGACGACCGACCGCAAGCTGGGGCTGGTGATCGACCTAGATACCTGTGTCGGTTGCCATGCCTGCGTGATCTCCTGCAAGGGCTGGAACACCGAGAACTATGGCGCGCCGCTCAGCGATCAGAACCCCTATGGCGCCGATCCGTCGGGCACCTTCCTGAACCGGGTGCATTCCTACGAGGTGCAACCCGACCAGGGGCACGCCCAGCTGATCCATTTCCCGAAATCCTGCCTGCATTGCGAGGACGCGCCCTGTGTCACCGTCTGCCCGACCGGCGCCAGCTATAAGCGCTCGGAGGACGGGATTGTTCTGGTCAACGAAAGCGACTGCATCGGCTGCGGCCTCTGCGCCTGGTCCTGTCCTTATGGCGCGCGCGAACTGGATCTGGCCGAAGGCGTGATGAAGAAATGTACCCTCTGCGTCGACCGCATCTATAACGAGAACCTGCCCGAGGTGGACCGGGTGCCTTCCTGCGTGCGCACCTGCCCGGCCGGTGCGCGTCACTTCGGCGATCTGGGCGACCCGGACAGCGCCGTGTCGCACCTGGTGGCCGAGCGCGGCGGCATGGACCTGATGCCGGAAATGGGCACCAAGCCCGTCAACAAGTACCTGCCGCCGCGGCCCAAGGATCGGATCGAAGATCAGATCGATATCCTGGCACCGCTGCTGGCCCCGGTGGCCGAAGAACCCAAAGGGTTCATCGCCTGGCTTGACAAGGCCCTGGAGAAACTCTGATGCATCCTGCTCCTTCCGTCATCATCTTTACCACCTTGTCGGGCCTCGGCTTTGGCCTGCTGGCTTTTCTCGGTCTTGGCCTGCCGGACGTTTCGGGGTGGGTGGCCTTTGTCTTCTTTGCCATCGCCTTTGGGCTGGCCGTCGGCGGGCTTCTGGCCGCGACCTTTCACCTTGGCCGGCCCGAGCGCGCCTGGAAGGCCTTCCGCCAGTGGCGCACAAGCTGGCTTAGCCGCGAGGGCTGCGCCGCCGTCGCGGCGCTGCTTGTCATGGGGCTCTATGCCATTGGCGTGATCTTTCTGGACCAGCGCTGGAGTGTGCTTGGCTGGCTGGGCGCTGCGCTTTCGTTGGGCACGGTATTCACCACGTCGATGATCTATGCGCAGCTCAAGACCATTCCGCGCTGGAACATGAACCTGACTCCGGCGATGTTCCTGTCCTTCAGCCTGGCTGGCGGTGCGCTGCTGGCCGGCCAGAACACCACCGCAATCCTGCTGCTGCTGATCGCGGGGGCGGTGCAACTGGCCTACTGGAAGCAGGGCGACACTGCCCTGGCCAACTCCGGCACGAATATCGGAACCGCGACCGGGTTGGGATCGCGCGGCACCGTGCGCGCCTTTGAGCCACCGCATACCGGTTCCAACTATCTGCTGCGGGAATTCGTGCATGTCGTCGGCCGCAAACACGCGGCAAAGCTGCGAATGCTGGCCTTGGGCTTTGGCTTTGTCCTGCCGCTGGCGCTGTTACTGGTGCCGATGCATGACGTTGTCTTTAAGCATCTGCTCGCCCTGATTGCCGTGATCGCACATCTGATCGGCATCGCCACGTCGCGCTGGCTGTTCTTTGCGCAGGCGGAACATGTGGTCGGGCTCTACTACGGCAAACGTTAGCCTGCGCGGCAACGCCGCGATTTGAGTATTTTTGACCAGAAAGAAGCAAGAGCCCGGCGCCCAGGTATCGGACGCCGGGTTTTTGAAAGGGTCGTTACAACAGCCCGGCGTGCTTCATTGCCGCGTCGATCGACGCCTTGGTGCTGTCTTCCAGACCGGTCAGCGGCGAGCGGACCTCTTCGCTGCACAGGCCCAGTTTCGACAGGGCATACTTGGCGCCGACCAGACCCGGCTCGATAAAGATCGCCTCGTGCAGGGGCATCAGCCGGTCCTGATAGGCGAGCGCCTTGGCATAGTCACCGGCAAGCGTCGCCTGCTGGAATTCGGCGCACAGGCGCGGCGCCACGTTGGCGGTGACCGAGATGCAGCCGACTCCGCCATGGGCGTTGAAACCCAGCGCGGTGGCATCCTCGCCCGATAGCTGGATGAAATCGGCGCCGCAGCTGGCGCGCTGCTGGCTGACCCGGGCCAGATCGCCGGTGGCATCCTTGACACCGATGATGCGGGGCAACTTGGCCAGCGCGCCCATGGTGGCGGGCGTCATGTCGACAACCGAGCGGCCCGGGATGTTGTAGATCACGATCGGGAGCTCGGCGCAGTCATGCAACGCGGTGAAATGCGCGATCAGTCCACGTTGTGTGGGCTTGTTGTAATAGGGCGTCACCACCAATGCCGCATCGGCGCCGACTTGCTGGGCGAATTGCACAAAGCGGATCGCTTCGGTGGTGTTGTTCGACCCCGCGCCCGCGATCACCGGCACCCGGCCGGCGGCTGCCTTGACCACCTCGGCCACCACGGTTTCGTGTTCCTCGTGGCTCAGCGTGGGGCTTTCGCCGGTGGTGCCGACGGGCACCAGACCGGTCGAGCCTTCGCCGATCTGCCATTCGACAAGACGTTTGAGCGCCTCCAGGTCCAGCTCGCCGTTGCGGAACGGGGTGACGAGGGCAGGCATCGAGCCTTTGAACATGGAAAACGCTCCCTAAATAGAGTGGTAAGCGGGCATATGCCCGCCGGTTCCCCCGCTTGGTCCGGAAAGTGAATTGATCCGGGCCGCGCAAGGTATAACGTGAAAGGCTCTAGCCTTGGTTCGGCAGGAAATGCAAGGGATGTCCCGCGTTCTGATCGCCAGTCTGGCCGCGATTTTCTGGTGTTTTGCGGCAATCGGCCCTGTATGGGCCGATGCTGCCGCGAATCTCCGGGTTGCTCTGCGGGAAATGCGGGCCGAGAACTGGACCGAGGCGCTGAGGGTCGCGGGCGCGCGCGGATCGGTGTCGCGCGACATCATCGTCTGGCACTGGCTGCGCAGGAGCTATGGGACCGATGGCGATGCGCTGGTGTTTCTGAACCGCCGGGGCGATTGGCCGGGTCTTGACTATCTGCGCCGACAATCCGAGCCGCAATTCACCCTTTCCCCGCCGGAACGGGTGCTGGAGTTCTACTCGGGCGCACCGCCGCAGACCGCCGAGGGGGTTTTGAACTATGCTGTGGCGCTGCTGGCCACGGGACAGCGTGGCGATGCCGAAGCGGAACTGGTCAAGGCCTGGCGCACCCTGCCGATGGGCGCCGGGCTGCAACGCGATTATATCGAGAATTACGGCAAACTGCTGGCGCCGCATCATGTCGCGCGGCTCGACCGGATGCTGTGGGAGGGCTACACCATCAGCGCCAAGCAGATGCTGTTGCTGGTGGACGAGGGCCAGCGCAAGCTGGCACAGGCGCGGATCGGATTGCAGGATCGGGTGCCTGGAATTGATGCCCTGATCGCCGCTGTGCCCGAGGCATTGGCGCAGTCGCCGGGGCTGGCGCATGACCGATTTGTCTGGCGTGACCGAAAGGAGCTGGATGACAGCGCCATAGACCTGATGTTGGAACGCTCGGTCAGTGCCGAGGCGCTGGGCGAGCCGGGCATGTGGGGCAAGGCGCGCGCGCGGCTGACGCGGCTGATGATGCGGCAGGACCGCAACGAACGTGCCTATCAGATGGCCGCGCGCCATTTCATGACACCGGGGATGGGATATGCCTATGCCGATCTGGAATGGCTGGCAGGGTATCTTGCCTTGGCCAAGCTGGGCGACCCAGCTGCGGCCGTCGCCCATTTCCAGCGCTTCGATGCGGCGGTCAACTCGCCGATTTCGAAAGGGCGGGCGGGCTATTGGCTGGGCCGCGCCTATGCGGCGCTGGGCGATGTGGACAAGGCCCATGCGGCCTATGCCATGGGGGCCGAGCATCAGACCTCGTTCTATGGTCTGCTGGCTGCCGAGCGGATCGGGCGCCCGTTCGACCCGGCCCTGGCCAACCCGCCCGCAACGCCCCCCTGGCGCGAGGCGGCATTCATGTCCTCCAGCGTGCTTGAGGCCGGGCTGCTGTTGCTGCGTGCCGGAGAGCGGGATCTGGCCGAGCGGTTCCTGACCCATCTGGCCGAGAGTCTCGACCCGGTACAGGCGACGCAGCTGGCCGAGATGGCGCTGGAGATGCAGGAACCGCATCTGTCGGTGATGATCGCCAAGCGAAAGGCGCAAGAAGGGGTGGTGCTGACCGGCGCCTATTACCCGCTGCATCCGGTCGGGCGGCTGAACCTGCCGATGGCGCCCGAAATGACGCTGGCAATCGCGCGCCGTGAAAGCGAGTTCGACCCGGTGGTGATTTCGGGTGCGGGCGCGCGCGGCCTGATGCAGGTGATGCCCGCGACGGCGCGGCTGGTGGCCGACACGCTGGGTATTCTGGGCGGGCACTCGACCGACAGTCTGACGTCCGATTGGGAGTATAACGCCAAGCTGGGCGCCAATTACCTGGCCGAACTGGCCGGAGAGTTCGACGGCAATGTGGTGATGATGGCGGCGGGCTATAATGCCGGCCCCAATCGCCCGATAAGCTGGATGGAGCGGTTCGGCGATCCGCGCAGCGGCACTCCGGATATCGTCGACTGGATCGAACATATCCCGTTCGAGGAGACCCGCAATTACATCATGCGGGTGACCGAGAGCCTGCCGGTCTATCGTGCGCGCCTTGGGAAGGAGCCGCTGCCGCTGCCCTTTTCCGCCGAACTAGCGGGATCGACTTTGCGCGCGTTCGCGCCACAGGGTGAATAGACCGGCGGCCACGATCAGCGCGGCGCCGATGATGACGGCGCTGCGCAGGGTCTCGCCAAACACGGTGATGCCCAGGATCGCGGTCCACATCAGGTGGAAATAGGCAAAGGGCTGCACCGCGCTGGCCTCGGCCATCTCGTAGCACTTGATCAACAGCCAGTGCCCAGTGGCGCCGCTGACACAGAGCAGTGCCATCCAGCGCCAGTCGGCGGCACTCATCGGCTCCCAGAACCGCAGGCCCACGGCAGTCATCGCAACCGCCCCCGACACGCCCGTCCAGAAAAAGCTTGTGGCGGTGCTGTCCTGACGGGCGGCATAGCGGGTCAGCAGACCATAAAGCGCGAACATCAGGGCCGAAATCAGCGGCACCACTGCCCAGGGGTTGAACACACCCATGCCCGGCTGAAGGATGATCAGCACGCCGACCAACCCGACTCCGATCGCCGCCCAGCGCCGCCAGCCGACCTTTTCCCCCAGCACCGGGCCGGACAGGGCCGCCACCAGAAGGGGATAGCAGATGAACACCGCCATGCTCTCGATCAGGCCCAGAACGGTAAAGCCGAATACCGCCACGCAGATCTCGCCCGCCAGCAGCAACCCGCGAAAGATTTGCAGGCCCGGTTGTGCAGTACGGGTGGCAGCCCGCAATCCGCCGCGCGACCGGGCCGCCAGCGCAATCACGAAAGCGGCAAAGAACCAGTATCGGATCATCACCACCATGTAGGTGTTGTAGCTTGACGCGAGATGGCGCGAGATACCGTCTTGAAGTGCGAACACCACCGTGGCGGCCAGCATCAGCGCGATACCGGCGGGAATATTGTTCTGCTGCACCCGTGCCGTACCTTGCGTCATGGCAGAACCCCTTGTGTCATGTGCCGTTTGCGGCCGTATCCCTGCACGCGCGTCACGGCGAAGCCCGCCGCCTCGAGCCCGCGCCGCACAAAGCCTGCTGCCGTGTATGTGGCAACCGTGCCGCCCGGCGCTGTCCGGTTTGCGACATGGGTCAGCAAATCCTCCTGCCAGAGCTCGGGGTTCTTGGCGGGAGAGAAGCCGTCGAGGAACCAGGCATCGGCCCGGCCCGTCCATTCCGGCAGGGTCTGACGTGCGTCGCCCTGCACCACATCCAGTTGCAGTGTACCCAGATCGCAGCGAGCCCCGGTCCAGGCTGGCAGGAACCTTTCGACCCAGGGGGCAAGCTCGGGGAAGGCGGCCAGCGCCCGGGCCATGTCGTCATGCGTCATTGGATAGGCTTCGAAACTGGTAAAGCGCAGCGGGCTGGTCATGCCTGCGCCTTCCCAGGCGGCCCAGGCGGTCAGCATGTTGAGCCCGGTGCCAAAGCCCAGTTCGGCGATATGAAAGCCCGGCCGGAACCGCTCTGGCAGGCTGTTGCCCGCCAGAAACACATGGCGCGTCTCGGCCAGACCGTTTTCAAGCGAGAAATAGGGATCGTCGAACCTGTCCGAGACCGGTATCCGGTCCTCGGTCCAGCTGAGTTCCGCTTGCTGGTCAACCATGCGAATATCCCCTACGAAATCGGCGCGACACTGGCGAAAGGGACGGGCGATGGCAATGGCCGATGTGACGATACGCGGCGCGGGGATATTCGGCCTTTCCATCGCATGGGCCTGCGTCCTGCGCGGGGCGCGAGTGCAGGTGGTCGATCCGTTCGGGCCGGGGGCCGGGTCGTCCGGCGGGCTGGTTGGTGCGCTGGCTCCGCATGTGCCCGAAAACTGGAACGCCAAGAAGGCGTTCCAGTTCGACAGCCTGATGATGGCCGAAGGATTCTGGGCGGGGGTCGAGGCGGCAGGCGGCGTGTCGCCCGGCTATGGCCGTACTGGGCGCCTCCAGCCACTGGCGGATGATCGCGCCGTGGCGCTGGCGCGCGAACGGGCCGAAACTGCCCGCACCCTGTGGCAGGGGCAGGCCGAATGGCGGGTCCGCCCGGTTGCGGAGGTGGGCAGCTGGTGCCCGCCCTCACCCACCGGGCTGGTGGTGCAGGATACGCTCAGCGCCCGCATGCATCCGCGCCGCGCCTGTGACGCGCTGGTCGCGGCGCTGGCGGTGCGCGGGGTCGAGGTGCTGGTCGAGGCGCCCGACCGGGGGCAGGTGGTCCATGCCACCGGCATCGCCGGGCTGGAAGAGTTGAACCGCACGCAGGGTCGCATCGTGGGGACCGGGGTCAAAGGCCAGGCGGCGCTGTTGCGCTTCGATGCCGGGCGGCAGGCGCCGCAGCTTTTTGCCGATACGATGCATATCGTGCCCCACGCGGATGGCACGCTGGCAATCGGCTCCACCTCGGAACGCGACTATGACGACCCGACCGGCACCGATGCGGCACTGGACGCGGTTCTGGACCGCGCAATGCAGGCGGTGCCGCTGTTGCACGGGGCCGAGGTGATCGAGCGCTGGGCGGGCGTGCGCCCCCGCTCGCGCTCGCGCGCGCCGATGCTGGGGGGGCATCCGCTCTATCCCGGCCAGTTCATCGCCAATGGCGGGTTCAAGATCGGCTTCGGCATGGCGCCCAAGGTGGCCCAGGTGATGGCCGATCTGGTACTGGAGGGGCACGACAGCATCCCCGAGGATTTCCGCCCGGAGGCTTCGCTGTGAACCTCTCCCCCTACCGGGTCGCACCGGATAGCCCGCAAATCGGGGCGATTCTGAGCCTGATCCGCAAGAGCTTCGCCTTCATGGATGGCCGGATCGATCCGCCCTCGTCAATGCACCGGCTCACCGAGAAGGCAGTCGCGGACCATGCGGCGCGGCACGAAATCTGGGCAATTGGAACACCCCCGCTGGCGGTGGTGTTCCTGACGGTCAAACCCGGGCGGCTCTATCTCGGCAAGCTTGCGGTGGACGCTGGATTACGAGGGCAAGGGCTGGCCCGCCGGCTGGTGGCGCAGGCCGAGACCCGGGCGCGTGCGCTGGGCCTACCGGTGATCGAGCTGGAAACGCGGGTGGAACTGGTAGAGAACCACGCCACTTTCACCAAGCTTGGCTTTGTCCAGACCGGAGAGACCGCGCATCCCGGTTACGACCGTCCCACTTCGATCACCATGCAAAAGACGCTCGTCTGAAGCGCGCCGACGGTCGCCCCGGGCGACCACGAGAATTTTCGTCGAAAATTCTCGGCGCTCCGCGTTCGAGAGGCGGCGCTCAGCCGTCTTCGAACGGATCCCATTCATCCTCGACCTCGGGCAGCGCCTCGGTCACCACCTTGGCGGCGCGCTGCTCGGGGGTCTCGATATGGGTGATCCGCGCCTTGGGAAACTGCGCCAGCACCGCCTGCACCAGCGGGTGTTCGCGCGCCTTTTCCTCCAGCGCGTATTTCTCGGCGTTGCGGACCTCGTCGATGGTCTTGCCGCCGCCCTGTGCCACCACGCTCACCGCCCAGCGATTGCCGGTCCAACGTTGCAGCGCACTGCCCAGCCGCTGCGCCAGGTCGCTGGGTGCGCGCTCGGTGGGCTGAAACTCGATCCGGCCCGGCTGATAACTGACCAGCCGCAGATCCATCTCGATATCGGCCAACAGCTTGCCGTCGCGATTGGCGCGGATCAGCTCGACCACATGTTCAAACGTGGGAAACCGCGCCAGCGCGGTTTGCGCATCCTGTGCCAGCGCCGCCACCGGCCCACCGCCACCGCCGCGCGGGGCGGGCGCATAGCTGGCGCTTACCCCGTTAGAGACCGGGGCAGCCTGACCGCCGCGCCCCCCGCCGCCGGGGTTCGGCGGCGGCGGCGCATCCTGCAACCGCTTGATCAGTTCCTCGGGGCTGGGCAGGTCGGCCACATGGGTCAGCCGGATCACCGCCATTTCGGCGGCCATCATCGCGTTGGGGGCGGCGGCCACCTCTTCCAGTGCCTTCAGCAGCATCTGCCACATCCGGGTCAGCACCCGCATCGGCAGTGCATCCGCCATCTGCCGACCACGCGCGCGCTCGTCTGGCGATACGGTCGGATCCTCGGCGGCATCGGGCGTGATCTTGACCACCGACACCCAATGGGTGATCTCGGCCAGATCGCGCAGCACCGCCATCGGGTCGGCGCCTTCGGCATATTGCGCGCCAAGCTCGGTCAGCGCCGCGCCCGCATCGCCGCGCAGGATCATGTCCATCAGGTCCAGCACACGGCCACGGTCGGCCAGCCCCAGCATCGCGCGCACCTGCTCGGCGCTGGTCTCGCCCGCGCCATGGCTGATCGCCTGATCGAGCAGCGAGGTCGCATCCCGCGCCGACCCTTCGGCCGCGCGCACGATCAGCGCCAGCGCGTCCTCGGCGATCTGCGCGCCTTCGGCATCGGCGATCCGGCGCATCAGCGCGATCATGTCCTCGGGCTCGATCCGGCGCAGGTCGAAGCGCTGGCAGCGGCTCAGCACCGTTACCGGCACCTTGCGGATTTCGGTGGTGGCAAAGATGAACTTCACATGCGCCGGCGGCTCTTCGAGCGTTTTCAAGAGCGCGTTGAACGCGCTCGTCGACAGCATGTGAACTTCGTCGATGATATAGATCTTGTAGCGCGCGCTGGCGGCGCGATAGCGGACGCTGTCGATGATCTCGCGGATATCGTTCACGCCGGTCCGGCTGGCGGCGTCCATCTCCATCACGTCGACATGGCGGCCTTCCATGATGGCCACGCAATGCTCGCATTGTCCGCAGGGCTCGGTGGTGGGGCCGCCGGCGCCATCCGGCCCGATACAGTTCATCCCCTTGGCGATGATTCGCGCGGTGGTCGTCTTGCCGGTGCCCCGGATGCCGGTCATGATGAAGGCCTGCGCGATCCGGTCGGCGGCAAACGCGTTTTTCAGCGTCCGCACCATCGCATCCTGACCCACCAGATCGGCAAAGGTCTCGGGCCGATATTTGCGGGCCAGCACCTGATAGGGGGTCGAGGGCGCGTCGGACATTGTTAGCTTTCGTCGGGTCTGGATTCTACGTCCGCAGACGGTACTTGGCGAAGGTGTGAAGGTCCACCGCTTGTGTGGATGTATTCTGACAACGGTGGGTTCCTTTCCCGAGAAGCAATATTTGAGCACGCCTTAGACCACCAAAAACGTGTGCCGCTTCTTACCGCAACCGTGACCTGAACCCGCGCATGTCCTGGGCTGTGCGTTACGATCAACCCGGGTAGGCTGTCGAGGGACACTCTGCTCTGCGGTTCAGATCGCGCCAGCTTGCCAACTGTACTCTCCAGAAAGTCGAACGGCACGGTATTGTCAGTGTTTCTTTCGGCAGGCCGACAAACTACGATCCTCATCGAGGCAGATAGAAGGAGCAGCCTAGGGTCAGGACACATTTATTTCCGCTTAAGGGCGCGATTCACGGTTCGAAAACGAGCGGTGACCATGTCTGACCTTTTCTGGCTTACGGACGCGCAGATGGCGCGCCTTGTGCCCTTCTTCCCGAAGTCCCACGGCAAACCTCGCGTTGATGATCGACGTGTGTTGAGCGGAATTATCTTCATCAACCGCAATGGGTCGCGATGGAGGGATGCACCCAAGGAGGACGGTCCGCACAAGACCCTGTACAACCGTTGGAAACGGTGGAGCGACAAGGGGCTACGCGCCTGCATCCCTGGCCCGAAGCAGCGAAAGAAACCGGTAAAGTACGACAAGCGTCGGTACAAACGCCGAAACCGGATCGAGATCATGTTCGGCAGGTTGAAGGACTGGCGACGTGTCGCAACCCGCTACGACAGGTGCCCGAAGGTCTTCCTGTCAGCCATCGCTCTCGCTGCCACCGTCCTTTTCTGGCTATGAGATGCTGTAACGGGGCCTGCGTCACGCACGACCGTTGCCACTTGTCAGATCAGCACCGCGCTGTCGCCATTCCCGTATTGAACCCAGATGGAGGATGACGGGATGGAGCTATTTTTTGGATTGGATTTGTCGTTGGCGAAAACTGCAGTGTGTGTGGTCAGCGAGCATGGCCAGATCGTCAAGGAGGCGGAGACTGAAAGTGAACCCGAAGCTCTGGCGCGCTGGTTGGTCGAACTTAACGGCAGCATCGCAGCAATTGGCCTGGAAGCCGGGCCACTGTCGCAATGGCTGCACCGAGGCCTGACCGAAGCTGGCCTTGATGTGGTGCTCAAGGAAACGCGCCAGGTGAAAGGAGCGCTGAAGGCGATGCCGATCAAGACGGATCGACGCGATGCAGAAGGGATTGCACGCCTTCTTCATCTCGGCTGGTTCCGGCCGGTCCACTGCAAATCCGTCTCTGCTCAGGAAACCCGAGCGGTTCTCGGCGCTCGAAAGGCTATCCAGCAGAACATGATCGCTCTGGAAATGTCGTTTCGTGGACTACTGCGGAACTTTGGCCTCAAGGTCGGTGCGATCTCCCGCGGTAGGTTTGAGACACGCATTCGGGAATTGGCTGATGGTAATCCGATGCTGGAAACCGCGACAGAGCCGATGCTGCGGGCCCGAGCGCCCCTGCGGCAGGAACTGACCGGTCTCGAAAAACACGTGCGCCAGTTTGCCGGGGACGATCCAGTTTGCTGTCGCCTCATGACAATGCCGGGAACCGGCGCGGTCGTGGCGCTGACCTCCGTGCAGCTATCGATAATCCAAAGCGCTTTCGCTCTTCGAAGCGGGTCGGCCCCTGGGTTGGTCTGACGCCCTCACGCAACCAGTCCGGTGAACGGGACGTGTCAGGCGGCATCACCAAAGCTGGTGACGTCAATCTGAGGCGCGCATTGTGCCAGGCGGCAACCGTCATGATGAACCGTGGCCGATCGACATGGCTGAGAGCATGGGGAGCCCAACTCGCACAGCGGCGTGGAAGCAAAATTGCGATGGTCGCCCTCGCACACCGCATCGCGGTCATTCTTCATCGGATTTGGGTTGATGGCTCAACCTTCCAATCAGATGCGGCATCGAAACCTGTCTGACAGAATGATATCCCACCAGTTGCCTGCTTGATTGCAGGCTTTCGAGGACCCGCAGGGACGTGGTTCCGATGATGCCGGGGTCTGGATTGTCGCTGCCTCCGTCAAGCACGCCTAGAGAAGGGCACATCGGAAATTTATCGAACCAGCGTCATGTTGGCAGCCGCCGCGCTGACCACGAACCGAAGCATGTACCCCAAGGGTCTCAGCCGAAAGCCGCGACAAAAGCCAGGGCGGGCACCAAGAATATCAAAGGAACCGCTATGGCGGATCAATTGTTCTGAGCAAAATGGCTTGACTGGGACGCCCCCGTTACCGAAGTCCGGACCCTACGGCGAAAGTTGCACCGCCTCGACCCGCCGGTTGGCCTCGCGCCCTTCCAGGGTCAGGTTCGAGGCGACAGGCGCTAGGTATCCAACTCCTTGCGCCTGCAACTGCTCCGGCCGGATGTCGTACTGCTCGATCAGCCGGGCCCGCACCGCCTCGGCCCGCTGGCGGGACAGGTCGATGTTGGTCTCCAGACTGCCGATGTTGTCGGTGTGCCCGACCAGAACCAGGCGCATACCGCCATCCCGCAGCAGCAACTGCGCCAGTTCAGCCAGCGTGTCAAAAGGCCCTTCGCCCAGAGCATCCGATCCGGTGGCGAAGTCGAGCCCAGAGAGAATCACCCGTCCACGGGTCTGAAGGCGCCCGGCAAGGTCGAGCGGCACAGCGGCTGCAGCGGGTTTCTCGACTGCGATAGGGTCAAGCACCACCGACCCGGCTGGAAACACCTGGATCAGCTGTACATATGCATCGGGCGGATTGCGGCTGACCAAAAGGCTCAGCGCCTCGTCCCCACGCATCGCCGACAAAAACCGATAGTCACGCACCGCCACATACATGTCGGGGCTCGGCACCACCTCGGTCGCAAAGCGGAAATCGAAGCCGCCGCAGTTCTCGGCCGGGCAATCGAGGAGGATCTCGTATCCGGCCTCAAGTATCTGGTCACGCAGCGGGGCGAAGACCTGCAAGGTGGTCTTGGACCCGATGCTGATCCGCCAGGTGCGTTTTTCGATCCGTCCTTCGAGCAGGACCGAAGGCAGCCCCTCGGCCCCGTGCACACCGGTCGGCAAGGCATAGCTGTCAAGCGCGCGAATACGCTCGGTCAGTTGCCGGCTACCCTGCGGCAAGGTCAGGCTCAACTCCTGCGCCAGTGCAGGTGTCGCCGCCAGTGCGGCGCAGAGGGCAAGCCTGACGATCATCGGTATTGTGAATGATACTCGTCATTGGGCACCATCGCCGTGGCGCTGGCGACCCGGTTCGACATGTTATAAAAACCGGCGACATTGGCGATGTCCCAGATGTCACGGTCGCTGAACCCCACATCGCGCAGGGCCTGGCGATGCTCCTCCTCGATCTCGGCGCTGGCGGTTGTCATCTTGGCGGCGAAATCCAGCATCGCGCGCTGACGCGCATCCAGCGGCGCCACGCGATAGTTCATCACCAGCATCTCACCCAGTTTCGGGTCGCCCGACAACTGCCGCACGGCAGCGCCATGCGCGACCAGGCAGTAGAAACACTTGTTGATCGACGAAACCACAACCGCGATCATCTCGCGTTCCAGCTTGCTCAGGCCGCTGGGTGCCAGCATCAGATCGTTATACATCGCGGTAAAGGCATTGAGCTTGGCAATGTCGAACGCGTTCGCCTTGAGGACATTGGGCACCATGCCCAGTTTCTCGACACAGATATCGAAGTATTTCTGCGTTTCCGGCGGCAACGGGTCCACCATTGGCAGGTCCAGCGCGGTGGGGCGGGTCTGGTCGGTCATGCGGTCTCTTTCTCCTCCAGCAGGCGATAGTGATACTCTCCGACGATCTCCATGCCGAGAGAGCGGTAGAGCGCATTGGCGCCCTCGTTCGCCTTGGTGCAGACCACGCTAAGAGTATGCGCGCCGTTGTCCATCGCCCAAAAGGCCGCGCCGCGCATCGCCCATTGGCCCAGACCCTGACGGCGCTGGTTCGGCGGAATCTCAAGCGCATGGAGCATGGCGACGCCGTCATGGATGGCGACAAAGGCCACCCCACCAGGCTTGTCCCGATGCCGCATCAGCAGGCCGGTTTTGGGCCCGGTGACCCGGTCCATCACCGCCAGCCGTCCGGGTCCGATGCCGCCCTCGGCCCACAACTCGCGCATGATGGCCAGCGGCTCCCACAGGGCAAAGACGGTCACGCGCGGGATCGGGGTATCGGTCAGCTGGGTGACGGGACAGGCATAGATATTGACCGGATCGACGATGGAGTAGCCGCGTCCTGCCAGTGACGCATCCAGTGCCTCGTCACCGGGGCGCAGTTGGAAAAGCGGCGGTTGACCCATTTGCCGCATCGCGGCCTCGGCGGCATCGATCTGAACCTCGGAAACCGCACCCGAGGCAGAGGCGGCAGAGACCCGCTTGCCGCCGCCACTCCCCTCGCGCAGGGTCAGGGTGCCGTCTGTCCGGCTGTCGGCGGCGGGCCAAGTCGCATCGACTACCGCGAACCAGTCAGGCGTCATTGCGCGGTCTCCCGCGCAAGCCGGGTTACTGCCGCGTCGATCCGGGCACCATCCGTGCCCCGCACTACGACATTGGCACCGAACGCCCCGTTGATCTGGAACGGGTAGCACCCAATCGTCAGATCGGGAAAGTCCGCCGCAAGCTGTGTCAGGGTGGCGGCAATGTCGCCCTCGCCCCGGTCGATGCGCAGGGTCTGCGACAACAACGGCTCACCACCAGTCAGTGTCGGCAGGATACTGGCGACCATCGCCTGAAACACGCTGGGGACACCGGCCATGACATGCACATTTCGGATGGTGAAACCGGGCGCCGTGCTGACCGGATTGTCGATCAACGTGGCACTGTCAGGGATACGGGCCATGCGCAGGCGGGCCGCGTTCAACTCCAGCCCGGTCTTGGCATAATGCGCCTCGAGCAGGGCGCGCGCATCGGCGCGGATGTCGATATGGTCGCCAAAGGCGCGAGCGATGCAGTCGGCGGTGATGTCGTCATGAGTGGGACCGATGCCACCGCTGGTGAACACATGGTCGAACCCGTCTGACAGAGCCTTGACCGCCGCTTCGATGGCGGGCGCATCGTCGCTGACGACCCGCACCTCTTTCAGGTCGATCCCGTGCTTGGTCAGTTCCCCGGCCAGGTGGTGCGTGTTGGCGTCGCGGGTTCGGCCCGACAGGATCTCGTCCCCGATGACCAGCATGGCGGCAGTTGGGTTTGGCATGATGGGCCCCTTCCCTGAGTTCTGAACCGAAAATATCGGTCCTGTGCCCGCCTGCAAGAGAGCAGCGTCACGCCACCGGCATTTCCGCGCTCAGCGCGCGAACACTTTTGTCGAACAGCGCCATGTCCCCCATGGCGCGCGCCAGGATCATCCCACCTTCGAGCGTGGCGATGGTGCGGGCGGCGCAGCTGTCCGGATCGCCCCTGTTCGCACGGGTAAAAACGCGTGTCAGCCATGCCAGATTGCGTTCAAAGAACCCGCGCGTCTGCCGCGCCACGGGGACCGGCAGCGAGCCGATCTCGGCCCCGAACATACCGCACAGACACATCAGTTCGTCCGTGACCAGCGCCGCGCGATAGGCGTCGATATAGCGCAGCAGCAATTGCGGCGGCTCCCCCTCCTCAGGGTCGCCCAGCGCCTTGAAGAACCTGTCGGCATAGCGTTCCGCCAGGGCGGCGCCCAGGTCCTCCTTGGTGGCAAAGTGATAGTGGATGCTGGCCGGTTTCACGCCGATTTCGGTGGCGATCTGGCGAAAGCTGAACGCGTTGTAGCCGCCCTGCCGCGCCAGACGCTCGGCACTGTCCAGAATACGGGTCACCGTGTCGGGCTGGCTCATCTGCGCACGCTCTCGTGATCGGAATAATTTTACCTACCTATAGATAGGGGTTGCAATTGCCCGTGCCAATGTCAATTTACCTACCTATCAGTAGATAGGGAATCATCTCATGAACGATAAAACCACCCTGATCATCGGCGGCACCAGCGGTATGGGCCTGGAAACCGCCCGGCGCATCGTGGCCCGGGGCGGCCATGTCACGCTGGTCGGATCCTCGGCAGCCAAGCTCGACGCGGCCAAGGCCGAGCTTGGCGCGGCGGCGGATATCATCCGCACCGATCTGACCGACACCGCCGCTGTCGAGGCATTGATCGCGCGCATCGGAACCGAAACCCGTCATGTTCACGGTCTGGTCAACGCCGCCGGTGTCTTTGCGCCAAAACCGTTTCTGGAGCATGAGGCCGACGACTATGACCGCTACATGGGCCTGAACCGGGCGACATTCCTGCTGACCCAGGCGGTGGCGCGCAACATGGTGGCCCATGGCGGCGGCGCGATCGTGAATATCGGTTCGATGTGGGCCAAACAGGCCGTGCGCGCCACGCCGTCCTCGGCCTATTCCATGGCCAAGGCCGGTCTGCACGCGTTGACCCAGCACCTGGCGATGGAACTGGCGCCGCATGGCATCCGGGTAAACGCGGTCTCTCCGGCTGTGGTGATCACGCCGATCTATGGCGCCTTCATCGACCCCGAACAGATCGAGGCGACGCTGACCGGTGGCTTCGACGGCTTTCACCCCATTGGGCGTGTCGGTCGACCGGCAGATGTGGCAGCCACCATTCAGCATCTGCTGTCGGACAATACCGCCTGGGTCACCGGCGCGATCTGGGATGTCGATGGCGGGGTGATGGCGGGCGTGGCCTGACCCTTTGCAAGCGGGCGGGGCTGCGATATGCGAGGGGTCATGCAGTTTGCGACCCCGCTTGTCCCCGCCCGTCTGATCCGCCGCTACAAACGCTTTCTGGCCGATTGCCGGCTGGAGGACGGGCGCGAGGTGACCGCCCATTGCGCCAATCCCGGCTCGATGTTGGGCCTGGCCGAACCGGGTGTGAAAATCTGGCTGGAGCCCAACGACGACCCGAAGAAAAAGCTGAAATTCGGCTGGCGGCTGGTCGATCACGAAAACGGCCATTTCACCGGTGTCGACACTTCGGTTCCGAACCGGGCGCTGAAGGCTGCTCTGGAACGTCGCGCGCTTCCAGCGCTGGCCGGCTATGAAACGGTCCGGCCCGAGGTTAAATACGGCCAGAACAGCCGTATCGACTTTCTGCTCAGCCAGCCCGGCCTGCCGGACGCCTATGTCGAAGTGAAAAGCGTAACGCTATGCCGCCAGCCTGGGCTGGCAGAGTTTCCCGATAGCGTGACCGCGCGCGGTGCAAAGCATCTGGCGGAACTGGCCACGGTGGCGCGGCAGGGGCATCGGGCGATCATGCTCTATCTCGTGCAGCGCACCGATTGCGACAGCTTCTCTTTGGCCGCAGATATCGACCCGACCTACGCGCGCGCCTTTGAAACTGCCCGGAGCCAGGGTGTGGAAAAGCTGATCTTGTCGACCCATATCTCGCCCGAAGGGGTCGAAATCGCCGAGATGCTTTGACATATTGCGACCCTGCGACCTCTGGCACTTTCTGCGCAAGCAGCCTAAATAGGGTTCCGCGCGCAACAAATGGAGCCCCGCACCGATGAAGGAACATCGTGGCCGCCTGACCAAGGATGGCATCCGCATCTACGAACCCGCGGACTTTGCCGGCATGCATGCCGCAGGGGCAGTCGCGGCGCGCATCCTGGACGATGTCGCGGAACATGTCTTTCCGGGACAGACCACGGGCGAGATTGACCGGATCATCACCGAGATGGTTGAGGCGGCCGGCGCGAAATCGGCGACCATCGGCTACAAGGGCTATCAGCACGCCAGCTGCATCTCGGTCAACCATGTGGTCTGCCACGGGATTCCCGGCGACAAGCGTCTGGGCGATGGCGACATCCTGAACATCGACGTGACCGTGATCGTCGACGGCTGGTTCGGCGACACAAGCCGGATGTATGTGGCGGGAAAGCTGCCGCGCAAGGCCGAACGGCTGATCCAGGTCACCCATGACGCGCTGTTCAAAGGCATCGAGATGGTCAAGCCGGGCAACACGTTTGGCGACATCGGCCACGCGATCCAGACCTATGTCGAGGCGCATCGCATGTCGGTGGTACGCGATTTCTGCGGGCACGGGCTTGGACAGGTGTTCCATGCCCCACCCAACGTGCTGCATTACGGCCGTCCCGGTACCGGCGCGGTACTGGAAGAGGGTATGTTCTTTACCATCGAACCGATGGTGAACCTGGGCCGCCCCGAGACCAAGACGCTGGCCGATGACTGGACCGCGGTCACTCGCGACAAGTCGCTTTCGGCACAGTTCGAGCATTCGGTGGGGGTGACGGCAGACGGGGTCGAGATCTTTACCCTGTCGCCGGGCGGCAAATTCCATCCGACCTATGCCTGACCAGGGCGGAACCGGGGGCCAGCCCCCGGGCCCCCGGGATATTTTTGGCAAGAGGAAAGACAAGGCGCGCAGCCGATGGAAGGTTCCGCGCGCTCGGACCGGTCAGAGTCCAAGCAGCGCCGGAACCTCGGCCATTTCGTGAAACACCTCGGCCCCGAGTTCGCGCAGCCGCGCACCGTCATCATGGGCGGCAAAACCAAGGCAGCGCATTCCGGCCCGAATAGCGGCGGTCACACCGCTGGTGCTGTCCTCGATCACCACGCAATCCCTTGCCTGCACCTGGAATTGTCTGGCAGCGGTCTGGAACAGACCCGGATCAGGCTTGGAAACACCAAGTTCATGCGCTGAAAACATGGCGTTGGGATGGAACCGTTCCCACAGCCCGTTTTGGCCCAGTGTGATGCGCATTTTGCCTTCGCTGCCGTTGGAGGCCACGCAACATCGGATGCCAGCGGTATCCAACCTTTTCAACAATTCCGGGATACCGGACACCAGCGGCACACCCTTTCGAAGACAGGCGTATTCCTCGGAATAGACCTGCTCAACCCAATTGTCTGGCAGTTGCGCACCCAGGCTGATTGCCTTTTCCCTTGCCCCGGCCATGGAACAGCCAACGAACAGTTCCATGGACTGTTCTGTGGTCAGAGGCAGCCCATGCCGCGTCAGGTTTTCCGCCATTATCCGGTTGGACGTTGGCTCGCTGTCTACCAGAACCCCGTCACAATCGAATATCACCAGTTCATGTCGCATGAGGTGCTCCGAGTTATCCAAACGAGCTCTATCGCGGCCAGGGCGTAGGGGCAAATCAGCAGCAAGCGACGGCATGCCGATCCTGTTTCACCCTGAAACATCCCTCCACATCAGGGATATGTGGGTATCGCCATATTTGCGGGTATCATGAAGGGTGAACCCTTGGGGCGCGGGCATGGGGGCGCTTTCCTCCCACACGATCAGGGCGTCATCAGCCACCCAGCCGCCAGCCAACGCTGCCGCAAGGGCGCGCGCGCCGATTCCCTTGCCATAGGGCGGGTCGAGAAAGATCAGGCCGCAGGGCTCGCCGGGATTGGGGCCAAGGCGGGTGGCATCGCGGCGGATCAGCGTGGTGCTGTCACCGCTGCCGGTCAGCGAGATGTTCTTGGTGATCAGCCCCTGCGCCACCCGGCCGTCATCGACGAATGTGACATGCGCGGCCCCGCGCGACAGTGCCTCGAGCCCCAGCGCGCCGGTACCCGCAAACAGGTCGAGCACCTGCGCGCCCTCGATCACATCCAGATGGGTCAGCACGCTGAACAGGCTTTCGCGGACGCGGTCGGTGGTGGGGCGCAGATGCGCGCCCGCATCGCCCTTGCCGACCGAGGCCAGCGCCCGGCCCCGGAATGCGCCCGCGATGATCCTCACGCCTTGAGCAGCGGCTTCAGGTCCGCCGACGGGTCGGCCACGACGGCCGGATCGGCGGTCTTGCCACTGTCGATCAGCCGCTTGCCCACCATATAGGCGCGCGGGTCGTTCATCGCATCGACCGCCACCAGCTGGTCACCGGTGTAATACCAGAAAGACACCGTCTGCCCTTCGCCTGGACGGGTCACCACCCGGTCATAGCCGGTGTTCAGCCCGGCGATCTGCAACTTGACGTCATATTGGTCAGACCAGAACCACGGCTGCGCCACATAATCCTTGCCCGCGCCCAGCATGTTCTGTGCCACGGTTTCGGCCTGGTCGATGGCGTTGGGCACGCTTTCCAGCCGGATGCGCCCGCCCTTGTAGGGGAACGAGGCACAATCGCCCGCCGCCCAGATCGACGGGTCCGAGGTGCGGCCCTGCGCATCGGTGCGGATGCCGTTTTCGATCGCCAGACCCGCCGCTTCGGCCAGGGCGGTGGCGGGGGCGATGCCGACGCCGACCACCACGAAATCGACCGGCAACTCGCTTCCGTCCGTCAGCACCGCGCTGCTCACGCGGCCTTGCGCGCCGGTCAGTCGGGTCAGGCCCACACCCTCGCGGATATCGACCCCGTGGCCGGTATGAAGCGCGCGGAAATAGGCGCTGGTCTCAGGCGCCGCGACCCGTTGCAGGATGCGGTCGGCCATTTCGACCAGTGTAACCTTCACCCCGCGCTTGGCACAGACGGCAGCAGCCTCAAGGCCGATATAGCCGCCCCCAACGATCAGGGCGCGGGCGCCTTCGGTCACCGCAGGGGCCATTGCGTCGATATCGGCGAGGTCGCGCACCACATGCACACCCGCCAGATCGCCACCGATGGCAGCGGGCAGGCGCCGCGGTTCGGACCCGGTGGTCAGCGCCAGCTGGTCGTAAGAGATAACCTCGTCACCCAGCGAAACGGTCTTGGCCGCCGGGTCGATGGCACTCACCCGTGCGTCCAACCGCAAGGTGATGTTCTGCTCGGCATAGAAACTCTCGGGCCGCAGGAACAGCCGCTCTTTCTCCATCTCGCCCAGCAGATAGGCCTTGCTGAGCGGCGGGCGCTGATAGGGCGGGACCGCTTCGGCGCCAATCAGGGTGATCTCGCCCGCAAACCCGTCCTTGCGCAGCCGCGCGACCAGAGACGCCCCCGCCTGTCCTGCACCGATCACAACGATATGGCTCATCACTCTGCCCGCCCCGCTTTTTCCCATGGCCTTGTCATATCTGACAGCTATATGCCGGAGGGACGAGTTCCGCAAATCCAACAGAGAGGTTCACGAGGATGATTTCAGTCGGAGATACGCTGCCGGACGCCACATTCATGGTCTTCAGCGACAAGGGCCCCGAGACGGTCGATCTTGGCGCCAAGCTCAAGGGCCGCAAGGTGGTGATGTTCGGCCTGCCGGGCGCCTTTACCCGTGGCTGTTCCATGACGCATCTGCCCAGCTTCATCCGTACCCGTCAGGCCCTGGCCGACAAGGGCGTGGACGAGGTGATCTGCGTTTCCGTGAACGACCCGTTCGTGATGACGGCCTGGGGCCAGCAAAGCGGCGCGGCCGAGGCCGGTATCACCATGCTGGCCGACCCGACTGCCGAGTTCACCAAGGCCATCGGGCTGGCATTCAGCGCGCCGGTGGTCGGCCTCTACGACCGCTGCCAGCGCTTTGCCCTGATGGCCGAGGATGGGGTGGTCAAGGTGCTGAACCTCGAAGAAGAGGCCGGCGCCTGCAAGCTGACCGTGGGCGAGGAACTGCTGGAGCAGATCTGACATCTCAGACCGCGTGGCCGCGAATGCGCCTGCGCTGCAAAACACAACCGATCAGCGCCAGCGCGCTGATCGTTGCCAGCAGCACCCCGGCCCCCAGGTAGAAACCGTCAAAGCCTATGGCGGCGATGATGGGCAGACTCAGGAAGGGTGACAGGACCTGGCCCAGAAAGATGGCGGTGGTCAGCAGACCACCGGCGGCCCCCCGGCGCCGTGCCGGGGCAATCGCCAGCATCACAGTCACAAATGCGGGCAGCACCCAGGCAAAGCCGATCCCGATGCACACCGCCCCGGCCAGCATCGCGGGAAGCCCCGCCTGGGCCCCGATGGCGGCCATGCCCGTCGCCATGACACCATATCCCAGCGTCCAGCTCCCGCTCACACCCACCCGGGCGGCCAGTCGGCCATAGACCAGCGCGGCCAGCCCCCCGGCCAGCGTCAGCAGGCCCAGCACCGTGCCTGTCATTACCGCGCTGTCATGGCCGAGAGCGTCCAGATAGAACGGGATCTGCGTCGGCATGATGAAGAAGGTCATGTTTGTGACCATCTGGAACAGCAAGAGGCCAGTCAGGATCAACAGCCAGTTTCGGCGCCCGTCTGTCGCCGAGGCCTTACCGACCTGCGCGGCGACCCGGCGGACCGGACGCGGCAAGGATTGCAGGACAAAGGGCAGGACCAGCAGCGGCAAGGCATAGATGGCAAAGGGCAATCGCGGCGACAGCGCCGCCAGCACCCCGGCAGTCGAGATGAAGACAAAGCCGCCAAAATTGCGTGCCGAGGTTTGCAAGCCGGTCAACGCCGCCCGCGCCGCACCGCTGAAGTAATCTCCGATCAGCGCGGTTTGCGTGGTCATGATCGCGGCCACCGCGATACCCAGAATCAAGCGGCTTACCAGCATGCTCTCCAAACTCGGCAGCACCAACCCGGCACTGCCCGCAAGAACAAAGAGGGCGATGCCCCAGACCAGCAGGCCGCGCCGCCCGATGCGGTCGGACAGCACCCCAACCAGCGGCGCGACGAACACCACCGCAAGCGAGGGCGCAGGCACCAGCAGGCGGGTCAACAAATCGACTTGTGGATGATCGGCGAACTCGCGCGCCAGCCCGGGCAGGGCCGGGCTGATCGTGGCGTTTGCCATGATGGTCAGCGTGGCCGCCAACAGCAGCGCCTGCGCGCGCCGGTCGCGCCAGATCGCTTGGGCAGGGGGGATTTCGACAGGGGATTTCATGATCGGCCTCTTGATCCATTCGCATCAGGCGCGCACTCTGCGAATTCAAGCCAACTTGAGGTCAAGCGTGAAAATTCTGGATATCGGCGAGGTTGCCGCGCAATCGGGCGTGCCGCCCTCGACGCTGCGCTATTACGAGGAACAGGGGCTGATTGCACCCATCGGGCGCAAGGGACTGCGGCGGCAATACGGACCACAGACCCTGCTGCGGCTGACCCTGATCTCGATGGGCAAGGCGGCCGGGTTCAGTCTGCCCGAGATCGCCCGGATGCTGGGCGCGGACGGACGCCCCGACCTGCCCCGCGACGAGTTGCACGCGCGCGCCGACGATCTGGGCCGCCAGATCCGGCGCCTGCAACTGTTAGAGGATACACTCAGACACGTCGCCGATTGCCCGGCGCCGTCACATCTGGACTGTCCCAGTTTTCAGAAGCTGATGCGCCAGGCCGAGCGGACGGCGGCGCGGGGTGGGAAACACGCGACGCGCTAGCAGAGGCTGTCCATCTTGCGAGCCAGCTTGGCGTCCAGCGCGCTCAGCCCGTCGACATCATGGGTGGTCAGCACCACCTCGACCCGGCCATAGACATTGGACCATTCGGGATGGTGGTTCCATTTCTCGGCCCAGATCGCCACCCGCATCATCCAGCCCATCGCCTCGACGAAATTGTCAAAGGCAAAGGTCTTGGCAATCGCATCGCGGCCATCGACCATGGTCCAGCCATTGGCAAAGAGCGGCCCCAACAGCGGCCCCCGGGTTTCTTCGGACAAACGTTCGGTCATTCCCGCTCCTCTACTTGTGCCCGTCTGAATGGGCCGTAATCGGTCAAGATCTCGATCTCTTCATCCACTGCCGCGCGCTCCGCCTCCAGATACCGGGCCACCGCATCGGCAAAGCCCGGGTCGCCAACCCAATGCAGGCTGTGCGTCACCGCCGGCAGATAGCCGCGCGCCAGCTTGTGCTCGCCCTGCGCCCCGGCCTCGACCCGGGCCAGACCATGGGCGATGGCCCAGTCGATGGCGCGATAATAGCACAGTTCGAAATGCAGGCAGGGGTGATGTTCGACGCAGCCCCAATAACGGCCGAAAAGCGCCTCGCGCCCGATGAAGTTCAGCGCGCCCGCCACCGGAACCCCGTCGCGTTCGGCCAGCACCAGCACCATGTCATCGGCCATGGTCTGATGAGCGATGTCGAAAAACGCCCGCGTCAGATAGGGCGAGCCCCATTTGCGCGCGCCGGTATCCTGGTAGAAGCGCCAGAACGCATCCCAGTGTTCAGGTCTGAGATCACTGCCGGTCAACGCACGGATCTGGCCACCGAAGCCCTGCGCCTGGGCGCGTTCCTTGCGGATTGCCTTGCGTTTGCGCGACGACAAGGCCGCCAGAAAACCGTCGAAATCGGCATAGCCGTCATTGACCCAGTGAAACTGTTGCGAGACCCGGTGCATCAGCCCCATTTCGGCGCCTGCTTCGGCCTCTGCCTCGGTGCAAAAGGTGACATGCAGGCTGGAGACATTGTTGTTGGCCGCCAGTTGTACCGCGCCCTGCACCAGCGCCGATTGGCCGATACCTTCATATCCCGGACGCACCAGCAGGCGCCGGCCGGTCGCGGGTGTGAACGGAACCGTAATCTGCAGCTTGGGGTAATAGTGCCCGCCTGCCCGTTCATAGGCATGCGCCCAGCTGTGGTCGAAGATGTATTCGCCCTGGCTGTGGGATTTCACATACATCGGCGCGACGGCGATCATCATGCCATCCAGATGAGCGGTCAGATATTGCGGCTGCCAGCCAGTGCCGCGCCCGACCGATCCGCTCTCCTCCAGCGCGCTCAGGAAACGGTGAGTCGTGAACGGGTCACGCGGCGGGCCGCCATCGGCACTTTCGGGACAGGCGCAGGCATCCCAGTCCGCCGCCGCGATCGCTGTCAGCGACGGCACTATCTGAACCTCGATCTGCGCCTGATCCATGCCGGCCTCCTTGCCGGTTAATCTGTGCTGGCGCGCGAAGGGATCAAGCCGCGTAGCCCTCGAAGGTGACATTGTCGGCGACCCGGCGCGCCTCGGCCTCTTGCTCTGCCGAGCGGACCGTCCAGCATAGAACCGGCACACCACGAGACTTCAACTCGGCCACGCGAGGGCGGGCAAGGTCCTCGACCTCGTGGCTGATGAAGCTGGCGCCAACCCGGTCGTAATCGGGGATGTCGCGCAGCCGCTCGCAGGTCGCCAGCGACAGCGGCCATTCGGCGGGGTCATAGGCGCTGGTCACCAGCCCGCGCGGCAGGTCAGGGGCAAACCGCGCCATTGCCGCGATACTGTGCGGGTTGAAGGACATGACCGCAACCGGACCGTGATATCCGCTCAACGCCTCGGCGGTGGCCTGTTCCAGCGGCCCCACATCCGGGCCCATGCCGCCATCCTGATCCTTGAGTTCGATCAGCAGCGGAACCCGACCCGCCACCAGGTCGAGGATTTCGGTCAACGTCGGGATGCCCTCGCCATCGCCATGCAACAGCGCAATTCCAGCGGCCTCGGCAGCGGAGATCTGGCGGATCGGGCCGGACCGGCCTGTGAGCCGGTCCATGTCATAGTCGTGGAACACCATCGCCTGCCCGTCGCGTGTCAGCTGAAGGTCGATCTCGATCCCATAGCCAACCCCGATTGCCGCGCGGATGGCCGCGCGGCTGTTCTCGGGCCGTCCGGCGGCGATGTCGTGATATCCGCGATGGGCGATGGGTCTCCCCAGCAGCGCGGCGGGCAGTTCAGGCGTCATTTGACCTCGAAGATACCTTCGATTTCGACCGCAACGCCCAACGGCAGCGCAGCAGCGCTGACGGCCGAACGCGAATGCCGTCCAGCATCGCCCAGCGCCTCGACCAGGAAATCAGAGGCGCCGTTGATCACCTGCGGTTGCGCGGTGAAATCGGCGGTCGAATTCACAAAGCCGGTCAGCTTGATAACACGCACCAGCTGATCCAGATCCCCGCCACAGGCGGCCTTGACCTGCGCCAACAGGTTGATCGCACAGCGCTTGGCGGCGGCGGCACCGGCATCGACCTCCATGTCACCGCCCAGCTTGCCGGTGATCAGGCCATTCTCGTCATTCGAGATCTGACCCGAGACATAGACGGTATTGCCGATCTTGACGAAAGGCACGTAGTTGGCCGCTGGTGCCGGCGCATTGGGCAGGGTCACCCCCAGGCTGGCCAGCTTGTCCTCATATCCCATGGCGTGCGTCCTCCTGTTCGCATTGACGCGCGGACGCTAGCCGGGAACGTCCGCCACGAAAAGGGCCAAAGATCAGGTTTCCCGGAACGCCTTGGTGAAATAGTCCGCCAGCGGCTTGACTAAATAATAGATCGGCGACTGGTCGGCGGTACGGATAAAAGCCTCGACCGGCATACCCGGGATCAGGGCGGCGCCCGGTGGCAGCTTGTCGGTCTCCCCCTCGTTCAGCTCGATCTCGACCCGGTAATAGGAGGCTCGGCTGGCCTCGTCGACAAAGGCATCGGCCGAGATTTGCATGACCGTGCCGATCAGTTCCGGCGTCAGGCGCTGATCCAGCGCCGAGAACCGCAGCGTGACCGGCTGGTCAACGTGTATCTGGTCGATATGGATGGTTTCAACCTTGGCCGCGATCACCAGTGGGCGGTCTTGAGGCACCAGGAATAGCACCGGCTCGGCGGGCCGGATTACCGAGCGCGGCGTATGCACCTGCAAGCCATAGACGATGCCGGACACCGGCGCCTTGATATCCAGCCGCGAGAGCTGCTCCAGAAGCGAGCGGCGCTGTTCGGCCAGTTCCAGTTCGCGATATTGCAGATCACGCAACCGCGTGATCGCCTCCTCGCGCTGGCGTGTCCCCAGTTTCAGGATCTCGATGTCGATTTCGGTGATACGACCCTCTTGCTGCGCCTGCGAGGCAATAAGCTCGCCCAACGAACCCTCAAGCTCTGCCTTGGTGCGCTCCAGGCTCAACACCCGTCCGGCCTGGGCCAGCCCCTTGTCCAGCAGCGATTGCTGGCTGGTCAGTTCCTCTTCGATCAGCTCCAGCTGCGAGCGGCGCGAGCGCTGTTGCGCCACGATCCCCTCGATCTGGTTGCCGATCTGACCGCGCCGCTTTTCAAGCTGTTCGGTTTCCTTGGTGACCGATTCCTGCCGGGCACGGAACAGGCGTTCCTGCCCGTCGAGCAATTCGGCGACTTCGGCGCGCGCGCGCGCAGCCTCCAGCAATTCGTCGTCGAAGATGATCTCGGAATTGCTGTCACGTTCGGCCTCCAGCCGACCGCGCCGGGCCATCAGCTCGAACAGCTGGCCCTCGGTGATCAACAGTTGCGAGGTCAGCAGATTGGCGTCTAGCCGGATCAGGGTCTGGCCCTCGGGCACGGTATCGCCCTCGTCCACCAGGATTTCTGCGACCACACCACCGTCGAGATGCTGCACCACCTGTCGATTCCGATCGACCTCGATCTGCCCACCGGCCACCACCGCTCCAGCTATCTGGCTCAGTACGGCCCAAGTTCCAAAGCCTCCTACAAGCACCACCAGCCCGATAAGACCAAGGATGATCGGCTTTCGGGCAGAGATTTCTTGCGCGCTCATCGGACGCCCCCCATTGTCTTGTTGGTTTTGAGGGCCTGGTGGTTGGTCACCATCTCTCGCAGGACCTGATCCTTGGGACCAAATGCGGTTCGGACGCCGTGATCGAGCACCAGCAACATGTCACATTCCGCAATCGCCGCCGGGCGATGAGCCATAATCAACACAGATTTCCCGGCCTCTTTCAGAGTCTTTATAGCCTTGTTCAGCGCTATCGAGCCTTCATTGTCGAGATTCGAATTCGGCTCATCCAGAATGACGATCACGGGATCGTCGTACAACGCGCGAGCCAGGCCAACGCGTTGCATCTGGCCGCCCGACAGGCGCCCGCCCCCGGCCGTTATGTGCGTGTCATAGCCATCGGGCAACTGCAGGATCATGTCATGCACTGCGGCCTTGGTCGCGGCTTCGACTACCTTTTTCGCGTCGGGTTCCCCGCTGAGACGGGCGATATTCTCGGCGATCGTACCCTCGAACAGTTGCACCCGTTGAGGTAGATAGCCGATGTGCTGACCCAGCACGTCAGGATCGTATTGCTCGATCGCCGCACCATCCAGCCGCACTGTCCCACCCGCAGGTTTCCACACCCCGGTCAGCGCGCGCGCCAGCGTCGACTTACCTGATCCCGAAGGGCCGATCACCCCGACCGCCTGCCCCGGCTGCACCGTAAAGCTGACAGTTTTGAGCTGCGCCCTCGTGTCCCCAGGGGGCACGACGGTCAACGACTGAACATCCAGTTTGGCCTTGGGTTTCGGCAGGTCCATGCGTTTGTTTTCCGGCCGAACCTTTTCCAGCAACTCACTCAAGTTCGACCAACCTTTGAGCGCACGCTGCACAACCTGCCACTGGTTTACGATCATCTCGACCGGCGCCAATGCGCGCCCCATCAGGATCGAGGCAGCGATCATCGCGCCCGGCGTCACTTCACCCTGGAGCACAAGATAGGCCCCCAGGCCCAACATGGCGGATTGCAGGAACAGGCGCAGCGTTTTCGTCAGGGTCGAGAAACTGCCCAGGACGTCACTGGCACTCAATCCATCCTTCAAAGAAGCGACCCGAGATTTGCGCCAGCGGCCGAACGCGGCCCCTCTCATGCCCATGGATTGAATGGTTTCCGCCTCGGTCCTTATCTCTTCGCCCATTTTGGCCGCCTGGTTCGAGGCGATGGCCGCATGCAAGGCAGGTTTGCGCGAAACCAGCTGGTTAATCCCGGTTATCGCAATCAGCAGGACTCCGCCTACAAGCGCAAGTAAGCCCAGCCACGGGTGAAAAATGGCGATCGCAAACAGAAAGATCGGCGTCCATGGCAAGTCAAAGATCGACATCGCAACCGGCGAGGCGATGAAACGTTGTACAGACTCCAGATCGGCCAACCCGGTCTGCGCCAGCGGATCCTGTGCCACCGCCGAGCGCCGCACCATGGCATCGAACACACGATGGTCCAGTGCCTCCTGAAACCGTGCACCGGCGCGCGACATCACCCTGCCCCGCGTGTAATCCAGTATGCCCATGACACCATAAAGGAAAACCACCAGCAGCGACAACGCGACCAGGGTCTGTTCTGAGCGGCTGCCCAAAACGCGGTCATAGACCTGCAACATGTAAAGCGGCCCGGTCAGCATCAGAAGGTTGGCAAAGAAGCTGAACAAGGCGACAAACCAATAGAGGCCCCGGCTTTGCCGGCGCGCTGCGCGCAGCTCTTCGGCACCGTGCAGATGTGATTTTGGTTTCATGTCACCTCGGTTCCAATTCTTGGGCGTCCCTTTGTGGACACATTTACGATATCCAAAGGGCGGGGTAGAACCGACCCTGTTTCAAATCGACGGAAGATAAACTATGTGTCTCCAATGCATCCGCAGAAACACATCGTAGTCGCGCTGATTTCAAGCCCAAATCGCAAATAAACTCGTAGGTTACATACCGAGACCGACATGTCCAAATTCTCCACCTCCTTTGTCAGGGTCAGCCTGGTATCATTGATTGCGATTCTGGCCGCATGCACAGGACCCGCACCGGAATCGGATGGTGGTAGCCGGGTCCATGACCCCTATGAAAACACAAATCGCTCGATACACAACTTCAACCGGGGGGTCGACAAGGCGCTTTTTCGCCCAGCGGCCAAGGGATACGTCACCGTCGTGCCGCGTCCGATGGTGAACTCGTTCAACATGTTTGCCGAGAACCTGTCGCTGCCGGGACAGGCGGTGGACTATCTTCTGCAGGGCAAACCCAAGGAAATGGGCACCACGCTGTTCCGCTTTGTGGTGAACTCGACCGTCGGCTTTGCTGGACTGGCAGATCCGGCCAGCGATTTCGAGATCCCGCGCGCCGATACCGATTTCGGCGAAACCCTGCATGTCTGGGGCGTGGCCGAGGGGCCCTATCTGGAATTGCCCCTTTATGGGCCCTCGACGGCGCGCGACGCGGTCGGTGTGGTGGTCAACCTGTTCACAAATCCCGTCGACTTTGCTCCGACCCGTCCGATCAACAACCTGGGGCTTTATGCCGAAGTGGTCCGTCGCCTGGGTGATCGCGGTCTCTACTCCGATACAGTCGATTCGATTCTCTATGGCAGCTCCGACAGTTACGCCCAGCTTCGCCTGATCTATCTGCAAAACCGCCGATTTGAACTGGCAGGCGATGACGAGGATGCCTATCTGGGTCTCTACACCGACCCCTATGCGGATCCCGGTTCTACCGCAGTGACCGACCCCTACGAGGACCCTTATGCCGAGTAAGCTCTTTTCCCGCCGCTCTTTCGTTTCCACCGTCTGTGTCGGCCTTACCGCGCTGGCACTGCCGCTGCCGGCCTTGGCCCTGACCGAGGCACGCGCGGCCTCGCTAGTCAACGAAGTGGTGAACGAGATCAACCGTGTCATCGCCTCGGGAAAGTCCGAAAGTGCGATGATCCGCGATTTCGAGAAACTGTTTGTTCGCTACGGCGATGTGCCGATCATGGCGCGCTATGCGTTGGGGCCGGACGCACGCACAGCCTCTCCTGCACAGCTGCGGTCCTTTACCCAGGCGTTTCAGGGGTACATCTCGCGCAAATATGGCAAACGGTTCCGCGAGTTCATCGGCGGTGAGGTGACCGTCAAGACCGCGCGCAAGATCAAGGCAGGTTACGAGGTCAAGACCTCGGTCAAGCTGCAAGGTCAGGCACCGTTTGACGTGACCTTTCTGGTTTCGGACAAATCCGGCAAGGACAAGTTCTTCAACATGTTCATCGAAGGGGTGAACCTGTTGTTGACCGAGCGCACCGAGATCGGCTCGATGCTGGATCGACGCAAGGGCGACCTGAACGCGCTGATCCGCGATCTGGCCAGCGCGGGGTAACCCCGCGCCCGGCCCGGACCTGTCAGTTACCGAACAGATCCCGCAGCAACTGATCGACCGCCTGCCCCAACCCACCCTTGGGCTTTTGCGGCTTGGGTTGGGCAATCGGCTTGGGCTGGCGCGGCGCCTGCATCGGCAGCGGATTCACAGGGGTGCCCTCGTGTACACGGATCATGGTCTCGTGCCAGATCTCCGCCGGCAATCCGCCGCCGGTAACCCCCTTGAGCGGCGTGTTGTCGTCATATCCCATCCAAACACCGGCCACGTAGTCGGCAGTAAAGCCGATGAACCAGGCATCGCGGGCGGCCTGGGTGGTGCCGGTCTTGCCCGCAGCGGGACGCCCCGGCAACGCGGCGCGACGGCCCGAGCCTTCGGAGATCACCTTTTCCATCATCCAGATCAGCTGCGCGGCGGCGTCCTTGTTGATCACCCGTTCACCGATGCCGGTTCCGGTCGCCATCAGCACCTCGTTCTCGCCCTGTAGGCGCAGCTCGGTCAGACCGTAAGGTTCTACCGAAGATCCGCCGTTCAGGATGCCGGCATAGGCGCCCGTCATCTCGATAAGCGAGCTTTCCGAGGCACCCAGAGCCAGCGCCGGACCCGCCGCCAGATCGCTTTCGATGCCGAAATCGCTAGCCACCTTGCGTACGTTATCAAGCCCCATCGCCTCGGCCACCTTGACCGCGGGCACGTTCAGCGAGTCCTTCAGCGCATCGGCCAGCGTGACCCGGCCATAATGCTTGTTGGTATAGTTCTTGGGGCACCATTGCCCCGAACCGGCGATAGTTATGCAATAGGGTTCATCCACCACGGTATCCAGCGGTGAGTGACCCAGCTCCAGCGCGGTCGCATAGACAAAGGGCTTGAACGACGACCCGGTCTGGCGCGCCGCCTGAGTGGCGCGGTTGAATGCGCCGGTGACCTTTGTGTCGCGCCCCCCGACCATGGCACGCACAGCACCATCGGCGGACATCACCACGATTGCGGCCTGCGCCTTGGACCCATCGCGCACCTTTTCCTGGAACACGAAACGCATCGCCTCTTCGGCCGAGGTCTGGATACGTTGATCAAGCGTGGTGCGGATGATCACGTCCTCGGTTGTGTTGCCGCCGAAATAGTCGGGCAGCTCGCTCATCACCCAGTCGGCGAAATAGCCCCCCGCCTGGGCGGCAGCGGCCTCGGACAGGCGGGCCGGATTGGCGCGGGCGTCATCGGCCTGAGCCGCGGTCAGGTATCCCTGCTCTTCCATCAGCGCCACCACGACGCGTGCCCGCTCCTGCGAGCGCGTGAGGCTGTTGGTGGGCGCATAGCGGGTCGGCGCCACCAGAAGCCCGGCCAGCATAGCCGCCTCGGCCGGGTCCACCTGGGCCGATGATTTACCGAAGTAACGCTGGCTGGCGGCCTCGAAACCACGCGCGCCAGCACCCAGGAAGGCACGGTTCAGATAGATGTTGAGGATCTCGTCCTTGCTGTACTTGGCCTCCATCGCGAGGGCATAAACGGCCTCTTTGACCTTGCGCCACAGCGAACCGCGACGGCAGTCGGATTCGTACTCCGCTTCGGATTTCCATTCGTCGGGATCAAAAGGCACCCCCAGGCACAGAAGTTTCGCGGTCTGTTGGGTGATGGTCGATCCGCCATGCCCAGACAGCGGACCGCGCCCCTCGCGCAGGTTGATCCGCACCGCACTGGCCACCCCGCGGGGGCTGATGCCGACATGGTAGTAGAACCGCTTGTCCTCGGTCGCGACGACCGCGTTCTTGAGATGTGGCGAGACAGTATCTGTGGTGATTACACCGCCGAACTGATCGCCGCGCCAGGCAAAAACATCTCCCTCGCGGTCGAGGAGTGTGACCGACCCGCGCGCGCGCCCGTCCAGTAAAGCGGTCACGTCAGGCAGGGTCGAATAAACCAACGCCACGGCCAAACCGATCAGCAGCATCACGATCATCCCGATCCGCCAGGCAAAGCCCCAGATCAGGCCGAAGATCCAGCCAAAGAACCGCCCGATCCAGCCCAGCGGGCCGCTGCGACCGGGGCGTTTGGGAGGTGGCGCCTTGCGCTTGGGCGCGGGTTTTCTCTTGGGCCCGGTCTTGGCGGCCGGTTTGCCCTTGGTCTGATATCGCTTGTCCGCGACAAGCTGCGATTTGCGACGATTGGAATCCGTCATGCCCATTCTGCCCGGTCTTTGCCTGTGCCGCACCATAGCGCGGGTGGACAGTACTGTTGAGGTGTGTTTTTCCCGATCTTCCCCTTTAATCACCGATGATTTTTTGTGCACTTGCGCGCAGATGTGCAAAAAATGTGCAACTTTCCGCGATTCCAACCCCGATTTCGCCGAGATTTCGTTCCGAAACCGCCTCTGACGCTGTCTTTCTGCAAGTGCAAACACGCCGGATACGCCGGCTGAACGAAGGGGAAAGACGTGAAACTGATCATTGCAACGATCAAACCGTTCAAGCTGGACGAGGTGCGCGAAGCGCTGACCGAGGCCGGCATACGCGGCATGATGGTCACCGAGATCAAGGGCTTCGGCACCCAGTCGGGCCATACCGAGATTTATCGCGGCGCGGAATACACCGTGAACTTCGTGCCCAAGATCAAGCTGGAACTGGTCGTCGCCGACCAGATGGCCGAGCAGATCGCCGACACCATCGCCCGCACCGCCCGCACCGGAAAGATCGGTGATGGCAAGATTTTCGTCCTCGACGTCGAGCAGGCCCTGCGCGTGCGCACCGGGGAAACCGACGACGACGCGCTGTAAGCCGAACGTCAGAATCATCCAAGGGAACCAAAGCCATGACGCTTATCAAGACACTTCTTCCGGCGGCGGCGCTGATCGTGCTGCCCACGCTGGGCCTGACCCAGGAGGCCGCAGCGGACACTACCCCGCCGAACGAGGAAATCGGCTATATCTTCACCACCTTCATGTTCCTGGTCTCGGGCTTTCTGGTCATGTGGATGGCCGCGGGCTTTACCATGCTCGAGGCCGGGCTGGTGCGCCAGAAGAACGTGACCATGCAGCTGACCAAGAATATCGCGCTGTTTTCGCTGGCGGCGCTGATGTATTACCTGATCGGCTATAACCTGATGTATCCGGGCGACGGCTGGTCGATCGACGGTGTTCTGGGCGCCTTCTCGCCCGCCGCGATGGAACCGGTGGGCCTGGCCGATACCGAAACCGACCTGACCTATGCCTCGGTCGGATCGGATTTCTACTTTCAGCTGATGTTCTGCGCCACTACTGCCTCGATCGTGTCGGGCACGCTGGCCGAACGGATCAAGCTGTGGCCCTTCCTGATCTTCGTGCTGGTACTGACCGGGCTGATCTATCCCATTCAGGCGTCGTGGAAATGGGGCGGCGGCTTCCTTGACGGTGCGGGTTTCCTCGACTTTGCCGGTTCGACCGTGGTGCATTCGGTCGGTGGCTGGGCAGCACTTGCCGGTGCCCTGATCCTGGGTCCGCGTCTGGGCAAGTACAAGGACGGTCGCGTGATCCCCTTCATGGGCTCGAACCTGCCGCTGGCCACGCTGGGCACGTTCATCCTGTGGCTGGGTTGGTTCGGCTTCAACGGTGGCTCGCAGCTGTACATGGATACCGCTGGGAACGTCGCCGATATCAGCCGCATCTTTGCCAACACCAACACCGCCGCTGCCGGTGGGGCCATTGCGGCGCTGCTGCTGACGCAGCTGCTCTACAAGAAGGTCGACCTGACCATGGTGCTGAACGGCGCGCTGGCTGGCCTGGTGTCGATCACCGCTGAGCCGCTGACCCCGGGCCTGGGCTCGGCCACCCTGATCGGTGTCGTGGGTGGCGTGATCGTCGTGTTCGCCGTGCCCTTCCTTGATCGGCTCAAGATCGACGATGTGGTCGGCGCCATTCCGGTGCACCTGATGGCCGGTATCTGGGGCACGCTCGCGGTCTGCCTGACCAATGGCGACGCAAGCCTGGGCACTCAGCTTTATGCCATCATTGTGGTCGGTGTGTTCACCTTTGTCGTATCGGGTGTGGTCTGGTTCATCCTCAAAGCAGTCATGGGCATCCGTGTCAGCGAAGAGGAAGAGATCAACGGGCTCGACATGGCGGAACTGGGCATGGAGGCCTATCCCGAATTCTCGAAAAGCTGACCTTCCTTCCTCACCATTGGTGAGACCTTGCCCGGGCCATCGTGCCCGGGTCTTTTTTGTGCCCGACACTTGACGAATCAATTACGGATATTCTTTATCCGTATTTATGAAACACACCGAAGGACTGGAATGGGCGGCGCATGCCTGTAGCCTGCTCGCCGCCCTGCCCCCCGATACATCCCTGCCCGCGCGGTTGCTGGCCGAATTCTTTGACCTGCCCGAGCCGTATCTGGCCAAGCAGATGCAGAAACTGTCGGCGGCGGGCATTGTCGAAACCCGCCGCGGGCCGCGCGGCGGCTATGCCTTGGCCCGCGCCCCGGCCGAGATCACGTTGTTGCAGATGGTGCAGGCCATCGACGGCGAGACGCGGCATTTCACCTGTACCGAACTCCGCCGCTGCGGGCCCAGCGGCGTGGCCGATGACAAATACCTGCGCCCCTGCGGCATCGCCCGATCCATGTGGCGGGCCGAGGCGGCGTGGCGGCGCGAACTGGCCGGTGTGACGCTGTCCGATATCCTGAAGATGGGGATGCAGGACACCCCACCGGAACAGGCCGCCAAGGCGCTGGCCTGGTTCCAAGACAAACTTTCGCAAGACACGACCGCCAAGGAGTAGGCGCAATGATCGCCCGCAAGATTCACCGCTGGAACGGGGCGGTGTTTGCCGCTTTCCTGCTGCTGCATTTCATCACCCACCTGTCCGGGCTATGGGGCGTGAACGCCTATAACGCCACCCAGGATGCACTGCGCCTGATCTATCGCAACCCGGTGGTCGAGCCGCTGGTTCTGGCCTCGGCGCTGGTGCAGATGGGACCGGGCTTGAAGCTGCTGATCGCCCGTGTCCGGCGCGGGTTACGCGAGCCTTGGGCACGGGCACAGGTCATTTCGGGCGGGATGGTGCTCTATTTCATGACCGAACACCTGATCGCGCTGGTGTTGGCGCGCTGGGTCGACGGGTTGGATACCAACTTCTTTTGGCCCGCCTCGGTGATGAGCGGCGCGCCTTTCACCTGGTATTTCATCCCCTATTACAGCCTGGGCGTGATTGCCCTGTTTGTGCATCTGGGTTGTGCCTTGCGGCTGATCCTGCTGCGCCGGGGTGCGCGGGGACAGGCCCGCGCGGCGTTCTGGGGCATCGTGCTGGCAGGGATCACCGTCGCCTGGCTGATCGTGGCGATGTTGTTGGGGGCGTTCTACGAGATCACGCTGCCGCCCGAATGGCTGGCCTATCTGCACCAGTTCGTGCCGGGCTTTACCCCCTGAAACGACCAAAGGCCGCCCGTCGGGGCGGCCTTTGCCATTGGGCGCTGGGGTTCAGATCCCGGCGTCGATGATCGCCTTGGCCAGGATCGGTACCGTCTTGGCGTTCAGCCCGGCGATATTCATCCGGCTGTCGCCCACCATGTAGATGCCGAATTCGGTCCGCAGCTTCTCGACCAGTTCGGGCGCAGCGCCGATGCGCGAGAACATGCCGCGATGCTGCGCGATGAAGCCGAACCGGTCCGAGCCGCTCAGACGCTGCAACTCGTCGGCCAATTGCTGACGCAGACCCAGCATCGACAGTCGGATTTCCTCCAGCTCGGCCATCCAGTCGGCGCGCAGCACGTCGTCGTTGAGGATCGTCGTCACCACCCGCGCGCCGTGATCGGGCGGGAAGGAGTAGTTCTGACGGTTCAGAAACGCCAGGGTCGCCTGGTTCAGCGCGGTCTGGCCGCTGTCCTGGCTCACCGCCATCAACAGGCCGGTGCGCTCGCGGTAGACACCGAAGTTCTTCGAGCACGACGCCGCGATCAGGCATTCCTTGACCGACGAGGCCACCAACCGGGTACCTTGCGCATCTTCCTCCAGCCCGTCGCCAAAGCCCTGATAGGCGATGTCGATCATCGCAACCAGGCCCTTGGCGTTGATCAGCTTCACCACCTCTTGCCACTGGCTCGGGTTCAGGTTCGCGCCGGTCGGGTTATGGCAGCAGCCATGCAGCAGCACCACGTCGCCCGCGCGCGCCTGGCCCAGATCGGCCAGCATACCCTCGAAATCGACGCCACGGCTTTCGGCATCGAAATAGCGATAGGGCACCATGGTCATGCCCAGATAATTCAGGATCGAGATATGGTTGGGCCAGGTCGGGTCCGACACGAAAACGCGCGCCTCGGGGCTGGCCATCTTGATCAGCTCGAACGCCTGCCGACAGGCACCGGTGCCACCCGGCGTGGCCGCAGCGCCGACATTTGCGCGCGGCACCGCGTCGCCCAGGATCAGCTTGATCATCGCATCCGAATAGGCCGGGTCACCAATCAACCCGGTATAGGATTTGCTCTCCTGTTGCTCCCACACGATCTTTTCGGCGGCCTTCACGGCGCGCATCACCGGGGTCACGCCCTCGGCGTTCTTGTAGACGCCAACACCCAGGTCGATCTTGTCGGTGCGCGGATCGTCCTTGTACATCTGCATCAATGCAAGGATCTTGTCCGCAGGCTGCGCCTTGAGGTTTTCGAACATCAGTTCTCTCCAGTTGCGACGGGCAGGGTCGGGAAGGCACCCCATTCAGCCCAGGAGCCGTCATAAAGCGAGTGATCGGTCTTGCCCATGCGCTGAAGCGCCAGGCTGAGAATCGCCGCCGTCACGCCCGAGCCGCAGGTGGTGATCACCGGCTTGGACAGATCGACACCCGCGGCCTCGAACACGGCGCGGCAGTCGGCGGGCGATTTCATCGTACCGTTCTTGGTCAAGAGCGTGGCAAAGGGCACGTTCTTCGACCCCGGGATATGGCCGCCACGCAGACCCGGGCGCGGTTCGGGATCGGTTCCGGCAAAGCGCCCGGCCGAGCGGGCATCGACGATCTCGTGATCATTGAGCTTGGCCGCCGCCGACACTTGCGTGACATCCCGCAACAGGTGGTTCTGGACGCGAACAGTCATGTGCCGGTCACGGATCACCGGTGGCAGGTCCTCGATCGGATGCCCCTCGGCCTGCCACTTCGGCAGACCGCCATCCAGCACCGCGATATTGTCCTGCCCCATCAGCTTGAACAGCCACCACACCCGCGCCGCCGATTGCAGGCCCAGCGTGTCGTAGACCACCACCTGATGGCCATCGCCCACGCCCATCGCCCGCAGGCGCGACATGAATTTCTCGACCGGCGGCACCATATGCGGCAGGTCCGAGCGGTGGTCCGAGATATCGTCGATATCGAAGAACCGTGCGCCGGGGATATGGGCGGCATCATATTCAGCCTTGGCGTCACGTCCCAGATGCGGCAGGTGCCAGGACCCGTCGAGAATCCGCAGATCGGGATCCTTCAGATGGGCGGCGAGCCAGTCGGTGGAAACCAGTGTTTTCGGATCGTCCTGCATAAATGCCTCCCGATTGCGCGCATTCTGTCCCTACCGAACCCGAGACACGGGTTCAAGCGGGGATGGCGGGCCTGCGATGCGCTGTCACTGGCCCTTCGCCCTGCGCGATGATACGCGCGATTGCCGCGGCGGTCGGCTCATAAGCGACCGCCATGTCATTGGCATTGGCGTGCAGGATGCGGTCGGCATCCGCGACGAGTGCCACGTGACCGCTCCAGAACAGCAGGTCGCCACGCTGAGGCTGGGTGCCAGGCGCCAGCAGGGTGCCGACCGCGCGCGATTGCGGGCCGCTGTCGCCGGGGCAGGGGTGACCACAGGCCAGCAGCGCCGCCTGCACCAGCCCTGAACAGTCGATACCCCACCGACTGTCCCCACCCCAAAGATAGGGCGTGCCCAGAAACAGCTCGGCCACCGCCACGGGGTCGGTCAAAAACTGGCCCATCGGGGTCAGGTGCTGCACCGGGATATGGCCCTGTGCCGTTTCGGCAAAATGGCCGGACACCGCGCGCACCCTGACCCGTGACCCGAAACTCAGCGCCATCAGGTCGGGGCTTTTCAGGTCGGCGCGGGCATAGGCATGGGTTGCGGGCGCACTGACCCAATGGGTCGGCTCCTCCTCTGCGCCCAGAGTATCGGCGCGCAGCCAGCCCTCGTAGCCGTCCTTGTCGGCACGGATACGGGCCCAGTCACCCAGGGTTTCCAGCACCTCGACCCGTGCGCCCAGCAGAACCTGCCGTTCTCGCGGCCCCTCCGGGCGGCGCAACAGGTCGACGACCGGGCGCAGGATGCAGGGGCCGCTCACAGGTTCAGTATCCGTGGCAGCGCCGCAAACAGCGCTCGCGGCCCCTGACCCACGCCACCCTTGGGATGGCCCGGCGCCTTGACCGGCTGCCAGCCATAGATATCGAAATGCATGTAGCGCGCGTCGACAAAGCGGCGCAGGAACAGCGCGGCGGTGATCGACCCGGCGAAACCGCCGCCGGGTGCGTTGTCCAGATCTGCGATGCCCGGCTCGATCATCTCTTCATAAGGAGTGTGGAACGGCATTCGCCAGACCGGATCCGCCGCGCCTGCCGCCGCCTCGGCCAAGGCCTGCGCGGCGCTGTCGTCATCGCTGTAGAAGGGCGCCAGATCGGGGCCAACCGCGACCCGCGCGGCACCGGTCAGCGTTGCCATCGAGATCACCAGATCGGGCGCGCCCTCGTCCGCCAGTGCCAGCGCATCAGCCAGCACCAGCCGCCCCTCGGCATCGGTATTGTTGATCTCGACCGTCAGCCCCTTGCGCGAGGTCAGGATATCGCCGGGTCGCAACGCATTGCCCGACACCGCGTTTTCCACCGCAGGGATCAGCACCCTGAGTTGCACCGGCAGATCCAGCGCCATGATCATCCGCGCCAGGCCCAGGACGTTGGCCGCCCCGCCCATGTCCTTTTTCATCAGAGCCATGCTGTTGCCCGGCTTGAGGTTCAGGCCACCGGTATCGAAACAGACCCCCTTGCCCACCAGCGTCAGTTTCGGACCGCTCTCGCCCCGGCGCAGTTCGATCAATCGCGGCGCGCGGGCGGCGGCACGTCCGACCGCATGGATCATCGGGAAATCGTGGCTGAGCAGATCGTCGCCGACGATCGCGGTGCAGGTCGCGCCAAACTCATCCGCAAGCGCTTCGACCGCCGCTTGTAGCGCATCGGGGCCCATATCCTGAGCCGGCGTGTTGATCAGGTCGCGGGTCAGCGCCTCGGCGGCCGCCATCGCCTCGATCCGGGCGACATCGACCCCGGCGGGGGCCACCAGACGGGCCTTGGCCGGCGACTGCCCCTTGTAGCGGTCAAACACATAACCGGTCATCAGCCAGCCGAAACACTCGGCCTCGGCCTGCGCCTCGGGCAAACCCGAGGCGATGCGCCAGATACCTTCGGGCAGCTTCTCGGCCGCGGCGGCCAGGACAAAGCGTTTGCGGGCGCGGGTCTGGGCACTGCCATAACCCGCCAGCGCCATGACGGGCGCACCGGCCTCGCCCGGAATCGGCAGCGCCTGGCCGATTGCGCCGGTAAACCCGCTCGCCTTGACCCAGGCGGCGACGGGAGCCGGTTGATCTTGCAGCCAGCCCTCCAGAGCAGCCTGTTCGATGACATGAAGCGGCAGCGCATCCGCATCGGCGGGGGCGAAACTGAGGGGCATCTGCAACCTTTCCAACATGGTGACAGGTCCAGACTATCGGGCCTGCCGCGACCTGCAAGCCCTCAGATAGCAGGTTCAGATCGACAGGTCCTGCTGATCCCAGACCTCGGTCAGGGATTTCTCGCCCACGCGGATCAGCCGGTAGAGCACGGCGCTGGTGGCGACATAGTCGCCGTTGTCGATAGCATCGGTGAGCAGACGCGCGACACGAGCGAGCGCCACCATGCCGATCTGTTCGGAAATCGCGATCAGCGAGCGGGCGCATTTGCGCAACGCTTTCCAATCGCGGTCCCGCCACAGCCTTTCGCAATTGGTCAACCTCACGGCCAATTCCTCGATCGCACGACACACGACATCCTCGGCACCGGCATCTCCCAATTGCCGATACAGCCCGCCCAGCCGATCCGGGTCCAGCCGCACGGATTCGCTTTGCACAAGCGTGATTACTTCAACCACCACATCTCACCCCAAAGTCTTGTGCCCCCACGACACGTTCGACATCCTGTTCCGCGAGAGGTTTTCAAAAGGTTTCCGCTGCGACGGGAAATACCTCGAATTTTCTTTCAAACTGGCCTAAAGGAGGCTGTCACGACAGGTCAGCGACAGGAAAGACAAGAATGAAACTCGCCCGCCCTCTGCCCAACTATCTGGTCCAGCGCTACCACGGCTGGAAGGCGACAACCTATGCCGAGAACCAGGTTTGGTACCGACGCCTCGCGACCGAGGGCCAGCGGCCGCGTGCCATGGTGATCTCATGCTGTGACAGCCGGGTGCATGTGACGTCGATCTTCGGGGCCGACCAGGGAGAGTTCTTTATCCACCGCAATGTCGCCAACCTGGTGCCGCCCTATCTGCCCGATGGCGACCATCACGGCACCAGCGCCGCGGTCGAATACGCGGTTACCGTGCTCAAGGTCGCGCACCTTATCGTTTTGGGCCATTCGCAATGCGGCGGTGTTCGCGGGTGTCTGGACATGTGCAAGGGTCACGCGCCCCAGTTGGAGGCCAAGGAGAGCTTTGTCGGGCGCTGGATGGATATCCTCAAGCCGAAATACGATCATGTGGCCAAGATCGAGGACGAGGACGAGCAGGTCCGACAACTTGAAAAACACGCCGTCGTCGCCTCGCTGGAGAACCTGATGACCTTCCCCTTCATCGCCTCGGCGGTCGACGAAGGCAGCCTGAGCCTGCACGGCCTCTGGACCGATATCGGCGAAGGTGGCCTGCAATGCTACGAGCCGGCAGAGGAACGCTTCGTACCCGTCTGAGGCGGTCAGGACCTTGTTGTTCGTAACTTTGACCGGGCGCCAGCTGGACCCCTCCGCTCGTCACCGCATGGAAAAGGCGCCCGTCGGGCGCCTTCTGCATGTCCATCCAACCAGGTCTCAGGCGGCGAGCTGTGTTTCTCCGACCTGACCCCGCACCGAGCTGAAGACCGGTTTCGCCTTTTGCCTCGCGCGGTGTGCAAAGAGGTTGATCACCTCGCTTTCCATTTCGGCACCCTGACGGGTCAGCCGAAGATGTTGCAGCGCGGCGATACGGTTCTGGCGGGCTTTCTGGGCAAGGGTCTGGGTCATCTCTGTCACTCCTGAAAAATGTTGTTGAATGGTCGAGGTCAAGCGGCGTCGCCGGAGCTGCCCCAGGGATTCGAAACGAAAAAGACGCCGTTGGCGGTCCGCAACGCCCTGCCCCGCGAGCGCCAATCGGCGAGCGACAGGATGTTATCGGCATTGGGTTCGACGCCCGAAACGGGGGTTTGGATGTCGCGATGCGGGAAGGTGATGATGGTTGCCATTTTCGTTTTCCTCTATGTCCAGAGGCGATACCGCCTTGTTTTTTTCTTGATCGACCGGGTCAAACCGCTTGGGAGACTTGCCGCGATCCGGACTCTTTACACTTGCGCACAGTCTCGGCGACACATGTTGAGCACAACCTTTCCGATACCTCTTTGAGGGTCTTTGGCCGGTAAGCCTTGCTGTGTTTGCCGAAGGTTCGACTTCCTGATGACTTAATACTTGGCCGCGATTCGGTCGGGAATCGCGCAAGATTGTGTCAAAAAAGTGATAAATCACACTAAAAACAAAAGTTTGTACTCGATCTGGCCAAAATTGGCCACGAATAAAACGAATTTTTGAGAATTCGGAAACAGGTCAACTTTGATCAAAAAGCCCAAGCCATCTCAATCATGAGTTGATTTGCGCCCTGAAGCCAACAAAAAACACCCCTGCCCAGATGAGCAGGGGTGTAGAACGATCTCTGGCTAAGCGCTGTCAGCCCTTTTTCAGGACCTCGCGACCCAGCAATTCGGCGATCTGAACCGCATTCAACGCCGCGCCTTTGCGCAGGTTGTCCGAGACGCACCACAGGTTCAGCCCGTTCTCGACGGTCGAATCCTGCCGGATGCGGCTGATGAAGGTGGCGAAATCGCCCACGCATTCCTTGGGCGTGACGTAGCCGCCGGGCTCGCGCTTGTCGATCACCATGATGCCGGGGCTTTCGCGCAGGATGTCGCGGGCCTCGTCCTCGTCCAGGAATTCCTCGAACTCGATGTTCACCGCCTCGGAGTGTCCGACAAAGACCGGCACCCGCACACAGGTCGCGGTGACCTTGATCGACGGATCGACGATCTTCTTGGTTTCGGCGACCATCTTCCATTCCTCCTTGGTCGAGCCGTCTTCCATGAAGACGTCGATATGGGGAATGACGTTGAAGGCGATCTCCTTCTGGAACTTCTTCGGCGGCACGTCCGAGGTCGGGTTATAGACCGCCTTGGTCTGTTCCCACAGCTCGTCCATGCCTTCCTTGCCCGCGCCCGACACCGACTGATAGGTCGAGACGACGACGCGCTTGATCTTGGCGCGGTCATGCAGCGGCTTCAGCGCCACCACCATCTGCGCGGTCGAGCAGTTGGGGTTGGCGATGATCATCTTGTTCTTGTAGCCATGCACCGCCTGCGGGTTGCACTCGGGCACGATCAGCGGAATCTCGGGGTCATAGCGGTAGAGCGAGCTGTTGTCGATCACCACGCACCCAGCCGCCGCCGCCTTGGGCGCATAGACCTTGGTCGCGTCCGAGCCGATGGCGAACAGCGCCATGTCCCAGCCGGTGAAATCAAAAGTGTCCAGATCCTGGGTCTTGATAGTCTTGTCGCCAAAGCTGACTTCGGTGCCCAGGGATTTACGGCTTGCCAACGCGGCAATCTCATCCACGGGGAACTGGCGCTCGGCCAGGATGTTCAGCATTTCGCGGCCCACATTGCCCGTGGCGCCAGCGACGACGACGCGATAACCCATTTTCTTGTTTCTCCAGATATACCCGGTCGCCTTGACCGGCGGCGGTTCCATACAGGGAAAGTGGCGCCGAGGAAAGGCCCCTGTCAGGCCAGACTGTCGCGGCTGAACAGATAGATCACCAGACCAACCGCCATCGAGACCGCGAAAAAGGTCACGATCGCAGTATAGGGCGCGGCCGGGCCGGCGGCGGCATAGCCTTCGTGCAGGCGCCCGGTGACGAATTGCATCAACCCGACACCGCCGATGCCAAAGAGGTTGAGAAGCGTCACACCCCGCCCAACCAGATGCGCAGGGATAAAGGCGCGGCCATGCGCCATGATCACCGGAAACGAGGCGCCCAGAAAGCCGATCGCCGCCATCAGCGCCACCGAGGACCAGACACCAAGGTCGATCCACAGAACCAGCAGACCCAGCGCCAGCGCGCCGCCCAGATTGCCTCCGAACACCACCCATTTCCGAGAGCCGAGAACCCGATCGAGCGGACCATAGGCAAAGGTGCCGGCAATCATCGCCGCCCCCATGATCAGCGTCGCCTGCCCGATCTGGCTGGTCTCAAGCCCGAACACATCGCGCAGATAGGGACCCGCCCAGAGCCCGCGCAGCGCCGCCGAGGGCGCATAGGCCACCAGCATCAGCGGCAGGATCGTCCACAGAAGCGGCTGCTTCAACAGGTCGAGCAGCGAGCCTTTGGTATCGTGTTGCACCATCTCGGGATCACGCACCGAAACCCAGATGCCGACCGCCACAGCCGCCGAGACCGCCGCCAACCCGGCCAGCGTCGCGCGCCATCCCATCAGTTCGACCGCCAACGCGGTGGGGTACGAGGCCACCAGATTGCCCACCGACCCGACACCCAGCATCACGGCAGCCAGGGTGGCAAAGCGCGCGGGCGGGTATTCGCGCGCAAAGATGAAATACGAGGCCATCAGCACCGGGGAACAGCCCACACCAATCAGTACCATCGCCGCGCTGATATGCAGGGGCGCCGTGGCCAGGGCAAACAATGCAGCGCCACCACCGCCACCCACCATCAGCAGCGCTGCGGCCGTCCGGCGCGGGCCGATCCGGTCCAGCGCCCAGCCAACGGGGATCTGCATCGCGGCGAAGGTGAGAAACCACAGACCCGAGGCAAAGGCCAGGTCGTCGGGCTGCGCGCCGATATCACGGGCCAGATCGGCGGTCAGCACCGCCAGAAAGGCACGAAAGAACTGGCTGAGCACATAGGCCAGACACAGAATGATCAGACCAGCCTGCATGCGCTTTCCTCCCACATGAACGCGTGCGCGATGGTTGCCATGTTATCGGCCTGCGCACAAGCGCGCCCGTCATGCCGCAAGGCTCTGGATTTCGCCGTCAAGCTGCTATGTAGAAGGGTATTGTTGTGAGGGTCACATGGTTGACGATCCGGATTCGTTTTATGCATCCCTACGCCCGGTGATGGATTTCCCCGAGCTTTCCGAGCCGTCCCGGTTCACGCCCCTTCCCGATGACTGGGTGCTGGGTACCGCCGATATCGTGGACAGTACCGGAGAGATCGCGCGCGGGCGCTACAAGACAGTGAACATGGTGGGTGCGGCGGTGATCTCGGCCACGATCAACGCAATGGGTGACCTGCGCTTTCCCTATGTGTTTGGCGGCGACGGCGCCGGTTTAGCGGTGCCCGGTGACAAGGCCGAGCAAGTGCGCGCGGTGCTGGCAGATCTGCGCCGCTGGGCGGAAGAGGAGTTCGGCATCGCCTTGCGGGCTGCCCTGATTCCGGTGGCTGCGATTCGCACGGCCCGACGCGATGTGCGAGTAGCACGCTACGCAGCCTCGCCGGGGGTCGACTACGCCATGTTTTCGGGACGCGGGCTGGCCTGGGCCGAGGCGCGGATGAAAGCTGGCGATTTCGCTGTCGACCCGGCCCCGCCCGGTGCACAGCCTGATCTGACCGGCCTGTCCTGTCGCTGGTCCAACATGCGTGCCCAGAATGGGCAGATCGTCTCTCTTGTGGTGCATCCGACCGACAGGGCAAGCGAGCGCGACTTTGCCGATCTGGCCCGGCGCGTCGTCATCACCGCCGACGGGCTGGAAAGAGGCGGCCACCCGGTCCCTCCGGGTGGTCCGGGCGTCACCTGGCCGCCGCCGGGTCTGTCGCTCGATGCACATGTCTCGCGCGAGGGCCGCAATCTGGGCCTGCACAAGCTGAAGCTCCTGGGCCAGAACCTGCTGATCTGGCTGTTGTTCCGTACCGGTCTGCGGCTGGGCGACTTTCAGCCCGGTCACTATGCCCGCATGGTCAGCCGCAACGCCGATTTCCGCAAATTCGATGACGGGCTGAAGATGACCCTCGATTGCGATGCCGAGACTCGCGCACGGATAGAGACGATCCTCGAGGAAGCCCGGCGCCGTGGCAAGATCCGCTATGGTCTGTTTGCTCAGGACGAGGCAATGATGACCTGTTTCGTGCCCTCGGCTATGCGCGACGACCACGTGCATTTCATCGACGGGGCGGCGGGCGGTTACGCCGCCGCCGCCGAGCGTATCCGCGGAACTTAACCGCGCCGCAACCGCCCTACCACGCCGGTGGGAAAGAAATAGACGCTGAGGATAAAGAGCACGCCCAGCCACAAGAGCCAGCGGTCGGCATCCAGGAGTTGCGGCAGCACCGGCACCCCTTCAACCAGAGACCCGGCAACGCCCATCAGGTTTTGCAGATAGTTCTGCGCCAAGACCAGCAGCGTTGCCCCGATCACCGCGCCATACATGGTTCCCATGCCGCCGATCACCACCATCAGCAGGATGTCGATCATGATCTCCATGCTCAGCGTGGTTTCCGGCCCCACATAGCGCAGCCAGATCGCATAAAGACTGCCCGCCAGCGCCGCCACCGCCGCCGAGAGACAAGTCGCCGCAACCCGGTAATAGACCACCCGATAGCCGATCGCCTCGGCGCGGAAATCATTCTCGCGGATGGCCTGCAACACCCGGCCAAAGGGAGAGTTCACCACCCTGAGCATCAGCAGGAACAGGACCAGACTGCCGATGAACACGACGTAATAGGAGAGCAGCTTGCCGTTCAGTTTCACCCCGAACAGCTCGTCCCCAAACTTGAAGGCCGGGCCCAGCGCGCGCGGCGTCTTGAAGGTCAGCCCATCCTCGCCACCGGTCAGGCCCGACAGCTGGCTGACCAGAACCGCCACTGCCGAGGCCACCGCAAGCGTGATCATGGCAAAGAAGATCGCCCTTACCCGCAGGCTGAAGAGGCCGATGACAAAGGCCAGCACCGCCGCCAGCAGCGCACCCGCAGCCGCACCCACAAGGATCGCGTCGAACCCGCGCCCCATATGGGTCAGGGCCAGTGCGACCCCATAGGCGCCGATGCCAAAGAACATGGTATGGGCGAAACTGACGATGCCGCCATAGCCCAAGAGCAGATCGTAGCTGGCCACCAGCACGATGAACACGCAGATCCGTGCCGCCGTATCGACGGTGCGCACGCCGGGAAACAGGAAGGGCGCCAGCGCCAGACAGACCAGGATCAGCCCCAGGACCAGGGCCAGCACCGATGAGCGGGGCATGTCGCCCGAAAGAACCGCTTTGATCATTTTGCCTTCACCACCGGGATCATGCCCATGGGGCGCCACATCAGGATCGCGACCATCAGGCCGATATTGGAAATCAGCGCCACCTTGGGCTCCAGAAACGCGACATAGTTCTGCATCAGTCCCACCAGCAGGGCGCCGATGAAACAGCCCTCGACGCTGCCCAGCCCGCCAATGATGACGACGATAAAGATCAGGATCATCGCCTGATTGCCCATATGGGCATTCACGACCTCCTGATAGAGGCCCCACATGACGCCCCCCAGCCCGGCCAGCGCGGACCCGGCGATGAACACACCGACAAAGACCAGCCGCAGCCGATAGCCCAGCGCCTGCACCATCTCGCCATTCTCGACGCCCGCGCGCACGATCAGCCCGATCTTGGTGCGCCTCAGCGTCCAGCGCATGGCGGCAAAGACCACAAGACCCAGACCCACCGCCACCAGCCGGTATTTCTCCAGCGCGGCGCCCGCGAATGTGATCGCGCCCTTCAGCGCCTCGGGGCGCGAGATATAGATCTCCTCGGGGCCCCAGAGCACGATGATCAGTTGCTCGACCACGATCAGCCCGCCCATGGTGACCAGGATCTGTTTCAGGTGATGACCATAGACCGGCTCGACGATGACCTTTTCAAAGGCCCAGCCCATGGCGCCGGTGGCCAGCATCGCGCCGATCACCGCGAGCCCCATCGCCGCAAGGTTCAGCGCCAGCGAGGGCGCGCCGGTCATGCCACCCAAGAGAAGCAGCACCGAAACGCCGACAAAGGCGCCCACCGAGACAAACGCGCCATGGCCAAAATTGATGACATCCATCAGGCCAAACACCAGCGTCAGACCCGAGGCCATCAGAAAGATCATCATGCCCATGGCCAGCCCCGACACCGTCAGCGTCAGCCAGGACGACGTGTTCGGGATCGCCAGCAGCCCGGCCACGACAAGCAGTGGCACCAGCAGCACCGGCATCCAGGGCGCCAGCCGCTGCGCCAGCGACAGCCGCGCCATCGTGGGCGCGTGTTCGGGGGCCATGCTCATGACATGCCTCCTGCTTCTTTCTGGTCAAAAATACTCAATTCCAACCTCTCCACGCGCATCTCAATGGGCCTCCATGCTCAGACCCATCAACCGCTCCTGCAAACTCGCATCAGTGGCCAGTTCGCGCATCTCGCCGGACCAGACGATGCGCCCGTCATCCATCACACAGGCGGTGTCGCCCAGCGCCCGCGCGACCGAGAAGTTCTGTTCCACCAGCAGGATCGAGGCGCCCTGCGCCTTCAACTCGCGCAGCGCGCGGGCCATGGTCGACACGATGGCCGGCGCCAGCCCCTTGGTGGGCTCGTCGATCAGGTAGAGCCGCCGCTCCTCGACCATTGCGCGCGCGATCGACAGCATCTGTTTCTGCCCACCTGACAGGTTGCCCGCCTCGGACTTCCAAAAGGTCTTGAGCGGCGGAAAGGCCTGGAACACCCAGTCGAGCCGCGCGCTGTCGATGGGGCCGGACACGGCGGCCAGCACCATGTTTTCCTCGACCGTGAGATTGGCAAAGATGCCCATATCCTCGGGCACGAACCCGACACCGGCCCGCGCGATGGCGGGTGTCGGCATCCGGGTGATGTCCTGCCCGTCCAGCAGGACGCGGCCCTGATGCGCGCGCCAGTGGCCGATGATGGATCGCAGGGTGGTGGTCTTGCCCACACCGTTGCGCCCCAGGAGCATGGTCACCGCGGCACGCGGCACCTCGAGGTCAACGCCTTGCAGGATGTGATACTGGGCGATGTTGGTACAGACGCCCTCCAGCCGCAGGATCGGATCAGACATCTTCCAGCTCCCGGCCCATATAGGCCTCTTGCACCACATCCGAGGCCATCACCGTGGCCGGGTCGCCATCGGCGGCCAGCGCACCGTTATGCAGCACGATGATGCGGTCGGCCAGCGTGCGGATCACGTCCATTTTGTGTTCCACCAGCAGGATCGTCCGGTCGCGCTGCTCCTTGAGCTCGGCAATCAGGTCCAGCACCACGGGCGCCTCGTCCACGCTCATCCCGGCAGTGGGTTCGTCGAACATGTAGACAGCCGGATCGAGCGCGATCAGCAGCGCGACCTCCAGCTTGCGTTGATTGCCGTGGCTCAACTCCGAAACGATCTGATCTCGGTTGTCGATCAACCGCACCCTGGTAAGGATCGCTTCGGCCGCCTCGGTCAGCTCCGCATGACGGCTGGCCATGGACCACAGGTTCATGCCTTGCCCGGCCTTGGACTGCACCACCAGGCGCACGTTTTCCAAGACGCTGAGATTGGGAAACAGGTTGGTCAGCTGAAACGCCCGTCCGATCCCGGCGCGGGTACGTTGTGACACCGACTGACCCGAGATATCGCGCCCGCGCAGCAGGACGCGGCCCGCGCTGGCCGGGATCTGGCCCGAGATCAGGTTGAAATAGGTGGTCTTGCCGGCACCGTTCGGACCCACGATCGCGGTGAGTTCCCCGGTGTGAAAGGCGCAGGAAACCGCGTCCACGGCCACATGGCCGCCAAACCGCACGGTCAGCCCCTCGGTCGCCAGGATGGGGGATGTCATGGCTTTGTCTTCCGCTTGCAAAAAGGCCGGTCCCGGCGCGTCACGCGCCACGGGACCGGCCAGGTCGGGGAGTTAGTTGTTGCGGATCGGGATCGGCAGATCGTCGATCGTCAACTCGCGCACCAGTTCCGGGATGGCCCATTCGACATTCGGGTCCACCTTGATCTTGAAGTGATACATGGATTGCAGCGCCTGGTGATCCTCGGGGCGGAACATCATCTTGCCCTTGGGTGTCTCCCATTCCATGCCTTCCATGGCCGAGATCAGCGCCTCGGTATCGGTGGAGCCAGCTTTCTTGATGGCCTCGACCACGGCGATACCTGCCGCCATGCCGCCCGCGGTGAAGAAGTCGGGCGGGGTGCCGAAACGGTCCTGGTGGGTCTTGACCAGCCAGTCGTTCACAGGGTTCTGCGGGATCTCGTAATAGTAATAGGTCGCCCCCTGCATGCCCGGGAAATCCTTGTAGGCCGCCATTGCCGCCAGGATGTTGCCGCCGGTCGCGATCTCGATGCCGAAACGGCTGGGATCCATCGCCTGGATCTTGCCCATCGGGTTGCCGCCCCCGGCCCAGATGATGAACAGGCGTTTTTCGCCGTCCAGATCCTTCATCGCGTTAAAGATACGCTCGGCCGCGGCGGTAAAGTCGGTGGTGTCGGTCGGCACATATTCCTCGTGCACGATGCCCGAGCCCGCACCCTCCAGCGCCTCTTTGAAGGCGGCGATGCCGTCACGGCCAAAGGCATAGTCCTGTGCCAGCGTCGCGATATGCACGTTCTCACCCGCCAGCGCGATGGCGTTCGATACCGCGTCCTGACTGCTGTTGCGCCCGGTGCGGAAGATATAGCGGTTCCAGTTGGCCCCGGTGATCGAATCCGCAACCGCCGGCTCGACGATCAGCACCTTTTCGTATTCCTCGGCCACCGGCAACATCGCCAGCGCCACGCCGGAACTCACCGGCCCCACCGCCAGATCGACCTCGTCGTCGCCATAGGCCTCTTCCAGCAGGGCCTTGCCGTTTTCAGGCTTGAGCTGGGTGTCCTTCTCGATCACCACGATCTTTTCGCCATTGATCTCCATCGACCCGCCGGTTGCATATTCCAGCCCCAGCATCAGCCCGTCATGGGACTGTTTGGCATAGGCCTCGAACGGACCGGTCTTGCCATAGACATGGGCGATCTTGATCTCGGCGGCCGCGGCGGATGCCAACGCCAGCACCGACACCGCTCCTGCGCAAAGAATGCGTTTCACGTCTCTCCTCCCCGATATGCGCCATGGGTTGCGGCGCGTCTTACTCTGAACCGCCTCAGGCTAAGGTCGGCACGCCATCACGGTCAATTATGAGGAAATACGTATCCCGCCCCGCCCCCTTCCTCTTGCTGGAAATATCCCCGCCGGAGGCCAAGATTTTTCGACGAAAAATCTTGGGGCGTCTGGCGCTCGGTCAGTTCAGATAACCGCGTTCGCGCACAAGGCGGGTGAGTTGGACAAGCGAGGCCTCGACGCTTTGACCCGAGGTATCGATCTGCGCCTCTGCCTTGCCGTAAAGCGCCTCGCGGCTGGTCAGGATCGAGCGCAACTCTTCCATCGCTTCGGGATTGCCCGCCATCGGCCGCTCATCCCCCTGGGCGCGAACCCGTTCCATATGCTCCACCGGCGAAGCGCGCAGCCATACCGTGTGGAAATGCGCCAGCAGGGTCTTGTAGGTCTCGGGCTCGGCCACGATCCCGCCTGCCACCGCCAGTACCAGCGCGTCATGGGTGGCGACGATCCGGGCCACCGCCTGCGCCTCGAGCTTGCGGTATCCTTCCTGACCGTAAAGCGCCATGACCTCGGCCACCGGCATACCGGCCTGGTCTTCGATCTCGTCGTTCAGTTCCACAAAAGGCAGGCCCAGTGCCGCGCCCAACCGCTGGCCCAAGGTCGATTTTCCCGCCCCGCGCAGGCCCACCAGGCAGATGCGCCCGGCCCTCGCCGCAAGCGAGGGCGCGGGGCTCAAGAGCCGCAGCACCTCTGCCTGGGTTTCCATCCCCGCGACCCGGTAAAGATCGGCCACCCGCATCGCGTCCGAAGACCAGGGATCATCCTCGCCCACCAGCCATTCGATCCGATGATCCAGCGCGATCGCCACCCGCTGCAACAGCCCGATCGAGATATTGCCCTCGCCCGCTTCGAGCTGTGCCAGATAGCGCGGCGACACGCCCGAGATCTCGGACAGCACCCGGCGCGGAATACCACGCCGCTGACGTGCAGCGCGCACCCGTTCGCCAACCCGCGCAATCAGATCGGCGACCTCGGCCTCGGCCTGGTCGCGCGCGCTGTTGGGCGTGCTTTCGCCCCGGAAATTGGTGATCTCGGTCATGCGGCCCGCAGGGTATGTGCAAAATAGTGCGCAATCTTAGGACAGCCCGGCCCGTGGCGCAATGCGCTGTCTGCCGGAAACGGGATCAATAGGTCTCGACGTGATAGCGCCCTTCGTCGCGCATGCGGTCACGCAGGCCGGTCCAGTCGATGCCCTTGGCACGGGCGATATCCTTGAACGCCTCCTCCACGCCCTGTTCCATCGCCTTGAGACCGCAGACATAGATATGGGTCTGGGGATCGGCCAGCAACTCTCCCACCCGGTCCGCCTCGGCGCGCAAACGATCCTGCACATAGTGCTTGGGCTCGCCGTCCTGGCGGGAAAAGGCGAAATGCTTGGCCATGAACTGTTCCGGCACCTTTCCGAGCGGCCCGAAATACGGCAGTTCCTGTGGCCGGCGCGCGCCAAAAACAAGGGTCAGGCTATTGCGCAGTTTGGGGTTTTCGCGCTGCCGCCGCATGGTAAAGGCGCGGAAGGGCGCGGAACCAGTACCCGTGCAGATCATCAGCAGATGTGCCGCCGGGTCCGAAGGCATCAGGAAAGTGGCGCCAAAGGGCCCGGTAACCCGCACCGTGTCACCGGGTTTCAGATCGCAGACATGGTTCGAGCAGATCCCGTACGGTTCGCGTTTCACCGTCAGCGACAGGTTGTTGAAATTCGGCCGCTCGCCGTCGCGCGGGCTGGAGACCGAATACAGCCGGGGCAGATGCGGGTTGCCCGCCTCGTCGGTGCCGGGCGGAATGATCCCGATGCTTTGCCCTTCGAGCACCGGAAAGGGTTGGCCGCCGAAATCCAGGATGATGTGGCGCACATCGCTGTCGCTGCTTTCGGCGGTCAGGCGGTAGTTGCCCGTCACCCGCGCCTCGGCCGGTTTGCCCAGCGTATAGAGATTGATCGTCGGCTTCGAGGCCGTCGCAGGGGCGCGCGATTTGCCCCCCGCGCCCTTGTGCGCCTCGGCCAGCAGGGCGGCCATGGCATCATCCAGCGCCTCAAGCCCCGCCTCGTCGCCCGCCACCTCTTCCTGTGGCGGCAGGTCCATCCATCCGTATTGTTCCTCGAGCGAATAGGGCGTGTCCACCACCCGCCAGTTGTCGATCGAACCGGTCGGACAAACCGGGATGCAATCCATGCAGAAATTGCATTTGGCGGCATCCACCACGACATTCAGGTCATCATGCTCGATCGCCTGCTCGGGGCAGGTCATTTCACAGGTGTAGCAGCGGATACAGATTTCGGGATCGATCAGATGCTGCTTTAACGGCTGGTTCATGAAGTCTCGCGTTTCCTGGTCAGGATGAGGTCGGGCACCACAAGCGTGTCGATCAACTCCTTGCACAGGCCCACGCAGTCGGAACAGCCGACACAGGGTCCCTGCAATGTGGATATCTGCCCAGAGAGAGCGTGCAGCCGCGGCGTATCGGGTTTCGAACGGTCGATCTGCATGGTCGGTTCCTCGTGTTGTCCGATCAGGCCGGGTTCAGCGAACAAGAGAGTCACCCCTGCCGTCAATCCGTGGGCGGGTCACAAAATGTTACCGCCCACGGCCCCCGGCCCCTGTCCGGCATCAGGCCATGTGAAGTTTCACATATTCGAAGTCGCCCGGACGGTTGTCGATTCCCACCTTGGGCGGGGCGATCCAGCGGGCGTATTGACCCGGCTCATAGCAGGGCTTCATCAGCGACTGGATGAAATCGCCATCCGCGTGCGTCGGCAGCCATTTGGGCAGACCGGCGTCATATTCGGCCCCCGAGACGGGCTGCCCCGACGGGTCGAAATGCTTGTCGGCAAAGACGCCGATCTTGCGATGGAATGCCTCGTGCGGAAGCGAGAGTTCGAAATCGACGCCGTGTTTCTCGATGATCTTGTTCCAGCGCCCGACACCGCCGGCGGCATCCTTGGTATAGTCGTCGCGCAGGCGCATGTTGATCGCGGTAAGCGCCGGTACCTGCTTCTGTACTGCCTTGCCATCCTCGAAATCCCACACGGTGTAGGTGTCCTGCTGCAACTGGTGGTCATCGCTCAACCGGCTTTCCATGTAACGGCCCTTGATGCCCGCGTTGAACGCATTGGCGGCGTTGGTCGACACCTCCTGCCCGAACAGGTCGAGCGACAGCGTGTAGTGCAGGTTCAGCTTTTTCTGGATCAGCGGCAGGTCGATCACCCCCAGGTCGCGGATGCGGCCGGTGTCATAGGGGTCGTCAATTCCGTTTTCCTTCATCACCTGACATGTGCGCTCGATGGTGCGGCCCACGCCGGTTTCGCCCACGAACATGTGGTGCGCCTCTTCGGTCAGCATGAAACGGCAGGTGCGGCTGAGCGGGTCAAAGCCGGATTGCGCCAGGCTTTCCAGCTGCATCTTGCCGTCGCGGTCGGTGAAATAGGTGAACATGAAGAAGGACAGCCAGTCCGGTGTCTCTTCATTGAAGGCGCCCAGCATGCGCGGGGCTTCCTCGCTGCCCGACTGGCGGCGCAACAGGTCATCGGCCTCTTCCCGTCCGTCGCGGCCGAAATACTTGTGCAGCAGATAGACCATCGCCCAGAGATGGCGGCCCTCTTCCACGTTCACCTGGAACAGGTTGCGCATGTCGTAGAGCGAGGGCGCGGTCAATGCCAGCAGGCGCTGCTGCTCGACCGAGGCCGGTTCGGTATCGCCCTGAATGACGATCAGGCGCTTGAGCAGGTTGCGGTATTCACCCGGCACTTCCTGCCAGGCGGGTTGCCCGTAATGCTCGCCACACGGGATGGTGCGGTTCTCGACCTGCGGCGCCAGCAGCACGCCCCAACGGTATTCGGGCATCTTCACATAGTCGAACTTGGCCCAACCCTTGGGATCGACGCTGACGGCGGTGCGCAGATAGACCAGCGATTCCTGGAAATTCTGCGGAATCAGGTCGTTCCACCAGTTGATGTAACCGGGGTGCCACTTTTCCAGCGCCTTCAGCACCTTCTTGTCCTGGCTCAAACCCACATTGTTCGGGATCTGGGTGTCGTAACTTACGTTGATCAGATCAAGCATCGCTTTCCTCCTTGGCGGGGAAAAATCTTGCACAAGATTTTTCTACAGATTTTCTGCGAAAATCTGCGCCCCCTCTACACACGTTCCATGTCGTAATCGCCGCGCACCCCGGTGCCATAGCGTTGCAGTGCCCCGTCGGGGCCCACCGCGTTGGGGCGCTGGAAAATCCAGTTCTGCCAAGCGGTAAGCCGGCCGAATATGCGGGTTTCCATCGTCTCGGGTCCGGCAAAACGCAGGTTCGCCTCCATCCCGGTCATTGCATCGGGAGAAAAGCTGGCGCGCTCTTCCAGGAAAACACGCACCTCATCTTCCCAGTCGATATCGTCCAGCACATAGGTCACCAGACCAAGCTCCTCGGCCTCTTCCGCTTCCAGCGCCTCGCCGATGCGCGCGCGGGCGGCTTCGACCGCCTCGGGCGTGCCCAGGAACCGGGTCGCAAGCCGGGTCAGGTCATTGCCCATCGGGTATGTGCCAAAGTTGCCGGGGCTGAGCGTGATCGCAGCCAGCGGGCGGTTATCGCCTTCGAACTCTTCGAGCATCATATAGGATCGGTCCACCGCCCAGAGCAGTTCGGCCAGTGGGCCGGCGAAACAGGACCCATGTTCGACAATGGCGACCAGGCTACGAGAGGTCATGTCGACCCGCTTCAACACCCGCTTCCAGTATTGCAGGATTTCGTTGGCCAGCCAGTGGTCGCGATTGTTGAGGAGCAATGCCTCATGCGCCACCACCGCCGCGCCATCGCCCTGGGTCTGGATCACCAGCGTACCGATCTGACGTTCGTTCAGCCGCAGATGCAGGATGGCATCGTCCAGCTCACGCGCCGCGCGCAGGATCCAGGCCTCGGCGCCCTGCGCCTGCAACGCGTCGACCGTATCGGGAGCGGCGTCCGTTGGACCGGAGATCGTCAGCGTCGCCCGCCCCGCCTCGCGCTCCACGACAACCTCAACGGTCGAATAGGTGACCGAGCCATCCTCGGCAAAGCGGCGGTCAAGCGGGGTGAGCGCGATCCCGGTCAGGCCCGAGGGTTTGGCGCTGGCGCTCGCAAACTCCCGCGCGCGCTCTTGCACCACCTCGTCGAATTTCGAATTTGGGGCAATCTCGTCCACCAGCCGCCAATCGACCGCGCGCTGGCCACGCACGCCCTCTTCGACCGAGCAGAACACATCGGCCAGATCGCGGCGCACCTTGCGCTTGTCGGTGACCCGGGTCAGCCCGCCGGTGCCGGGCAGCACCGCCAGCAGCGGCACCTCGGGCAATGCCACCGACGAGGAACTGTCATTGGTCAGCATGATATAGTTGCAGGCCAGCGCCAACTCGTACCCGCCACCCGCGCAGGCACCTTTGACAGCCGCAATGTATTTCTGGCCGCTATCGGCCTCGGCCGCCTCGAACGTGTTGCGGGTCTCGTTGGTGAATTTACAGAAATTGACCTTGTGCGCATGGCTGGCGCCGCCCAGCATCCGGATATTCGCCCCGGCACAGAACACGCGGTCCTTTCCGGATTGCATCACCACCACCTTGACCTCGGGATGCTCGAACCGCATCCGCTGGACGATATCGGCCAGCTCGATATCGACGCCAAGATCATAGGAATTCAGCTTCAGCTCATAGCCCGGGAACAGGCCGCCCTGCTCATCCACATCCATGTAGAGATTGGCGATCTCTCCATCATACGCGACCCGCCAATGACGATAGCGGGACGGGTCGGTCTGAAAGTCGATACGCTGGGTCATGCCTCGCTCCAAGAGTTATGATGATATGCATTTTAGTGCGCATCAGTCAATTTGCAAGCAATTTGCGGCATAATAATGCATGTTTGATTTCCTTAAAAATCAATAAACTACCCACCATCCTGCAACATATCTCTGATTTCTTCTGCAACTATGCATTATAATGCATCTCACTCGAATCGCGCCTCAACCTTGGTAACACGGTCGCAGAACGACACCCCCCATGTCTCGGGCGTCCCTGATCCACCGGCCCGCGCTGCGGCCTCGCGCGCCAAGGCACAAAGACGCCGGGCCGCGTCCCTCCGCCCCATGCGCAGTTTCAACGCCGCATTGGTCAACTGTATCGCCGCCTGCACCCGGTAGCGAGCGCCGCTATTCGGGGGCAAGGCCATCCAGACCGGCTCCCAAACCTCATGCGCCTCCCAGAAATATCCCAGATCGAACAATGTCCAGCCTGCGGTCCAGGCAGGGCAAGCGGTCAAATCCTCGGGTGGCATCCGGCCGGGAACGCTCTGGTGCAGGGCCTCGAACAGACCCTCGGGCGGCCGCGCTGTCTGGCCGGGAACATAGGGAACCGAGAGGGGCGGCAGAGACATCGCTCAGGCCGGTACGACGTCGGCCGCCTCGATGCGGATCAGCCTCGCACAGAAATCCGCGATCTCTTGCAGAACTCGGTCGGCGCACTCGCGATGCGGTTCGTGCCGACAGTCGAGGATCAGCGTATCCACCGGGCAATAGGCGCGGTTCTCGATCTCTTCGATCTGGGCCAGCGTGCCATACTGGTCGTGCCGCCCCTGAATGGCCAGGATCGGCACCCGGATATAGTCGATCACCTCGGCCACGTTCCAGGTGGCGAAACCGGGGTCGAGCCAGGCATCGTTCCAGCCCAGAAAAGCACCATCGGGATCGGCGTGATAGCGCGCCAGTTTCTGTTTCAGATCGCCACTTTCATAGGCCGCGCGCGCCTCTGTGATCGAGGCCAGCCCGCCCGGTTCGGTAAAGAAATGCGGCGCCTCGAGGATCACGCCGCGTATCCGGTGACCAGCCACACTGCCGGTATGGATCGCGGCGATGGTGGCGCCGTCGGAATGGCCAAGCAGGATCGCCTGCCGGATACCGGCGGCATCCAGCAGGGCGGGCAGCACCTCCAGCGCCTCGCGGGTCTGGAAATCCAGCGGCCGGGGCCGGGTGATCGGGTCCGAACCACCATAGCCCTGGCGCGAATAGACCAGCACCCCCAGCCCGGTGCGCGCGGCAAGCTGCGCGGGAAAATCCCGCCACATCGCCACGCAACCCAGCCCCTCGTGCAGCAGCACAAGGGTTGGCGCGTCACCGGGCACCGGGCCATGACAGGCATATTCCAATGCCACGCCATCAATGCGCAGCTTTTCGGCGGGATTTGTACTCCACTCCATCGCTCAGCCTCCCTCGCGCAGTTTGAACCGCTGGATCTTGCCGGTGGCGGTCTTGGGCAAATCCTCGACGAATTCGATCCAGCGGGGATATTTCCACTTGCCCACCTTCTCCTTGACGAAATCGCGCAGCGTGTCGGCCAGCCCTTCGGTCTCTGCCGTCTTGAGCACGATGAAGGCCTTGGGTTTCTCCAGCCCGTCGGCATCACGCGCCGCCACCACCGCCGCTTCGAGAACGGCGGGATGCGCCACCAGCGCCTGCTCCACCTCGAACGGTGACAGCCAGATGCCCGAGACCTTGAACATGTCGTCAGTGCGCCCGCAATAGACATAGCGGCCATCGGGTGTCAGCTCGTATTTGTCACCCGTGCGGGTCCATTCCCCCTCGAAGGTGGCGCGGCTCTTGTCGCGCTTGTTCCAATACCCGTCCGCCGCCGAGGCGCCGCGCACCAGAAGCTCTCCCAACCCGTCGGGTCCGACATCGGCGCCACTCTCATCGACCAGCCGCACCTCGTATCCCGGTACGGCACGGCCAGAGGTACCATAGACCACGTCGCCCGGCGCGTTCGACAGAAAGATATGGAGCATCTCGGTCGAGCCGACACCGTCCAGAATGTCGACCCCCCATTGCCGGTGCCAAGAGCGGCCAATCTCTTCCGGCAGCGCCTCGCCTGCCGAGATGCAGCGGCGCAGCGTTACATCCGGCACGCCCTCGCGGTCTAGCATCGCAACCATCGCCGCATACAGCGTCGGCACCCCGCAGAACACGGTTGGCCGCTCGGCGGCGATGATATCGCGCACCCCGTCCGGCGTCGGGCGCCCGTTGAAAAGGATGGTCTCGGCCCCCACCGACATCGGAAAGGTCATGCCGTTGCCCAGCCCATAGGCAAAGAACAGCTTGGCCGCTGAAAACACCAGGTCATCCGGTTCGATCCCCAGCACCTGCGCGCCATAGCTGTCGGCGGTGGCCTTGAGGCTGGCATGTACGTGCCGCACCCCCTTGGGCTGTCCGGTGGAGCCCGAGGAATAGAGCCAAAAGGCCACGTCGTCGGGCGAGACCTCGACCGCAGGCAGGATATCGGCACCCTGCACGAAATCCGCATAGCTCTGGGTGCCGTCGGGCGCGGCGCCGATCACCACGATCCGGGTCAGATGCGGCGAGGCCAGCGCGGCGGGCTGCACCACTGGCCATAGCTCTTCCGAGACAAAGAGGATCGAGGCGCGGCTGTCGTTCAGAATCACCTCATAGACCGAGGTGGCCAGCAGCGTGTTCAGCGGCACCGGCACCACGCCCGCCTTGAGGCAGCCCCAGAACAGGGCGGGAAATTCCAGCTGATCCAGCACCAGCATCGCCGCGCGCGCCTCGCGCGGGATGCCCGCACGGGCGAGCGCACCCGCAACCGCACCGCTGTCGTGGGCCAGCTCGCCATAGCTCTGCCTGCGCCGAGCGCCGGCGGCTTCGCGAAAGGCGGGACGCGCGCCGCTCCCTTCTTCGACATGGCGATCTACAAAGTAATGCGCGGCGTTTGCGCTCATTCTGCCTCCTCCCGGTGATGGCCGGGGCAGCGCGCGGGCGGGCCTCCTCTCCCACTCCCGCGCGCGCCTCTCTCCGGCGGCACCATCATGCATCCCAAACACATTTATGCAAGATATTGCTAAACTGCCACCCCAGTTTATGCAACTTAATGCACACCAATTCTTGCGTCATCATCTTCACCAAACAGACGGGATACGATTTCCGCGCGCCTTTCCAGTACCTTGCGGAAGTTGAGGTTACCCTTGGCAGTGACTTCGCCCTCAGCCATCGACGGGGGGTCTGACAGAATCACTGCGCGCGCGATGCGGGCGGAACTGCCACGATCCGCGTTCAGCCGCGACAGGCGGTCTGCGATCTCGTCACCCATGGCGCCGGGGCGCAGCAAGCCACCCTCTGCCTCCAGCCCCGTGGCCAGCGCGGGTGTGGGCAGGATCAGCAGGCCGATCTCGGCCTCGCCCTCGCCGGTCAGGACCACATCCGCCGCCAGCGGCGCCAGCGCGGCCAGAACCTCGAGCCGGAGCGCTGAGGCGCGTACCCAGATGCCGGTTGCCAGCTTGTAATCCTCGGCAAGACGACCCTCGAACCGTAACCCTTGCGACAGGTCATCCGCATCAACCATCGCCACCGCGTCGCCAGTGCAGAAATACCCCTCGTCATCAAAGGCGGCGGCGGTCTTTTCTGGGTCGCGAAAATAACCGGCAAAGACATTGGGGCCCGCGACACGCAGTTCGTACCGGCCACCGTCCGCCGGCACCAGTTTGGCGGTCACCCCGGTCAGCGGCACACCGATGATACCCGGCAGATTGGCAGGCACGTGCTGGAAAATGCAGGCGGGCGCGGTCTCGGTCATGCCCCAGCAGGTAGTGATCAGCGGTTGGGTATCACGCACCTCGGCGGCCATCTCACTGAGGTCGCGCCAGACATCCGCCGACAGCGACGCCCCGGCATAGAACAACATGTCCAGATCGGCGAAGAAATGGTGCTTCAACTCGGGGTCGCGATGCATCTCGTCACGCAACTGGGCAAAGCCCACCGGCACGTTATAGGCGATGGTGCCGTTCAACAGCCTGTTGTTTTCGAATGTCTTGCCGATCAGCGCGGGCGCGGGCTTGCCCCCGTCGATATAGAGCGCGCCGCCAAAGGCCAGCATCTGGTTGAAGTTGTTGGACCCGCCAAAGACATGGTTCCATGGCAGCCAATCCACCAGCCGGGGCGGGCGTTGGGTCAGGAACGGCAGGGCGCGGGCATATTGCGCCTGGTTGGCGCAAAGCATCTGTTGGGTGGTCAGCACCCCCTTTGGGTGCGAGGTCGAACCCGAGGTCATCAGGATCTTGGCCACCGTGTCGGGACCGACCGCAGCAGCGGCGGCCGAGATATCGCCACTCTCGCGTTCCAGGTCGGTCAGCAGGGTCATGCCCGGCGCGGGATTGCGCCCGACGCCGATGCGGCGGCCGGCCATCTCCTCCATCGCCAGGGCGGCAGCGAATTGCGCGCCGTCCTCGGCATAAACCATGGCCGGGTCGATCAGGCCAAGAATATAGTGCAGCTGTTTCAGCGCGCCGGGGATCAGGGCGTATTGCTCGGCAACTGGTACGATCACCAGCCCCACATATTGCGCCGCCAGCGCCAGTGTACCGTGATCGACGCTGTTGCCCGAGACGACAAGGATACGGTCACCCGGCACCAGCCCACGCGCCAGCAGCCCGGTGGCCAGCGCCCGGACCCTGCCCAGGGTTTCGGCATAGGATTGCGTGCGCCAGGCGCCACCACTGCGTTCCGCCAGAAACACCGCGTCCGGGGTCTGGGTTGCCCAGTGGTGCAACCAGTCGGTGGTGCGCGCAGCAGGGGTCACCGGCTCGTGGGCCGAGCGCAGCAGGATGGTGCCGTCCCCACGCCGTTCGGCATCTACCTCATGGTCCAGGTATCGCGTCATGCTCTCCTCCCAAAGCCATCCTGCCCGGCGGTCGCCGGGAACCGTGTCATCGGACCGGGCGGCGACGTCGCCTATCCCGGCAGCAGAAACAGAGTGATCGCGGGGAACGCGACCAGAATGATCACGCGCACGATGTCCGAACCGACAAAGAACATCACCGCCTTGTAGGTGTCGGCCATGCGGGTGGTCCGGTCCATCGCGTTGATGATGAACAGGTTCATCCCCACCGGCGGTGTGATCAACCCGACCTCGACCACGATCAGCACGAGAATGCCGAACCAGATCGCCACATGTTCGGCCTCGGCCCGGTTGGCCATGCCGCGGGTGACGCGGATACCCAGGTCCTTCATCTGCTCGCGGGTCAGTTCGGCTCCGCTGGCAATCGCGTCCTTGATGCCTGCCAGCGTCTCGGCGCTCATCGCTTCGGGCACGCCCGCCTTCAGCACCTCCATTGCTGCATCGGCCTGCATCGCGGCCAGCGACACCAGATCGAAATCCATCGCCGAGATCACCGGAAAGAAGATCGGGATCGTCAAAAGGATCATGCTGAGGCTGTCCATCAGACAACCGAACACAAGGTAGAAGGCGAGGATCAGCGCCAGCACCACCCAGGGGCTGTAGCCTTGGGCAACCACGAAATTCGACAACTCCTGTGGCACCTGGGTCAGGGCAAGGAACCCGTTGTAGAAGGCGGCGCCGAGCACGATGAAGAAGATCATCGCGGTAGAACGCGCCGTGACCAGAAAACTTTCAGAGAGGCTGGCGCGGGTCAGCCCACCATTCAGCCAGGCAATCACGCCCGTGCCCAGCGCACCCACGGCGGCGCCTTCGGTCGGGGTGAACCACCCCAGATAGATGCCGCCCACAACCAGACCAAAGACCAGCAGCACCGGCCAGACCTGCAACAGGGCAGCGAACCGTTCGGCATAGGGGACCGGCGGGCGCGTACCGGCGCTGTCGGGGTAAAGCCGCACATAGACCGAGATGGCGATGACATAGCCCAGCGCCGCCATGATGCCGGGGATGAAGGCGGCCAGGAACAGCTTGGCGATATTCTGTTCGGTCAGGATCGCATAGATCACCAGCACCACCGAGGGCGGGATCAGGATACCCAGCGTACCGCCCGCCGCCAGCGTCGCGGTGGAAAACCCGCCCGCATAGCCGTATTGGCGCAGCTCCGGCAGGGCGACGCGGCCCATGGTTGCCGCCGTCGCCAGAGACGAGCCGCAGATGGCACCAAAACCGGCGCAGGCCCCGATCGAGGCCATGGCGATACCACCCTTGCGATGGCCCAGCCAGCCCTCTGCGGCCTTGAACAAAGCGGTCGACATGCCGCCCAGCGTCGCGAAATGGCCCATCAGCAGGAACATTGGCACGATGGTCAGCGAATAGCTGGAAAAGGTCGTATAGGTTTCGTTCTTGAGCCGGGCAAAGGCGACCTGGGTGCCGTCGGTGACCAGCACCAGCCCCAAAAGCCCGACCAGGAACATGGCCAGACCGATGGGCACCCTGAGAAAGATCAGCACCATCAGGGCAGGAAACGAGGCAATACCGATTTCAAGCGCGCTCACTGTGTCGCCTCCACCCCGTCCCAGACCAGGATACGGCCGGTAAAGCATTCATAGGTCCGCACCGCGCCCATATAGATTCCCACCAGCGCCGCCGCGAAGGCCGCGACAAAGCTGAGCGCATAGGCCCACCAGATGGGAAATTGCAGCAGAAAGGTGGTCTCGGCATAGGCGCGTTTGCTCATCATGCCGTCGAACAGTTTCCACGCGATCAGGACGAGTACGGCGGCAAAGGTCAATTCGGTCAGCATCCGCAGGATGCGGTTCACCCGGCGGCTGAACGAGTTGGCCAGAATATCGACCGACGCATGCCCGGCAGTGATCTGGCAGAGCGGCAGAAAGCAGAAGATGGCAAAGGCCACTCCGGCCTCGACCAGTTCGAAATCGCCGTTCACCGGGCCGATACCTATTCCGATGGCCCAATCGGCCAGACCGTGGGCAACAGATTGCATGAAGTCACCGTGGAAGAAGCCGTTCAGCAAACGACCCAGGATTGAGGCGCAGGTCAGCAGGATCAGAAGGCTCAGAACGATCCCGCCGATGATGGCCAACGTTCTGGCCAACCCCGTCATCAGTTTATGCATCGGTCCTCGGTCGGTTTCAGGCCGCGTGGCGGATACGGCGCAGAGCGCGCCGCATCCGTTGGCAGTTGCCGGATCAGTTGGAATATTGCGGCGTATACTTCTCGATCAGCATCTGCGCCTCTTCGAGAAGCGCCTTACCGTCCTTGCCCTTGGATTCCATGTCAGCCAGCCATTCGTCATAAATGGGCTGGGCCAGGGCACGCCATTCCTCGACCCCTGCGGCATCGATGGTGATGATGTTGTTGCCCAAATCCTCGGCCACCTGACGCGCCGGACCATCGGAATCGGCCTGTGTCCCACCGGCAAAGACCGAGAATTCGAGGCCCGAATTCTTATCGACCGCCGCCTTCAGATCGTCGGGCAGGCTGTCATACTTGGCCTTGTTCATCGCCAGCACGAAGGTCAGCGTGTACAGCGCGCGGCCCTCGAACTCGGTATGGTTCTCGACCAGCTCGGGCACCTTGAGCGCGGTGGTCACTTCCCACGGGATGGTGGTGCCGTCGATCACACCCTTGCTCAGCCCCTCGGGCACTGCCGGCACCGGCATACCGACCGGGGTGGCCCCCAACTTGGTCAGCAGCGAGTTGACCGAGCGCGAGCCGCCGCGGATTTTCATCCCTTGCAAATCGGCCGGGGTTTCCACCGGATCGGCGGTATGGATCATGCCCGGCCCGTGCACCCAGGTGCCCAGGATATGCACGTCCTTGAACTCGTCGTCCTTCATGTGCTTTTCGAACATTTCCCAATACGCATGGCTGACCGCACGCGCGTTGGTCATCATGAAGGGCAGTTCGAACACCTCGGTCGAGGGGAAGCGGCCCGGCGTATAGCCGACCACGGTCCAGACCACATCGGCCACGCCGTCGATCGCCTGATCCATCAGCTCCGGCGGCTTGCCGCCCAGCTGCATCGAGGGATAGCGCTCGACCTTGATACGGCCGCCCGAGTCCTTTTCGACGCCGTCGGCCCAGACGTCCAGGACCAGTTTCGGCACATTGGCCTGCGCCGGCAGGAACTGGTGCAGTTTCAGCGTAACCTCTTGCGCCAGTGCTGTGCCGGCGCTGAACCCGGTGGCCAGAGCCGCAACTGCAGCGCCGCCGATCAGGCCCAGAATCTTTCTGCGATAGGTCATGATATCCTCCCTTTGACCCTCTCTAAGCAATATAATGCGCAAAGCATGCTGATTTGCAATATATTGCTTACACCTCCCCTCGGACGGAACCGGACAGACCGGTACCGCCGTAACGCCACTTCATCGAATCGTAGCACTCTTCCGCCGCCATGGCGCTCATCATTCTATTGTACAGCTCGGCATTGGCGCCAATCGGGTGATGGCAATCATCATCTCTTAAAGACCGAAGTGCCTCCGCCCGCTCCGCCGAAGAGAGGCCAGGTTCCGCAGCCAGCCCGCCGCTGCCCAAGCCGTTAATCAGAATGGTCTCGGCAGTCATGGGTTATTCCGCCGGGCCAAGCGTCAGCGCGATGGGGTCCAGCCCGACGATACCGCCGGTGATCACATCCCCGGCGACGACCGGGCCGACCCCGGCAGGTGTGCCCGTCATCACCAGATCACCCGGGCGCAGATGGTAATAGCCCGACAGATGGCTGACGATCTCGTCGATCTTCCAGATCAACTCGGCCAGGGTGGCATCCTGTTTGACCACACCATTCACCTCAAGATGAATGCGCGTGTTGTCCTGCGGCGACCAGTCGGCCACCCGGGTCAGGGGCGCAAAGACCGCCGCGTTCTCGACATCCTTGCCCAGGTCCCAGGGGCGTTTCTTGTCCCGCTCGCGAATCTGCTGGTCGCGCCGGGTCATGTCGAGCGCGCAACCATAGGCATAGACGGCATCCCAGGCCTCGGCCCGGCTGGCGCGGAACACCGGCTTGCCGATGGCAAAGGCCAGCTCCATCTCGTAATGAAAATTCTCTGTGCCCGGCGGATAGGGAACGGTGGCCCCGGTCAGGATCGCATTGGCCGGCGATTTGGTGAAATAGAACGGCGCCTCGCGGTCCACCTCGTTGCCCATCTCGGCGGCATGGGCGGCATAGTTGCGGCCAACGCAGAAAATGCGCCCGATCGGATATGTGCCGCTTTCGCCACGGACCGGAATGCCGGGGATCGGGGTAAGGGTGAACAGGCTGTCGCTCATCTGGCGCGTTCCTCGTAGTAACCAAGTTTCTCTTGCAGCGGCCGGTCGTGGATGCGGACCAGAAATGCCTCGCTCTCTGCCTCATGCCGAATGCGGGCAAAGACCGGGGCGGTGAAGGTGTCCTTTGGACCCCATTCGATGACTTGCCCGTCAATCTCGCTGCGCCCGGAACCAGCGATCACATGAAAGGCCGAAGAGCAAGAGCGCAGCGGCGGCGCTTCGACCTGCCCAGCTGTCAGCATCATCGCGGTGAAGCCAAGCGCGGGCAGCACATCCTCGCCCGTTTCGGGGTTGATATAGTCCAGCTCGGCAATCCCCTCGCCAAAGGCCGCCATCTGGCGCAGCGCCGCCTCGGTCGCGGCCCAGGGATAGCGCATCATCGGGTAGCGCCGAGTGCCGCGTCCAGGTCGCCGGGATGGCGCCAGCCCGGCAGCGCTGTATTCGACCTGGCTGGCATCGGGGCGGTTGCGCTGCGCCTGCAACTCACCTTCGATCGCATAAGACCCTTCAAGCTGCACGAACAGCGGCAAATCGAGCGCGTCGAGCCAGATCACCGGCTCGTCCCCGTCATGGCCGTGGTCGTGCCATTCCCCGCCCGGTGTCAGCACCAGATCGCCCGGCTCCATCGGCAGGCGCTCACCATCAACCACCGTATAGCCGCCCCGCCCTTCGACCACGATCCGCACGGCAGACGGGGTGTGGCGATGCGCGGGCGCCAACTCTCCGGGTAGCAGAAGCTGCAGACCCAGGTAGATCGTCGCGGTCGCCTGCATCGCCCCTGTGCCGCGCCCCGGATCGGACAGAACCAGCACCCGGCGTTCCGCCTTTTCCACAGGCGTCAGTTCGCCTGCACGCAGCAGGAGCGGGCGCAATGCGGCGAAGGACCAGTGCCCAGCCCGCGTCACAGGCCGCGGTGCGTCATGCGGCAGCACATTTCGCATCATCGGCCAAAGCGGCGCAACACCAGCAGCGGTCATTTGATCGCGATAGTCCTGTGGCAATTCCGACAGCGTTCCCAGCTGTTCGCCCATGAGCATCCCCTTTCTCGCTCGGGGCCATCTTAGGCACTGCATCTGTTCTGGCAACTCTGACATCGACCGAGACCGTCAAGCTCGGATGCGCGGCATATCGCCCGCAACTGAGGATTGCATCGGCATAATTTCGCGCAATCCTTGCGATTGACGCTCAAGACACTACAATTCAGGTTGCGCTATCAACAATATCGGGACCTTCTGGGGAAGAAGATAAATTTAACGAGAGTCTTCAAGTCTTCGGAATGCGTTGCTGTCGGACTGAACCCCCATGTTCCGTACAGTTTAGCAATGAGTTGCCCCTACCAACTCGCACGTGTTCCGCTGACCAGCACTGTGGACGGTAACCAATCACGTCTCATGCTGCTGGAAGGGTCAGGCGGCGCAGCTACACCTAGCCTGGCCACCCTGCCGGAGAGAACCCCCTCCTCTCCGGCAGGGTCCCTTTGACAAGATACCAAGCTCTCCAATGCGACCTTGAAATCAGTTCGACGTATCGCGATAGAGTTCATTCAACAGGTCGAGCAACAACTCGTAACGCTCCGCTCCCATCTTCGCCTGAATACCCTCGAACACAGCCTGGCTGGCGCCCAAGTTATCGCGAATGATCCGGGTGCCGTTTGCGGTGATGCTGACGATCTGCTTTCGCCCGTCATCCGGATCGGGTTGCCGCGAGATCAGTTGCTTCTCTTCCAGCTTTTGCAAAATCCGGGTCAGGCTGGGCAATAGCAGGCAGGCACCGTCGGCGATTCTGGTCGGGTCTTGCGGACCCTCTTCTTCGAGAACGCGTAGAACCCTCCATTGCTGTTCGGTGATGCCTACATCCATCAGAATAGCCCGCACAGGGCGCATAACCCGTTCACGCGCGCGCAGCAGGGCGATGGGCAAGGATCTAGACGTGTTGGGCAAATCTGAACTCATAGGGCAATTTCGCTGAAATCGCTCCTTCCCGCAACGGCGGAATGTCCGCATCCTGTTTTGGCGTTCGGGTTTGACAAATTCGAATTAATTTCACATGTTAATAATAAATTGAGAAACCGGCCTCGCTCGACAGTCAGGAGAACCAGATGCCCGTCCCCGCGCCCAATCTCTACCCGCCCTTCAACATTGTGCGGCTCAGCCATGTGGAGTACCGGGTCAGGGACCTGGCGGCTAGCCGGGCCTTTTACGTGGACATGCTGGGACTTCAAATCACCCATGAGGAAGAAGGGCGGCTCTATCTGCGCGCGATGGAAGAACGCGGGCATCACTGCATCGTTCTGGTTCAGGCCGATGCGGCAGATGTAGGCGTGCTGGGCTTCAAGCTTTATGACGAACCCGATCTGGAGCGGGCCGAAAGATTTTTCGCCGAAAAATCTTTGCCCACCGCCTGGGTCGAGCGGCCCCATATGGGCCGCACTTTGCGCACCCGCGACCCCTGGGGTATTCCGCTGGAATTCTATGTGCGGATGGACCGGCTGCCGCCGATCCATCAGAACTACCGGCTCTATAACGGGGTGAAGCCGCTCAGGATCGACCATTTCAACATGTTCTCGGCCGATGTGGATGCCAGCGTCGCCTTTTATGGCGAGATGGGGTTTCGCGTCACCGAGTACACAGAAGATGACGAAAGCGGGCGCCTCTGGGCCGCGTGGATGCACCGCAAGGGCGGCGTGCATGACGTGGCCTTTACCAACGGACTGGGTCCCCGCCTGCATCACACCGCCTTCTGGGTACCGACCCCTCTCAACATCATCGATCTGCTCGATCTGATGAGCACCAGCGGTTATGTCGCCAATATCGAGCGCGGGCCAGGGCGGCACGGGATCTCGAACGCCTTCTTTCTGTATGTCCGCGACCCCGACGGGCACCGTATCGAGATCTATTGCTCGGACTATCAGACCGTCGATCCGGATCTGGAACCGATCCGCTGGTCGCTGACCGACCCGCAGCGCCAAACGCTGTGGGGGGCACCCGCCCCGAAAAGCTGGTTCGAGGAAGGCTCGACCTTCGAAGGCGCCGAGCCAGTACCGAGCGCCCTCAAGGCGCAACCGATCATCGCCCCCTGACGGCAGACGAGGATACGACAGATGAAATGGGAAGAATTCGCCGATTGGGGCCGCCGGGTTGCCGACTGGACGCAGGATTATCACCTGACCGTGGGCAACCGCCCCGTGCGCGCCCGGACCGAACCGGGCGCGGTGCTGAGCGCCCTGCCCGCCACACCACCCGAGACGCCCGAAGCGATGGAGGATATCTTTCGCGATTTCGAGGATATCGTGATGCCCGGCATCACCCATTGGCAGCATCCGCGCTTTTTCGCCTATTTCAACTCGAACGCGTCCGCCCCCTCGGTGCTGGCCGAATTCCTGGCCTCGGCCATCGCGCCGCAATGCATGTTGTGGCAGACCTCGCCCGCCGCCACCGAGATGGAAACACGGATGATGGACTGGCTGCGCCAAGCGCTGGACCTGCCCGAAGGCTTTGCCGGGGTGATCCAGGACAGCGCCTCGTCGGCGACGCTGGCGGCGGTGCTGACGCTCAGGGAAAAGGCGCTGGACTGGCAGGGGAACCACCAGGGCCTGTTCGGCCAGAAACCGCTGCGGGTCTATTGCTCGTCCGAGGTTCACACCTCGGTCGACCGCGCCATCTGGGTGGCCGGGATCGGGCAGGACAATCTGGTTCGGGTGCCGATCAAGGGCGACTGGCGCGGCATGGACCCCGACGCGCTGGAGGCCGCCATCGAGGCCGACTTGGCGGCGGGGCTGCACCCCGCTGGACTGATCCTGTGTGTCGGCGGCACCGGCACGGGCGCCACCGATCCGGTGGATCGCTGTCTGAATGTGGCCGAGAGATACGGTCTCTATACCCATGTGGACGCGGCCTGGGCAGGGTCGGCGATGATCTGCCCCGAGTTCCGCCATTACTGGCCCGGCATCGCGCGCGCGGACAGTATCGTGTTCAACCCGCATAAATGGCTGGGTGTTCAGTTTGATTGTTCGGCGCATTTCCTGAAGAACCCCGACGATCTGGTGCGCACGCTGGCGATCCAGCCCGAGTACCTCAAGACCCACGGGCGCGATGGGATCATCAACTATTCGGAATGGTCAGTGCCGCTGGGCCGCCGGTTCCGGGCGCTGAAACTCTGGTTCCTGATGCGCAGCTATGGGATGGAAGGGCTGCGCCAGAGGCTGCGCAACCATATCGCCTGGTCGGGCGCATTGCATGACCGGCTTGCCGCCGAACCGGATTTCGAGATCGTGACGCCGCCGATGTGGTCGCTCTGGACCTTTCGCTATCTGCGGGACGGGGTCGATCCGGACGAATTGAACCAGCGGCTGGTCAACGCGATCAACGATGACGGGCGCATCTATCTGACCCAGACCCGGGTCGATGGCGCACTGGTGATCCGGTTCCAGGCCGGCCAGTTCGAAACCACCGAGGCCGATGTGATGATGGCCTTTGACGTGATCACCGAAATCGCCCGCGCGCTGCCATGAACGCTGGACAGGGCCTGCGCGCTGACGCAGGCTCTTCACCAAAAACCCGACCATAGGAGACCCGCCATGCCCGCGCCAAAGAACCCGTTCAAACAGGCCCTTGCCGAGGGCAAGCGCCAGATCGGTTGCTGGATGAGCTTTGCCGAACCCAGCGTGGCCGAAATCATGGGGACATGCGGGTTTGACTGGCTGGTGGTGGATGGTGAGCATGCGCCCAACGACATCCGCTCGATCCGGGATCAGCTGACCGCTTTGGCGGCCAGCCCTTCGCATCCGGTGGTACGGGTGCCGGTGGGCGAGGACTGGATCATCAAGCAGGTGCTGGATGCGGGCGCGCAAACCGTGCTGGTTCCGATCGTGGAAAGCGCCGATCAGGCCCGCCAGCTGGTGCGTGCCTGCCGCTATCCGCCGACCGGTGTGCGCGGTGTGGGTGCTACCGCCGCCCGGGCCACCCGGTTCGGAGGCGTCAGCGAGTACATCCAGACCGCCGATCAGGAGATCTGCCTGCTGGTACAGGTCGAGAACCGCGCCGGCATGGCGGCGCTGGACGATATCCTGACGGTCGAGGGCGTGGATGGCGTGTTCATCGGCCCCGCCGATCTGTCAACCGACATGGGCTTTCAGGGCAACAGCGCCGCCCCCGAGGTGCGTGCCGTTATCGCCGATGCGATGACCCGCATCCGCGCCGCAGGCAAGGCGCCGGGGATCCTGGGCACCAATGAGGAGGCGACCCAGGCCTATCTGGAGATGGGCGCCCAGTTCCTGGCAGTGGGTCTGGATGTCATGCTGCTGACACAGACAGCACGGGCGCTGTCGGCGCGCTGGAAATCCGCCTGAGTTCTCCTCTGACGTTTGCGCGTACCGACCTGCCGGATGCCTCCGGCGGGAGTATTTCGGACCAGAAAGAAGCAGCGGCGATGCATTGATCAGAGAGGATCACGCAGCCAGTCCTTGGCAAAGATGACCTGATCTACCCCGGCCAGGCGACGGACACGATCCAGTTCGGCCTCCAGCCGCCGGGTGCGGGCGGGCGACCAGCGCAGCCCGCGTTCGGGCCAGAGCGCGCGCACCCGAAGCTCGCCACACTCGCGATGCGCCTTCATGTCGATCCGCCCGATCAGCCGATCGCCTTCGAGCAGGGGAAAGACGTAGTATCCATAGACCCGTTTGGGTTCGGGTACAAAGACCTCGATCCGGTAATGAAAGCCAAAGAGCCGCTCGGCACGTTTGCGGTCGCGCAATGCCGGGTCGAACGGGCTGAGCACCCGAATGCGGCCCGGCGCAGGTGGTACGGCGGTGGCCTGGCCCAACGCATCGGGCCGGGCGAGCACCTTGCGCAGACTGCCATCGGCACAGGTGATCTCGATGGCTTCGACCTCGCCCCGCGCCTCGGCCCCTGCCGCCCAGTCGCGGGCTTCGGCCGGGCTGGCGCTGTCCCAGAAGGCTGCCAGTTCGCCGGTGGTGGCAAAGCCCAGCCGATCAAGGGCGGCGTTGCACAGCCAATCCACCGTTGTCTTGGGATCATGATCCAGCGCACCGGGGCGCAAATGGTCTTCGATCACCCGCTCGGTCAGGTCATAGCGTTTCTGAAACCCCTCGCGCCCGATCACCGTCAGCGCGCCCGAGCGCCACAGATATTCCAGCGCGGTCTTGGAGGGGTGCCAGTCCCACCAGCCGCCCGATTTCTTTTCTTCGTCCTTGCCGACATCTGACGAACTGACCGGCCCATGATCGCGGATATGATCAAGCACGGCGGCGAATTTGCCCTCGAACCCGTCGCGGCGCCAGTTCTTCCACCTTGCGTGCAGCATCTCTGCATCGCGCTCAAACCGCATATGCCAATGCGGGTAGAAGGCCATCGGGATAACAGCGGCATCATGAGTCCAATGTTCGAACAGCGCACGGTCACGTTCGTAAAGCCGTTTCAGATCGGGCGGGCGATAGGCGGGGCGGCGCGAGAACAGGATCAGGTCATGCGCCCGCGCCACGGTGTTGATACTGTCGAGTTGCACAAAGCCGAGCCGGGTGATCAGGTCGAGCAGATCTGCCCCGCGCGCCGGGCCGCTGGGCTGTTCCGCCAGCCCGTGCCGATCCAGGAACAGCGCCCGCGCCGCGCGGTTGTCGAGCCGTTGCAGCGCCACGCCTCAGCGCCGTTTCAGCGTGTCGCCATAGCTGATCTTGGGCTCCAGCGTGATCCGGGTTTCGATCTCGGCCTCAGGATCCTCCAGCCGCTTGGCAATGATCTCGGCCGCCTTGCGCCCGATTTCCAGACGGCAGGCATCCATCGTGGCCAGTTTGCGCGGCAAACCCTGGAGAAGCTCCACATTGTTGAAGCCCGCCAGCCCGATCTGGCCGGGAATGTCGATCCCCTGTTCGAGCAGGTAGAGCAAACCGCCCGCCGCGATCATGTCATTGGAGTAATAGAGGAAATCGAGGTCCGGCGAGCGTTCCAGCATGGCCTGCGTCATCTCGCGTCCCTTGGCCAGCGCCGAGCCGCCTGAGTAAAATTCGCGATCCTCGATCTCGACCCCGTTCTTGCCCAGCACCTCGGTAAACCCTTCGAACCGCTTGCGGGCGCGATAGTCGAGCGGCATCTTGGTGCCCATGAAGCCGATCCGGCGATAGCCCGCCTTCAGGATCGCCTGCGCCATCTCGCGCCCGGCGCGGCGGTGCGAAATGCCCACCATCGCATCCACCGGCTTGCCGTCGCTGTCCATGATCTCGACCACAGGAATCCCGGCGGCATCCAGCATGGCACGCGCCGCCTCGGAATGCTCCAGCCCCGCGATGATCACGCCCGAGGGGCGCCACGAGAGCATCTCGTACAGCACCTTTTCCTCTTTTTCGGGCAGGTAATCGGTGACGCCGACCACCGGCTGCAATTCGGTATCCTCGAGCACCTGGTTGATGCCGGTCAGAACCTCTGGGAATACCATGTTCGACAAGGACGGGATGATCACCGCCACCAGGTTGACGCGGTTCGAAGCCAAAGCACCAGCGATCTTGTTGGGGACGTATCCCAGCTCCTTGGCCGCGGCGAGGACGCGTTCGCGGGTGGCATCTGACACGTCGCCCCGGTTGCGCAACACCCGGCTGACGGTCATCTCCGATACCCCCGACGCCTCGGAGACATCGCGAAGGGTGAGCGGGCGTTTGGTATCTGCTGTCAAGGGGGCACCTGCTTCAATGGGTTTTGCGATGATGCTAGCGCGAACGGCAGGCAAGGTTCAACTGCTACCGATAGACCGATGACAAGCCTGTCAAACCTCGGTAGAGAGGGGGGCGGCGGCCCCGTGGCTCAATTGGATAGAGCAGCCCCCTCCTAAGGGGCAGGTTGCAGGTTCGAATCCTGCCGGGGTCACCACCGCCGCTGATATCATTGGGAAAAACGCCTACACACTGAAGGTGTGTGAAAAGGTGTGTAAAGAAATCATTGTGTATCGGGCTCGGTCAGTTTGGATAGAGTCGTCTTGGTCGAAGCCTGGAGCGAAAGCTTTGGACGCTTTGCAGCTTCAGTGTAGACACGAGTGGCCTTTGTTGAAGAATGTCCGAGCGTGGCCATAATCTGATAATCGGATGCATCGTTTTCGGCTAGATCGATGCCCACAGACTTCCGAACGCCATGGGATGCAACTTCCGGTCTTACACCAGCGGCGTCTCTCCATTCGGCCACTTTGTTACCAAATCCAGCAGGTGTGAACGGATGCCCGAATGCGGTCACCATGAAAGTCGTATCGCCTGTTTCCGTTGCCGCGATTGCCTCGATCAATTTGTCGGACATGGGGATCGTAACTTCGATACCACTTGAGTGCTCGGTCTTCTGAGGCTTGAATTTCAGGCAGGGCCGACCATCAACTCGGACTATGTTATTTGGTCCCAACCGAACGATGTCGGCGCGTCGAGGTGCCGCTTCAATGAACAGCATCATCGCCAGGTACGCCTGTGAACCGAGACGATGCGTGTTAAAGTACTGTTGGATGTCCTGTTCAGTCCAAGGCACGAACCCAACCATTGGGCTGCCACTTTTGAGAGGTCACGGTCCCATGAGAATTCTTCGACCCATGGGAACAGGTCGAGCATGAGGGGCTTCATGATTTCGGCCAGAGGAGGCCATAGGCTCGGCACGCTGGCGCATACGGCGGTGACGCTGATGCTCTACACAGGCGCGGCGCGGGTCGATGCGGTGAAGCTGGGGCCGAAGAATGTCCGCAACGGCAAGATTGAGTACCGGCGGCAGAAGACGCAACGGTCTGGCGGTGTTCTGGTGTCCGTGCCGATCCACCCGGACCTGGCGGAGGTTCTGGACAAGTTGCCGAAGGACCGGCCCTTTCTGGCTACCCAGAAGGGCACCATGCGCTCTGCCGGTGGGCTGGGCAATCTCATGCAGCGTTGGACCGAAGAGGCCGAGCTGCCCCAGTGTTCCGCCCACGGGCTGCGCAAGGCTTGCGCGCGACGTCTGGCAGAGGCCGGAGCCACCGCGCACGAGATCGGCGCGGTCACAGGCCACAAAACGCTGGCCCTCGTGCAGCGCTACACCGAGGCCGCAGGCCGCGAAGGCATGGCCGATTCCGCGATTGAGAAACTGGTCGCCCGCCCGAATGGCGAGCGCAATTTGGCGAACCTTCCCAAGAGGTTCGTCAAATCCGACACCAAACCCAAGCAGGGAAAGGATAATTTATGAGAAGTGGTGAGCCGTGCAGGATTCGAACCTGCGACCCACTGATTAAAAGTCAGTTGCTCTACCAACTGAGCTAACGGCCCACTCTCTTGTACGGTCTTTCGACCCGTGGCGCTCTCTAAGCCAAATCCCCGATCAGGTTCAAGAGCTTATTTGCGCCTCGTGTCGCTTTCGTTTCCGGCGTGTCCGGCGACCCGATAGGCGGCCTAATTAGGCAGGTGGCAGAGGGGGGTCAACCCCCTTTTTTGCCTAATCCGCGCAGCAGGCTGGAATAAGTTCCCTGGCAGCGTTATATGCCCGCCATGGCACAGCAGACCACCGGTATGACCTTCATGAAGATGCACGGGCTGGGCAACGATTTCGTCGTTGTCGATGCGCGGGCGCATCCGGTCGACGTGACAGCTGCATTGGCTCGGGGTATCGCGCATCGCCATTTCGGCGTGGGATTCGACCAGTTGGCGCTGATCGAACAGGGCAAGGGCGACGCCCATCTCGTATTTCTGAACGCCGACGGTTCAACCTCAGCCGCCTGCGGCAATGCCACCCGCTGTATCGCACGGCATCTGATGGACGAGACCGGCAAGACCGAGCTGCATCTGACCACAGATCGCGGCGACCTTTATGCGCGCGACGCGGGCAACGGGCTGACCTCGGTCAATATGGGGGCGCCGCAACTTTTGTGGCACGAGATCCCGCTGGCCGAAGAGATGGATACGCTGGAACTGCCCATCGAGGGCGGACCGACCGCTACCGGCATGGGCAATCCGCACTGTACGTTCTTCGTCGCCGATGCCGAAGCGATCCCCTTGGCCGAGTTCGGCGCGCGCTACGAGCATCACCCGCTCTACCCGCAGCGCACCAATGTGCAGGTCGCACAGGTAATCGGCCCCGACCATATCCGCATGCGGGTCTGGGAACGCGGCGTCGGCATCACCCTGGCCTCCGGTTCCTCCTCCTGTGCCACCGCCGTGGCCGCCGCGCGCCGGGGCCTCACGGGCCGCAAGGTGCAGATCGACCTCGACGGCGGCACGCTCTGGATCGACTGGCGCGACGATGGTGTCTGGATGACCGGTCCCACCATGCATGTGTTCAGCGCCACGCTAACGCCCGAATTCCTGGCCAGCCTGGGATGAGCGCGCCCAAGTTCACCACGCTCGGCTGCCGTCTCAACGCCTATGAGACGGAAGCGATGAAGGAACTGTCGGCGCAGGCAGGGCTCGACAATGCCGTCATCGTCAACACCTGCGCCGTCACGGCCGAGGCCGTGCGCAAGGCGCGTCAGGAGATCCGCCGCCTGCGCCGCGAGAACCCCACCGCGCGGCTGATCGTCACCGGCTGCGCCGCCCAGACCGAACCCGAGACCTTCACCGCCATGGCCGAGGTCGACGCGGTGATCGGCAATACTGAAAAGATGCGGCCCGAGACCTGGAAGAGCATGGCCGCCGATTTCATCGGCGAGACCGAGTCGGTGCAGGTCGACGACATCATGAGCGTGACCGAAACCGCCGGTCACCTGATCGACGGGTTCGGCACCCGGAGCCGCGCCTATGTCCAGGTGCAGAACGGCTGCGATCACCGCTGCACCTTCTGCATCATCCCCTATGGCCGCGGCAACTCGCGCAGCGTTCCGGCGGGCGTGGTGGTGGACCAGATCAAGCGACTGGTAGATCGTGGCTATAACGAGGTGGTGCTGACCGGGGTCGACCTCACCTCCTGGGGCGCCGACCTGCCCGCAGAGCCCAAACTGGGCGACCTGGTGATGCGTATCCTGCGGCTGGTGCCCGACCTGCCACGCCTCAGGATCAGCTCCATCGACTCGATCGAGGTGGACGAGAACCTGATGCATGCCATCGCCACCGAACCGCGCCTGATGCCACATCTGCATCTCAGCCTGCAACATGGCGACGACCTGATCCTGAAACGGATGAAACGCCGCCATCTGCGCGATGACGCCATCCGCTTTGCCGAAGAGGCCCGCCGCCTGCGCCCCGAGATGACCTTCGGCGCCGATATCATCGCCGGATTCCCGACCGAGACCGAGGCGCATTTCGAAAACTCGCTGAAATTGGTCGATGACTGCCACCTGACCTGGTTGCACGTCTTCCCCTATTCCCGGCGCGAGGGCACGCCCGCCGCCAAAATCCCCAGCCAGGTTAACGGCAAGACCATCAAGGACCGCGCCGCCCGCTTGCGCGCCGCAGGCGACAGGCGCGTGGCGCAGCACTTGGCCCAACAGGTCGGGCGCAGCCACCGCATCCTGATGGAAAGCCCGCAGATGGGCCGCACCGAGCAATTCACCGAAGTGCATTTCGACACGCCCCAGCCCGAAGGCCAGATCGTCACAACCACGATAACCGGCACTTCTGGCAACGTGCTGACCGCCTGACGGCGCCCTCGGGCTTCTTTCTGGTCGGCAATACTCCGGGGTGAATTGCCCGAAGGGCAAGAGGGGCAGCGCCCCTCTCTTATTCCGGATCAACCAGCAGCTCTTCCATGAAGAGGCTCAGGAACTGGGTTCGCCCATCGACTCCCGCTTTGGCATAGATCGCAGCCGATTGCGCGCGGACCGTGCCCGCCGCTCGGCCCCGAACCGTAGCGATGCTGTCATTATCCAGCCCCTTGAGGATCATGAGTGCCACATCGCGCTCGGCGGGTGTCAGCCCCCAATCGGCAAAGAAACCCTCGATCACCTCGGCCATCTCACCGCGTGCCGCACGCAGGCCCGTGGTGACCCGCTCCATCCGCAAGAGCAATTGGCGCAGCTCGTATATCAGCACACCCAGCCCGGTGCACAGAACCAGCGCCACACCGCCTTCCAGCCACAGATGCGTGGGGCCGTCGTTGTCCCCCGCCCTCAGGTCGGCAAGAACGTCGCCAATGAAGAACAGGGCACAGAGAGCCTGCAATACGATCATCCAGGCGAGGATTGCAGCCCGGCGCTCATCCGCGTCGCCGGGCCGCATCAGGGGGCGCAGCCAAGTGGTCATCTATCCGAGCGGACCACGGGTATGCGCTTGCGTCCTGTCACCATGGCGCGCGCCAGCGGTACCCCGGTGCGCCATTGATCGAACAGCACACCGCCCACATGAAGGACGACCGAGAGCATCAGCCAGCCAAAGGCCGCCTCGTGCAATTCCTCGACCCAGTCGACGCCAAAGAACGTGACAGTGCCCATCATGATGCCGGTGGCGCTCAGCGCCAGCAATGTCAGCCACAGGTTATAGACCATCAGCGCCCCCAGGGGATTATGCGACAGGTGAACCCTGCGCTCTCCCCGCAGCATCGCCCATAGGTGCCCCAGAGCGGCAGCCGGGTTCGGCGGAAAGGCGGTGAAGCGCGCCGGTTTCGGCCCAACGATACACCACAAGAGCCGCAGCACAACCAGCGCCAGTACGGCATAGCCGACCTGCTCGTGCAACGCGCCATCGGGATCGGTCAACGCGCTGTTGATCAGCACGCCCAGCGCCACCCCCCAATGCGTCAGCCGCACCAATGGGTCCCAGACGCGGATCTCGCGGGCGCCTTCGCGCCCGCCCGGTGTCCCGGCCATCCAGCCTTACTCCATCTCGATCTTGCTGATCTTGCCGGTCTTGGGATCGACATAGATTTCGGCCATCTTGCCGTCCTTGACCACATAGGCCTCGATCTTGCCGTCCTCATCCTCGATCTTGCGGACGTCATAGCCCAGATCTTTCAGGCTGGTACGGATCTCGTCCGACGAGGTGCCCAGTTGTGTGTCGGTGGTCAGGTCAAGAGCCAACACCGGACTGGCGGCCAGGGCGAGCGCGGCGATCAGGGCAAAGGATTTCATGGAACATCTCCTGAGATTGCGACAGGCGGACCATCCGCCGTCTGTCCCGAAACTGGCCATGCTCCTGTACAATCGCCATCGAACAAGGGCTTATTCTGCTGGAATAAGCGCCTGCTGATACGTTTGAACGCTCGCCGTGATGGCAATCACCTCCCAAAAAGCCAAAAGAAACCCCCCGCACCGGGGTGCGGGGGCTCTCGAAACCAAAGTGCAAAAGCGTCTTAGTGCTTCTTGCCCTTATGCGGCGCCCACAGGCGCTTGTTGGTCAGGTACAGCATGCTGGCCAGGATGGTCAAAAAGATCACGCCGACCAGACCGGCCTGCTTGCGGGCCATCATCTTGGGCTCAGCCGCCCACATCAGGAAGGCCGACACATCAGCCGCCATGTGGTGCAGGTCGTTGGCATGACCATCGGCAAATTCCACCTGCTCATCGCTCAGCGGCGGCGCCATCGAGATCCAGCCACCCGGAAAGGCGGTGTTCTCATACAGGATCGAACCCGCTTCTTCCTTCTCATGGCCGGTGTAACCGGTCAGCAGCGAGGCGATGTATTCCGCGCCGCCGATGCCCTTGAACAGCTGGTTGATGCCCAGACCGTAGGGGCCGTGGAAGCCCGCGCGCGCCTTGGCCATCATGCTGAGGTCCGGGGCGCCAGCGGCGGTGTTGGCCGGGAAATGATCGGTCGGGATCGCCGGGCGATCGTCTTCCAGTTCCGGGTCATAGACGGTGAAGGTTTCCGAGGCATAGGCGCGGACCTGATCGTCGGTCCAGCCGATACCACCGTCGTCGCCCAGCGTGCGCAGCGGCACATATTTCAGGCCGTGGCAGGCCGAGCAGACCTCGGTGTAGATCTGCAGGCCGCGTTGCAGCTGATGCTGGTCATAGGTGCCAAAGGGGCCTTCGAACGAGAACTGGAAATCCTCGATATGCTGCTCGCCGCCACCTGCCGCAAAGGATGCGACAGGAGCAAGCGCCAGGGCAAAAGCGGCACCGATTGCAAGTTTCTTGAACATGAGTTCCGGTCCCTCTTCTTACTCGGCCGGAGTGGCGTCAGACGCCGTGCCGTAGTGCGCGTTGAAGTCTTCCTCGATCGTGGCCGGCTGCGGCAGCGGCTTCTCGATCACGCCCAGGATGGGCAGGATCACGAAGAAGTAGCCGAACCAATAGGCCGAAGCGATCAGCGAGAAGGATGCATAGGGCTCTTCCGCCGGCATCGCGCCCAGCCACATCAGGGCAAAGAAGTCGATGATCAGCAGGTAGAACCACCATTTGAACATCGGACGGTACTTGCCCGAACGGACCGACGAGGTGTCGAGCCAGGGCGCCAGCGCCATGGCCAGGATCGCGCCGAACATCGCCAGCACGCCAAAGAACTTGGCGTCGACAATGCCACCGGTCACAAAGCTGGCGATCTGCACCACCCAAACTTCCGAAGTGAAGGCGCGCAGGATGGCGTAGAACGGCAGGAAGTACCATTCAGGCACGATATGCGCGGGCGTCACCAGCGCGTTGGCCTCGATATAGTTGTCGGGGTGACCCAGATAGTTCGGCATGAAGCCGACAATCGCCCAGAAGATCACCAGCACGATGGCCAGGCCCACCAGGTCCTTGATCACGAAATAGGGCCAGAACGGCAGCGTGTCCTTCTCGGCCTCGGCTTTCGACCCGCGGCGAACTTCAACACCCGTGGGGTTGTTGTTGCCGGTGGTGTGGAAGGCCCAGATATGCACGATGACCAGCGCCGCGATGACGAAGGGCAGCAGATAGTGCAGCGAGAAGAAGCGGTTCAGCGTGGCATTGTCCACGGCAGGCCCGCCCAAAAGCCAGGTCTGGATCGCCTCGCCCACAAAGGGGATGGCGCCGAACAGGCCGGTGATCACGGTTGCACCCCAGAACGACATCTGTCCCCACGGCAACACATAGCCCATGAAGGCGGTGCCCATCATGCAGAGATAGATCAGCATGCCGACGATCCAGGTGATCTCGCGCGGGGCCTTGTACGAGCCGTAGAACAGGCCGCGGAAGATGTGGATATAGACGGCGACAAAGAACAGCGAGGCGCCGTTTGCATGCAGATACCGCAGCATATAGCCGCCGTTCACGTTGCGCATGATGTGCTCGACGCTGGCAAATGCCATGTCGACATGCGGGGTGTAATGCATCACCAGCACGATGCCGGTGACGATTTGCAGCGCCAGGCAGAAGGCCAGGACGATGCCCCAGATCCACCACCAGTTCAGGTTCTTGGGGGTGGGGATCATGATGGTGTCATAGATCAGGCCGACGATGGGCAAGCGGCTGTTCAGCCACTTCTCGGCGCCCGTCTTCGGTTCGTAATGGTCGTGCGGAATACCGGCCATGAGCGCGCTTCCTTATCCCAGCTTGATGGTGTTTTCGTCGACGAACTCTGCAACCGGAATGTGCAGGTTCTCGGGCGCGGGGCCTTTGCGGATCCGGCCGGAGGTATCGTAGTGCGAGCCGTGGCAGGGGCAGAACCAGCCGTGGAAATCGCCGGCACCGTCGCCCAGCGGCACACAGCCCAGGTGGGTACACACACCCATCATCACCAGCCATTCGCCGTTTTCGTCCAGCGAACGGTTTTCGTCCTTGGCATCGGCACCCGGCTTGTTGGGGTTCTCGGCGCTCTGGTCGATCAGATCGCCCAGTTCGACGGCACGCGCCTCGCTGATTTCTTCCTCGGTGCGGCGGCGGATGAACACCGGCTTGCCCAGGAACTTGACGCTGATCTGGGTGCCGACCTCGACACCGCTGATGTCAACGCGAATCGACGACAGCGCCTGAACATCCGCCGACGGGTTCATCTGGTTGACCAGCGGCCAGACAGCGGCCCCGGTGGTTACGACACCTGCGCCAGCCGTGGCGTAGTAGAGGAAATCTCTGCGGGTGCCTTCGTGATCTTCTGCGTGGGACACGAGGTTTTCTCCGATTCCAGCGCCCGGGTCCGGGCAAACATGCATGTGCACCGCAATAAAATGCGGTGACTCAACGCGGGTATCTATCCGGGAGAAATCGGTTCGTCCAGCGGTCATAGGCGCGCAGGACGCCGCAGTTTGCCTTTCATGTCGCGGCAGAGCCACACAATTTCAAGCTCGACCCGGATATTTTACCCCCCTCAGGCCGCAGGCGGGCGCGTCTCGACCATCGAGGCGCGCGATTCGAAATCGGCGAACCACGCGGCCAACGCCGGGTTGCCGTTGCGCCAACCGCGCACGTCATGCCGGAAGTCGACATAGGCCAGCGCACAGGCCACCGCGATCTGGCCCATGTCCACCGGCCCGGCCAGATGCGCCATCCAGCGGCTCTCCAGCGCGGCGCAGGCGCGGGCGATCTTGTTCCACTGTCCTTCGACCCACGCGTCCCAGCGCCTGTCCTCGGGCCGCAGCCGCCCCTCATAGGTCATCAACAGCGCCGCGTCGGTGATACCGTCGCCCAGTGCCTCCAGCGTCATCGTGTTCCAGCGCCCGTCGCCCTCGGGATACAGCCCACCCTTGTAGCGCGCATCCAGATAGGCGGTGATCACCCGGCTGTCGAACAGGGTCGGCCCCTCGGGCCGTTCCAGCGCCGGCACCTTGGTCAGCGGGTTCTTGGCCAAGAGCGCCTCGGCCGGGACCAGCGGCGTGCCGCTGGCGGTCACCAGCTCGACATCGCCCAGCTTGCCGGTTTCATGCAGCAGCACCATGACCTTGCGCACATAGGGCGAGGTCGGGCTGTAATAGAGCTTCATCACGATGGTCTCCCTTTTTGCCTGTCAGCGCGGACCAATCCGCGTCAATCTCTAGTCGTATGCCGCGCAGCACCGGGATCAAGCCCCCCGCATCAGAGCCGCCAATGCGTCCAGCTCCGCACCGATACCTGCGGTCGCGATGCCTTCGGCCGCGCCATACCGTGCCAGCTCGGGCTTGTTCTGACCAAGCTTCCACGTACCCTGCACATCTGACACGCGCATCCGGCAGGGAACGATCATCCGCAACATCCGCTCAAGCGCACCGGGTGTCATCTTGGCGCTGGTCCAGGCAGGCTTGGGCAAAAGCCGAGCCTCGAAATAGGCCGAAAGACGGTCCAGCAAGCCCGGCAACTCTTCCTGCGGACACAACTCCAGCTCTCCGGTCAGATGCACGGCAACATAGTTCCAGGTCGGCACCTGATCCGCGACACCATACCAGTCGGGCGAAACATAGCTGTCCGGCCCGCTGACCGCCAACCGCACCGCCACCGGCTCGGACAAGAGCCGCACGATCGGGTTCGACCGCACCAGATGCAGTTCCGCCACGTCCCCGTCGGGGTTCAGCAAAAACGGCACATGACTGATCAGCGGCGCCCCCTCGGCGGCCACCGCCAACACGCCAAACCCGCGCGCCCGGGCAAACTCCAGATTGCGCGCGGTGCTTTCGCCACGAAACGCCGGGTTGGGATGCATTGCGTTTCTCCTCTCTTGTCGATTCCGTCTTGCAGCGCCCACCGCGTCTTGGCAAGTTCTCCCTCGTTCTCAGGGCGGGGCGGAATTCCCCACCGGCGGTATGCGGGCCAGACCCGAGAGCCCGCGAGCGGCTCTTCCCGCGTCCACGATCCGAAAAACGGGAACCGGTTTTCGGACAAATCGTGGAGCCAGCAGAAGAGTGTCAGCAGATCTGGTGAGAGGCCAGAGCCGACGGTCACAGTCCGGATGAAAGAGAACGCACGGCCAGGCCACGCAACCGCGTGCGCCCGACCGTTCGTGATCGCCTTGGGTGACGTGTCTAACCAATGGAGATCATGATGACACACACCCGCTATGCCTTCATCAAGGCCAACTGGCATGCCGATATCGTCGACCGCGCGCTCGACGGTTTCCTCGACCTCATCCCGGCGGAACAGGTCGACATCTACGACGTGCCCGGCGCGTTCGAGATGCCGCTCCTCGCTCGCGACCTTGCACAGACCGGCCGCTACGCCGCCGTGGCCTGTGCCGCCTTTGTCGTCGATGGCGGCATCTACCGGCACGATTTCGTGGCCCAGGCGGTGGTCGACGGGCTGATGCGCGCGGGGCTTGACAGTGGCGTTCCGGTCCTGTCGGTCTCGCTGACCCCGCATCAATACCAGGAAACCGAACACCACAACGCCATTTACCGCGCCCATTTCGTGGACAAGGGACGCGAGGCCGCCCGCGCCGCGCTCCAGATCACCGCGACCCGCTCGAAACTGGCGCAAGCGGCCTGATCCTTCATTTCGCCTCAAATACTCCGGGGGAGCCTACAAAATTCGTCGAATTTTGTAGGTGGGGGCGGCGCCCCCTCCCCGGTCTCCACACAGCAAAGCTCTTGAGACCCGGGGCGCGCGCCGCTAAGCACATCGCGCAAAGGAGCCCGCCCATGTCAATGAACAGTTTTGGCCATCTCTTCCGCGTCACCACTTGGGGTGAAAGCCACGGTCCCGCGCTTGGCGCCACCGTCGATGGCTGCCCGCCCGGCGTGCCGATCGACGAGGCGATGATTCAACACTGGCTCGACCGCCGCAAACCCGGCCAGAACAAATACACCACCCAGCGCCGCGAAGCCGACGAGGTCAAGATCCTCTCGGGCGTGTTCGAGGGCCAGACCACCGGCACCCCGGTACAGCTGATGATCGAGAATACCGACCAGCGGTCCAAGGACTACGGGGATATCAAGGACAAGTTCCGCCCCGGCCATGCCGACATCACCTATTTCCAGAAATACGGCATCCGCGACTATCGCGGCGGCGGCCGCAGCTCGGCCCGTGAAACCGCCGCCCGGGTGGCCGCCGGTGGCCTCGCGCGCGAGGCCATCCGCGCCCTGGCCCCCAATGTCCAGATCACCGGTTACATGGTGCAGATGGGCCCGCACCGCATCGAGCGCGCCCGCATCGACTGGGCGCAGATCGAACAGAACCCGTTCTGGGTGCCCGATGCGCAGGCCGCCGCTGACTGGGCCGATTATCTCGACGGGCTGCGCAAGTCCGGCAGCTCGGTTGGCGCGGTGATCGAGGTCGTGGCGCGCGGTGTGCCCGCGGGTCTCGGCGCGCCGGTCTATGGCAAGCTCGACACCGATCTGGCCGCCGCGATGATGTCGATCAACGCCGTCAAGGGCGTCGAGATCGGCGAGGGCATGGGTGCCGCCGAACTGACCGGCGAGGCCAATGCCGACGAGATATTCATGGGCCAGAACGGCCCGCAATACAGCTCGAACCACGCGGGCGGCATTCTGGGCGGCATCTCGACCGGGCAGGATATCGTGGTGCGTTTTGCCGTCAAACCCACCTCGTCGATCCTGACCACCCGCAAGACCATCACCAAATCCGGCGAAGAGACCGAGATCATCACCAAGGGCCGCCACGACCCCTGCGTCGGCATCCGCGCCGTGCCGGTGGGCGAGGCGATGATGGCCTGCGTGATCCTCGATCACCTGCTGCTGCACCGGGGCCAGATCGGGGCCAATCGTGGCCATATCGGCTGACCTGCATCAGGCGCTGCGCGGCATCGTCGCCCAGCGCATGGCGACCGATCCGGCGCATGATCTCGCCCATCTGGACCGGGTCTGGGTCAATGTGCAGGCCATCGCCGGACCCGGCACAGACCGGGACGTGCTGCTGGCGGCCAGCTACCTGCACGATCTGGTCAACCTGCCCAAGAACGCCCCCGACCGGCACACCGCCTCGCGCCGCTCGGCCGAGGAGGCCGCGCCGATCCTGCGCGACCTTGGCTTTGACGACACTCTGATCGCGGCGACCGGCCACGCCATCGCCGCGCACAGTTTCTCTGCCGGGATCCCGCCCGAGAGCGAAGAGGCGCGCATCCTGCGCGATGCCGACCGGCTCGATGCGCTGGGTGCCATCGGTATCGCGCGCAACTTCTCGGTCTCCGGCTCGCTGGGCCGGGCGCTTTATGATCCCGCCGATCCCTTCTGCGAACACCGCGCGCCCGACGATGCGCTCTATTCGCTGGACCACTGGCGGGTGAAGCTGCTGACCTTGCCGCAGGGCATGCTGACCGACAAGGGCCGCACCCTGGCCCAGGCCCGTATCGCGCTGATGCTGCGCTTCCTCGACGATTTCGCGGCCGAGATCGGAACGCCGCTGCCTGCCGAATGGACACACGGATGAGCCAGATCCTGACCATCACCTTTCCGATCTACGCAGCACTTGCCATCGGGTTTCTGGTGGTCCGACAGGGTTGGTTCAGCACCGCAGACATGCGGGTGCTGGGCCGCTACGTGATGGACATCGCCCTGCCTGCGCTCCTCTTCAACGCGGTGGCCAGCCGCGACGTGGCCGAGGTGTTTCACCCCGGCTATATGCTAGCCTTTGCCGCCGCCGGGCTTGGCACGGTCGCGCTCAGCTATCTGTGGTTCACCCTGTCGGGCACCGAGGCCAACCGCCGTGCGGTGGCAGTGATGGGCAGTTCCTGTCCCAATTCCGGCTTTGTCGGCTATCCGGTGATGCTGCTCACCTTTCCCGATCTGGCGGGCGTGATCCTGGCGCTCAACATGTTGGTCGAGAACGTGCTGATCATCCCCGCCTGCCTGATCCTGATGGATATGGCACGCGGGCGCGGTCAGGGCGGCATCGGCCAGCGGGTCGCGGGCATCCTTTGGGGCGTGCTGAAGCGCCCGATGGTGATCGGCCTGCTGCTGGGCCTCGCGGTCAGCCTCGCCGGCGTGCCGGTGCCGCAAACCGTGACAAGGCTGATGCAGATGCTGGCCGCCTCCGCCTCGGCGCTGGCGCTGGTGGTGATCGGCGGTTCGCTTGCTGGTCTCAGTTGGAAAGGCAGCCGCTGGCATGCGGTGCAGATCTCGGCGCTGAAACTTCTGCTGCACCCGGCGCTGGCCCTGCTGGCGGTGATGCTGGTCGCCGCTATCGGTCTGCCGATGGACGCCGACATGCGCACCGCGCTGATCCTGTCGGCGGCGATGCCGATGTTCGGCATCTACGCCGTTCTGGCTCAGGAACTGGGACACGAGGGCATGGCCTCGATCGCGCTGCTCACGGCAACAACGTTGGCCTTCTTCACTCTCTCGGGGCTTCTCTACTGGCTGACCTGATCAGCGCCACGCCGCAGGCGACGATCCCAGATCACAAGCCGCACTGCCCCAGCGCATCGGCGCCCCCTCGACACTCAGCGCCGGTTTCAACCGCCGCGCCGGTCCCCAAGGTGTCTGTTCATCCCAATCCGACAGGTCATCGGGGGTGGAGCCGGTAATCGCCGGACCCTCCTCACCCTTCTCCAAGCCACAAAGCAGCTCCGCCGTGCGCGCCAGCGACAACCGGGCCGAGGACACGCCCTCTCCCCGCGCCGCCCGCGCCAGCGCCGACAGGACCGAAGCCGCCATCAGGTACCCCGTCGCATGGTCCAGTGCCTGCACCGGGAGCGGATGCGGTTTATCGACCCCGGCCCAGCCCATGCCTGCCTCGGCAATGCCACAACTCATCTGCACCAGCGAATCGAACCCGCGCCGTCCGGCCCATGGTCCGGTCCAGCCATAGGCGCACAGGCTCACCTCGATCAGGTTCGGCGCCCGCTCCAAACGCCGCTCGGGGGAAACCATCGCATCCAGCGCGCCGGGCCGATAGCCATGCACCAGCACATCCGCCTCCGCCAGCAGCGCCTCGAACCGGGCCCGGTCGGCGGCTTGCTTCAGGTCCAGATGGGCACAGGTCTTGCCCAGCGTCACATCCGGCACCACCCCCGGTTCCGACCAGCTTGGCGGGTCGATGCGCAGCACCTCGGCCCCGTATCCGGCCAGCGTCCGCGTCGCCATCGGCCCCGCCAGCACCCGTGTCAAATCAAGCACCCTCAGCCCCGCCAGCGGCCGCGCCCGTGTACCGCCAAAATCGCGCAAGGCACCCTCGCGCGTGGCCCAATGCACCAGCGGCTCCGCCGCCACCGCCGCCCCCTGCGGATGCGCCAGCCAGGCTTCGCGGCTGCGCATCGCCGCCGCCGCGCCGCCCGCGCCCACGACCGCCGCCTCCAGCGCGTCGATCTGCCAGCCACGCAGCGCCTCGGCCACCTCCGACCGTTCCGCCGCACAGCCCAGCACTGACAAAGCCGCATCCCGGTGATGCGGCGCATTGGTATGCAGCCTGATCCAGCCATCCGCCGCCGCATAATCCCCCGCAATCGGATCCCAGGCGCCGGGCATCTGCCAGCCCTGCGGATGGATCGACCAGGAATACCATAGCGAGGCCAACCGGCGGTCAACCGTCACCGCCGGACGCGGCCCAAGACCCGTGGCCTCGATCACCTCGCCCAGCGCCGCGCCCACCGCGCCAAAGCAGCGGGTTGCCAGATCGGTCACCGCGAACCGGGACGGCCACGCGCCCACGCCCTGAACATCAAACGCTTGCGGCCCGAATGCGGCGGATAGCTGATCCATACCCTGTGCTCCCACTTACTTTCTGCACCTGCACAATGACTGTTACCGATAGCAGAAATCAAGCGATTGATCTTTCCCAACCAAAGGCGCAGGGTCGGGCCATGGCAAACCCCTTAACATCGCATCGACCGGTCCTGGCCATCACGCTGAAACTCAGCGCGCTGGTCTTGTTCACCGTGATGTCGGCGATGATCAAGGCGCTGTCGGCCGATTTCCCGCCGGGCGAGATGGTGTTCTTCCGCTCGCTCTTTGCCATCCCCGTCATCCTTGTCTACCTGATCGCGCGCGGCCAGTTGCGGCAGGGTCTGATCGTCAAGAAACCCATGGGCCATTTCTGGCGCGGCCTCCTGGGCACCAGCGCCATGGGGCTGACCTTTACCGGCCTCGGCCTGCTTCCCCTGCCCGAGGTGACGGCCATCGGCTATGCCACCCCGATCTTTACCCTGATCCTGGCGGCAATGATGCTGGGAGAGACCATCCGGCTGGTGCGCATCGGCGCGGTCGCTTTGGGCCTTTTGGGCGTGATCGTCATGCTCTGGCCGCGTCTGGGCACCGGCGCCTCGCTCGATCAGGCGGCCACCATCGGCGCGCTCTGCGTGCTGGGCGCGACCGTTGCGCGCGCCTTTGTGCAGATCCATATCCGGCAACTGGTGCAGGTCGATCACGCCGCCGCCATTGTGTTTTACTTCTCGCTCACCGCGACGCTCCTGTCGGCGCTGACGGCGTTTTTCGGCTGGACCATGCCGACCCCGGAACAGGCCGCGATCCTGATCCTGACCGGGTTGATCGGTGGGGTGGCGCAGATCCTCGTCACCTCCTCCTACCGCTTTGGCCAGGCCTCGATGCTGGCGCCCTATGACTATGCCTCGATGCTGTTCGCCATCATCATCGGCTATGTCTGGTTCGACGAATTGCCGACCCTGGTGATGCTGGCCGGCGCCCTGCTGGTGATCGCGGGCAACGTGGTGGTGATCTGGCGCGAGCGGCAGCTGGGCCTCGACAATGTGAAGACGCGCCCGCTCAATCCCAAGGCGTGACCTTTACCTTTCCGCGCCACGCCCTAGGGTAGCGCGCAACCGGGAAAGGAACACAGATGACCGACGCGCAGGACCACAAGGAAAAGATGAAGGCCGTGCAGGCCGAGCACCGCAAGAAAGTCTCCGAGGCGGTCGACCCCGGGCGCGGGCTGGTGCTGATCAACACCGGCAAGGGCAAGGGCAAATCCTCGGCCGCCTTTGGCGTGGTGATCCGGGCGCTGGGTTGGGGGCAAAAGGTCGCCGTAGTCCAGTTCATCAAGGGCAAGTGGAAGACCGGCGAGCGGCGTTTCTTCGAGGAACACAACCTGGTGACCTGGCACACGATGGGCGAGGGCTTCACCTGGGACACCCAGGATCGCGAACGCGACATCGCCGCCGCCACCGCCGCCTTTGGCAAGGCGCGGGAGCTGATGGAAAGCGCTGAGTATGACCTCGTGGTGCTGGACGAGATCAACATCGCGCTGCGCTATGAATACCTGTCGGTCGAGGCGGTGCTGGAGGGGCTCAAGGCCCGCTCGGACCGAACGAGCGTGTTCCTGACGGGGCGCGACGCGCCACAGGCGCTGCGCGACTATGCCGATCTGGTGACCGAGATGACGGTCGAGAAACACCCGTTCGAAGCAGGGATCAAGGCGCAGCGCGGCGTGGATTTCTGACGCCCATGGGCCGGCAGGCCGAGAACCTCAGCGGCAGCCTCTATATGGTGGCCGCCATGGGCGCCTTTGCGCTCGAGGATATGTTCGTCAAATCCGCCACCGCGGTCCTGCCTGTTGGGCAGGTGCTGATTCTCTTCGGGCTTGGCGGCATGGGCATCTTTGCCCTGCTGGCCCGCTCGCGGGGCGAGGCCGCCTTTGTCCGGCCCGACCGGACGCTCGCGATCCGCTCGGGCTTTGAGGTGATGGGGCGCATCTGCTATACGCTGGCGCTGGCGCTGACCCCACTCACCAGCACATCCGCCATACTTCAGGCGACACCGCTGGTGGTGGCGATGGGGGCGGCGCTGTTTCTGGGCGAAACGGTGGGCTGGCGGCGCTGGGTCGCGATCCTGATCGGGCTGGCCGGCGTGCTGCTGATCCTGCGCCCCGGGATGCAGGGTTTTGTCCCCGCCTCGATCTTTGCCGTCCTCGGCATGATCGGCTTTGCCGGGCGCGACCTGGCCACCCGCGCCGCGCGGCCCCGGCTGAGCAACGCGCAACTGGGCGTCTACGGCTTTGGCGCGCTGATGGTCTCGGGCGTGCTGGCGCTTGGCTGGACCGGCGGCGCCACCCTGCCGGATTGGGGCACGGCGCGGCACCTGGGTGCCGCGATCCTGTTCGGTGTACTGGCATACGAATGCCTGACCCGCGCAATGCGGCGCGGCGAGATCTCGGTCATCGCCCCGTTCCGCTATGCGCGGCTGGTCTTTGCCATGATCCTCGGGATTGTTGTGTTTGGCGAAACGCCAGACGCCGCCACCTGGGTGGGTAGCGCCATCATCGTCGCGGGCGGCATCTACACCATCCTGCGCGAAGGCCGCGCCCGACGCTGACTGGCCCCATCGGGGCCAGCCGCAGAATTTCACAGAAATTCTGTCACCAGAAAATTTTCAATTTTCTGGCCCGTGGCAAACGTCAGAGCGCCGACAGAACCGGGTCGAGCGTGACCGACCACAGCTCGGTATTGCCGCGATCCATCAGGCGGACCTTCATCTGCTGGCTGGCGGCGTCGATGTCCACGAGGCCGAAGAACTGGAGCCCCATGCTGGGCGGCAGGTTCGCGCCCTGCTCCGGTGTCGGCGCCTTGACGAACTTCACCTCGGGGCCAAAGGTCCGGTCCAGATCGTTGGGGCCGAAGGTTCCGGCATGCAGCGGGCCCGAGACAAATTCCCAGAACGGATCGAAATCCTGGAATTGCGCCCGGTCCGGGCTGTAGTGATGCGCGGCGGTGTAATGCACATCCGCCGTGAACCAGACCGTGTTGCGCACGCCCGCGCTCTTGATAAAGCGCAGGAGATCGGCAATTTCCAACTCGCGCCCCTTGGCGGGGCCGTGATCACCGTTCGAGATCGCCTCGGCGCCTGCCTTTTCCTTCCAGTTGTCCCACACGATCAGACCCAGCGGCATGTCCGAGGCGATCACCTTCCATGTCGCGGTCGAGGCCGCCAGTTCCCGCTTGATCCAGGCCAGCTGCTCGGCGCCCAGGATACGGCTCTGATCGGTGATTTCCTCCTCCATCGAGGCGCCGTTCGGGCCGCGATAGCTGCGCAGGTCGAGGAAAAACACATCCAGCATCGGCCCGTAAGAGATCTTGCGATAGACCCGGCCCGGCTCGGCGGGCGTGATCCTGAGCGGCGTCATCTCGTGAAACGCCCGCGCGGCGCGGCTTTGCAGCACATGCACCGACTTCTCGGTATAGCGGTCGTCGGCGCTCAGGTCCTTGGCATCCGACCAGTTGTTGACCACCTCGTGGTCGTCCCATTGGAAGAATGTCGGGCAAAGCGCGTTCATCGCCTGCACATGTTCGTCCATCAGATTGTATTTCCACTGACCCCGGAACTCGGCCAGCGTTTCGGCCACCTTGCGCTTTTCCTCGATCAAGGTGGTGTTCTTCCAGATCACCGCGCCGTCCTTTTCGACCTCGTCCTTCATCGGGCCATCGGCATAGATCGTATCGCCGGAATGGATGAAGAAATCTGGCCGATGTTGAGCCATGGTGGCATAGGTGCGCATACCCTCGTCGTCGATACCCCAACCCTGGCCGGCGGTATCGCCCGACCACGCAAACCGGATATCCCGCCGCGCGGTCGGTGCTGTACGGAAGCGGCCGACGATGGGCTCGGACACGGCGCGGATATCGTCCAAGTCGGCGGCGACAAAGCGATAGAACACCTCCTGATCGGCGGGCAGGCCCTCGACCAGCCGCTTGACGGCAAGATCGCTCTCGGGTGTGGCGAACATCGGCGACAGGCGGCGCGCCTCGGCAAAGCTCTCGGTGCTCGACACTTCCATCATCACTTTTGCCGGACGGTCGGTGCGGGTCCAGATCATACCCGATGCGGTATCGACGTCACCGGATTGCACCCCATGGGTAAAGACCGGGCGCGAGGCGGCGCGGCTGATCGATGGCATGGCCAGCGTCGCGGTAAAGGCGGTGCCGCCTGCCAGAAAGGCCCGGCGCGAGGGGCGAAGAAGTCGTGTCATGCGAATGCTCTCCTGTCTGGCGGCCGGAGTCTCCGGTCCGCGCGATTGGTAGGCGCATGAGAGCCGCGGGTTTGTAAAACCCACGGCTCGGATTCTTGAACTTCTCACGATGTTATTGTGACGGATCGCTGCCGTCACCGGCTTACATCGCCGGTTTCGCCTCGGGCGTGCTCAAAGAGATCACGGTGACAACCGCCGCGCCGTTGACCCAGTAGAACAGCGCATCCAGCCCCGTGAACCCGAACAAGCTGGGCGCCAGCAGGAACACGATGCCCACGGTCAGGTCAACGGCCAGATGGAACTTGTAGGGCAGGACGCGCCAGACCCCCAGATGGTGATCGGTCAGCAGGGTCAGGACAAAGGCCGCGAAACCGGTGATCACCGACAGCCACAGCGCCATCGGGTTGTCGGCGCCCAGGCCCAAGATCACGGGCAGGCCCATCAGGGCCAGCGCCACGGGATAGTCGAGATAGGCATGCACGGTGCGGGTAACAAAACGAATAGACATGATTGGGGTCCTTATCAGGTTGGTTGAACCGCCCTACGGCGGCATACCCCTGATATGGAGCCAGAAGATCGAACGCTGAATGATCCAAAGTTCGAGAATCAAGTCAGATCGTTCAGGATGCAGCCAATGTCTGTCTCTTCGCGCTATCGAACTGTTGCCGATAGGCCGCTGGGGACACCCCGAGCTGCTTGCGGAACACCCGGCTGAACGCCGCTTCCGAGGCGTAGCCGGCCAATTCAGCGGCATCGGCCACGCTCAACCGGCTGTCAACCAGACCCTGACAGGCGATCTGCATCCGCCACGAGGTCAGGTATTGCATCGGGGTCATCTCCATCTTGGCAGCGAAATGCTGCGCGAAACCGGTGCGTGACTGCCCCGCAATCCGAGCCAGCATTTCGACAGTCCAGTCCTTGGCCGGATCCCGGTGAAAGGCGCTGAGCGCGCGCGACAGGTTGGGATCAGCAAACCCCGCCAGCGCGGAATCGTCCGGGCTCACGGTTTCCAGATGCGCCCGGATCGCCTGAGCAAACAGCGCCTCGGTCATCTTGAGCGCGATCAGATCGCTGCCCATCCTGTCGCGCCCGGCCTCGGCCGCGATCACGCGCAAAGTTGCCTCCAGCCACGCGCCGCGCTCCTCGCCATAATCCCGGATAAGGATATAGGGCGGTAGCCGCTCCAACAGGGTATGTCCCGGGCAGGACCGGCCATGCATGCCGTAGGTCAGATGCCCGCAGATCAGCTGCGTGTCCTGATCGTCCTCGTCGCCGCCATAGACCAGCACCCCCTCACCGCGATAGCCCGACCGGCTCAGCACCGTATCCAGCGGCAGCGCGGAATCGGGGCGCGAATGCTGGCACAACAGCATGTGTTCGGCACCGTGCGGGATCAGCACCAGATCACCTTGGGTCAGTCGCAGCGTCTCGTTTGCCGCCGGCACATGCACCATGCATTCGCCGCGATAGGCGAAGTGAAACCGGGCCACGTTCTGATACGAGGGCACGTGCACGCCGAAGGGCGGCGTGAACGAGGTGCGGAAATACAGCGTCCCCTTCAGGGACAGACGGGTGAGGATATCGCTGAGTAGGTCCAACATACCGCCAACATACCCATTTTTTTCATTTCGTCCAGATAGCTGAACGATCTGCAATGTTCTTTGTCTTCACGCGCATTCAACATACCGGGAAACCAATTATCTGAGGGATTACCGAAACCTTTTAAGGAGACAAGACATGAAGACTATTACCCTCGCCGCCGCCCTTGCCCTCGGATTTGCCGCCCAAACCGTCCAGGCAGCTGACAAGATGAACGACCTGGAAATCGCACATACCGCCTATACCGCCGGTCAGATCGACATCCGCTATGCGCATCTGGCGCTGGCCGTGTCAGAGAATGCCGAGGTCCGCGCCTTTGCCGAAACCATGATCCGTGACCACACTGCGGTAAACGTGGCTGCCGGCGATCTGATCACCAAGCTGAACGTCACGCCCCAGGACAACGACCTGAGCCGCACGCTGGTCAAGGGTGCTGCCGACAAGCGCGCCGAACTGATGTCGCTGAGCGGCAAGGCCTTTGACTGCGCCTATGCCCAGAACGAACTCGGTTACCATCAGGTGGTCAACCAGACGGTCGAAGGCGTCTTCATCCCGACCGCGACCGTCGAACCGCTCAAGGATCTGCTGTCCGAAGCGCTCGTCACCTTCAAGGTGCACGAAGGCCATGCCGAGCAGATGGTGAACGGCCTGCAATGCGGCTGACCCGCAGGCAGGTCTGCTTCGGTGCGGGGGGGGCGATCGTGGGTTCCGCGTTCCCCGCATCGGGCTCTAGCCCGGTGGTGGTCGATATCCGCGCCTTTGCCTTTGAGCCGGCCGAGGTCACCATCCGGGCCGGGGAAACCGTGCGCTGGATCAACCACGATTTTGCCCCGCATACCGCCACCGATGACGAGGCAAACTGGGATACCGAAGAACTGGAAAAGGGCGGGCAGGCCACGATCCGCTTCGATACCCCAGGCACCTATCCCTATTTCTGTGCCTACCACCCGCATATGAGGGGATCGGTGGTCGTAACCACCTGATGCGCGGGGCCGCTATCCGGCCTCGCGCAACCGTTCGGTCAACCGGTGCAGCCGGTCGCGCAGCTCGGCCAGTTCGGCCAGATCCGCATCCGCCGCCGCCAGGATGCAGTTCGAGATCTCTGCCGCCTCACCCTCCAGCGCCTGGCCCTTGTCGGTCAGGGTCACGATCACGCTGCGCTCATCCTGCGGGTTGCGCGCACGTCTGATCAGCCCCGCCGCCTCCATCCGCTTCAAAAGCGGCGTCAGCGTGTTTGATTCAAGCTGCAATACCGTACCCAGATCGCCCACCTTGCGGCCGTCCTGCTGCCACAGCGCCACCAGCACCAGGTATTGCGGATAGGTCAGATCGAACCGCGCCAGCAGCGGGCGGTACAGCCGCCCCATCGCGTGATTGGCGGAATAGAGCGAAAAGCACAGCAATTCATCAAGAGTGAGGGCACGATCCAGCATGCCCACGATATAGATCGCGCGCGATTATTTCGCAATGGCTTGCATTTCGCGTACGACACTCCTATTTAAATCGCACACGATTTAATCGCATTCGATAAAATGGAGCCCAACATGACCGTTTCCCCCGTCTATACCGCACACGCCCGCGCCACCGGTGGCCGCAATGGCCAGGCGCAGGTCGCCGAATCCGGCCTTGACCTGGTGCTCGCGACCCCGCCCGCGATGGGCGGCAACGGCAAGGGCCATAACCCCGAACAGCTGTTCGCCGCCGGTTATGCCGCCTGCTATATCGGGGCGATGCAATTCGCCACGACCCAAGACAAGACGCTGGCCAAGGTGCCCGCCGATGTCTCGGTCGACGCCGAGGTCGGCATCGGCCCCCGCGCCGAGGGCGGGTTTGGCCTGGCCGTGGCGCTCAAGGTCTCGATGCCGGGCGTCGACAAGGCCGAGGCGCAGCGCATCGCCGATGCAGGTCACGCCATCTGCCCCTATTCCAACGCCACGCGTGGCAACATCGTCGTCACGACCGAAATCGTCTGAACGAAAAAGGGCGCCGGGTGACCGGCGCCCTCTCTCTAAAAAAGGAGTCAGAACCTAGGCCCGAACCAGCGCCTCGTACTCCGCTGCGATATCGCGGGTCATCTGGCCCACTTCGAACGTATAAGGCCCGATCTGGCCCACCGGGGTGACCTCGGCGGCGGTGCCGGTCAGCCAGCACTGTTCGAACCCTTCCATCTCCTCCGGCTTGATGCGGCGCTCGTGCACGGTGATGCCCTTGTCCTTGAGCATCCCGATCACCGTCTGCCGGGTGATCCCGTTCAGGAAGCAGTCGGCCAGCGGCGTATGCACCTCGCCATCCTTGACAAAGAACACGTTGGCGCCGGTCGCCTCGGCCACATAGCCGCGCCAGTCCATGAACAGCGCATCCGAACAGCCCTTGGCCTCGGCCTTGTGCTTGGAGATGGTGCAGATCATGTAAAGACCTGCCGCTTTGGCATGCACCGGGATCGTTTCTGGGCTGGGACGCTTCCACTCGGCGATGTCCAGTTTGGCGCCCTGCATCTTGGCGTCGCCGTAATAGGCGCCCCAGGGCCAGACCGCGATCGCCATCCGCACCGGGTTGCGGGCCGAGGCCACGCCCATATCCTCGCCCGACCCGCGCCAGACCAGCGCGCGCACATAGGCATCGGTCAGACCGCTGGCCTTCAGCGTCTCTTCCTTGGCGGCCTCGATCTGATCGACCGAATAGGGCATCGGCATGTCCAGCGCCTGCGCACTGGCGACGAGCCGCTCGGAATGTTCCCGGCTCTTGAAGATCTTGCCGTTATAGGCGCGCTCGCCCTCGAACACGGACGAGGCATAGTGCATGGCATGGGTCAGGATATGGACCTTGGCATCGCGCCAATCGACCAGTTCTCCATCCATCCAGATCACGCCATCGCGATCATCATAACCCGCCATTGTGTTCCCTCCAAACCAGGTCGTATTTTCAATTATTGCGCCAGCAAGTTCCGCACCGGACACTATATTGCGCAAAAACTGCGACTCACTACCTGTTCAGTATTGGAATGTCAACAAGACTGACATAAAGTGACGAGGAACGACAAAGGTGCACCACATGTCCGACGCGCGACCATCACCGGTCTTTGGCGGTGAAAGCCTGCTGTTTCTGACCGACGAGCAGCTGCGACAGGGGATCGAGGCGATGTTTTTCGCCTATCGCGGCTTTACCGCCGACCCCGACCGCATCCTGGCCGAGATGGCCTATGGCCGCGCCCATCACCGGGCGATCCACTTCATCAACCGGGCGCCGGGGACCACGGTGAACAACCTGCTGGCCATTCTGGGTGTCACCAAACAATCGTTGAACCGGGTGTTGCGCACCCTCATCGCCGACGGCCTGGTCGAAAGCCGGGTCGGCACCCAGGACAAGCGCGAGCGACACCTGTTCCTGACCGAGGCAGGCGCGGCGCTGGAGGCGAAACTGTCGGATGCGCAGCGCGCCCGGATGCGCGCCGCATACAAGGAGGCCGGGCCCGAGGCGGTCGCCGGGTTCCGCCAGGTATTGGAGGCGATGATGGATCGCGAGATGCAACGGGCCTATGTCAAACTGCGGGACAGCGGCTCATGAGTGCTTTTGACGCCCATCTGCTGATCGTCGACGATGACGAACGCATTCGTGACCTGCTGAAGAAGTTCCTGATGCGGCACGGATTCCTTGTGACCGCAGCGCGCGACGCCGAACATGCCCGGCGCATCCTGTCGGGGCTGGATTTCGACCTGATCGTCATGGATGTGATGATGCCGGGCGAGGATGGTGTCAGCCTGACCCGCGCCCTGCGCAAGAGCTTGAGCACGCCAATCCTGCTGCTGACCGCCCGTGGCGAGACAGAGCACCGGATCGCCGGGCTGGAGGCTGGCGCCGACGACTATCTGGCCAAACCCTTTGAGCCGCGCGAGCTTCTGCTCCGGATCAACGCAATCCTGCGCCGCGTCCCCGATACCAGCGCCCAGGACGCGGCACCCAAGTTCCTGCAACTGGGGCCGATCCGCTATGACATCGAACGCGGCGAGATGTGGCAGGGCGACCAGCTGGTCCGCCTGACCGCCACCGAGAACCAGTTGATGAAGATCTTTGCCGCCCGTCCGGGCGAGGCGATCACCCGCACCAAGCTGGTCGAGGATCTGGGCCGCGACCGGGGCCAGGCCCAGGAACGCGCGGTTGATGTGCAGATCACCCGCCTTCGGCGCAAGATCGAGCCCAACCCGAAACAGCCGCGCTATCTGCAAACGGTGCGCGGCGCGGGCTACATGCTGGCGCCGGACTGATCCCGGCCCGCCCAAAGGAATGCCGATGACCACCGCCCTGATCACCCATGCCGACTGCCTGACCCATGTCACGCCGACCGGCCATCCCGAACGGGTGGCGCGGCTGGAACATGTGCTTCACGCCCTCGAACCGCTCGACCTGCGCCGCGTCACCGCGCCGCTGGCCGCCGAAGACGACCTGCTGCGCATCCATCCTGCGGGCTACATCGCCGATATCCGCGATGCCCGCCCTGACGAGGGGTTCACCCAGATCGACGGCGACACCTTCCTGTCGCCCGGTTCGGTCGATGCCGCGTTCCGTGCCGCGGGCGCCGTGGTGCGCGCCGTCGACATGGTGCTGGGCGGCGAGGTGCAAAACGCCTTTTGCGCCATCCGCCCGCCGGGCCACCACGCCGAACGCGAAACCGCGATGGGCTTCTGCCTCTTCGGAAATGCCGCGCTGGCCGCGAAACACGCGCTCGATTTTCACGGGCTGAACCGCGTCGCGGTTGTGGATTTCGACGTCCATCACGGCAACGGCACCCAGGACCTCTTGTGGGACGAGGCGCGCGCGCTTCTGATCACCAGCCAGCAGATGCCGCTCTGGCCCGGTTCGGGCCGCCCGGACGAGGATGGCGCGCACGGCCAGATCCTCAACATCCCGCTGGCCCCGGGCACCGGCGGCGCCGAGATGCGCGCGGCCTACACGGCCCAGGCCTTCCCGCGACTGCGCGCCTTCATGCCTGAACTCATCATCATCTCAGCCGGGTTCGACGCCCATCAGGATGATCCGCTGGCCAACCTGAACTGGTCCACCGCAGATTTCGCCTGGCTCACCGCCGAGCTGTGCACCCTGGCGCAAGAGCTGTGTCAGGGCCGTATCGTCTCGACTCTCGAAGGCGGTTATGATCTGAACGCGCTCGCCGCTGCAACGCGCGCGCATGTACAGGAATTGATAAAGGCCGCGACATGACCGAGACCCCCGTCGACCAGATGAGCTTTGAACAGGCGATGAAAGAGCTGGAAACCGTGGTCGGTCAGCTTGAACGCGGCGATGTGGCGCTGGATCAGTCCATCGCGCTTTACGAACGCGGTGCGGCGCTGAAAAAACGCTGCGAGGACGAGCTGAAGCGCGCCGAGGAAAAGGTTGCCGCCATCACGCTCGACAGCAATGGCCAGCCAACGGGCACCAAGCCGGTCGAAGGTCTCTGACCATGTTCCGCGAAAGGCTGGCGCAGGACGCCGCGCTGATCCAGCGCAGTTTCGACACTGTGCTGGGCGCGCTGGAGCCGCTCGACATCACCCGCGCCATGGCCTGGACCACCGAGGGCGGCAAGCGCCTGCGCGGCTTTCTGGTGCTGGAAAGCGCCCGGTTGCATGATGTGGACGAGGCGCGCGCGATCTGGCCCGCCACCGCCATCGAGGCGCTGCATGCCTATAGCCTGGTGCATGACGACCTGCCCTGCATGGACGACGATGACCTGCGCCGGGGCCGCCCTACCGCTCATGTGAAATGGGACGAGGGCACCGCCGTTCTGGCAGGCGACGCGCTGCATTCGCTGGCGTTCGAGCTGTGTACCCGCCCCGAGACAGGCAGCGCCGAGACCCGCGCCACTCTGGCGCTCACGCTGGCGCAGGCGGCGGGCGCGCGCGGCATGGTACTGGGCCAGGCGCTGGACATCGCCGCCGAAACCGCGCCCGAACCGCTGACACTTGACCAGATCACCCAACTGCAAGCGGGCAAGACCGGAGCGCTGATCGAATGGTCCGCCGCCGCCGGGGCCGTGCTGGCCGGGGCCGACCCGGCCCCCTTGCGCCAATATGCCCGCGCGCTGGGGCTTGCTTTCCAGATCGCCGACGACATCTTGGACGTAGAAGGCGATGCCGAAAAGGCGGGCAAACGGCTGCAAAAGGACGCCAGCGCGGGCAAGGCCACCTTTGTCTCGCTCCTGGGTCTCGACGCCGCCAGGACCCGCGCCCGCGACCTTGTCGACAAGGCCTGCGATGCGCTTTCACCCTATGGCGCCCGCGCCGAAACCTTGAAGGAAGCCGCCCGCTTCGTTATTGCGCGCGAGAACTGAACCACGAAGGACGCCATGTCTGACCGCCCGCTTACCCCGCTTCTTGACCAGGTGACCCGTCCGGCGGACCTGAAACGGTTCTCCGACGCGCAGCTCACCCAGCTCGCGGGCGAGCTTCGGGCCGAGACCGTCTCGGCCGTCTCGGTCACCGGCGGCCACCTGGGCGCAGGCCTTGGCGTGGTGGAACTGACCGTGGCGCTGCACGCGGTGTTCGACACGCCGCGCGACAAGGTGATCTGGGATGTCGGCCACCAGTGTTACCCGCACAAGATCCTGACCGAACGCCGCGACCGCATCCGTACCCTGCGCATGAAGGACGGGCTTTCGGGCTTCACCAAGCGCTCCGAGTCGCCCTACGACCCGTTCGGCGCCGCCCATAGCTCCACCTCGATCAGTGCAGCCCTCGGCTTTGCCGTGGCGCGCGACCTGGGTGGCGTGACGCCCGAGGGGTTGGGCGACGCCATCGCCGTGATCGGCGACGGTTCCATGTCCGCCGGCATGGCGTTCGAGGCGATGAACAACGCGGGCCACCTGAAAAAGCGCCTCATCGTCATCCTCAACGACAATGAAATGTCGATCGCCCCGCCGGTCGGCGCGCTGTCGAACTATCTCTCGCGCCTCTATGCCGAGGCCCCGTTTCAGGAGTTGAAAGCCGCCGCCAAGGGCGCGGTCTCGCTGCTGCCCGAACCCTTCCGCGAGGGCGCCAAGCGCGCCAAGGAAATGCTCAAGGGCATGGCTGTCGGCGGCACCTTGTTCGAGGAGCTGGGGTTTTCCTATATCGGCCCCATCGACGGGCATGACATGCACCAGCTCCTGCCGGTCCTGCGCACCATCAAGGCCCGCGCCACCGGCCCGATCCTGCTGCATGTGCTGACGAAAAAGGGCAAGGGCTATGCCCCCGCCGAACGCGCCCGCGACCGCGGCCATGCCACCGCGAAATTCGACGTGGTGACGGGCAAGCAGAAAAAGGCGCCCTCGAACGCGCCCTCCTATACCTCGGTCTTCGGCAAGGCGCTGGTCGATCAGGCCGCCCGCGACGACAAGATCGTCGCCGTCACCGCCGCCATGCCCGACGGCACCGGGCTGAACCTCTTTGCCGAACGCTACCCCTCGCGCTGTTTCGACGTGGGCATCGCCGAACAGCATGGCGTGACCTTCTCCGCCGCCCTCGCGGCGGGCGGGCTGAAACCCTTCTGCGCGATGTACTCGACCTTCCTGCAACGCGGTTACGATCAGGTCGTGCATGACGTCGCGATCCAGCGCCTGCCGGTCCGCTTCGCCATCGACCGTGCTGGTCTGGTCGGCGCCGATGGCGCCACCCACGCGGGCAGTTTCGACATCGCCTTTCTGGCCAACCTGCCCGGCATGGTGGTCATGGCCGCCGCCGACGAGGCCGAACTGGTGCATATGGTCGCCACCGCCGCCGCCCATGACGACGGTCCGATCGCCTTCCGCTATCCGCGCGGCGAAGGCGTGGGCGTCGAGATGCCCGAACAGGGCAAGGTGCTGGAAATCGGCAAGGGCCGGATGATCCAGCAAGGCGCCCGCGTCGCCCTTCTCTCCTTCGGCACCCGGCTGGCCGAGGTGCAAAAGGCCGCCGAGGCGCTGGCGGCCAAGGGGATCGCCCCCACCATCGCCGACGCCCGATTTGCCAAACCGCTGGACCGCGACCTGATCCTGCAACTGGCCGCCGATCACGAAGCGCTGATCACCATCGAGGAAGGCGCCGTCGGCGGCTTCGGCAGCCACGTGGCGCAACTGCTCTCGGACGAGGGCGTCTTCGACCACGGGCTCAAGTTCCGCTCGATGGTCCTGCCCGATACGTTCATCGACCAGTCCAGCCCCGAGGACATGTACGCCATCGCAGGCATGAACGCCCCCCAGATCGAGGCCAAGGTGCTCGAAGTGCTGGGCGTGGCGAAGATCGGGGAGAAGCGGGCTTGACCACCTGGTTATCAAATGTGGTCTCTCTCTGAGTTCCGCTGCGACGTTGGCTGCCCGCCGTCAGGCCCGAAGGATCAATCCGTCGGCTAGAAAGAATGGATACCCGAATGCCACCTTCTGCACCAACCCTGCATATGCTCTGCGGCAAGATCGGATCCGGGAAATCGACCCTTGCTGCCCGTTTGGGGCGCGTCGAAGGAACGGTGCTGATTGCCGAAGACGATTGGCTGAGCGCCTTGTTTTCCGAAGAGATGTCGTCGCCAAAGGACTACATGCGCTGCGCGGCCAAGCTGCGGGCGATCATGGGACCACATGTCGTTTCGCTGTTGAAAGCCGGGGTTTCGGTTGTCCTCGATTTCCCGGCAAACACGACCGAGAACCGCGCCTGGATGCGCAGCATCCTTGCCGCATCGAATGCGTCGCACCAATTGCACGTCATGGCGACCCCGGATGAAATCTGTCTGGAACGGCTGCATGCCCGCAATGCAAAGGGGGATCACCCCTTTGCCGCGACCGAAGCCCAGTTTCAGCTGTTTTCCAAGTATTTCGCAGAACCCACGGCAGAGGAAGGGTTCAATATCGTGCTGCATGGACCTGAAGAGGCTGACGGGCCAGAGCGGTCGTGACAACGGACGCGGCCCTAACAAGCCCTTTCCCGGTCAATCCCCGCTTTCGGCCTGCAAGGCCTCCAGCCCCACCCGGTAGTTGGGGTATTTCAGCTGCACGCCCAGTTCGTCCTTGATCCGGTCGTTGCGTACCCGCTTGTTCTCGCTGTAGAAGCTGCGCGCCATCGGGGTCAGGTCGGCCTTGTCGAAATCCACCGCGGGCGGTAGGGGCAGGCCCTGCAACTCGGCCGCATAGGCGATTACGTCCTGTGGCGGCACCGGTTCGTCATCGCAGACATTATAGACCGATCCGGGGTTGGGCCGCGCCATCGAGGCGGCCAGGACCTGGGCGATATCCTCGACATGGATGCGCGAGAAGACCTGTCCCGGCTTGATGATCCGGCGAATGCCGCCCTTGCCCAGTTTCGAGAACGGCCCGCGCCCCGGGCCGTAAATACCGGCCAACCGAAAGATGTGAATCGGCAGACCCGGAATCGCCTGCCATTGCTGTTCCGCCATCACCCGCCAGCGCCCACGTGCGGCCAAGGGGCTGAGCGGCGTCGTCTCGTCAACCCAGGCGCCTCCATGGTCGCCATAGACGGCGGTGGTCGACAGGTAACCGACCCAGCGGAACTGCGCCGCGCGCGCCGCGATCTGCTCCCCCAGCGCCGCCAGCACCGGATCGCCCGCGGCATCGGGCGCGGTCGAGATCAGCAGATGCGTGACACCGTCAAGCAAAGGCTCTTCGCCCGGCCACAGCAGCGGCTCGGCGCCCGAGGCGCGGATCGCCTCCAGCTGGTCGGGGTTGCGGCTGGTCCCGATGATGCGCCAGCCTTGCGGCGCCAGCGCCCGCGACAGCACCCGGGCGGTATAGCCATGTCCAAAAGAAAGCAGTGTTCCAGTCATGGGATCCTAGATGCGGCGCCCATGCGCGATGTGCAAGCGCTTGATCGACGCACTTGATTCGAATCCGCTCTTGGGCCTTCAATTGGGGATGAGCATCAAAACACCCGATCTGGACGCGGCCTATCGCCTGCAATCGCCCGAGGACAACCGGCAGCTCTATGCCGAATGGGCGGGCGATTATGACGACGGCTTTGCCGCGCGCGAAGACTATCAACTGCCCGCGCTCACTGCCCGCGCCTTTGTGGGTGCCGGTGGCCAGGGCCCCGTGCTGGATGTGGGCGCGGGAACCGGCCTCTGCGGTGCCATTCTGGCGGGGCTTGGCGTCGGCCCGATCGACGCCGCCGATATCAGCGCCGAGATGCTGGACCGCGCCATGCGCAAGGACATCTATCGCGACGCCATCGAGACCGACCTGAACCAGGGTATCCCCGCCCCGCGCGAGAGTTACTCCGGTATCGTGTCCTCGGGTACCTTCACCCATGGCCATCTCGGCCCCGAGGTTTTTCCCGCGCTTTTGCGCGTCGCCCGGCCCGGCGCGCAATTCGCGCTGTCGATCAACGCCGCGCATTTCGACGAGAAAGGCTTTGCCACCGCGCTGCGCGAGATGGAGCGGGGGCAGATCGAGAACCTCAAACTGCCCCAGGTCCGGATCTATGGCGATCTGGCCGCAGGCCCGCACAAGGACGACATGGCGTTCATCGCGCTGTTCGAGAAGTCCTAGGGACCTGAACCTAGCCCCGTCCGCGATAGGTCGGCACGCCCTGATCGGGGATCCAGACACCCGGCAATTCCGGCCCGGTCTGATAGAACACGTCGATCGGAATGCCGCCGCGCGGATACCAATAGGCCCCGACCCGCAGCCATTTGGGCGCTAGCAGCTCGACCAGCCGCTTGCCGATGGAGACGCTGCAATCCTCGTGGAACGCACCGTGATTGCGGAACGAGCCCAGATAAAGCTTCAGCGACTTGCTTTCCACCAGCCAGTCGCCCGGCACATAGTCGATCACGATATGGGCGAAATCGGGCTGCGCCGTCAGCGGGCAGAGCGAGGTAAACTCGGGCGCAGTGAAGCGCACCGCGTATTCGGTGCCCGCCTGCGGGTTGGGCACCTTTTCCAGCACCGCCTCTTCGGGCGAGTTCGGCAGTTCCGTCTTGCCACCCAGTTGGGTCAGGTTCGCATAGATGTCCTGATTGGCCATTGTCTTGCTCCTCTCGGCGTCTCAGACGCCGCGTTTGTTGCCCCAGACCAGCACATGCAGCTGCGGCAGGATTGTGGGGGTGAACCATCGGTCGGCCAGGGCCCGACCGATCAGCCATTCATAGCGTGTCATGATACCGTCCATGTCGATGGCGGCATCCTCGGCATCGGGCGGCGGTGGCGTGTGGTTGCCCGGTTGCAGATAGACCGGCAGGGTCGGATAGCGCGCCGCCACCTCGCGCGCCCAAAGGTAATCAGTCTCGTCGAACACCACGATCTTGATCACCGTCACGGCATCGCGCGCCCGCGCGATACAGTCGGCGAACCGGTCCCAATCGACCGTTTCACCGGACGAAGGCGGCTTGGGGCTGAGGATCAGGGGCGACAGTTCGCGAAACCAGCCGCGCGCGACCGATCCTTGGGTTTCCAGCGCAAAGCGATAGCCCTGCGCCTTGCCCATCTCGATCAGCGGTCCGAAATCCTGAATTGCCGGGTTGCCGCCCGAGAGCGAGACCGTCAGGGGCACCCCACCGGACAGGCGTTCAACCTCGACCCAGACCTGTTCCGTGGTCATAGGCGCCCATGTATCACGATAGGCGCTGTCCACCGCATGCAGGCTATCGCACCACGAACAGCGATAGTCACAGCCCCCCGCCCGCACGAATACGGTCGGTGCGCCGATCACCGCGCCCTCACCCTGTATCGTGGGGCCAAAGATCTCGGCGATGCGCAGCGTGGTCATGGCCGGTACTCGGCCCAGGTCTTGGGCGTCTCGCTGACCCGCACGGCGCTGGTCTCTGCCCAGCGCGCCTTGCAGAAGTCATAGACCTCTTTCGCCAGCCGTTCGGACGTGACCATGTCATGGCCGAACACCTCGTTCAGGTGTCGATGGTCCAGCGCGTCGTCGATCCAGGTCTTGAGCGGCTTCAACTCGCGGTAATCGCGGACAAACCCGTTGGCATCCAGATCGGCAGCGGCCAGTTCGACCTCGACGATATAGTTATGCCCGTGCAGCCGGGCACAGGGGTGGTCGTCGGGCAGGTGGCACAGCTGGTGCGAGGCCGAGAAATGGAACTCCTTGGTGATCCGGTACATCAGCGCCCCTCCACCGCCGCGCGCCAGAACTCGGGGTCGGCATAGACGGTCGGGTCCTCGACGCCGGCCAGATGGAAGGCCTCGCGCCGCTCGACACAGGTGCCGCAGCGGCCGCAATGCACCTCGCCCCCCTTGTAGCAGGACCAGGTATCGGCAAAGGGCGTGTTGTGGCGCGCGCCCTCGCTCACAATGGCCGATTTCGGTTCGTGTACGAAGGGCGTGTAGAGCCGCACGCTGGCATAGCCGTCCAGTGCCTGGGCCTGCATCGCCTCGAAGGCCTGGGTAAAACCGGGGCGGCAATCGGGATAGATGAAGTGATCGCCGCCATGCACGGCGGTCGCCACCGCATCGGCCTGTTTGGCCGCGGCGATGCCGAATGCGATGGCCAGCATGATGGCATTGCGGTTGGGCACCACGGTGATCTTCATGGTGTCCTCGGCATAATGCCCGTCAGGTACGTCCACATCGTCGGTCAGGGCACTGCCCGACAGATGCGCGCCGATCTGGCGCATGTCGATCAGGTCATGCGGCACGCCCAGCCGCGCGGCACAGCGCGCGGCAAAGTCCAGTTCCTTGCGGTGGCGCTGACCGTAGTCGAAAGAGATAAGGCCGATCAGATCGTGTTCGGCGGCCACCTTGTAAGCCAGCGATACCGAATCCAATCCGCCGGAGCAGATGACAAGTGTCTTCACGTTCGGGTCCCTTGTTTTCATAAGCCGGGTAGGCTGCGACCGGCGCCCGGATGATCCGGACGCCGCGCCTGTAGCAGAGGCGCGGGGGGAAGGTAAAGACCCGGTGCGCGCGCCCTCAAGAACGTGAAAGGCCGCCCAAGCGGGCGGCCCTGCCAAACCTGGCGACCGGGTCAGGTATACATCTGCTTTTTATAGGCGCGGGTGCGTGTGGTCGCCTCGGCGCTGCCGTCGTGAAATGTGCCGAACCACTTGTCGAACGGGATCTCGGAGGTGCCGTAATTGCATTCGAAATAGCGGTGATGCAGCTGGTGAAAGAAATCCCCGGTCTTGGCGGCCTCGGTCTCGCCCGCCTTGATCTTCTCGAACCCCGAATGCGACAGGATCGGGCTGACCTGCTGGAAATAGATATGAAACAGCAGGTGCAGCGGGTGCGAGGGCACCAGCAGATGAATGAAATAGGTCGTGAAGTAGAGGATATTCTCGTACCAGTGGTTCGAAATGCCCGACCACGGGCCGATATTGACGTTGCGGTGATGCACCGCGTGCACATGCTTGTAGAGCTTCGGGTGATGCTCCAGCCGGTGCACCCAGTAGAAATGCAGCCCCGACCACATCGGGATGAAGAACATCCAGACCACAAACCAAACCGGCGCCTGTGCCCAGGAGACGGTGGGCACCCAGCCATTGGCCATGACCCAGTAGATCAGCCACTGATAGACCGTGCAGACGGTCATCGCGCTGCCCAGCGTCCACCAGATATTGTCCCAGACCTGGTTGCGAAAGGTAAAGGTACCGTTATCGCGGGTCAGGTCGCGGCGGTCGAACTTCTTGTACATGCCCTGGCCCTTGCGCATGTAGAGCCACCAGTGCAGACCGCCCGCCACCAGGATCTGCGGCACCATGTTCAAGAGCCACACCCGGAACATCCAGCCGGGCGCAAAGCTCTGCATCGCTTCAAGCGGCGGCAGGAACCAGGCATAGGCCGCAACGGCCAGCGCCAAACAGAGTGTCAGCGAGGTCAGTTGCAGCCACGCCCCGCGATACCAGCGCAGAACCGCCGCCGGACGGGGCGGCCAGCTGAACAGCGGATTCAGCCCCACGGGATTTTCGGGGCGATAATTCCAGCGAGCCGCTTCGGCGTCCTGACTGAAATCGGTCATCGTCTTTCCTCGTCTCTGGGCAAGCGCCATCCTCCGGCGCCCCCGGGGTCGGTGCAGGCAGGTTGCGGTTTTCAAAGTGTCAGCTGGCGTAGGTCGAGCCTTCATCGTCCAGCACCGCCTTGACCTCGCGCAGATGCGCCTCGGCCTGGCCGGGATAGTCGTCAAGCTCCCGCGCCGTCTTTTCGGCAATCTCGTCGCTCAGCACCCTGAGCGGGCGGCCGGTCTGCAAGGCGCGGATATAGGTCTCGGCGGCGCGCTCGAAATAGTAGAGCCGGTTGAGCGTATCGCCCACGTCGCTGCCGATCACCAGCACGCCATGGTTGCCCATGATCATCACCCGCTTCTTCGGGTCGCTCAGCATCGAGGCACAGCGCTCGCCCTCGCTTTCGAACGCCAGCCCGCCGAATTCATCGTCGATGACATAGCGGTTGTAGAAGGTGGCGGTGTTCTGGTCGATCGGCGGCAGGGAACTGTCGGCAAGGCTGGCCAGCACGGTGGCAAAGATCGAATGCACATGCATCACGCAGCGCGCATGCGGACAGCGGCGGTGGATCGAGCCATGCAGGCCCCAGGCGGTGGGATCAGGGGCGCCGGGCATCTCCATCGTCTTGGGGTCATTGGCATCCAAGAGCAGCAGGTCCGAGGCGCGGATGCGCGCGAAATGCATCTGGTTGGGGTTCATCAGGAACTGTGTCCCCTCGGGGTTCACCGCCAGGCTGAAATGGTTGGCAACCCCTTCATGCATGTTCAGCCGCTCGATCCAGCGGAACGAGGCCGCCAGATCGACGCGCTCCTGCCAATGGTCGATATTGGGGCGCAGGCTGGTGACGGACATGGGGTTCTCCTGATCTCGGGCTGGCGGTGTGACTGTCCAAAACCTGCCTTTAGACATCAGGTTTGACCAACGAAAAATTCGCCCATTTCGCATTAGAAACACTTATGGCAAGGTTATGGGATGCAGAACCCCCTCCCCCCGCTGGGCTGGTTGCGTACCTTCGAGGCCGCCGCCCGCCACCTGTCCTTTACCGGCGCCGCGCGTGATCTGAACATGACGCAAAGCGCGGTCAGCCAGCAGATCAAGGCGCTGGAATCGCACCTTGGGCAGCCGCTGTTTCACCGGCGGCCCCGGGCGCTGGAACTGACCGAGGCCGGGATCACCTATCTGCCGGTGGTGCGCGAGGCGTTCCGCACCCTGATCCGGGGCACGCGCGCGGTGACCGGCGATCACCAGAACACGGTGCAGGTGCAATGCAACATCACCTTCGCGGTCAACTGGCTGGGCCCGCGCCTGCCCCGGTTCCGCGCGCTGCACCCGGATGTGCATCTGAACATCTTCACCGAGCTTTGGGAGCCGCGCGAGATGGCCGAGGGCGCGGCGGTCGAGATCCGCTATTCCTTGCGACCGGCGGATACGGTGCGGACCGAATTGCTGACAACCGATCGCTATTTCCCGGTCTGTGCTCCGGGCTATCCGGTCACTCTGGACAACCTGCATGAACAGCCGCTCTACGACTGCTCGAACCTGCTGTCGAACTGGGCAAGCTGGGCCGAGGACGTGGGCCTGCCCTGGCCCAATCCACCGATCACCTATGCCACCACCTATATGGTCGGGCTTTCCGTGGCGATGGCCGGGGGCGGGTTGTGCATGGGGCACAAGGTGATCGTGTCGCGCCTGTTGGCCGAGGGTCGCCTGATCGCCCCTTTCGATCACAGCGTGCTGATGCCCGAGGCCTATTACCTGCTCTTGTCACCCCAGGCCGAGGAGACCCCCGGTGCGGTGGCCTTTGCCAACTGGATCCGCGCCGAAATCGCCCGCGAGGCTGGGTGATCCGGGAAAGGGGCGCTCCCGCCCGTCGTCGATGCCGCTGGCGCGGCCCCTCCTCCCGTTGGGCCGGGCAGCGCGCCCGAGGGCGCGCTGCGGTCACGCGCTGTCCTTGGGCCGGCTCGGCACCCATGCATAGCCATTGTCACAAAGGATATAGGCCTCGCGCAGGCCATGAGGCTTGTCGGTCGGCGCTTGCAGGATGGTCGCGCCGAAATCCGCTGCCCGCACCACCGACGCATCGGGATCGCTGTCATAGAGCCTGATTTCGAGGCCCCCGCCGCGCGGCGGGTTCTCTGGCAAAAGCCCCAACAGCGGGTTCGCATGATAGGTGCCGTCGCTGTGCAGCTGGAACACCTGCGCACCATAGGTGACAATGGCGAAATCCGCTGTCACCTGATGCGACCTCATCGCGAAAACAGCCTCTAGAAAAGCACATTCTGCGGGAACATCCCGCACCAACAGGTTCAGCCCGATCCCCCTGAGCGACCGCCCGAACCCATCTGCATCTATCGTATCATAATCCATTCCGGCAGGGTCACGCCGACCGCCTGCCGCTGTCAAGCGGGCAATGACGAAGCTTTGATGAAACCCTTTCGGCGGGGCTTGCACCCGGTCGCGGTTTCGGAAAAGCTGCGCCATGGAACACAAGACTTTCCCCGATTGGGCCGATGTGGCCCCCCGTCTGGTCGCCGTCGCCGCAGGCCGCGAACCGGCAGACATGATCATCCGAGATGGTATCTGGATCAACGTGCACACGCGCGAGGCACTGCCCGGCCACTCCATCGCCATTGCCGAAGGGCGCATCGCCTTTGTCGGCCCCGATGCCAGCCATTGCACCGGACCCGACACCCAGATCATCGAGGCGAATGGCCGCTATATGATCCCCGGTCTTTGTGACGGGCATATGCATATCGAAAGCGGCATGCTGACCCCGGCGGAATTTGCCGCCGCCGTCATCCCGCATGGCACCACCACCATGTTCACCGACCCGCATGAGATCGCCAATGTCCTTGGCCTCGCAGGTGTGCGGATGATGCATGACGAGGCGCTGATGCAGCCTGTCAACATCTTTACCCAGATGCCCTCCTGCGCGCCCTCGGCGCCGGGGTTGGAAACCACCGGGTATGAGATCACGCCCGAGGATGTGACCGAGGCGATGACATGGCCCGGCATCATCGGTCTGGGCGAGATGATGAACTTTCCCGGTGTCACCAATGCCGACCCCAAGATGCTGGCCGAGATCGCCGCCACCCAGCGCGCGGGCAAGACGGTGGGCGGGCACTATGCCTCGCCCGACCTTGGCCCCGCCTTTGCCGCCTATGTGGCGGGTGGCCCGGCCGACGATCACGAGGGCACCTGCGAGGCCGATGCCATCGCCCGCGTACGTCAGGGCATGCGCAGCATGATGCGGCTGGGCAGCGCCTGGTATGACGTGGAAACCCAGATCACCGCGGTGACGGAAAAGGGGCTCGACCCGCGCAACTTCATCCTGTGTACCGACGATTGCCATTCGGGCACGCTGGTAAACGACGGGCATATGAACCGGGTCGTGCGCCATGCGATCGCCTGTGGCTGCGACCCGCTGGTGGCGCTGCAAATGGCAACGATCAACACCGCCACCCATTTCGGGCTGGAGCGCGAATTGGGTTCAACCGCACCCGGTCGCCGGGCCGATGTGATCCTCACCTCGGACCTGCGGGAACTCCCCATCGAACTGGTGATCGCACGCGGGCAGGTGGTGGCCGAGAACGGCAAGATCACCGTCGATTGCCCACATTACAACTGGCCCGACACCGCCCGCAACACCGTGCATCTGGGCCATACGCTCAGCGCGACGGATTTCGAGATCAAGGCGCCAACCGGCGCCAACCGGGTGCGCGCCAATGTGATCGGCGTGGTGGAAAACCAGGCGCCCACCAAGGCGCTCAAGGCGGAGCTGCCGATCATCGGCGGGCTGGTCGAAGGCGAAGGAGATGTTTGCCAGATCGCGCTGGTCGAACGCCACCGCGCCACCGGTGGTGTCACCAATGCCTTTGTCTCCGGTTTCGGCTATCAGGGCCGCATGGCCATGGCCTCGACCGTGGCGCATGACAGCCACCACATGATAGTGGTCGGCACCGATCGCGAGCAGATGGCGCTGGCCGCGAACCGGCTGGCCGAGGTCGGCGGCGGCATCACCATCTGGCGCGAGGGCCAGGAACTGGCGCTGGTGGAACTGCCCATCGCGGGCCTGATGTCCGACAGCCCCGCCGCCGAGGTCGCCGCCAAGGCGCAGAAGATGGTCGAGACGATGGCCGCCTGCGGCTGCACTCTCAACAACGCCTATATGCAGCATTCGCTGCTGGCGCTGGTGGTGATCCCCGAACTGCGTATTTCCGATCTTGGCCTTATCGATGTGCGCAGCTTTCAGCGGATCGACCTTCTGGAGCCGCTTGCATGACGCAGCTGATCACTCCCGAAACCCCCGAACCAGCCTTTTTCACCGACGCGGCCCAGGCTGTCGCGCGGCTCGAAGCGCTCTACAGCCAGTCGACCGGTTTCCTCTGTGACAGGTTCACCGGCGCAATGCAGGGTTTGGACCCGGGCACCCGATTTCGCGCCTATTACCCCGAGATCCGCTTTTCAACCTCGTCTTATGCGCAGGTGGACAGCCGGCTCAGCTTTGGCCATGTTTCGCATCCCGGCACCCATGCGACCACCATCACCCGACCAGACCTGTTCCGGTCCTACCTGACCCAGCAGATCGGCCTGTTGATCCGCAACCATGGCCAGCCGGTGCAGATCGGCGCGTCGACCACGCCGATCCCGCTGCATTTCGCGGTGGCCAACGCCCCCGATCTGGTTGTCCCACACGAAGGCGCCGCCGGATTTACCCTGCGCGACGTGTTCGACGTGCCGGATCTGGCCACCACAAATGACGATATCGTCAATGGCACCCATGTGTCCGAGGACGGCTCGGGCCCGCTGTCTCTGTTCACCGCGCAGCGGGTGGATTACTCGCTGGCCCGGCTGGCGCATTACACCGCCACCGACCCGGCGCATTTCCAGAACCACGTCCTGTTCACCAACTACCAGTTCTATGTCTCCGAGTTCGAGGCCTATGCCCGCGCCCAGCTGGCCGATCCCGACAGCGGCTACACCAGCTTTGTCAGCACCGGCAATGTCGAGATCACCACGGCCGACGCCACGCTGGATACGCCCGCCAAGCTGCCGCAGATGCCGTCGTATCACCTGAAACGCGCCGACGGCTCGGGCATCACCCTGGTCAATATCGGCGTGGGCCCTTCAAACGCCAAGACCGCGACCGACCATATCGCGGTTCTGCGTCCGCATGCCTGGCTGATGGTGGGCCATTGCGCCGGCCTCAGGAACACCCAGGCGCTTGGTGATTTCGTGCTGGCCCATGCCTATCTGCGCGAGGATCACGTGCTGGATGACGATCTGCCGGTCTGGGTTCCGATCCCGGCGCTGGCCGAGATCCAGATCGCGCTGGAACAGGCCGTGGCCGAAGTGACCGAACTCAGCGGTTATGACCTGAAAAGGATCATGCGCACCGGCACCGTCGCCACCATCGACAACCGCAACTGGGAACTGCGCGACCAGTCCGGCCCGGTGCAGCGCCTCAGCCAGTCGCGCGCCGTGGCGCTCGATATGGAAAGCGCCACCATCGCTGCCAATGGCTATCGGTTCCGGGTGCCCTATGGCACGCTTCTTTGTGTCAGCGACAAACCCTTGCATGGCGAATTGAAGCTTCCCGGCATGGCGTCATCCTTCTATACAACCCAGGTCAGCCGTCATCTACGCATCGGAATCCGAGCCATGGAAACCTTGCGCGGCATGCCTCTGGAACGGCTGCACAGCCGCAAATTGCGGTCATTTGACGAAACAGCCTTCCTCTGACTGCGAAAAAACGCCGAAAAACCCCTATTTCTGGGTTTTTTTGCGCTACTATTCGTTGTGTTCATTCACAAGATAAAGTTAGATTGCCGCAATGAGGCCCTATGGATCGGGCACGAAAAAGGAGACCAAGAAATGGCAAAGCCTATGACCAAGACTCAGCTCGTTGCCGCACTGGCCGAGGAGATGGGCAGTGACAAGAAAACTGCCAGTGCCGCTTTGGATGCGGTCTGCGCGCTGATTACCCGCGAAGTGTCGGGCGGTGGTGCCGTGACCCTGCCGGGTGTCGGTAAGATCTACTGCCGCGAGCGTCCCGAGCGCCAGGTGCGCAACCCCGCCACCGGCGAGACCTTCACCAAGGCAGCCGACAAGGTGGTCAAGATGACCATCGCCAAGGCACTGAAAGACAGCGTGAACGGCTGATCCCAACGGGATAGCGTTTTCCTGGGCCGCCTTTCAGGGCGGCCCTTGCATTTTTGTCCCTTGCTTGCAACTGACCTCACAACCCTCTTTCCTTTTGCCCGAAATATCCCGGGGGAGTCGCCGCCTGCGGCGACGGGGCAGAGCCCCCTTGCACCGGCCCGCGATTTCCGAAACTGTCGCCGCGTTGACCGACGGGAGAGAACACACCGTGGATATCCGCGCCATCGTCATGGGGCTGGCCTTTGCCTTCATGTGGTCCTCGGCCTTCACCTCGGCCCGGATCATCGTGGCGGATGCCTCGCCGCTATTCTCTCTCGCCTGCCGCTTCCTGATCTCGGGCCTTCTCGGCGTCATCATCGCTCGCGCCATGGGGCAAAGCTGGAACCTGACCCGCAACCAATGGAAGGCGACCATCGTCTTTGGCATCTGCCAGAACGCGCTCTACCTAGGCCTCAACTTCTATGCGATGCAGACGGTCGAGGCCTCGGTCGCCGCGATCATCGCTTCTACCATGCCTCTCCTCGTGGCGCTGGCCAGCTGGCTGCTGTTCGGCGAGCGGCTTCCGGCGCTGGGAATCGTCGGACTGATGGCGGGCTTTGTCGGTGTTGCCCTGATCATGGGCGCGCGCATCGGCGCGGGTGTCGATCTGTTCGGAGTGCTGCTCTGCGGTCTGGGCGCGCTGGCGCTGGCCACCGCCACGCTCGCCCTGCGCGGGGCGACCTCGGGCGGAAATTTCATGATGGTGGTGGGCTTGCAGATGCTGGTTGGCTCCGCTGTCCTGTTTCTCGCCACCCCGATCTTTGAGACCGTGCATGTCACGCCGACGCTGCCGCTGGCCCTGGCCTTTGCCTATACCACGCTGGTGCCCGGCCTAACCGCCACCTTTGTCTGGGTCCTGCTGCTCAACAGGATCGGTGCGATCCGGGCGGCCACCTTCCACTTTCTCAACCCGATGTTTGGCGTGGCCATCGCCGCCGCCCTATTGGGCGAGCGGTTGGGCGCGCTCGACGCTATCGGCGTGGCGATCACTACCGCTGGTATCCTTGCAGTCCAGCTGTCGCGTCAGGCAAGCGCGCGCAAACCCTAGTTCAGCAATGCCTCGATCTCACGCTGCATCCGCGCGGAGTCGGGTTTGACAGCCGACCCGAAGGTCGCCGCAACAGATCCGTCCGGCGCCACCAGGACCTTGTTGAAGTTCCAGGCCGGTTCGAACCCGGTTTCGGCCTTGACCGCTTTGTAGAACGGATGCGCCTGTGTCCCCTTCACATGCAGGATATCGGTCATCGGCAGCGTCAGATCATAGTTTAGAGCGCAGAACTCCTTGACCTCGGCCGCGGTTGCTAATTCCTGATTAAAGTCATCCGACGGGATGGCGAGAACAACCAGCCCGGCATCCTGATAGGTTTCCCAAAGGTTTTGCAAACCGGCATATTGGCCAGTGAACCCGCATTGCGACGCGGTGTTGACGACCAGCACCGGTCGTCCGCGCCAATCCTCCATCGACAACGAACCGCCGTCGATCGAAGGAAACACGCCGGATACAGGTCCTGCCTGCACCGAGCGGCCGACAAGCAGTAGAAAGATCAGAAAAACGATGCGGTACATCTTGGCTCTCCTTTCCCTCAGGTTACGTACGGCAAGGTGATACGGATCAATGCACGTCTTCGCGAGGGCTGCGAAACAACCCTTTGCTTTCGGCAATCCGATCTCAAATACTGCGCATGAATACCCCTGAACGGAGGCTCCATGACCCGTTACACGAAATCTCCCGAGGCCATCGCCGCGCTAAGCCCCGAAGAATACCATGTCACCCAGCAAAGCGGCACGGAACGTCCCGGTACTGGCAAGCTGCTGCACAACAAGGAACCGGGCATCTATGTCGACATCGTATCGGGCGAACCGCTTTTTGCGTCGTCGGACAAATACGAATCGGGCTGCGGCTGGCCCAGCTTCACCAAGCCGATCGAAACCGCCCATGTGCTGGAATTCGAGGATCGCACCCATGGCATGATCCGCACCGAGGTCCGCTCGAAACATGGGGACAGCCATCTGGGCCATGTCTTTCCCGACGGTCCGCGCGATCGCGGCGGACTGCGCTATTGCATAAACTCGGCCTCCCTCCGGTTTGTCCATCGTGATGACATGGCGGCAGAGGGGTACGCTGACTATCTCGATCAGGTGGAGGATATCGCATGAGCCTTGAACGCGCCGTTCTGGCAGGAGGATGTTTCTGGGGCATGCAGGATCTGATCCGCAAGATGCCCGGGGTGGACCGCACCCGCGTCGGCTATACCGGCGGTGACGTGCCCAACGCCACCTATCGCAATCACGGCACCCACGCCGAGGGGATCGAGATCTGGTTCGATCCGGCGCGCATCTCGTACCGGCAATTGCTGGAGTTCTTTTTCCAGATCCACGACCCGACCACGGTGAACCGGCAAGGCAACGATCTGGGCACCAGCTATCGCTCGGCCATCTACTATGTGAACGAGGCGCAAAAGGCGGTCGCACTCGACACCATCGCCGATGTCGATGCCTCGGGCCTGTGGCCCGGCAAGGTGGTGACCGAGGTCGAGCCGGTGGGTGACTTCTGGGTGGCCGAAGAGAACCACCAGGACTATCTGGAAAAGCATCCCAACGGCTATACCTGCCACTTCCCCCGCGCCGACTGGGTGTTGCCGAAACGCGCGGATGCCGCGGAATAGAGCCTGATCTTATCCGGGTGCGCCTGTTGCGCGCCCGGATCACTCTGCCGCGATACGGGGGCGGCCGCTGGCCTCGACAGTCACCTCGGCCTCGATAAACACCTCGCGCCCTTCGACCGGTACCTGGCGGATGTCGCGGTTCACCAGAATACGGATATCCTCGGCCCCCGCCGCACGCGCGGCCTGCTCCGCCTCGCCCCGCAAAACAGTCTCTAACAAGGTCATGGCCTGCTCGGGATCGCCGAAATCCTGCGGCCCGTCGACCAGATGCACGCGGTAACGCCCCTCGGCGGGGGCTGTCACGCTGCCCGCCCGGCGCAGGGTCACCCGGCCCACCACCGCCCCGATGGCGTTGGCCACACCGCCATGTTCCGGCAGGATCGTGTCGCAGCGCAGCCGCGCGCCCACCGCCGGATAGTAGCTGGCCGCCGACGCCCCCAACCCCACGACAGGCAGATTCAACGAAGCATCCAGCGCCAAGAGGCCGCGATGCCCCGACAGCCCCATGCGGGTCAGAACATGGCGGGCAAGCTGCTCTGGCGGCAGGCCGAAATCAGCGCCCTCTTCGGCAAATGCAGTCTCTAACAAGGTCTGTGCGGTCTGCTCCGTCAACTGGTCGATGATCATCGTTGCCAGTGTTTCGGCATCCTTTGCCAGACGCTCGCCATTGCCGGTTCGCTTACGCGCAAAAAGCTCCATCCCCTTTTGGGCCGCTTCCGCATCCCACGCGTGAAGACGCCCCAACACATGGCTGGCATCCGACGGGGTCAGGCCAGAGACCTGCACGATGCCCCGGTCCACTAGCCGGGTCAGCGCGCCCTGCTCCATCCGCGTCCTGAGCAGATCGGACAGGGGCAAAACCCGAGTGCCCAACCGGTCGAGCAGCACCGTCTCGCGCGGGCCGATGCCCTCTGCCGGCACCCCCAGAACCCGCCGGGCAAACCGGGCGTCATATTCCCCGGTACTGGCCGAGCGCAGCTGCGCGTCCAGCGCCGCATGCACAACCTCGCCCGCCTCTGCTGCGATCAGCGACAAGGGCAGAACCCGGCGCGGACCAAGATGGACCCCGCCTTGCAAACCCTCGGTGATCACATGCACCTGGCTGTCCCCACCCAGCCCATAGGTTCGCATCGCCACCGCCTCGACCATGGTGCGGAACCCGCCGACCTGGGCGCCGGCCGGGTCGATCTTGGGCCTTCCATCGCGGATCAGGGCCACATCGGTAGTGGTGCCGCCAATGTCCGAGACCAGCGCATTCTCGACCCCGGTCAGCCAGCGCGCGCCCACGATCGAGGCCGCCGGACCGCTGAGGATGGTCTCGATCGGCCGCTCGCGCGCCTGCTCGGCGCTCATCAGCGCGCCATCGCCGCGCACCACCATCATCGGCGCGTCGATACCGATCTCGACCAGCGTATCCTGCGCCCGGCCGATCAGACGGTCGATCATGCCGATCAGGCGGGCGTTGAGCACCGCCGTGACCGCCCGTTTCGGCCCGTTCAACTTGGCGGACAATTGGTGCGAACAGGTCACCGGCGCCCCGGTCGCCTCGGTGATCGCGCGGGCCACCATCAGTTCGTGTTCGGGGTTGCGGGTGGCAAAAAGGCCCGCCACCGCAAAACCCGAAATTCCCTTGTTAGAGACAAGAAACGACTGCAATGCGCCCAAATCGAGCGGCGCCGCCTCGGCCCCGGTATGACTATGTCCGCCCGCGATCACCAGCGCCGGGTCACCCTTGAGCGCCTCCCGCAGCCCGTGCTTGTCCAGATCACTCTCGCCGAACCCGACATAGACCAGCGCCACGCGCCCGCCCTGCCCCTCGACCAGCGCGTTGGTGGCCAGTGTCGTCGACAGCGAGGCAAGCCCGATATCGCCGGGCGCCACGCCCGCCTGATCCAGCACCGCGCGAATGGCGTTGCCGACCCCGATCGCCAGGTCCGACCGCGTGGTCAGCGCCTTGGCGGTCGCGATCACGTCGCGTTCGTCGCGGATCAGCACCGCGTCGGTATAGGTTCCGCCCGTATCCACACCCAAGGACAGCGTCATCGGGTCCCCTCCATCCTGTTCGCTTGTGCCTCAATACCGCTTTGCAGCGACATGTCCCGCCTGTTTGCGGCGCTCAGGCCAGCCGCGCCGCCGCCCAGCGCGCCGCGTCCGCCACCGCCGGGTCGGGATCACTGGTCAAACGCTGCGCAACCGGGCGCAAAGCCGGCAGACCGGAATTGCCGATGGCATAGAGCACGTTGCGCACGAACCGGTCGCGTCCGATCCGCTTGATGGGCGATCCCGAGAACATCGCCCGGAACCCGGTATCGTCCAGCCGCGCCAGATCGGCCAGGGCGGGCGCCTCCAGTTCGGGGCGCCCGGCATAGCGCAGGTCGCTGGCGGCCACGGCGAACTTGTTCCATGGGCAGGCCGCCAGACAGTCGTCACAGCCATAGATGCGATTGCCCAACTTGCTGCGCAACTCCTCGTCCACCGGTCCCTTGTGCTCGATGGTCAGATAGGAAATGCAGCGCCGGGCATCCAGCCGGTAGGGCGCCGGAAAGGCATCGGTGGGGCAAGCTGTCAGGCAGGCGGTGCAGGAGCCGCAATTGTCGCGCCCGGCCTCATCCACCGGCAGATCAAGCGTGCTGAAAACAGAGCCTAAAAAGGCCCAATTGCCCCAGTCCCGACTGACCAGGTTGGTATGCTTGCCCTGCCAGCCCAGCCCCGCCGCCTGCCCCAGCGCCTTTTCCGGCACCGGAGCGGTGTCGACGAACACCTTGACCTCGCCGCCGCCCGTCTCGATCAGCCAGCGTGCGAGCCGCTTCAACCGCTTCTTGACCAGATCATGGTAGTCCTTGCCCCGCGCATAGACCGAGATCGCGGCACGGTCAGGCTGGCCTATCACCTCCATCGGATCAGTTTCAGGGGTATAGCTTTCGGCGAGCATGATGACCGAACGCGCCTCGGGCCAGAGTGCCGCCGGATCGCCGCGCCATTCCATCCGCTCGGCCATCCAGCCCATCTGCCCGTGGTACCCCGCCCCGACAAAAGCGGCCAGCCGCTCGGGCACCTCCGGCACATCCCAGGGGCGGCAGATGCGGCAGGCCACGAACCCTTCTTCCAGGGCGCGCGCGACCAATCTGTCTTTCAACTCCCCGCTCATGCTTCTTTCTGGTCCAAAATACTCCGGGGGAGGCGCGCCTTGGCGCGACGGGGGCAGCGCCCCCAAACCGGGTCAGAAATCGAGATCCGCATAATGCGGCGGTGGACGGAAACCGGGGATCTGGTCCGCCAGGATCGACCGGAACGAGGGCCGCGATTTTATCTTGGCGTACCAGTCCTTGACCACCTGGCTGCGGTTCCAGTCCACATCCGAGATGTAATCGAGCGAGGACAGATGCGCGGCGGCGGCAAAATCGGCCAGCGTCATCTGATCACCTGCCAGCCAGCGGCGATGATCCAGCAGCCAGCCCATGTAGTCGAGATGATACTTGATCGCCTTGGCCCCGGCCTTGACATTGCGGCTGTCTGGATAGCCCTGCCCGGTCACCTTCTTGTTAACCCTTTCATAGAGCAGGTTCGCGGTCACCTCGTTATGAAACTTGTCGTCGAACCAGCTGACCAAGCGGCGCACCTCGTACCGTCCGTCAACATCCTTGGGCATCAGCGGCGGTTCGGGGCGGGTTTCTTCGATATACTCGCAAATGGCCCCGCTTTCCGCCAACATCTTGCCGTCGAGCTTGATCACCGGCACCTTGCCTGCCGGGTTGCGGCGCAGAAAATCCGGGTCGCCTTCCCAATAGCGTTCCTCGACCAGTTCAACCTCGATCTTCTTTTCGGCCAGCAACAGACGGACCTTGCGGCAGAACGGGGACAGGGGGACGTGAAACAGGCGCGCCATGGGGATCCGGATCAAATGAGGTCTTGCCCGTCAGCAATAGCCCCGGCAGCGGTGCAAGTGCAAGTTCCCCCGGACGAAACAGGCCCTGAAGAGCGGCAGGGCGACACGCAATCGTGACGCTGCGCGGATTGACGCCGACCACTACGCGGGGGCAGATACCGAACCGCTGAACGAGCCCGACCGATGACCGCAACAATCCCTGAGACATTCACCTTTTCACGGCTGTCACAGGTCGACCCCGATCTGATCACCGCCCATATGCGCGATCCGCGTCTGGCTGTTCACATGCCGCTGATGCCTGCCAGCTGGAGCGATGCGCAGACCGCCGGGTTCATCCAGGCAAAGGAGGCCTGTTGGGACCGGGACGGACTGGGCCATTGGGCGTTTTTGCATCAGGGCCGATATGTGGGCTGGGGCGGCTTTCAGCGCGAAGGAGGGGAATGGGATTTCGGCCTGGTCCTCTGTCCCGAGCATTTCGGGCTGGGCCTGCCCATTGCACGCAAGGCACTGGATTTTGCCCATACCGATCCGCGTATTCCCTTCGTTACCTTTCTGCTACCGCCCTCGCGCCGCCATCTGGGCGCACTGCGTCGCCTCGGTGCGCGCCCGATGGGTGAAGTCGATCATGCCGGGCACCGGTTTCTGAAATTCCGCCTCGACACCGCGTGACGCAAACGCGCCCTATTCGAAACAGTCCGCTCGTCCGTCGGCCGCGATGGTTGCCGCGCCATCCATGATCGCCGCCGCGCGCTTGCGCAGCCTGGGTGATGGATCTGACGCGGAACGCTCGCGCGGGTTGGGCAGAACGGCGGCAATCCGCGCCGCCTGCTGCGCCGACAGTTTGTCAGGGGTTACGCCGAAATAGCCCTCGGCCGCCGCCGCCACGCCGAACACGCCCTCGTCCATCTCGGCCACGTTCAGATAAACCTCGACGATGCGGCGCTTGGACCAGGTCAATTCCACCAGCGGCGTGATCGCGGTTTCCAGCGCCTTGCGGATCCAGCTGCGACCCTGCCACAGAAACACGTTCTTCACCACCTGTTGCGACAGGGTCGAAGCGCCACGACCCGACCCTTCGCCAATCGCCGCACGGATCGCATTGACGTCGAATCCCCAATGCAGACAAAAGTTGGCGTCCTCTGCCGCCACAACCGACCGCGCCATCACCGGCTCAATCCGCTCCAGCGGCACCCATTCGCGTTCCACCTTGCCCAGGCGGCGATACTCGGACCAGATCGTGTGGGTGATCGGCGGATTGATCACCGAAAAGAGCAGCACCAACGCCATCAGCAGCGCAAACCCGGCCAGAAACACGCGACCAACCCAGCGCAGCGCCCATTTCATGGGCTTTCTATCGCTCTTGGCCTTACGGGCCTTTTTGTTTCTGGAATTCGCAGTCCGCTTGGCCATGAACGCCTTTTAGCGCAGTTCCGTGTCGATCTGAACGCACAAAGCCATCATGCTCATGCCGCCGACAAGAAATGTGCCTCCGAGGACTTGGCCACCCGTCTGGCGGTCTGCCACCCATGCCCTTCGGGGACCGAAAGATCAGGGAACAGGGACGCTTCGGTGGTTTCATCGGCTGAGCCCATAAAGTCTTCGAAAGCACCCAGGAAGTAGCTCTCTGTCGGCATGCCCTCTGAGAACACGATTTCATGTCGGGCCAGCAGCAGGTGATAATATGTGACCTTGTGGCGAGGGACGATGCGAATCGTGCTGTCATTGACCAGCAGATGCGCCGGGACGAACACCTCGCTGTCGCCGCAGGCCAGTTCTGCCCGCCAGCCGGTGATCAGCATCCTGTGTTGCTGACTGACATAGAGATCACGGTAATTGCCCAGCACACCGGCCTTGAACAGAACAGGTGCCAGGGCCCCGTCACCGCGAACGGTTGCCTTTGCCAATTGCAGCAGCGGCTGAAAGCCGCTGTCCAACGTTCTCACCAGATCGCCGGGGCGCAGGGCCTCAACCGGAATCGGGCCACTTTCGATCTCGATCAGCGTCCCGGCCGCAAAACACGCAAACCCAGGAAACCAGTTGGGCGAGGTTGTATCCAGCGTGCCGATGGTCAGTTGCGTATTGCCGTTCTGAAGATCCGGCAGATCATCGAAATCGGCATTCATGTCCATGGCCACGGTCATGAAATCGCCGTCGCCCAGATCGATCCGGATGAACGAGGCCCGCTGACCGGGATCGCCGCGAACGTCTCCGACCCCAAGATATTGATAGGTCAAAAGTGTCGTTCCGCCGTCGAAAGACACGTATTCACCCGATAGCGGATCATTCAACAGCGTATCTACGTCGACAAAGGTCAAAACGCTTGTCGAGTTGTTCACGATGTTGATTCTACCGTCGTCAATGAACGGATCACCGTTCACGTTCTGCGCGATCAACGTGATATTCGCCATTTTCACCCTGCCCGTTTTCCGGGTCTGTTCACCACACGCCCGAGCGCGGGTCTGCCTCGCCGATAAGATTAAGGAGAAATTGGGGCGGAAATGTGACCGGCTGCCTCAAGTGTTAACAAGGACTCCGGTGCAAACAAAAACGACCGAGCCGCATCAACAGCCCGGTCGTATCGTTTTTCGTTCCGGTATGGCCCGCCAAAGGGCCGCTTACCGATTACTCGGCGGGCATCGCCAGGCTGTCGAGGCTCAGCGGGTGAGGCAGCTTGTTCAGCATTTCCTTGGGGCAGACCTGAAGGAAATTGCCCTTCTCGATGTCCCAATGTTGCAGGATATGGGCCGCCTTGGCGCTGCGGGTCTCCTCGGCGTGACGCTCGATCAGCGCTTTCAGCTGCGCTTCCCAATGGGCCACCGTCACCGGACAGGTGACCAGTGTTTCCATGTTCATAAGAAGCTGGGCCTGACCCTCGGGATCATAAAGATAGGCCATACCGCCGGTCATCCCGGCGCCAAAGTTGGCACCGATGCCGCCCAGGATCACCGCGACACCGCCGGTCATGTATTCACAGCCATTGGTTCCACATCCCTCGATCACCACCTTGGCGCCCGAGTTGCGCACGGCAAACCGCTCGCCCGCACGACCCGCCGCAAAGAGATACCCATCGGTCGCGCCGTACAGCACGGTGTTGCCGATGATCGTGTTCTCGTCTGCCTTGAGCGGGCTGATCTGCGGCTGGCGCACCACGATAGTGCCGCCCGACAGACCCTTGCCGACATAGTCGTTTGCATCGCCCGAGACCTCGATCTTGAGGCCCGGCGCCGCGAAGGCACCCAGCGACTGGCCCGCCGAGCCGCGCAGTTTGACATGCAGGTGGTCGGGTTGCAGATCGTTGCGCATGCCGAACCGCTTGACGATATGGCTCGACACGCGGGTGCCGACTGTCCGGTGCGTGTTCTGCACCGAATAGCTCAGCTGCATCTTCTCGCCATCCTCCAGGAAGCGCGCGGCATCGCGCACGATCTCGGCATCCAGCGTGTCGGGCACCGCATTGCGCGGCTTGGCCCGGTCATAGACGATCTCGGACGCCCCATCGACCGTGATCAGCAGCGGGTTCAGGTCCAGATCGTCCAGATGGGCCGAGCCACGCGACACCTGTGCCAGCAGGTCGGCACGCCCGATCACCTCGTCAAGGCTCCGCGCCCCGATCGAGGCGAGGATTTCGCGCACTTCCTGGGCATAGAAGGTGATCAGGTTCACCACCTTGTCGGCATTGCCGGTGAACTTGGCACGCAAGGATTCGTCCTGGGTGCAGACGCCCACCGGGCAGGTGTTCGACTGGCACTGACGCACCATGATACAGCCCATCGCGATCAGCGCGGCGGTGCCGATGCCGTATTCTTCGGCCCCCATCATCGCGGCCATGACAATGTCGCGCCCGGTGCGCAGACCGCCATCGGTACGCAACGTGATCCGGTCGCGCAGGTTGTTCATCGACAGAACCTGATGCGCCTCGGTCAGGCCCATCTCCCATGGCAGGCCCGCGAACTTGATCGAGGTGGCCGGTGATGCACCGGTGCCGCCATTGCCGCCCGAGATCAGGATGATGTCGGCCTTGGCCTTGGCCACGCCGGCGGCGATGGTGCCAACCCCGGACGAGGCCACCAGCTTGACCGTCACCTTGGCGCGCGGGTTGATCTGTTTCAGGTCATAGATCAGTTGCGCCAGATCCTCGATGGAATAGATATCGTGGTGCGGTGGCGGCGAAATCAGCGTCACGCCCTTGGTCGAATGGCGCAGCCGCGCGATCAGGTCAGTGACCTTCATGCCGGGCAACTGACCACCCTCGCCGGGCTTGGCCCCCTGCGCGACCTTGATCTCCAGCTCTTCGCAATGGTTGAGGTATTCGGCGGTCACGCCAAAGCGGCCCGATGCCACCTGCTTGATCTTGGCGGACGGATTGTCACCGTTGGACTCGGGCACGAAATGCGCCGGATCCTCGCCACCCTCGCCGCTGTCCGATTTGGCACCGATCCGGTTCATCGCCACGTTCAGCGTCTTGTGCGCCTCGGGGCTGAGCGCGCCCAGCGACATGCCCGGCGTCACGAACCGCTTGCGGATCGAGGTGATGCTTTCGACCTCTTCGATCGGCACCGGCTTGCCCAGCGGCTTGATGTCCAGCAGGTCACGAAGGTGGATCGGCGGATTGCTCTGCATCTTGGCCGAATACTGCTTCCACAGCTCGTAAGAGGCGCGGTTGCAGGCCATCTGCATCATGTGCATCGAGGTCGCTTCCCAAGCATGGGTCTCGCCCGACTTGCGCGCCTTGTAGAACCCGCCGATGGGCAGCACGTCCAGACCGCTGTCCCAACCCTTGGCATGGATCTCTTCGGCCTTGGTCTGGATGCCCTTGATGCCGATGCCCGAAATACGACTGGTCATGCCGGGGAAATACTCGGCCACCATGGCACGGCTTAGGCCCACGGCCTCAAAGTTCAGACCGCCACGATAGGACGACACGACCGAGATCCCCATCTTGGCCATGATCTTCAGCAGACCCTGGTCAATCGCCTCGCGATAGCGCGCCATGTTTTCGGTCAAACTGCCATCCAGCAAGCCGCGATTGATGCGGTCGGCAATCGAATCCTCGGCCAGATAGGCGTTGACCACGGTTGCACCGCAGCCGATCAGCACCGCGAAATAATGCGGGTCGATACATTCCGCAGACCGGACGTTGAGCGAGCAGAAGGTCCTGAGACCCTTGCGCGTCAGGTGGCTGTGCACCGCGCTGGTGGCCAGGATCATGGGCATCGCCACCTTGCCCGGTCCGGAATACTGGTCGGTCAGCAGCAGGTGCCCGGCGCCGGAACTGACGGCCTCTTCGGCCTCGGAACGGATGCGCGCCAGCGCATCGCCCAGCCCGCCCGAGCCTTGAGCAAAGCTACAGTCGATCTCGACCAGCGGCGCATTGAAGTTCTTTTTCAGCGTCTCCCACTGGGCGTTGCCGACAAAGGGGCTCTCGGCCACGATGATCTCGGTCTGGCTGCTATCCTCGTCCAGCACGTTCTTGAGGTTGCCGAACCGCGTCTTCAGGCTCATCACCCGGTATTCGCGCAGGCTGTCGATGGGCGGGTTGGTCACCTGGCTGAAGTTCTGCCGGAAGAAATGGCTGAGCGGACGATACTGTTTCGACAGCACCGCGGCGGGCGTGTCATCGCCCATCGAGGCGAGCGCCTCCTTGCCATCCTCGGCCATGGGCGCAAGGATCTGCTCCAGTTCCTCGATGGTGTAACCGGCCGCGATCTGCCGCTTGCGCAGCTCCTCACCGCTGAACAGCGGCTTCTCCTCGACATCGCCAAGCTGGTCTTCGAGATTGTTGATCTTGCCGACCCAATCACCAAACGGGCGCGAACCCGCCAGTTTGTCCTTGAGTTCGCGGTCGTGGTAGAGCCTGCCCTTGGCCATGTCGACGGCGATCATCTGGCCCGGACCCAGCGCGCCCTTTTCGACCACGGTTGCCTCGTCGGTGGGCACCATGCCCGCCTCGGACCCTGCGATCAGCAGGCCATCACCGGTCACAACATAGCGCATCGGGCGCAGCCCGTTGCGGTCGAGACCACCACAGACCCAGCGGCCATCGGTCATCGCCAGCGCGGCAGGGCCGTCCCAGGGTTCGATCACCGAGTTGCAATAGGAATACATGTCGACCCAGGCCTGCGGCAGTTCGACCGCCTGCTTGGACCAACTCTCGGGCACCAGCATGGTCTTGGCCATGGGCGCGTTGCGCCCGGCGCGCACCAGCACCTCGAACACCGCGTCCAGCGCCGCCGAATCCGACGACCCACCCGGAACGATGGGTTTGATATCCTCGGCCTTTTCCCCGAAATAGGACGAGGCCATGCGGATTTCGTGGCTCTTCATCCAGTTCAGGTTGCCCTTGAGCGTGTTGATCTCGCCGTTATGGGCCAGCATGCGGAACGGCTGAGCCAGCCACCACTGCGGGAAGGTGTTGGTGGAGTAGCGCTGGTGATAGATGGCAAAGGCGGATTCGAACCGCTCGTCCATCAGGTCGGGATAGAACACCGCCACCTGCTCGGCCAGCATCATACCCTTGTAGATGATCGACCGGCAGCTGAGCGACGCCAGATAGAGCCCGGCAATACCCGCAGCCTGCGCCGCCTTCTCGATGCGGCGGCGGATGACGTAAAGCTCGCGCTCAAAGGTCTCCTCGTCCACGCCCTTGGAGTTCGAGATCAGGATCTGCTCGATCTCGGGCCGGGTTGCGTTGGCCTTTTCGCCCAGACAAGTCACATCGACGGGCACATGGCGCCAGCCATAGATGAAATAGCCCATCCGCAGGATCTCGGTCTCGACGATGGTCCGGCAGCGTTCCTGCGCGCCGAAATCGGTACGCGGCAGAAAAACCTGGCCCACGGCCACCAGCTCGTTCATGCGCGGCTCGTGACCGGTGCGCCGGATCTGGTCGTAAAAGAACGGAACCGGGATCTGCACATGAATGCCGGCGCCGTCGCCGGTCTTGCCATCGGCGTCAACCGCGCCACGGTGCCAGACCGCCTTGAGCGCGTCGATCCCGGCCTCGACCACCTTGCGGCTGCGCTTGCCGTTCACCGAAACGACCAGACCCACCCCGCAGGAGGAATGCTCCTCTTCTTCGGAATAGAGACCGTTTTCGGCCATCCACTTGCGCTTGGCTTCTTCGGCCCGCACCCAATCTGCGTCATATTTGGTCATTGGCTGTCTCCTTGATCAGGAAGGGCATACATGGCTTCGACCTCGGCTTGGGTCATCTGCCGGCGTTCGCCCGCGAACGCATAGCCCTCGGGCTTCTTGTCGATATAAAGTTCCAGTTTCAGGGCGTTGCCGCCCGCATTGTCGAACAGGCCGGCCGCCATCTGCGTCTGGCCGTGCATCTCTCCGGCCAGCGTGATCCGGTACCACAGCGCCGATCCGCATCTGCCGCAGAACGCGCGCTCGGCCCAGTCGGACGAGCCGTAGACCTTGACCGGACCCAGCGCCGCATAACCCGGTTCGACCGGAAAGCTGACATAGGCGCTGCTGGTCCAACGGCGGCACATGTCGCAATGACAGGCGCCCAGCGCGTCGCGCGCGGGGGTGGCGGTGATGGTCACCGCGCCGCACATGCATTCTCCGTGAAGTTCCGTCATCGCGGGCCTCGCCAGGTGTCGTGAATGGGTCGCTTCGTTTGCTGCCGCGGCGGCTTACTCAGCCGCCATGGCGGTCTTGGCGCCAAAGCCCTCCAGGATCGCCGCGGCACAGTCGCGCCCGTCGCGGATCGCCCAGACCACAAGGCTGGCACCGCGCACGATGTCGCCCACCGCATAGACGCCCTCCATGTCGGTGGCGCCGGTGCGGAACGCGGCCTTGACCGTGCCCCAACGGGTGACCGGCAGGTCGGGCTGACCGAACAGGGTGGGCAGGTCCTCGGGCTCGAATCCCAGCGCCTTGATCACCAGATCGGCCTCTTCGACATAATCGGCGCCCTCGATCACCTCGGGCGACTGGCGGCCGCTGGCGTCGGGCTGGCCCAGGCGCATCTTCTGCACCATGACGCCGGTGACCTTGTCATCACCCGTGAACCCCTTGGGCGCCGACAGCCATTCAAAGACCACGCCTTCCTCTTCGGCGTTCTGGGTCTCGCGCTGGCTGCCCGGCATGTTGGCCCGGTCCCGGCGATAGAGGCATTTGACGCTGACAGCCCCCTGACGGATCGCGGTGCGGACACAGTCCATCGCGGTATCGCCACCGCCGATCACCACCACGCGCTTGCCATCGGCATTCAACCGGCCATTGTCGAAATCGGCAACTTCGTCCCCAAAGCTCTTGCGGTTCGAGGCCGCCAGATAGTCGATCGCCTTTTCGATCCCGCCCAGACCGCTGCCCGGCAGCGACAGGTCACGCGACTTGTAGACGCCGGTTGCGATGATCACCGCATCATGGGCGGCGCGGATCTCGGCGAACTTGGCGGCGTCCACATCGCAGTTCAGTTCGAACCGAACCCCGCCATCGGCCAGCAACCGGTTGCGGCGCTCGACGATGTCCTTTTCCAGTTTGAAGCCCGGGATGCCGTACATCAGCAGGCCCCCGGCCCGGTCGTACCGGTCATAAACCGTCACCTGCACACCTGCCTGACGCAGCATGTCAGCGGCGGCCAGACCACCGGGGCCCGCCCCGATGATGCCCACGCTTTCGCTGCGCTCGGCCACCGGCGAGGCGGGCTTGACCCAACCCATGTCCCAGGCGGTGTCGGTGATGTATTTCTCGACCGCGCCGATGGTCACGGTGCCATGGCCCGACTGCTCGATCACGCAATTGCCTTCGCACAGGCGGTCCTGTGGGCAGATGCGGCCACAGATCTCGGGAAAGGTATTGGTGGCCTGGCTGGTCTGGTACGCCTCTTCCAGACGCCCCATCGCCGTCAGACGCAACCAGTCGGGGATGTTGTTGTGCAACGGGCAATGCGATTGGCAATAGGGCACGCCGCACTGGCTGCACCGGCTGGCCTGTTCGGCGGCCTTGGCGGCGGCATACTCGGCATAGATCTCGTGAAAATCCTCCTTGCGTACAGTGGCTGCACGCTTTTCCGGCATGTCACGTTCGATCTGCACAAATTTGAGCATCGGTTGCTTGGCCACGGGTCGGACTCCACGTTTTCGCTATTCGGCGTTTTCGTATCCTAGCGTGGATCGAAATAAAAGTCACTTTTGCTGACCTATTTTTAATTTTTTTGCTTTCGGTAGCGCCGCTGCGGTCAGAAACGAGGATTTTTAGGTATCGACCCGGACCTAAATAGAAACTTTCCTTTTCCAATACCATAGTTATACCCATTCTGGCCAACCGGATCGCACGGAAATCACCGAACACCCATGTCCCTGTTTCACTTGATTCTGGTCGCTCTCATCCAGGGCATAACCGAGTTCCTTCCGGTCTCTTCCTCAGGTCACCTGATTCTGCTGCCGCAACTCTCGGGCATGCAGGACCAGGGACAGACCATCGACGTTGCGGTTCACGTCGGCACGCTCTGTGCCGTGGTCCTTTATTTCTGGGCCGATGTCCGCGACGGCCTCTCGGGCCTGCCCCGCGCCCTGACGGGCAAGACCGACACACCGGGCGCCCGGCTGGCCATGGGGCTGATCGTGGCGACGATTCCCACCGTGATCGCGGGCGCGCTGCTGCACTTCACCGGGCTCAGCGATGCCTTGCGCTCGGTCGCCGTGATCGGCTGGACCATGCTGGGCTTCGGGCTCGTGCTGTGGTGGGCGGATCGCACCGGCCCGCAACTCAAACACACGGCCGACTGGGGTATCCGCGACGCGCTAGTCATGGGTCTGTGGCAGGTTCTGGCGCTGATCCCCGGCACTTCACGCTCGGGCATTACCATCACCGGCGCCCGGCGGCTGGGCTATGCGCGCGGCGACGCCGCCCGAATCTCGATGCTGATGTCGATCCCGACGATCATCGCCTCGGGTGTGCTCTTGGGGGCCGAAGTGGCGGTCACCGCCGATGCCCAGACGGCGCGCGACGGCGCCATCGCCGCCGTGTTCGCGTTTGTCTCGGCCCTGTTGGCGCTCAGCCTGATGATGCGCCTGCTGCGCACCGTAAGCTTTACACCCTATGTTATCTACCGCGTGGCGCTGGGGATCGTGTTGCTGGCGATCGCCTATACCTGATCAGGCACGCAGGTTCCGGGCCGAGGCCTGAATCTCGTCATACTGGCCATTGGGGCGGAATTTCCACAGATAGGTCGGCAGGATCGTATCCATCGGCTCGGGCATGATACCCAAGTCCGCAAAGCCCTTGGCACCTTCGCTCACCACATTGTCGCGGCGCAGGTTCTTCAGCTGGTCGCGGGTCAGGATACCGTTCGGGAACAGCTGGAAGCTGACGAACTTGGCCACATCCAGAATCCCGGCCATGATCCGTGCGGCAAAGAAGGGCAAGCCCAGAATGATCCGCTTGCGATGGATGACACCCAGCATCCGCTGCATCAACGCGCGGAAGGTTTCGACATCCGGCCCGCCAAGCTCGTAGACACCGCCGGGCGCCTGGCCCAGCACGCCCTTGACCGCGGCACGCGCCACATCGTCCACATAGACCGGCTGGAACCGGGTATCAGCCCCGACCACGGGCAGGAACGGCCCGAACCGGGTCATGCCGGCAAAGCGGTTGAAGAACTGATCTTCGGATCCGAAGATCACCGAAGGCCGCAGGATCATGGCATCGGGCATATGGCGCAACACGCCCGTCTCGCCCAGCGCCTTGGTACGGGAATAGTCGCTGTCGCTGTCCGCATCCGCGCCAATGGCCGAAACGTGCACCATGCGGGTGATGCCCTGTTCGGCAGCGATCCGCGCGATGCGCTCGGCGCCTTCGGCCTGCACCGCGTCAAAGCTGTTGCGGCCAAGCTCGTTCAGGACACCGACACAGTTAACCACCGCATCGGCGCCGCGCATTGCCTGCGCGACCGAATTGTCGTCGCGCAGGTTGCACAAGACCGGTTCCACCTGGCCCACTGCGCCATAGGGTTTGACATGCATCGCCTCGTTCGGGCGCCGCACCGCCACGCGCACGCGCCAGCCCTCCTTTGCCATGCGCCGCGCGATATAGCGGCCCACGAATCCCGATCCGCCGTAAATCGTGACCAGTTTGGACATCAGAGTGGCTCCTGCTGACTTGGCTGTTGCTCCGATCTACCGTCCCAAGGCGCGCCAAACAAGGCGCAATAGTGCCGCGCAACCCGAGTCCACCCTGGTTTCGGCATGGGGCTGCAGGGGGCGGTTCAAAAAACTTTTGCAAAACCGAAAAAATCCGGTTGACGCTCCTCGCGGCTAGGCTTAAACGCCCCCTCACGACACCTGCCCAGGTGGCGGAATTGGTAGACGCGCTGGCTTCAGGTGCCAGTGACCGCAAGGTCGTGGAGGTTCGAGTCCTCTCCTGGGCACCATATCTTCCCTGAAAAAATCGTTTTGGTTCAACGTCCTGCAAAGGGCCCATAGACCTGCACCAAAGCTGCGCCCGGTGTTTTGGGCGACCGCTGTCTGAGCAAGCAAAACGAAAACCGGCTCCTGCACATCAAAAATTTGGCGGGTGGTGCGCGTCGCCTCCGGCTAGGGTTTCTGAACTGGCAGAACGGAGATCCGCCCCATGAAAACCCATGCTCAGGCCGTCGTGATCGGCGGCGGCCTTGTCGGTTGCTCGATCCTTTATCACCTGGCCAAGCTGGGATGGCGCGATGTCGTCTTGCTGGAGCGGGACGAGCTGACCAGCGGATCGACCTGGCATGCGGCCGCGAATATCCACGGGCTGCATGACAACAACAACATTACCCGTATCCAGCATTACACGATGAACCTGTACAAGGAGCTGGAGAAGGAGACCGGGCAGGGCTGCGGCGTGTTTCAGGCGGGCTCGCTCTATCTGGCGCAGACCGAGGCGCGGGAACATCAGCTTCGGCTGCAAGAGGCCAAGGCGCGGTATTACGGGCTGAACTTTTACGAGATCGACAAGGACCGGGCCAAGGCACTGCACCCGCTGGCGCAGTTCGACGATATCCGCTGCATCATGTACGAGCCCGATGGCGGCAACGTGGACCCGTCGGGCGTGACCTATGCCTATGCCGCCGGAGCCCGCGCCATGGGCGCCACCATCGAGCGATTCTGCCCGGTGATCGGCACCGAGCCCCAGCCCGATGGCAGCTGGATCGTGCGCACCGAGAAGGATGACATTCACACCCAGTGGGTGGTCAATGCGGCGGGTCTGTGGGGGCGCGAGGTTGCGGCGCTGGCGGGGATCACCCTGCCGCTGCAACCGACCGAACATCAGTATTTCGTGACCGAGGCCATCCCCGAGGTGGCGGCGCTGGGGCGTCGCCTGCCGTCGATCGCGGATCGGGACGGCGAATACTACTTCCGGCAAGAAGGCAACGGGTTGCTGATCGGCGCCTATGAAAAGGACATGAAGTTCTGGGCCGAAAACGGCACGCCGCTGGATTTTGCCCATGACCTGTTCCCCGACGATCTGGACCGGATCATGGAAAACGTCATCCGCGCCACCGAGCGGGTTCCGGTGGCGGCAACGGCGGGGGTCAAGCGGGTGATCAACGGGCCGATGATCTGGTCGCCGGATTCGAGCGCCCTGTGGGGACCGGTGCCGGAACTGCGCAACTATTTCGTCTGCGGCGGCATCATTCCGGGCTTTTCGCAATCGGGGGGTCTGGGCCTTTTGGCGGCGCAATGGATGATCGAGGGCGAGCCGCAATACGACATGTTCGCCTGGGACCTGGCGCGGTTCGGCGACTGGGCCGACAAGAAATTCACCAAGGCGCGGGTGCAGGACCAGTATACCCATCGCTTTGCCATCCATTTCCCCAACGAAGAGCGCAGCGCCGGGCGCCCGGCGCGGGTGCGCCCGGCATACGAGATGCAAAAGGAGATGGGCGCGGTGTTTGGATTGAACTGCGGCTGGGAGCATCCGCTGTGGTTCGCCGACCGCCCCGGCGTGAGTGAGACCGTGGGCTTTACCCGCCAGAACTGGTGGGAGCCGGTGGGCCGCGAGGTTCGCATGCTGCGCGAACAGGTGGGCGTGATCGACATCTCGAACTTTGCCAATTACGAGATCAAGGGGCCGGGTGCCCGCGACTGGCTGGACCGGCTGGTGGCCAACCGGGTGCCCACTGTCGTGGGCAGATCCTGTCTGACGCCTTTGATCGGCGTCCGGGGCGGGATCGCGGGCGATTTCACCATCACCATGACGGGCGAGGATGCCTATATGATGGTGGGCTCGGGCATGGCCGAACGCTATCACCAGCGGTTCTTCAACATGGTGGATTTGCCCGCGGGCACCACGTGCGAGGTCGCGACCAACCGCATCGCGGGCTATAACGTGGCCGGACCCAAGGCGCGCGACATGTTGCAGCGCCTGACCAATGCCGACCTATCGAACGAGGGCTTCCCCTTCATGCGCTCGGCCACGATCGAGGTGGCGGGTGTGACCTGTCTGGCGATCCGGGTCAGTTTCACCGGCGATCTGGGCTGGGAGCTGCATTGCGCCGAGGGGGATCAGGTGAGGCTTTACACCGCGCTGGTTGCGGCCGCGCGCGAGATCGGCGGCGGGCCGGTGGGCAGCCGCGCACTCGGGTCCTTGCGCATCGAGAAGGGCTATGGGTCCTGGGGCCGGGAATACAGCCCGGAATACTGGCCGCAGGAAGTGGGACTGGAGCGGCTGATCAAGGCGGACAAGGAGTTCCTGAACAAGGCGGCCTGGCTGAAGATCAAGGACAATCCGGTGCGCGAGGTGCTGTCGGTCTTCGAGATCGAGGCCGCGCATGGGGCGGACGCGAGTGGCGGTGAGCCGATCTTTACCCCAGACGGAAGGCCGGTGGGGCGGGTGACCTCGGGCGCCTATGGCTATTCGGTGGGCAAGTCGCTGGCCATCGGCTATGCCAACCCGGCGGTGGCGAAACCGGGCGACGTGCTGGAAGTGTTCCTGTTGGGCAAGCCGCACAAGGCGGTGTTGCTGGCCGAACCGCCATTCGATCCGGCGGGGGCGCGGTTGCGCGGGTGAGCCTTGTGCCGATCCGGTGCGCAAGTGGCCGGGTCGGAATTTGAGTATTTTCGACCAGAAAGAAGCTGGATCGGTTTTTGCGCAGGCGGCGGTCAGCCCTCCATCCGGGCGGCCGCGTCGAGCAACCAGGATTTGAACAGGCGGACCGAGGGCGTTGGCGTGCGGCTTTTGAACCGGGCGCAATAGACCCAAGGGTTGCGGATGTCGGTCTGGAACGGTTCGATCAATTCGCCCTGATCCAGATAGGGGCGGGCAAGCACGCGCGGCAGGGCGGCGCAGCCGAGGCCCTCGGCCGCCAGGCGGGCGGCGAGGGAGGAGACATCGGTCTTGTGCCCGCCGGTGGCCTCGAAGATCTTGATGCCGAAATGGCGCGCCATCAGCTCCCAGTAGATCGGGCGGCCGAGCACCTGGATCCGGCGTGCGCGCACCAGCTGCGCCGGGTCGGTCAGGGGCTTGCCTTCAACCCGGAAATCGGGGGCGCAGACGAGAGCCAGCCGTTCGTCCCAGAGTTGCGCCGCGCCATCGGGGATGTCATCGGTGTGGTCCATCGTGATCGAGATGTCGGACACGTCCTGTTCCACATCGGTCCAGACGGTCCCATGCACGGTGACCAGGATATCGGGATGGGTGAGGTGAAAGTCGCGCAGCACGCCGGCGAGCCAGACCGAGGCCAGGCTGGTGGGGCAGGAGATCACCACCTCGCGCCGCCGCTTCTGGGACAGCAGCGCCTCCGTCGCGACGTCGATTTCCTGAAGGGCGTGGCGGACCGAGGGGAGATAGGCCTCTCCCACCTCGGTCAGGGCCAGCGCGCGGGGAAGGCGGACGAAGAGCGGGCGGCCGATATATTCCTCGAGTGAGCGGACATGGTTGCTGACTGCCGATTGGGTGCAGTTCAGTTCCTCGGAGGCAGCGGTGAAGCTCAGGTGGCGGGCGGCGGCCTCGAACGAGCGCAGGAAGGTGAGATGCGGCAGGTGTTTCATGGCACCAGTCTATTGCCGGTTGGCCCGGTTGCGGCAAGCCCTGTCCTGCCCGGCCGTGTTCAAAGCAAAACCATACGGGGCAATAAAATATTTGGGGCAAAGGCCCCGGCATTTTTGCGTGTGGTGGGGCAGGCAAGCGTCTAGCCTTGGCGTCGGAGACGCCCCTATGGGCGAAGGAGGCCCGATGACCGCACTGACGAGCAAACCCCTCTCTACCTTTGACCGGATCGCCGATTTCGCGCTTGACCGCGCTCCCGGTGACATACCTGCCAGCACGCTGGAGGCCGCCGCACTGATGGCGCTGGATACGCTGGGGATCGTTGCTGCGGCGAGCCCTATGGAGGCGGGCGTGATTGCGCGGCAGACCGCGACCCTGCTCTATGGCAGCTCCGATCCGGCCCATAGCGCGCGCATGATGTTCGACGGGCGGCGCGTCAGTCTGGCGGGCGCGGCCTATGCCGCCGCCACCCAAACCGACAATCTGGATGGACATGACGGGTACAACCCGACTAAGGGGCATATCGGTGTCGTGGTGATCCCGACCCTGGCGACATTGGCGCAGCATCTGCCTGATCTGTCCGGGCCCGAGGCGCTGGCCGCAATCACCGTGGGATACGAGGTGGCCGGGCGCGCGGGCATCGCGTTGCATGCCACGGTCAGCGACTATCACACCTCGGGCGCGTGGAACTGCCTGGGCGTGGTGGCGATGGCGGCGCGGCTGCGCGGGCAGGGGCGCGAGGCGATGCGGCAGGCGCTGGGCATTGCCGAGTATCATGGCCCCCGCAGCCAGATGATGCGCGAGATCGCGACACCCACGATGCTGCATGACGGCTCGGGCTGGGGCGCGATGGTCGGGATGTCGTCGATGATCCTTGCCGAGCACGGGTTCACCGGCGCACCCGCGATCACTATGGAGGCGCCTGAGGCCACGCCCTATTGGGAGGACCTGGGCCAATTCTGGCAGATGGAGCGCCAATATGTGAAGCCCTATCCGATCTGCCGCTGGGCGCATGCGGCCATTGACGGGGTAAGGCAGGTGATGCTGGACCACCAGCTCTCGCACCCCGATATCGCGCAAGTCCATGTGAACAGCTTTCATCAGGCGGCCTGCCTCTATCAGGGGCTGCCACCAACCACCGCGATCGCGCAATACTCCCTGCCCTTTCCGGTCGCTGTGCATATCGCCTATGGGCGTATCGGGGCCGAACATGTCGCCGGAACCGGTTTGACCGATCCACTAGTGGCTGAAATCATGCAAAGGATCACGGTGAGCGAAGACCCGCGTCACAGCAGCCGGTTTCCAGCCGGTCGATGGGCAGATGTCGAGATCACTACGACCGATGGGCGCATACTGAAATCTGGCGATATCAATGCTAGAGGTGGACCCGAAGCACCGATGCCCCGGGCAGAGCTCGTTGACAAGTTCATGGAATTCGCCGCGCCGAGCCTCGGAGCTGAGCGATCCGCGGCGTTGCGCGACGCTACTCTCGCCCTCACTGATCCTCAAAGCCGGTTCTCCGACGTGATGAAGCATCTGTTCGATCCGATTGGCTAAACCACCTGCAGAAGGAAGGTTAAATTCAGACATTGTTTTCGCAGCGTGAAACGCCCAAGCTATTTTGTGCAGCCGGAGGTCAGGGAGGCCAAGCCCTGCCGCTAGCTTTCATTGTACGATATGTCTCAATTTGGAGAGACGCCAATAATTATGGATGCTTCAAGGGATCTGTCAGATTTCTTGGGGTCAAGCCCCCAACAACAACGTCACTAGAGAACCCTTATCCCCGGAAAAAACGCACGCTAACCTATTTACCAGAAGACACGGCTTTGTCGGGCGCTGCCTCTGCATAGCGAAGAACTCAGATATCGGGCCAAGTATCCACGACCGGTCGCATTCACTGAAGGCGATCCAACAAGATACCAATCTGATCGCGTATCCGCGTACTGTCATCGACCAGTTCGCGCGCAGCGGCAAGAGGCGTTGCGGCGGATGGTTTTCTCTCTTCCAGCAGGGCTTGCCCCATCAGATGGATCCCGCCAAATCGAGTTTCTTCACCTCCTGCGATGGGCGCATCGGCGCCAGCCAGCCAAATGTACCGGCTCGCCGCATCAAGATCACCAGCTCTCAACAGCGCCTCAGCCGCCTGTTCCAGCGCTCCCGCCTCGCTCATCGCTTCGGCACGCAATCGTTCGGCTTCGGCCCCGCTGGTACTTTCAAGCTCCAACAGCGCTCGATGGGGGCGTCCCATACCAAGCGTGGCGCGAGCGATGATTTCCGCACGGGCTCCTCGAGATTTGCGGTCCTGCGGTCGATCGGCATATCGGAGTGCATCCTCAAAAAAGCCCAACTCGATCAATCGCTGCGCAACCAAAGTCGCGGTATCCGCCTTCACGGCGATAAATAGATCGCTATCAAGCATCACTACATGGCGCAGAAACGTGATATTGCTTGCATGGGACATGATCCGCTTGACGATACGATCAACCGTTTCCTGCCAGATTTCGGATCTGCGATCCTGACCGGGTTCAGCTAGCGCCCCAATTGCTTCATCGAATTGCGCAGAGAGAGCGAGCGCGATCACATATGCTGTTTGAACTCGAGGCCCGATCTCTGATCTGCGGAATTCGTGCAAGTACGAGGCGGCCAACAGCAACTCCTGCGGGGTGATATCGCCACCTTCGGACCAACGCTTTTCAATCAGGTCGACCAACGCAAGCGGGGCGTGGGTCGGAGCGGATGCGTCCTCGATAACCGCCTTCAGCTTCTGCTCTCGTATGTCGGGTTTGTTGTTCAGCCCAGCAATCTTGGCCTCGACAACAGCGATGGCCGCTTGGTCCCCTTCATTTATCCGTTCAGCCGCACGAACCAATTGATGGGCAGCGTCTGCAAAACCGGCATTGGCTAGATATTCTGCCAAAACCGGGCCCAGATAAGCTCGCAGATGCAAAGGTAGTCGCCCGTAGCTGCGCAATACCGCGTTGGTATCCGTTGCCTCAGATGCACTTTTTTCGCTGAGCACCGACCACATCGCCACATCATTGTCGCAACCCTGAAGGCCCGCCAAGGGATTTCCCTCGGGTTCCTGGCGCCCTTCTACCGCAGCGGCGAGCGCAGCAAGGAGCTTGTGCTCCGAGTACGAAGGCTTCAGAAGCTCAAGGGTGACAGAGGCTTCGTCGCCGAACCCGAAATGAAGGTAGAATCGCGCAAGCGCAAGCGCGGCCCGAGCATCGACCTTGTCAAACTCACCAAATAGCCCATCGCGCAAATCTGCATGTTGGGTGCTGAACGGCCTGTTATCCGCCCACTCCCCTACCGCCAACTGCTCGTCTTCGATGCAATGTTGAACCGCGGGCAGGCTGGTGTGCCCCTCACGCGCCGCATGCAAATCACGATCAACAACTGTCGTGACTCGCAAGTTCGGCAATCCTAGTCCTTCGGTAAGTGTTTCGGTCAACGCCGCTTGGGCTTCTGTCGACCCTCTTTCGGTCCCCGGCTCGTCTCGAAACCTCAGCGCCAACACTTCCTGATCGACCCCCCGCAAAATACGAGAGTAAAGCCTGTTCTCCACAGCTCTCTCTCCCGCCAGTGGAACCGGGATATCCAGGAACGCTTGATGACGGCGCGCGTCAGCGATGAGCAGTTCGGTGTCCTCAGTAAGCGCGATTTCTGCCACCCGATCCTCAACAGCGTGATCTTGCGGCGCGGAGACGGCGCCCTCCGCCCGTACATCCAACACCTGATCCCGCACCAACGGAAGCCTGAGCCGGGGGCTGTCGGCAGGCCGGTCACGAATATCGATCACAAGCAATGTGCCAGACTGTACAAAGGCTCGCGCCTCACAATCGCAGGCAAATAGCATCTCAAGAGGAGCGCCAATTTCTGACTGGCGCAATTCTTCTAGCCGCTTGCGTGGCACGCGTTCAAAAACAGTATCGTACTCAAACTTCAGGTCGGGCAGCGCGACTGTCAATTGCGACGATCGCACCGCATTTTTCAGGTTCCATTCAGTCCGAACGGGGATGCGTAACACGAGCCGCGTGAAATCCCCATGTTCTCCTGAGCGCACTTCAACCTCAGTTGCATCCACCGGCAACGCCGCAAGAAAGAACAACAAAGCCAACAGCACCCTAGCCATCAGGCAGCATCCTGCTTGACGTCTTTCAACGCCTGCTCGAGAGCGGCGAAACCAGGGCGGATGTGCGAAGGCGTGTTCTGCCGACCCACTTCGATACACATGGCCGCATTGTGATCGTGCAGATTGGCGACCAGCACCTCCTTGATCAGCAGATAGAAATGATTGTCCTCTTCAACGACGGCTTTGACCTTGGACGCAAATGGACCAACGAGACCATAGGCGAGGAACACCCCAAGAAATGTTCCGACCAACGCGCCGCCGATCAGCTTACCCAGTACCTCGGGCGGCTGATCGATCGAGCCCATGGTTTTGATCACACCCAGCACGGCCGCAACGATTCCCAATGCCGGCAACCCATCCGCAACAGTTTGAAGCGCATGGCTGGAATGCATCGCATGATGCAGGTTCGCTTCCATCCGTTTTTCCAGGACTTCCTCGACCTGGTGTGGATCGTCATAGTTCATCGCCGCCGACCTCATTGTGTCGCAGATCAAATCCACAGCTTCGCGGTCGGCCTGGATGCGAGGATATTTCAAGAACAGCGTGGAATTCGCAGGATCCTCGATATGTTGCTCTACCTCGACCGGATTCTGTCGCGCGATGCGGATGAGCGAAAAAAGAAGACATAGCAGGTCCTGGTAATCCTCAGGTTTCCATTTCGGGCCCTTGAATACCTTCCCTAAATCCTTGAGCGTGTGCTTTACTCCACCCATATCATTGGAAATGAGAAACGCCCCCGTCGCCGCTCCACCAATCATCATCATCTCAAATGGCAGAGATTTGAGGATGATCGTCATCTTTCCACCGGCGGCCAAATAGCCACCGAAAACCATCGCAAAGATCACAACGATTCCAAGAATGCCGATCATTTCCGCGCTCCACTCATTCCGGTTGAAACACGATTCAAGCAGGAGTTTCCTAATTTCTCGTTTTTATTCAGTAGGTACATTGGCATTTCGCCCTGCCAGAACGACACTGATGGTGTAGGCTACTTTGGGGGTTAGACCCGCCATGATATCCGCCGCCGCCTCAGGTCGCATCCGGGCCAGAAAACCCGCGGCAAAGCTTGCGTCCATCTCTTCAAACAATGCCGCAGATTCCTTGGGTTTCATCTTTTCATAAACTTCGGTCAGTCGGCTCAGATCGCTCTCGGCAGCGACGCTTGCTGCGGCAACAGTTTCGCGTAAATCTTCTTCGGCTTCGGCCAACTTGGCCAATTTCCGCTCGATTGCCACTTCTGCTATTTCCAGCGCGCGCATGCGTTCCAAAACGCGTGACTCACGTTGGTTCAGATCTTTTTCGCGCTGTCGCAGCGTAGCCAGCAGCGCATGAAGATCCGACTCGGCCAGTGCGCTGCGCTTTTCTTTGACACCCGCATTCTGAACTGGTTCCTCAACCACGTCGCGAGCAAGGGCGGGCCCAGCCTCGAGACCGATCCGGATAAGTGCGGATCCAATCATCAGCACCGAAATCAGCAGCAGCGCGCTTCCGCGACCAGAGGTCTCGCGTTTTTTACGTTTCATGGTGCGGCTCCACTATTGTTTCGGCCATGCCGCTTGAACATGACCCCCGCAGGCGCCTGTTTCTCCTCGTCTGCACGCACAGGTTTCAGTTCCTTTTCTACAGTTTTTGGCGGAGGTACCGTCGAAGCTGGCGGGACGTCATGCAACGACGCCATCATCAACTCAAGCCGTTGTGCAACCGCTTCGGCGCGCTCGCTGAGCGCACTCAAGGCAGCACCAGAACTATCTGACGCGTCTCGGGCCGACGCGAGGGTCTTGTTCAACTCGTCCACCTGCGACGAAAGAACCGCAACCGCACCCCCAACACCTTTTTCAAGGTTGTTGAACCGTTTCAAGCGGCGACCGAGCACAAAGCAATACAGACCGGCACCCAACGCACCGGCGACCAGAAGAATATCCGCAATCAGTTCCAAGGCACTCTCCTAGTTCAGTACGAATTCCATTACGAGCACGTCGTTGACACGCCCTTCGCCCGCGACAATGTTGATCCGCCGCTGCATGTGCCCGCGTAGGCGCGTCAGGGCCAGCGGATCGCTAAGATCATCGATCTCAACGGCGCGCAAATAACCGTTCAGCACATCAACAATGCGGGGCCTGATTTTCTCGACATCCGCCAGATAATGTTCGGGAACTTCCAACTGCGCATGAAATCTAAGGTGCCGCTGCCCGTTTTCTCTGAGCAGCGATACCATGATCGGCTGCAAATCGACAAAAGCGATATCCGGCAGCTGATCTGGCAACTGGGCACCATAGGAAACGCCCGCCTCAGTATCACTTTCGACAGGATGGGCGCCCAAGCGAATCGTCCCCGAAGCCGTGGCGAAGTACCCAGCGCCTGATCCGGCAAGTGCCAGAACTAATCCAATAACTAGGCTTTTCTTACCCGGTTTCTTTTCTAGTTCGACTTCATCGGCGGTTGTGTCCGTCATGCCGTCCTCGTTCTTGGTTCAAGAACCTTACTAGCCCGACAGGAACTAACCGATTGTTAAGGCCAATCGGTGAAACAGGAGGAGTACCGCGCAGAAAGTCGGCGAGACGGAGGTAGACGTGCAGCAGATAAGAAATGTCTGGGCAAGTTTGGACAAGAAGAGACAATTCATCGTCATCGGTGCTGTTCTGGCGATGTTTCTCGGCGTTATGGGGCTGACCAGAATTGCCGGGACACCGAACATGCAGCTGCTCTACGCAGGGCTTGAGAACGGCTCGGCGGGGGAGGTCGTGCGTTCGCTGGAGCAACAAGGTGTTTTATTTGAGGTGCGCGGCGGATCGATCTATGTACCGGTTGCACAGAGGGACGAGTTGCGCCTGACTCTGGCGTCCGAGGGGCTACCTGCAAACGGTGGTCGAGGGTACGAGTTGCTCGATTCGCTCAGCGGTTTTGGTACCACATCGCAGATGTTCGATGCTGCCTATTGGCGCGCAAAGGAAGGTGAATTGGCCCGTACCATCGTGGCTAGCCCACATGTAGCTCAGGCGCGGGTACATATCGCCAACAGTTCGTCCAGCCCGTTCCAACGCAACATAGCACCGACCGCATCCGTATCGATCGTCCCTTCGGGCTCAGAGGTGACGCCGGCACAGGCAAACGCGATTCGCTATCTTGTCGCCTCGGCAATTTCTGGGATGGCCGCCGACGGGGTTACCGTGATCGATTCAAACGGAAACGTTATCGGCCCGCTTGAAACCCCGAACTCAAGTAACTTCGAGGAGCGCTCGCAGCAGATGCGAGAGCGGGTTCTACGACTGGTCGAAGCACGGGTCGGACGCGGCAATGCAATTGTCGAAGTGAGCGTTGATGCGGTGACCGAAACGGAATCGATCCGCGAGCGCCGGCTGGACCCCAATGGCCGTATCGCCATCAGTACCGATATCGAGGAGCGATCTGACGCGTCCAAGAATCAATCCTCAGATGTCACGGTTGCCTCCAATCTACCGGACGGAGACGGATCGGTTGGCGACGAATCCAACTCGAGCACCAGCGCCACGCGCGAAAGGGTGAATTACGAGGTCTCGGAAACCGAAACAGAGATCCTACGCGCGCCCGGCGCCATCAAACGGCTGAGCGTGGCTGTCCTGGTCAACGGTTTGCCAGGCGCCGCGGAAAATGGAAGCAGCCAGTTCACGCCACGCCCAGAGGAAGAGCTGTCCGCTCTGCGGGAATTGGTGGAATCGGCGGTAGGGTTCGACGAAACTCGTGGCGACGTGATCACACTTAAATCCATGGAACTCCCGGAGATTGAACCGCAGGGAACTCTGGCCAGCAGTTCGATGATGCAAGGGTTGAGATTTGACATGATGTCGCTGATCCAGATGGCAACTCTAGCATTGGTCACGCTGGTTTTAGGCCTCTTCGTTGTTCGACCGATCCTGAGCAAACCTGTTGGTTCGCCGCAACTTCTAGCGGTGGCACAGCCTTCGGATGGAGCCACCGCGGAAGCTGCGATCCCTACACTGACCGGCGAGATCGACGACGGGAGCCCAGGGCTGGCTCAGCTTTCCAACGCGAATCCAAAGACGCGCGGCGGGGTACCTGCCCTAGCGGGGGTTGGGAACACTCCTGTGGAGCGCCTCCGCGCGATGATCGGTGACAAACAGGAAGAGACGATAGAGATTCTTCGCGGTTGGCTTGAAGAGAATGAGGAAAAAGTCTGATGACCATCGCGCATCTTCTAGAAGACTTCGAAGTCAATCTGATGGATCCCAGCAGAGTTCGGCTTATGGACGAGGATACGTTGGAAGAGTACCGCCTTGCGGCCTTCGAGCAAGGCTACTCTGCCGGTTGGGACGATGCCGTATCCGCCCGATCCGAGGCGCAGGATCAGCTAAACGCCACCCTGGTGCGCAATCTCGAGGATCTGTCTTTTACCTATCACGAAGCGCTGAGCCAGATGACCCACAGTCTGGAACCGATGTTCGAGAGCTTGGTTGGAACGGTGCTACCGAAAACGATGAAACGCAGCTATACCCACCATATCGTCGAACAGCTGAAAGCCATGGCTCGCGAGCAGGTTTCGCAACCGGCGCTCCTCATCGTTCCATCAGGGGTGAGCGCTTCGCTCAAACCAATCCTTTCAGAGGAATTCTCTTTCCCCGTTCAACTGGTCGAAGAATCATCGCTTCCCGCCGGGCAGGCCTGTCTACGAATCGGGACTGCCGAGCGCGACATCGACTGTTCGGCACTTCTGAGTTCGATCAACGAGGCAATAAAGTCCTTCCTGCATCAGGCCAAAGAGGTATCGTGACATGAGCGACCCGCAAAAACCGACCGAACCAAAGAACCCCTTCAATTCGGTACCGATCGAGATCACCGTTTCGGTCGGGCGCGCGCGACCGCTGATCCGGGATCTGATCGGACTTGGCGAGAATGCCGTCCTCACCCTCGACAAACGTGTGGAGGATCCGGTCGATCTCTATGTCGGCGACCGGCTGGTGGCGCGTGGCCAGCTCGAAGAGTTAACCGGAGAACAAGCGGGTCAGCTTGCCGTGCGGTTGATCGAAATCTCGGATCTGGCCTACGACTTGGGATGAGGCCCGTCATACCTGTTTTGTTGGTCATAACGCTGCTGACCGGTGCATTTCTTGCGGGGCCGGCGGTCGCGCAGGACATTTCCCTTTCGCTGGACCAAGGTGGCTCGGTGTCCGCCCGAACGATACAGTTAATCCTGCTGATTACCGTGCTCAGCCTGGCGCCCGGGCTGGCCATCATGATCACCTGTTTCCCCTTTCTGGTAACAGTTCTGGCAATCCTGCGTCAGGGAATCGGATTGCAACAGTCGCCACCCAACATGCTGATTGTCAGCTTGGCGCTATTCTTGACCTATTTCGTAATGGAGCCCGTGTTCACGGAAGCTTGGACAACAGGCATCGCGCCTATGATGGCCGAAGAACTGTCACTGGAACCAGCGCTGGAAAACGCAATCGCGCCCTTCAAAGGGTTCATGGCCGCCAGGCTAGATGCGGACACCTTTTTTGCCATGGCCAGTTTACGGCCTGACGGTGCGGCGATGGCGGCGACTCCTGACGCTCCACTCTCGGTTCTGGTGCCGTCCTTCATGCTCTCCGAGATTGCACGCGCGTTTCAGATAGGTTTTCTGGTGTTTCTACCCTTCCTGATCATCGATCTGGTGGTGGCCGCAGTGCTGATGTCGATGGGCATGATGATGGTGCCGCCAGCGACCGTTTCTCTCCCTTTCAAGCTGGCCTTCTTTGTGCTTGCGGATGGCTGGTCACTTATCGCTAGCGCGCTGGTTCGTAGCTACATTCCCTGAGCAAGTATCCGAAACACCTCTCCAGATCCGCCCCGCCCTTCGGCGGGGCGAAACGTTTGCAGCATATGGTTGATATCCGGCGTACTAACGACCCAACATTCAGAAACGGTGGGTAGAAAAACAGGGCGACCCCAGTTCTGTATGCGACGACTGCTCAGCGTACGACGAATTCGGCGTGCAAAGCACCGGCTGCCTTGATTGTTTTGAGGATGTCGATCATGTCGCGCGGTGACACGCCCAGCGCGTTGAGACCCGCCACCACATCCGATAGCGAGGCGCTTTCTGGCACTTCGGCCAGTTTGATCCCGGGTTCCTGTTCGATTTCCGCTGTTGTTCTTGGAACGATCACGGTGTCGCCTTCGGCAAACGGGTTGGGTTGCACCGCGATCGGCGCCTCTTCGACCCGCAAAGTCAGGCTACCTTGCGACACTGCCACGCGCGAGATCCGCACATCTGCTCCCATAACGATTGTTCCCGAACGCTGGTCCACTACCACCCTCGCCTTCCGCTCCGGTTCAACAAGTATGTTCTCGATTCTGACAATCGCATGGGCTGGCGACTTGGTCTGGGTGGCCGTGATATCCAACTCGACAGTACCTGAATCGCGCATCACCGCGACTCGACCGTTGAACACCGTATTCACCGCAGCCTCAATCCGCCCAGCGGTGGTGAAATCAGGTTCACGCAGCGCCAGGCGCAGTCGGGTCAAGGACCTCAAGTCGAATTCGATCTCCCGCTCCACCCGCGCGCCTGCTGGGATCACTCCGGAGGTCGGCACCCCCTGTACGACCGAAGCCGCCTGACCTTCGGCCGAAGCGCCGCCAGCAAGAACCGTACCCTGCGCAACCGCATAGATTTGCCCATCCGCCGCGTTCAGCGGAGTCATGATCAAGGTGCCACCAAGCAGGCTTTTGGAATCACCGATCGCGGATACAGTTATATCTATCTGACTGCCCACCCGGGCAAAAGGCGGTAGCGCGGCGGTGACGAAAACCGCAGCAACATTTTTTGGCCGAAAATCCTCGCCGGTTACGTTGACACCCAACCGCTCGAGGATGTTCGACATGATCTCTTCGGTGAAGGGGGCGTTGCGCAACCCGTCGCCCGTCCCGTTCAGGCCTACCACCAGACCGTAGCCAACCAAGTCGTTTCCCCTGACTCCATCAAATTCGACGAGATCCTTCAGACGAACCGCCCCTGCCTGAGCCAGGCCAGGAAGCAGAAGGAGAAAGACAAAAAGGCGGATCATTATCATCTCAGAAAATTCACTAATGAGAGGCGCGAATTGCGCACGGTCGTCGTGTAGAGGCTTTCCAACTGGTACTGCACTGCCTCTAGGCGAATAGCGGTTTCGTAAGGGTCGGCGCCCACGAGTTCACCGCGCGCACGTTCAAGGCCGCTCTTGGCGGCGCCATTCCTGGCTGCGGCCTTTTCGATTCTGGCCTCTGCATCTCCGATCTCGGCCTGAAGCGTGACGATACCGTCTCTGGTGCCCAAAAGGTCTACACCGATCTGCTTGAAAAGCGCAGTCTTGGTATCTGCAGACAAACCAAGTGCTGGATCCTCTGCCAGCGCAGAGACCGAAGCAAGGCGCAACGCATCGCGAAATGCAGAATCGTCGGCACGACGTGTCAGCGAGACCTGAGTATTTTCCGACACCTGAACGGGCGCTAGAGACTGATCCGATCCGGTATAGACAGTTGCGACAAAACCTGCGGGATCATCAAACCAGTCTCGCGCAGCCTGCATGATATCACCGGGAGTGGACAGACCGGAAAGGGCCGTACGCAATCCAGAAAGGATTGTATCAGCCGAGGAGAGTGGAGCTTGGTCCGTCGCAACACCGGCAAACAAGCTGCGCCCGCCGACCGAAGTGTTCAGCGAGGATATCATCGTTCCTAGCGCCCCACGCGCCTTGACGCCTGCATGCGCATGGCTGACAGCCTGGTTTGAGAGCGCGACCGACAACAGCGAATCCGACAGGTCGGTGACCGTCTCTTCCACAGTGGCAAGGCTAGCTTGGCTTGCCGACGCCATAAGTTTGGCTTCGCCATTTGCAGCTGAAAGCGCCGAAAGCCGTCGCAGGGACCGATCCATATCGGCAAGATGCGAAAAATCTCCGCGTAGACGACCAGAAACATCGGCAACCTCGCCCGTACTCAGTTCACGGGTCAGGGTGTTGATGTCGTTCCGGATGCGCGTGCCATAGCTGCGCAGCATCAGGTTCTGAGCCAAATCTCCCAGTGAATTCATAGCCATCGGTTACAACCTCAACAATGTGTCCATCATCTCGCCAACCGTCTCGATGACGCGGGCATTTGCGGCAAATGCCTGTTCGAGCTGCATCAGTGTCTGCAGTTCAGAGTCCGTATCGACGCCCTGTTCCAGTTCAAGCTTTTGCATCTCTGTCTGGCTGGCTGATGCAAAGGCCAACCGTTCAGCCGCCAGGCTGTCGTTTTGCGTCACTCTGGACAACAGAGCCGTGCCAACACCACTCGCAGTAATCGCGCCGGTCCCGAACCGAGTATCAAGCGGCGTGCGCGCGACCGTCAGAGCTTTAAGAAACGCGTTGATCTGCGTTGCGTTTCCAGGTGCCCCGGGGGCAACCGCCCCCAGACCGTCGCGTAAGCGCCAACTTAGCCCCCCCTGTTTCGGATCGACGATTGTATTCAGTTCCAATCGGCCTGCTAGCCCGGTTTGCGCCGTTGCTGCGAACCGGGCACCGTTGTCGGTAAATAGCCCAGGGTCGGTTGGCGCCGCTGTCGGGTCCAAAGCCGGGGCCTCGAAACGTTCCACAAGATCGCGCGCGACCAAATCAAGGTCCTTCTGCGCCTCGACAGAAAGTTCGTCGCGAATATCGAACGCTGCGGCAAGTGTACCACCCCGAATAGCCGAAGTTGGGCCGCTTATTCGCAGGTGCGTTCCGTTCAGCTCCAAACCTGACAACATACCGTTGTCCAATGTCATATGCGGCATCGTCTGTGTCGTCGGGGAAAAACTCAGTTGAGCAGCCGGCCCGTCTAGCAGGATGGCGCCGCCATCGGTGAACAGTGCCACGCTGCCATGATCGCGAGTAACTACGTTGACCGGTACCATCGTGTTGACTTCATCGATCATCTCTTGTCGTTGATCGAGGAGGGAAGCAGTGTCTCCGCCTGAAAGCTTGACTGACTGGATGCGCCCGTTGAGAGTTTCAATGTTCTGCAACACCGTGTTGAGACGATCGACCTGCTGCCCGATACTGCGATCCGCATCGTTGCGGGCGTCTCGCAAACCATCCGATGCGAAGTTGAGTGCTGCCGTCAGGTCGGAAGCCGCGGTCGCAGCGGCATCCAGACGAGTCTGGGCCGAAGGGTTACTGGCCGCTGCGATCAGGCTGCTTTCGAATTCAGCGATCAGGTTTGGAACCGAACGAGGATCGTCCGTGCCTCCGACCAACTGTAACAACCGGTTTTGAAAGTCTGATACTGTATCTGCATAACCCCGCGCAGCATCGGCGCCGCGCCGGTTCGCCACCAGGACCGGATCAGCGTGTCGAGTCACTCCAACAATACGAACTCCTGTTCCTCCATTCGTGTTGCCGGTCACTTCCAGTGATCTTCGCGCATATCCAGGTGTCAGAGCATTTGCGATATTGTCGGTTGTGACCCCCGTTGCACGGCTCGCTGCGGTCAAGCCGCTGAGAGCCGAGTGAAGTGCGGCCGAGATGGTCATGACAAGCCTCCTTGATCAAGATACAGCGAATGACCGGTTTATCGCTTGATGTTGGTGGTCTCTTGCAGCATCTCGTCCACTGTCTGGATCACTTTGGCACTCGACGAATACGCCCTTTGGGTCTGAATCATCGCGGTGAGTTCGGACGCAACATCGGTAGTCGATTCCTCTCGTGCGAAGGAAACAAGATCACCGGTCGGACCATCACCCGCATCCCAAAGGAAATAAGTGCCGCTTTCGCGCGAGGGTTCATAAGTCTGACTGTCAAGTGCCATCAGGCCGTTGGGATTTGGCATGTCGATGAGCGGAATCTGGAACACTCTTCGGCTGACACCATTGTCGAAAAAGGCATAGACATAGCCGTTCTCGTCAATCTCAACACGGCTCATCGTACCAACGGCGGTTCCGTCCTTTGTAATCGATACCGGCGCAAATTTGTCGGACAGCTGAGTGATACCATCCGACGCTCCGATCTGGCCGATATTGATTTCCATCGGGCCGCCAGCCACGTTGACAACAACCGAACCAGTTGCCGGATCGTATGCCCCGCCTGTTGTCGCAGAGACAGCAGCTAGCGTACCGCCATCGGTCCGCGCGTCAGAAAAGGTCAGCGTGTACTCCCCGACAATCGCGCCACCAGAAGCAGTGTCCCGCATAACCAACGTCCATTCGTTGCTGACGCCTGTTGCAGGCACGGTTGGGACGAGCTCGATCTGGAGGTTTTCGGATTTACCTAGATTGTCATAATACTCGACCGAAAGGGGCTGTGGGTCTCCTGCTGCCCCAGCCTCCGTTGCGGTTGCCGGTAGGTTCATGCGCAGAACCATTTCGGTTGTCGGGGCTCCCGATAGCTGATTAACGCTCAACTGCACCGGCTCCAGCCCATCAGAGGTATCGCGCGGCAAGTTCGGGATCGACCCATCGGGATTGGCCCGCCAGCCCATCAGAACCAGGCCAGCCTCTGATTTGAGATAACCTTCTTCATCTGTGCGAAAGGAACCTGTCGTCGCCAGAAGCATATCTTGTTGAGGCAAGGCCAGTTGCGAACTACGCATCACTGGCAGCATACCGCGCCCGCGCACGGCAAGGTCAGTCGAATTCGAGGTAGATACCAGTGAACCGCGTTGGTCGATCAGGCGCTGTGTGGTCGTACGAACCCCACCTGCCGAGTATTTCCCGCGTCCGCCAGCATTCACCAGTGCATGGAAATCCGTTTCAACCCGCTTGTAGCCATAGGTCGACGAGTTCGCGATGTTGTCCGAGATCGTCGCCAGGCGGCTGGCATTTGCGGACAGCGCCGCAACCCCGGCGTTGAGCGAAGATGAAATGGTCATGGATACGCCTTTCTGCTGCATCATGAAAAACTGTTGCAACAGCTAACGCCTGACCGCTTAACAGCCCGCTAACAAATAAAATGCCATTCATCTCTGTGATCTCAATTGCGTAGAAAGATGATTTCGATCCGGTCGTTGCGCGCAGACATCGGATTCAAATCGGTGAGCTTCCGGTCGGCGAATCCAGTAACGCGCTGAATACGTTCTTCTTTCATTCCCAGGCTTTCAAATAGAACTCTAGTTCGCTCGGCTCGCGCGGTGGACAGTTCCCAAACTGGGCTCCGCACCAACACCACCGGATGTGCCCGAATATGCCCTCCCACGGCGATACCATTCGTGACCATTCCCGATGCCCGCACCACCACCTTGGCCAGATCTTTCATCAACTGGGTCGGGCGGTCCGACCCGGTGTCGAACAAGGGCGATTCGTCTGTAGAGATCAGCTCGACGATCAGCCCCTCGTCAGTCACACGGGTCACGATATGCTTACGCAACTGCTCGGATACCAGGCTTTCCCCCGCCCGCCCCTGCAAGGTCGCCTCCAGTGTCTTGAAGTCTTCGAACGGCTCTCCCTCGCCGCCCTGGCGGTCGACCCCGGTCGACCCACGCGAGCGGTCCGCATCCGCGCGCCGGCGATTGACACCTCCGGTCCCGGAAGTGACCAGCGCGTTCTCCGAGAACATGCTGTCGCCGCCAAAGGACCCGTCACCACCACCGGAAACCGGGTTGATCGGAATTGAATCCGAGAAATAGTCGGCCAGACCCTTGCGTTGTTTTTCCGTCGTTGCGTTCAGCAGCCACATCAACATGAAAAAAGCCATCATGGCGGTTACGAAGTCGGCATAGGCCACCTTCCACGCGCCGCCGTGGTGACCGTCGCCACCACCCGATTTCTTTTTCTTGATGATGATCGGCGCCGCATTGGAATGCGCACCCATCTCCACCACCTTCCTTATCACCCGAAATCAGGGATATCAGGCGAGGCGTTAACAGAGGCATAACATATAAGATTGTCGGGTTATCACACCCACGGCGATCAGTGTTGTTGAACCGCGTTACGCCATTCCTCCAGGAACCGCTGCCTCTTGAGCCGATCCAGAAACACCAGCAATCCGGGCCCCAGCGCAATTGGACGCAGAGACGCTCCAACCGGGCGAGCGGTCTCGGGCGGGTCCAGAAAAGGATAGTCAGGCGCAGGCGGGTCGGACCAGGCCGCCGCGATCAGGTGGTCGACAAATGCACCGGCAAGATCGGGCTCGGCCGCCTCGCCAAGGATGACCGCAGTGCGCATCATCATGTTTGTGTATTCCTCGGGCTCGACCACAAGAATACGCTCGGCCAGATCGGTGCGTGCCCGCGCATAGCTGCCCAACACGTTATAGGCCAGGTCGATACGGCCCTCGGCCACCGCCTCGATCATTTCACCAGAACAGCAATACAGCCTGACCTGTAAGCCGCCCAGAACCTCCATCAGCCGCCAGTAACTCTCGGCTGTTCGTGCATCCTGGGTCGCGAACAGATATCCCAGACCGCTGACTGTAACGTCATAGGTGCCGACCCGGCCCTGAAACCGGTCCGGGTCGCGTCTGAGCAGGTCAATCAGATCCTGCCGGGTGCGCGGCGGCTCTTCACCGGCGAAGGCCGCGCGAGACAGCACAACCGAGGCCGTTTCCTGTGAAAAGGCAAAGACATGGTCCCGCCAGTTGCCCCAATCCGGGACAAGCGGCGTCCAGGCCGAACGATGGGGTCGGGTAAACCCATCATTGGCCAGCTTTATCTGCAAATCCATCGCCGAGGACAGGACAAGATCGAACCGCGCATTCTCTGTGACAATGGCCTGCATCACCTGAGCGCTGCTGGCTGCGGTATAATCGACCGCGACCCCTGGACGGCTCCGCAGAAAACTATCGATCAGCGGGCGCAGGATATCGATATCCGTCGTTGACAGGATGCGCAGAACGCGCGCCTCGGCAGGACCGAAACGCGCGTGTTCCTCGACCTCGAAAGCGCAGGCGACAGCCGCCCAAAGGGTCAAGCAGAGGGAAAGTGCAGACAGACGCATGCGCCGGTTCCATCCTTTGTGTTGGCGATCTCGAGCCGCCCGCCATGCGCCTCGGCCACCTCGCGGGCGATGGTCAGGCCCAAACCGGACCCGACCGTGCCCTCGGCATTGCGGCCTCTAACGAAACGTTCGGTCAGGCTGCCCATCTCATCCTCGGGAAACCCGCCCGCCGCATCCCGGATGCACAGGGTATGAGCCGCCGCATCACCCCGAACCGATACCGTGATACGGGTTTCCTCGGGCGCATATTTGATCGCATTGTCAAGCAGGTTGCGTACCGCGTTCTGGACAAGGATCGGGTCACCCGCCATGGCATGCGCGCCCGTCATCTCGAGTTCCAGATCGATATCCTTCAGGTCGGCGACCGGCCGCAACCGATTCACCAGCTCGGCAGTCAGCTCGGCCAGATCGAAGGGTTTGCGTTCAAGACTGTCAGTGCGAAAGCTCACCATAGCATGATCCAGCAGTTGCCCTGCCGCACGCGAGCTTTCGTCGATGGCACGGATCATCTCGCGCAGTGCAGTCCGGTTTTCCGGTCGCTCGATCCGGTGCAGGGTATTCTCTGCCTGGGTCCGCACTGTTGCCAGCGGAGTCCGCACCCGGTGCGCCGCTTCGGCAATGAAATCCTCGGATCTCGAGAGAGACAGGCCCAACCGGTCGATAAAGCTGTTGAGGGATCGGACCAGTGGCGCCATTTCAGCCGGAACCGGGCGCGTGACCGGGCGCAGATCGGTTGGCCCCCGACGCGACACCATACCCGCCAGTTGCCGAAGCGGCCGGATCGAGGATTGCGCCGTCCAGACAGCCAAGAGAACGGCCACGGCAAAGAAGCCCGCCCCCAGCAACAATGCGGTCCGGGTCAGGGCCGCCAGCCGTTCGGTCTGTCCAGTCCGGGTCTGCGCCACAGAGATGATAAGGGGCGTGGAAACCCCATTGCGCGACAGCCAGCGTACCGTCGTCGCCATCCGCACGGTTTCGCCTTTGTAGACCAGCGTGTCGAACCTTGCTCCGGTTTCTCGTGACCCGGGTTCGGGTACGGGCAGATCGTCGTAACCGGTCAGTGTTTCGGCCCCCAGCATGACCCGATAGAACACCCTGTCATCGCTGACATTGCTCAGCATCGACAGCGCAGCATAAGGAAGGTCCACGGTCACCTCTCCCGCCCGGACCGAGATTGCGTCCATGATCGAGGTGGCCGAGGCCAGCAGGATGCGGTCGTGAGTCTCTTCAGCCAGGTCTCGGGTAAAGGTCTGTACGATCAGAAACAGCAGCGTCGCCAGCACCGCCGCGCTGCCGACCAGCTGTATCGTCAGCCGCCGGCGGATCGAACCGCTGATGCGCAAACTGTCACTCATTGCGTCCGCATCCGGTACCCCAACCCGCGCACCGTCTGAATCTCGACCCCCGAACCGCTGATCTTCTTGCGCAGCCGGGCCACATAGACCTCGATCGCATTCTCCGACACTTCCTCGTCGTAAGAAAACAGCCGGTCCACCAATCGTGCCTTGGAAAAGATCTGATCCGGCGCGGCCAGAAAGATCTCCAACAGCCGCAGTTCCTTGTTTCGCAGGGGCACATCGACACCAGCGACTTCCAGAACTCCCGAGAGTGGATCAAAGATCAGCGCCCCGATTCGTTTCTGGTTCGATGGGCGCCCCCCGCGCCGCCGCAAAACCGCCCGGCAGCGTGCCTCCAGCTCGGCAAAGTCGAAAGGTTTGGTCAGATAATCATCGGCGCCGAGGTCCAGAACACCGACCCGGTCGGACACCTCGGATCGCGCGGTCAGAACGATGACCGGGGTCTCGCTGAGATGATCGCGCTGCGTCTTGAGAAAGGTGCGGCCATCCCCATCGGGCAACATAATATCCAGCAAAATCAAATCGTAATCTGCCGTTACCACAAACTCTTCGGCAACCGAGATGTTCTCTGCATGATCTACCACATGTCCGTCCAGGCGCAGTCGATCCAGGATAGCCGCAGCCAGGCTCAGATTGTCTTCGACCAGTAGGAACCGCATGGGGTACCTCTCCTCTTCAACCGGATGCGACAGGTTGGTGTCAGCTTTGCATGGCTTTCCTTTCACATGGGCAAGCGAAACCCGCTTTGTCAAACGGGAGGACACAATGACGAAACTGAACCTGACCCGCCGGGTCATGATGGCCGCCGCATCGGCGGCATTTGCCTTTTCCACGCCGACCATGGCCGAACCGGTGGTCGACAGCATCCATTTCCTCGTCCCCGGCGGCGCCGGTGGCGGTTGGGACGGCACCGCACGCGGCACCGGCGAGGCACTGACCGCAGCGGGCCTCGTAGGCACTGCCAGTTATGAAAACATGTCCGGCGGCGGCGGCGGCAAGGCAATCGGCTACCTGATCGAAAACGCCGCCTCGAACCACGGCACGCTGATGGTCAATTCAACCCCGATCATCATCCGCTCGCTGACCGGCGTGTTCCCGCAGAATTTTCGCGACCTGACCCTGGTCGCCGGAACCATCGGCGACTATGCCGCCATCGTGGTGGGCAAGGACAGCCCGGTGAACTCGATGAACGACCTTCTCGCAGCTTTTGACGCCGACCCGGGTGGCACCGCCATCGGTGGCGGTTCGGTGCCAGGTGGCATGGACCATCTGGTCGCCGCAATGGTCATGGAGGCTGCCGGCAAGGACGCACTGGCAGTGAAATACATCCCCTATGACGCGGGCGGCAAGGCGATGGCGGCGCTCCTCTCGGGAGAGATCGCCGCGCTCAGCACCGGCTTCTCCGAAGCGGTGGATCTGGCGAATGCGGGCGAGGTCAAGATCATCGGCGTCACCTCGGATGATCGGGTCGCCGCCTATCCCGACGCCCCGACGATGAAGGAACAGGGGATCGACACGAGTTTTGTGAACTGGCGTGGGTTCTTCGGCGCCCCCGGTCTGCCCGAGGACCGGCTTGCCGCCTATCAGGACGCGATTGCCAAGATGTATGACACTCCCGAATGGGAAGCCGTGCGCGCCCGCAACGGTTGGGTCAACATCCACAACAGCGGTGACGATTTCCGTGCCTTCCTGGAAAAACAGGAACAGCAGATCGGGGATCTGATGCGCAAGCTGGGTTTTCTCTAATCCAAAGGTGCGGCTACGCCGCGCTCGTCTGTGATGTGCGAGGGTTCCACCCTCGCGCTCCCGGGATATTTGAAGCAAGAGAAAGGGGAGAGCGACCGACCCTCCCCTCCACCGAAGAAGCATAACCTTCCCCTTGCACGGTCATCGGCTTCCCAGCCTGTACCGTGATCCAAACCTAGGGAAACAAGGTTAACATCGTCTTTCCTCTTGCTGAAAATATCCCGGGGGAGGCGCCCGGAACGGGCGGCAGGGGCAGCGCCCCCCTGACAGCCTCAACCCAACACGCCCCGGAGGATCTTATGGCACTCGACCGCTGGATCGCACTGGTCATTCTGATGATCTGCCTCGCCTATGGCTACGCCGCCTTCTTCACCATGGACGCGGGCCTTGCCCCGTTCATGAAACGCAACCCGATCTGGCCAAGCACCTTTCCCAAGATCCTGTCAGTTCTTGCTGTTCTGACTGCGCTGACTGTTCTCCTGGGTATCGAAAGGGGCGCGGCTGAGCCAAAACCGATGGAGATCAATTATCGTCGGTTGACCGAGTACAAACTTGGCCAAGCGCTCATGCTGCTTGCGCTCATGGTGGCCTATGCGTTGCTGTTGCGGCCCTTTGGGTTTCTGCTTTCAACTCTCGCCTTTCTGACAATCGGCTCGCTGATCCTTGGCGAACGCCGGCTTCACATCCTGCTGCCGGTGGCTGCGATCGCCGCCGGGCTGGTCTGGTACCTAGTCCAGGTGGTTCTGGGGATCTTCCTCAGCCCCTGGCCCGCATTCATGGCAAACGGAGGCTGATATGCTCGAAGGTCTGATGATCGGGTTGGCGACAGCCTTTTCGCTCACAAATATTTTGATGGTCATCGGTGGCTGTCTGATCGGAACATTCATCGGCATGCTGCCTGGGCTTGGTCCGATGTCGATCATCGCGATCATGATCCCGGTCGCGATCACCATTGGCGATCCGTCAGCGGCCTTGATCCTGCTGGCCGGCGTCTACTATGGCGCGATCTTCGGCGGGTCCACATCGTCGATCCTGATCAACGCGCCCGGCGTGGCCTCGACCGTTGCGACCAGTTTCGACGGCTATCCCCTGGCGCGGCAGGGTAAGGCTGGCAAGGCGCTGACGGTAGCCGCGATCGCCAGCTTTTGCGGCGGCACCATTGGGGCGATCCTGCTGATGGTTTTCGCGCCCGCGCTGGCCTCGGTCGCGCTGCTGTTTCATTCGGCCGAGTATTTCGCACTGATGGTGGTGGGCCTGTCGGCCATCGCCGCCTTTGCCGGATCAGGACAGGTCGGCAAGGCGCTGTTGATGACGCTTCTCGGTCTGATCATGGCCACCGTGGGCGAGGGCGCGCTTTTCAATATGCCGCGCTTCACCATGGGAGTGATGGATCTGCAATCAGGGTTTGGGTTCATCACGCTGGCTATGGCGATGTTCGCCCTGCCCGAGGCGCTTTATCTCGTGCTCGATCCCTCGCGGTCCAGCCAGGGAGGTGATGGCAACGCGATCAAGGACCTGCGCATCACAAGGGCCGAGGCGAAATCCATCGCGCCAGTGATCGGGCGGCAATCGGTGCAGGGTTTCCTGATTGGTGTTCTGCCCGGCGCAGGCGCGACAATCGCCAGTTTCCTCGGTTACGCGGTCGAACGCAACATTGCCCCCAAGGCCGAGCAGGCGGAGTTCGGCAAGGGGTCGCTCAAGGGATTGGCTGCACCCGAAAGCGCCAATAACGCCGCCTGCACCGGATCCTTCGTTCCGCTTCTCACCCTGGGCATTCCAGGGTCGGGGACCACCGCGATTCTCCTCGGCGCATTGATCGCGCTGAACGTCACGCCCGGACCACGCCTTATGGTGGACGATCCACAGATCTTCTGGGCAGTCATCATTTCAATGTATCTGGGCAACCTGATCCTGTTGGTCCTGAACCTGCCGCTGATCCCCTATATCGCCAAGATCCTTACGGTGCCGCGGACCTTTCTGATACCGTTCATCCTGTTCTTTACCCTGATGGGGGCATATATCGGTCAGAACAACGCCACCGAACTCTTGATCCTGGTGGGGCTCGGCCTCTGCGCCACGGTGCTGCGATTTGCGGACTATCCGCTGGCGCCGCTTCTTATCGGTTTCATTCTCGGTTCAATGCTGGAAAACAACTTTGCCCGTGCGATGCAGCTCTATGACGGGCTGGGATTCATTCTGGAACGGCCGATGACTATGGGGCTTCTGGCACTGGCGGTGATTCTGGTACTGCTGCCCAGCTATCGCGCTCGCCGCGCGCGGCTGCGGGCCGAGGGCGTGGCTGACGCCGACTGACACCTGTCCGGCCCACGTCTAGTGGCGGGGGCCGGAGTTGGCGCGGCGCAAGAGCAGTTGCAGGCGCGAGAAACTGTGCTCGACCCCCTGAGCATCGGGTCGGGCCAGAAAAGCATCCAGCTCGGGCCAGACCCGCACCGCCTGATCCAGTAACGGGTCAGCTCCTTCTGTATACAGCCCTGCCTTGATCATCACTTCGGATTGCTCGTAGGCGCCAATCAGGCGCCGCGCCTCGCCGATCAGTGCGTTCTGCTCGGGCGTGGCCGCGTCCGGCAAGCTGCGCGAGACCGAACGGCTGATGTCGATGGCGGGAAAGCGACCACGTTCGGCGATCTCTCGGTTCAAAACGATATGGCCGTCCAGAACACCGCGCAGGATATCGGCGACCGGTTCGTCCATGTCCGACCCTGCGACCAGGACACTGAAAACACCTGTGATATCGCCCTGTTTCTCGGTCCCCGGACCGGCGCGTTCGCACAGGCCGGTGATCAGCGGCGTGACCGACGGCGGATACCCCCTGAGCGCCGGAGCCTCGCCCATGGCGGCGGAAATCTCGCGATGCGCCTCGGCGAAACGGGTGATCGAGTCCGCCAGGTAGAGAACATTCAACCCCTCGTCGCGCAAGCTCTCGGCCACTGTCATCGCGGCCCAAGCGCAGCGGCGGCGAACCAATGCGGATTGATCCGAAGTGGCCGCGACGATGACCGAGCGCGCCAGCCCCTCGGGGCCCAGCGCCTTGGCCACGAACTCGTTGACCTCGCGCCCCCGTTCCCCGATCAGCGCGACCACAACCGCATCCGCCTGCATCGACTTGGCCAGCGTGGCGAGCAGGCTGGATTTGCCAACCCCCGACCCGGCAAAAAGACCGACCCGCTGGCCCTGGACAATGGGCAACAATGTGTTCAGTGCACAAAGCCCGGTTGCCATGCGCTGACCCAGGGGTTTGCGCTGCACGGCAGGCGGCGGCGGGCGCATCAGATCGCGCACCTTGGCCCCCCGCATCAGGGGGCGCCCGTCCAGCGGCCGACCGAACGGGTCGACCACCCGTCCCAGCCAATGACGTCCGGGCGCGAATCCCGGCATCGGATGCAACACCACGCGGTTGCCCAGTGACACGCCCTCGGGCGCACTGTCGGGCAGCATGTTGATCGTGCTGCCTTCGACCTGCAACACCTCGCCGCCCAAGGGCGGGCCGAAATTGCGTTTTAATTCAACGCGATCACCGATCTTCGCCTGATTGGCGAGTCCCTGGATCTGAATCACGCCCCCTGCCACGCCGGTCACGCGCCCGACATGTCGAACCAGGCTGAGACTGTCGAACTCGGCTTTCAGGGCGAGGGGGTCCGGGGCCGTCATCGGGATATCTCCAACAATTTCCTGAAAACGGTTTCTAAACGAATCGGGGTTAAGCCTTGATTGAAATTGATCGAGGGAGAAGCCCCGATGTTCTCGGACTTGAACGTCTTTAAGTTGGCGTACGCCATGGCAACGCATGCAGGCACACGGCAGGCCGTGATCGCCCAGAACATGGCCAATGCCGATACGCCCGGATACCGCGAACGCGATATCGCCCCGTTTGCTGAAACCTTTGCTCGCGAGAGCGCCGGGACCGCCATGCAGGCCAGTCGGGCGGGCCATCTGAATGGCACCGCGGCCTCGACCACCAGCTGGACACCTTTCGAAACCGACGGTCCGGGCGACCCGAACCGCAACAATGTCAGCGTCGAGGAACAGATGCTCAAGGCGGTCGAGGTCAAGCGTCAGCATGACCGCGCGCTCGCGATCTACAAATCCTCGATGAACATACTGCGCGTCGGCCTGGGTCGTGGGTGAGGGAGGCTGAGATGAGCGAATTTTCCAAATCCCTCTCTGTGACCGCCAGCGCCCTGCGCGCCCAGGCCACCCGCCTGCGCCATGTGTCCGAGAATATCTCGAACGCCGACACGCCGGGCTATCGCCGCAAGACGGTCCCGTTCGAGGTAGAGCGCGGCCGTGACGACGGGGTCGAGCGCGTCACCACCGGCCGGGTCAAACTCGACCGGCGGCAATTGCCCGACATCTTTGACCCCTCGCACCCGCTGGCCGATGAGACCGGCCACTACAAGGGGTCGAATGTCGACCTGATGATCGAGATCGCCGACGCCCGCGAGGCACAGCGCAGCTACGAGGCGAATCTCAAGCTTTTCGACCAGGCGCGGCAGATGTCCGCAAGCCTGATGGAACTTCTCCGCAAATAAAGGACAGCTAGAATGGATATCCGCAGCCTCTCCGCAGCCCAGGCCTATGCCTCGGCCCGCCCCGCCACCCAGGCGGACCCCAAGGACGACAGCGCCGCCCTGGGCCTGCGCGGCACCTTCCAGGATTTTGCCGCCACCCTGCAGCACAGCGAAGACCTGGCCCAATCGGCGATGATCGGCAAGGCCGACCCGCATGCGCTGGTGCAGGCGTTGGCGCAGTCGGAACTGGCGGTCGAAACCGCCGTCACCGTTCGCAACAAGGTGGTCGAGGCCTATCAGGAAATCCTTCGGATGCCGGTCTGAGCCATGATGAGCGAAGGCCTGTTCTATGACACGGTTCGACAGGGGCTGTGGATCGCGGTAATCACCTCGGTTCCGATCCTGTCGGTGGCGTTGATCGCCGGTCTGGCAGTGGGTCTGTTCCAGGCCCTGACGTCGATCCAGGAAATGACGCTGACCTTTGTGCCGAAACTGGCCGCCATCGTGATCGTGTTCTGGATCTCGATGGGCTTCATGACCCAGACGCTGATCAACTATTTCACCACAACCCTCATTCCGCTGATATCGGGAGGTGTCTGATGGAAACGCCCAGCTATGCCATCCTGTCGCGACAATCGGGGCTTTTGAACGAAACCCGCGTCGTGGCCAACAATATCGCCAATGCCGCCACCTCGGGCTATCGCCAACAGGGGTTGGTGTTTTCCGAATTCGTGCGCGGCGGGCTTGGAACCTCGTCGCTGTCCATGGCGCGCGGTCAGGTGCGCAACACCTCGCAGGAACAAGGGGTGCTGACCCAGACCGGCGGTGATTTCGATCTGGCCATCGACGGCGAGGGGTTCTTCATGCTCGAGACCCCGGGCGGCGAACGGCTGACCCGCGCCGGCAGCTTTACGCCAAACGCTCAGGGTGATCTGGTCAACCCGGACGGTTATCGGCTGATGGATGCCAATGGCGCGCCGATCTTTGTACCACCAGATATTGACGGTATCCGTATCGGCCCAGATGGCACGATCAGCGGCGGCGGACGGCTGCTGGGTCAGGTCGGCCTGTTCAAACCCACCAATCCACACGGACTGATCCGCGAGGGCGGCGTGTTCTTTCGCGCCGATGACGGCACCGAACCGATAGAGGGCGCCAGCATCATGCAAGGGTTCCTCGAAGGATCAAATGTCAATGCGATCGACCAGGTCGCCCGGCTGGTCGAGGTCCAGCGCGCCTACGAGCTGGGCCAGAGCTTCCTCCAGTCCGAAGACGAACGCATCCGCAACGCCGTGAACAGCCTGCTGCGCTGATCCCAACCTGAAGGAGCCCAAGAATGCGCGCCCTGAAAATAGCCGCCACCGGCATGTCCGCCCAGCAGATGCGGGTCGAGACGATCTCGAACAACCTCGCCAACATGAACACCACCGGCTACAACGCCCGCCGCGCCGAGTTTGCCGACCTGCATTACCAGCAGATCGCGCGTGCCGGAACGGTGAACGCCGCCGACGGAACCGTATTGCCGACCGGCGTGCAGCTTGGCCTGGGGGTCCGCCCGGCGGCAGTGACGGTTCATCTGGAACAGGGTGCGCTGTCGGCCACCGGCAACGATCTGGACCTGGCCATCGAGGGGCGCGGCTATTTCGAGGTGACGCTGCCCTCGGGCCAATCGGCCTATACCCGTGACGGGTCGTTGAAACGCTCGGCCGAGGGGCTGGTCGTCACCTCGGACGGGCTGTCGGTGGCCCCCGAAATCACCATTCCCAGCGATGCCCGGTCGCTCTCGGTCAACGCATCGGGCGAGGTGTATGCCTATTTCGACGATGCAGCCGAGGGCCAGTTGCTGGGCCAGATCACGCTGGCCGGTTTCACCAACGCCAAGGGGCTGGAGGCGATCGGCAGCAACCTGTTCAAGGAGACCGAGGCCTCGGGCTCTCCGATCACCGGCAACCCGGGCGAGGACGGGCTGGGCACCCTGCGCCAGGGATATCTGGAGGACAGTTCGGTCGACGCGGTGCGCGAGGTGACCGAGCTGATCGAGGCCCAGCGCGGATATGAGATGAACGCCAAGGTCATCTCGGCGGTGGACCAGATGATGAGCGCCACCACGCAGGTACGCTGATGCGGTATCTTGGCCCGATCCTTGCCCTTGTCCTGGCGCAGACGGCAGCAGCCGAGGTGCTGGTGCCCACCCGCACCATCCGCGCCAAGGAGATCATCGGCGCCGAGGATCTGATGCTGAAATCCGCCGAGGTCCCGGGCAGCTATACCGACCCCGCCGAGGTGGTCGGGCAAGAGGCGCGCGTCGCGCTCTATCCCGGGCGGCCGATCCGGTACGACGATGTCGGCCCTCCCGCCATCGTCGACCGCAATGATCTGGTGACGCTCTTTTTCGACAATGGCCCGCTGGTCATCACCACCGAAGGCCGCGCGCTGGGCCGCGGTGCGGCGGGCGATGTCATCCGGGTGATGAACCTGACGTCCCGCACCACCGTTTCCGGCCAGATTCGGCCCAATGGCTCCATCGAGGTAAAATGATGCAGAAATGTCCTTCCCCCAAAACCCTGATTGCCGCGCTGGTGGTGCTGTCGGCCTGTGGCCGCGCCGACCATCTGGGCAAGGCGCCCAGCTTTACCCCGAACACCGAGTCGCCCGAGCACGTGGCCATGCTCTGGCCCGGCCTGCCGCTGCACACACAGCCGCAACGCTCGGTCGATCGCGCGTCGCTGTGGAGCGGCGGCCAGAACTCGCTGCTGGGCGATCAGCGGGCGATGAAGAAGGGTGACATTCTGACCGTGGTCATCGAAATCGACGAAAAGGCCGAGATCTCGAACGACACCAACCGGTCGCGTTCGGGTTCGGAAAGCCTGGGCGTGCCGCATCTTCTGGGCCTGCCGCAGCGGATCGACGAGAAACTCCCCGAAGGCGCGTCGATGAGCAACGCGGTCGCGGTGGATTCCACCAGCGCCTCGGGCGGCAAGGGATCGGTGAAGCGCAAGGAAAAGCTGACCCTGCGGGTGGCCGCAACCGTGGTCGACGTGCTGCCCAACGGCGTCCTGTCGATCACCGGTTCGCAGGAGCTGCGGGTGAATTTCGAACTGCGCGAGCTGCTGGTCTCGGGCTATGTGCGACCCGAGGATATCTCGCGCCAGAACGAGATCACCTATGACAAGATCGCCTCGGCGCGGGTGTCTTATGGCGGCCGCGGCCAGATCACCGATGTGCAGCAACCGCGCTATGGCCAGCAGGTGCTGGACATGGTCCTGCCGTTCTGAGGTCGGCCATGTTGGGAAAACTGCTTCCGGTCCTTTTCCTTGTTGTGGGCCTTGGCGCCGGGGTGGGCGCCGGGGTGTTCCTTGGCCCCAAACCGTCGCAGGACGCCGCGCAGGCAAGCGATCAGGCCAGTGACCATGGCGAAGAGAAACCGTCCAAGGCCAAACCTGCCGATTCCGCCAAATCGAAACCGTCCGAGGATCACGGCGCCGAGGATTTAGGCAACGAATACGTCAAGATGAACAAACCCTTTGTGGTGCCGCTGGTGCACAAGGACCAGATCAGCGGCCTGGCCACGGTGTCGCTCAGCCTCGAGGTCCAGCCGGGTTTCAGCGAGAATTTCTACGCCAAGGAACCCAAGCTGCGCGACGGCTTCCTTCAGGTCCTGTTCGACCATGCCAATATCGGCGGTTTCGACGGTGCCTTCACCCGCCCCGGCAATCTCGACCCGCTGCGCGTCGCCTTGCTTGAATCGGCGCAAAAGGCCTTTGGCGACAACATCGTCAGCGTGCTGATCGTCGATATCGCCCGTCAGGATTCGTATTGAGCGGTGCCCAAACCGCCAACCTTTTCCCCGACCGGAAGCCAAAGCCCCGCCGACTGGCGGGGCATTTCTGCGTCTGTACCGGTTAAACGGGCCTAACGCAGCGTGGCGTCACGGGTGAGCGCATCAAGCTGCGCCTTGCGACGGGCCTTTGCCCGGGCCGTTTTGTCGTCCTGCGCGATCTGCGCGATGGCCTGCTTGCGGCCAAAGGCGCGTTTCAGATCATCCATCATCGACAACCGTTTCGCGCGCGCGCGCGCCAGATCGGAGTTCAGCTGGCGGCGAGTCCGGCTCTCCCAGCTTTGCCACAGGATGTCGGCGCCGACCGAGCGATAGCCATGATCTCCCGATCCTTCGGCACGGGTGCGGACGACCTGGTCATCAAGCCGGGCGATCTGCGCGGCGATGCGCGCCTCTTCCTCCAGAACGGCTCGAATCCGCTCGTATTCGCGCAGATAGAGCGCCTCTCCCACGCGTGTCATCTGGTTCAGCACCGACCGTTTCACCATGCCCTCCCCTTGGCCCGTTTGCGCATCGCCTCGGCAAAGCGGATCGCGGCTGCGACCGGGCGATAATGCTCTTCTGAAATCTCCTGCCCGATCTCGACACCGGCATGCAGCGCCCGCGCGGTGGGCGGATCGGAGTGGATCGGCACCCCGGCCTCGGCCGCGCTGCGGCGGATCGCGGCAGCCACCTCGTCGACTCCCTTGGCCACGCAGATCGGCGCCGCGCCTGGCAGACGCGACCATTTCAGCGCAACCGCGTAATGGGTCGGGTTCACGATCACCACATCGGCCCCCGGCACATCGGCCAACATCTGGTTCATCGCGATTTCCTGCCCCTTCTGGCGCCGCTTCTGCTTCATATGCGGATCGCCCTCGGCATCCTTGGTCTCGTCCATCAGCTCCTTGCGAGACATCATGTTCTTGCGGATATGCTCGGCATGCTGCCACAGATAGTCGATGGCCCCGATCACCAGCGCCACCGTCGCCACCAGAAACATGAACCGCATCAACAGCCGCGCCATCAGCAGCACCGACTGGCGCGCCTCCATCCCTGCGGACGAGACGATGTCGGACAGGTTCAGCTTGATGAAGAAGCCCAGGCAGACCGAATAGAGCAGCAATTTGACAAAGCTCTTGGCAAACTCGAACAGGCCGCCGCGCCCGAACTTGTTCTTGGCGTTCTGCAGGATCGAAATGCGCGAGATCTTGGGCACCAGCTTGCTGGGCGCCATGACAAAGGCGCGCTGAGCCACCACCGACAGGATCACCGCCGCCGCCGGGACCAGGAACCAGGGCAGGATCGCGGCCCCCACCGTTCCGATCAGCCCGCCGACCGGCCCACCAGCACGCCCCTCGAAGACAAGGCGCGACAGGCCATCCGCCTGGCCGATCAACACCGTCAGCGCGGTGCCCAGCTTGGTCACGCTCGCCGCGCCCAGCGCTGACAGTGCCAGCAACAAACCGGCATAGGCCGCCACCACCGACAGGTCGGCGGATTTGGCAACCTCTCCCTTTTCCCGCGCTTTCTGGAGCTTTTGCGGGGTCGGATCGAATGACTTGTCGCTGTCGTCGTCCTGTCCGCTCATGGGCGTGCCCCAACCGGATCCTGAAAGAAGCTCCACAGCGCATCGAGCCAGACCGACAGCAAAAGCGGTGTGCCGACAAGAAGCAGCGCCATACCACCAAGTGTGATCACGGGCGCCCCGACAAAGGCGACCATAAGCTGTGGCATCGCCCGGTTGATCGCCCCAAGGGTCAGGTTATAGATCAGCGAGGCGATCACAAACGGCGCCGCCAGCCCGAAGGCCAGCGCGAACATGCGTCCGACCTGGGCGACACCCCATTGGCTCAGATCGCCGGGATGGGGCAGTTCGCCGATCGGAAAGATCGAGTAGGAGTGGATCAGGAATTCGGCCACCCGTACATGCAGGCCCGACATCACCGCCAGCGCCAGCCCGCCCATCATCAGCAGATGGCCCATGGCGGGCGTCGGCTCGGCCACTGCATTGCCCAGCAGCTGCGACAGCGATGTGGCCTGCGCCGCGATCATGCCCGCCACCTGAAGTGCAATTGCAAACAGGCGGATGCCCAGCCCCATGACCAGCCCAGCCAATATCTCGGTTCCGGTAAGTGCGGTGAATTGCGGGACATTTGTGACCTCGGGGGCAGCCGGCGCAGCTGGGGCCACGATCATGGCAAAGGCGGTGGCGACCCCAAGGCGGACCCGCATCGGAATCGACTGCTCGCCAAAGGCGGGCAGAACCGAAACCAGGGCCGAGACCCGCAGGAACACGGCAAAAAGCTGCCACAGCTCGCCCGAGATCAGCGCCAGCAACTCGGGCGGCAGCGCGATCATGCGGGCACCTGTCCCACCAGCGCCGGGCGCGCTTCCATCCCGATTTCCTCGAAGGAGAGGACCGGGTTCGAAATGCCGCGCGCCCGCAGGATGGTGCGCAGGAAACGGCGGCGGCGGGTCGAAGTCACCAGCGCCGCGAATATCCCCTGCCCCGCCGTCTGCGACAGGCGTTTGGCAACGCCATCGGCCAGCTTGTTGAAAAGGTCGGGCGGAAGCGCGATATCGAGGCCACCGCCGGCACCATCGACCTGATAGGTGGCAAAGGCATCCTCCCATTCCGGCGCCAGCTGAACCAGCGGGATCGACCCGTCGGCGCGTTTCATCTCGGCCACCAGTTGAAAGCCCAGCCGCTGGCGGACATGTTCACAGATCGCCTCGGGCTGGGTGGTGGCCAGTCGCGCCTCGGCCACCGCTTCGAGGATCAGGGGCATGTTTCGGATCGACACGCGTTCCTCGAGCAGCAGGCGCAGAACGGCGTGCAACGTGTCGATCGGCACCTTTTCGGGGATCAGTTCGTCCAAGAGTTTCTGATTGGCCTCGGACCGGACCGGATCGGACAGTCGGGTCATCTCGGACAACAGGCGGCGCAGCGATTTCAGTGACAGCAGGCGAGCAAAGTTCTGTTTGATCACTTCCAGCAGATGGGTGGCCAATATCTCGGGCGGGCTGACAATGGTCGCGCCGGACAGCGCCGCCGCCTCCTGGTCCTTGGGCAGGATCCAGCGGGCGGGGGCGCCATAGACCGGCTCGGTCACGTCCTCGCCCGCGGGCAGCGCATCGGGATGGTCGGTCATCAACGCCAGCACCAGATCGGGATGCAGCACGCCGCGCACCTGCTCGACCCCCTGCACCTTGATCACATAGGTGCCTTGGGGCAGTTCGGCCTGATCGGTGAGGCGGATATCTGGCAGGATCAGCCCATAGATCGAAGCCACGTGAGTTCGCATATTGGCGATGCGCGCGTCCAGCCCGGTGCCCGGATCCAGCGCCATTCCCACCAGATCGGGGGCGAATTCCAGGTGCACATCGTCAAGATCGAGGATATCGCCGATCCCCTGACGCGCCACCGGGGTCTGTTCCTCGCTGATCCGGGCGGCGCTGTCAGCCTCTTGTTTCTGTTTCAGGCGCATCCGCCAGGCAGCATATCCCAGAACCGCCCCGCCCGAGATGAAGGGCAGGAACGGCAGGCCGGGCACCAGCGCGAACAGAACCATCAACAGCGCCACCGTGGCCAGTGCCGCCGGGTGCTTGCCCAGTTGCGCGAACAGCGCATTGTCGGTGGCGCCCTGGGTACCGCCGCGCGCCAGCAGCAGCGCCGAGGCGATCGAAATGATCACGGCCGGGATCTGCGATACCAGACCGTCGCCCACGGTGAGGATGGCATAGGTCTCGAACGCGGCGCTCATCGGCATGCCATGTACGATGACGCCCATGATCAGGCCCATGATCAGGTTCAGCAGGGTGATCAGCAGCCCGGCGATGGCATCGCCCTTGACGAATTTCGACGCACCGTCGAGCGAGCCGAAGAAGGTGGTTTCCTGCTGCTCCAACTCGCGTCTCGCCTTCGCCTCCTGATGGTCGATAGCGCCTGCCGACATGTCGCTGTCGATGGCCAGTTGCTTGCCCGGCATGCCATCGAGTGCAAAGCGTGCGCCAACTTCGGCCATGCGGGCGGCGCCCTTGGTGATCACCATGAAGTTGACGATCAGGAGAACGCCAAAGACCACCAAGCCCAGAAACACGCTGCCGCCCATCACGAACTGGGCAAACCCCTCGATCACGTCTCCGGCGGCGTTCGGGCCGGTATGACCCTGACCGATGATCAGCTTGGTCGAGGACACGTTCAGCGACAGCCGCAGCATCAGCGAGGCGAGCAGGATGGTCGGAAAGGCCGAGAAATCGAGCGGCCGCTCGATAAACAGGGTCAGCGTAAAGATCAGGATCGCCAGCGCAAACGAGGCAGCGAGGCCGATATCCAGAACCCAGGCCGGCATCGGCAGAATCATCATCACGATGATCGCCATCAGGGCAAGCGCCAGCAGAACCGTGGGGCTGAACAGCGTTTCGGTGGAAAGCTTGGGCACGGCGCGATCCTAGTTGAACGAAATGAAGGGGCGGGCGCCCGATCCGGTTGCAAACAGCGATCCCAGCCGAGCCGGGCCAGATGACGCATCCTGCCGGGCGAGCAAGGGTTGAGGCCCGCGAGAGTCAGACCCTTGCCTTGGTCCAGGCAGCGGCCCCTCACCCAGCGCCGCGCGTGTCCGGTCGAACCGCGAGGCATAGGCATCGGCCAGGGATTGCGTGCGCGAGTGATAAGCCCCCGCCGCCGCCGACCAGGACCCCAGTTCGCCGAACAGGTCGTTCAGGAACCGGGCAGCATAATCGGCGTTCCGCTCGGGGTCGAACATCTCCTCGATCGAAGAGAACCCCTGGCTGTGCCAGCGGTAATTGATCTGGAAACACCCCACGTCAAAGCTGCGGGCGCCGGATTTGAACCGCTCGAACACGAATTTGCGGGCGGCATATTCGGTTGGAAACCAATGCCCCGCCCCCTCCATATTGACTGTCCAGGGCCAGGGCGCCAACTGGCCGTCACTGCGGCGACCGGTCTCGACCCGCGTGATCGCACGCAGAACGTCGAGCGGGACTCCGTGGCGGCTGGCCGCACGGCGCGCGGCCTGGTCACAAAGGGACGACACACCGGGATCGAGCTTTGCCTGTGCCGGTGCTGGCGCAAGCAGTGCGGTGAGCCACACCACCGCGGCCAAGCGGTAAATCAGTTTCAAGGGCATTCTGCCTGTCCGGGGATTCTTCCAGTTCCCCAGAGGCTATCGCCCGCCAAGTTTACATCTGGTTAGCAGCAGCCCGCCATTTGGCCGCGTGCCGCGACAGGAACCGGTCCACATCCGCCTGATCCGGAGTGACGCCGGTAAACACTTCGACATAATCGGGCATGTTGGCGATGCGGATATCGGGATGTTCCTCGATCTGCATCGAGATATAGCCGACCTGCGTATACATCACGGTCAGCGACCGTACCCGGGCCTGATTCTCGGGATAGCCAAAGCGCTGGAACATACCCGCCACCGCGTCCTGGCGGGCCTGATCGGCCCGGTCCAGTCGCAGTTGCAACGCGGGATCGTTGCGCGCCCAGTTGCGAATCGCCAGATCCAGACGCGCATCGAACAGCCCGTCATCCAGCCAGCAGTCGAACAGGTTGAACATCGCCTCGACAATGCTTTCGGCAAATGCGTTCACGCGGGCCACCAGATTACCGGTGTTCTTCTCTTCCCAGCGCTGGATCATCGCCTCCAGAAGGGCCTCGCGATCCTTGAAATACCAATAGAAGCCGGTGCGTGACACACCCAGCTTTTGCGCCAACGGCATGATCTTGACCGCCTCGACGCCGTTTTCGGTCAACAATTCATAGGCCGCGTCCAACCAGGCGCTTTCGGATCCGGTGTGTTTGGGTGCCAGTGACATGACCGATGAGGTAGCAGGATTGACACCTATGCACAAGTATCTTGACACATGTGTCGAGTCTCGGCCAAGAATATCCATCCAACCCGATTTCGGCAGGTAGTTTCACATGAGCGAACAGACATCCCTTCGGCCCCGCCGGTCCCGCCGCGCCTCTGGCAAGGCAGGCCGCTCCGCCGAGCCCGGCCAGAACCTCCATCTGCGCGTGCCCTACATCACCCGCAAGATCCCGACCTACGATCTGCTGGGCGAGGAGTCGCTGGCCAAGATCGAGGCAACCGCCGACCGTATCCTGGCCGAGATCGGGATCGAACTGCGCGATGATGCCGAGGCGATGCGGCTCTACAAACAGGCCGGGGCCCAGGTCACCGAGCTGCGGGCCGATGCCTGGAATGTCAGGTTCGAGCCGGGGATGCTGCGCGAGATCCTGAAAACCGCGCCTGCACGCTTCACCCAGCATGCACGCAACCCGGCCAACACGGTCGAAATCGGCGGCGACGCGATGGTGTTCGCACCTGCCTATGGCTCGCCCTTCGTTATGGATATGGACAATGGCCGCCGCTACGGCACCATCCAGGATTTCCAGAACCTGATCAAGTTGGGCCAGTCCTCGCCCTGGCTGCACCATTCCGGCGGCACCATCTGCGAGCCCACGGACATCGCCGTGAACAAACGGCACCTCGACATGGTCTATTCGCACATGCGCTATTCCGATCGCGCCTTCCTGGGCTCGATCACCGCACCGGAACGGGCCGCCGACAGTATCGAGATGTGCCGCATTCTGTTCGGCGCGGAGTTTGTCGACCAGAACTGCGTGATCATGGGCAACTTCAACACCACTTCGCCACTGGTGCTGGACGGTGTCACCACCGGAGGTATCCGCACCTATGCCGAGGCCGGGCAGGGGTCGATCCACCTGCCGTTCCTGCTGGGGGGTGCGGTGTCGCCGCTGACCATGGCCGGAGCCGTCGCGCAATGCCTCGCCGAATCGATGGCATCCAGCGCGCTCACACAGCTGGTGCGCCCCGGTGCACCCGCGATCCTGGCGGGCTTCCTGTCGTCGATGAGCCTGCGCTCGGGCAGCCCAACCTTTGGCACGCCCGAACCGGCGCTGGGCTCGCTGGTAATGGGACAGCTGGCACGCCGCCTGAACATGCCGCTGCGCTGCGCCGGCAACTTCTCGACCTCCAAGGCGCCCGACGGGCAGGCCATGCAACAGGCGATGATGTCGATGATGTCGGCGGTTCAGGGCGGCGCCAACTACATCCTGCATTCCGCGGGATTCGTCGATGGTCTGCTCAGCATGTCCTATGAGAAATTCGTGATGGACACCGACATGTGCGGCGCGCTGCATTCCTACCTTGCCGGAATCGAGGTTAACGAGGATACGCTGGGCTTTGAGGCACTGGCGCAGAACGGGCCGGGCGAACACCTGTTCGGCACCGACCACACCCTGCGCCACTATGAAACCGCCTATTGGGACAGCGGCCTGAACGACGACCAGACCCACGAAACTTGGTCGGAACAGGGCAGCGCCGACTATGCCCAGCGCGCCAATCAGCGGTGGAAGGATATCCTGAACACCTACGAGGCGCCGCCGATGGACGACGCCACCGACGAGGCGCTGCGCGATTTCATTGACCGCAAGAAAGCATCCATGCCCGACGCCTGGTATTGAGGACATATCATGAGCCGTGATCCGCTGCTGCAACCCTTTCAGCTGAAACACCTGACCCTGAAGAACCGGATCATGACCACCGCGCATGAACCGGCCTATCCCGAAGACGGCATGCCGAAACAGCGCTATGCGGCCTACCACGCCGAACGCGCGCGCGCGGGCGTGGCGCTGGCGATGACCGCCGGATCAGCGGCGGTATCGCGCGACAGCCCGCCGGTCTTCAACAACATCCTGGCCTACAAGGACGAGGTGGTGCCGTGGATCCGGCAACTGACCGATGCCTGCCACAACCATGGCTGCGCGGTGATGATCCAGCTGACCCATCTGGGCCGCCGCACCGGCTGGAACAAGGGCGAGTGGTTGCCCTCGGTCAGCTCGTCCCGGCACCGGGAACCGGCGCACCGCGCCTTTCCGAAACTGGCCGAGGACTGGGATATCGCCCGCATCATCTCGGATTTCGCCGACGCCGCCGAACGGATGAAAGAGGGTGGCATGGACGGGATCGAGTTGCAGGTTTATGGCCACCTGCTGGATCAGTTCTGGTCGCCGCTGACCAACGATCTGGACGGGCCTTATGGCGGGCAATCCCTTGAGAGCCGGATGAAGATGCCGCTGGACGTGCTGCGCGCCGTGCGGGCGCGGGTCGGCGATGATTTCATAGTCGGCCTGCGCTATACCGCCGACGAGGCGGCAGAGGGCGGCATCGGCCCCGAAGAGGGGATCGAAATCTCGAAACGGCTGGCAGATACGGGCATGGTCGATTTCCTGAACGTGATCCGGGGCCGCATCCACACCGATCCGGCGATGACCGACGTGATCCCGGTGCAGGGCATGAAAAGCGCCCCGCATCTGGATTTCGCGGGCGAGGTGAAGAAGGCGACAGGCATGCCGACCTTCCATGCCGCGCGTATCCCCGATGTGGCGACCGCGCGCCACGCGGTCGCCTCGGGGCTGCTGGACATGGTGGGCATGACCCGTGCGCATATGGCCGACCCCCATATCGTGCAGAAGATCGTCGAGGGGCGCGAGGACGACATTCGCCCCTGTGTCGGGGCCACCTATTGCCTCGACCGTATCTATCAGGCGGGCGAGGCGCTGTGCATCCACAACCCGGCCACCGGTCGCGAATTGACCATGCCGCACACGATTGCCCGCGCCGAAACGCCCAAACGCGTGGTTGTCGTTGGCGCCGGTCCAGCAGGGCTCGAGGCCGCCCGTGTCGCCGCCGAACGTGGCCACCATGTCACCGTGTTCGAGGCCCAGCCCGATCCCGGCGGCCAGGTCCGCCTGACCGCGCAGAACCCGCGCCGGCGCGAGATGATCGGGATCATCGACTGGCGCATGGCCCAATGCGCCGCCCGCGATGTCGAGTTCCGCTTCAACACCTGGGCCGAGGCGGCGGATGTAACCGCGCTGAACCCCAATGTGGTGATCATCGCCACCGGCGGTCTGCCCAATACCGAACTGTTTGAGACCGGACGCGAGAATAATCTGGTTGTCAGTGCCTGGGACCTGATCTCGGGCGATGTGAAACCGGCGCAGAATGTTCTGATCTATGACGAGAGCGGTGACCACCCGGCGCTGATGGCGGCCGAGGTCGCTGCCAATGCCGGTGCAAAGGTCGAGGTGATGACCCCAGACCGCATGTTCGCGCCCGACATCATGGGCATGAACCTGGTGCCGTATATGCGTGCACTTCAGGATAAGGACACCACCTTTACGGTGACCCGCCGCCTGTTGGACGTAACCCGTGACGGCAACCAGCTGCGCGCCAGGATCGGCACCGATTACAGCAGCTTCACCAGCGACAAGACCTATGATCAGGTGGTCGTCAACTATGGCACCATGCCGAATGCCGATCTCTATTTCGATCTCAAGCCTCTGTCCCGCAACGGGGGCGAGATCGATTATGACGCGCTGATCGCAGGCACCCCGCAGAGGGTCGAAACCAACCACGACGGCGCATTCCAGCTGTTCCGCATCGGCGACGCGGTCAGCGCCCGCAACACTCATGCGGCAATCTATGATGCGCTGAGGTTGGTGAAGGATATCTGACATGCGGATCGGGGTGCTCGGAACCGGAACCATCGCAACCGCCGTCGTGCACGGCCTCGCAGGCGACGGACATGCGATCACCGTGTCGGAACGCAACGCGGCCAATGCTCAGGCACTGGCCGCTGCCTATCCTGATGTCTCGGTCGCAGCCAATCAGGAAGTCGTGAACCAGAACGATATCATCATCCTGGGTCTGATGGCCGAACAGGCGGTCGAGATCCTCGGCGCGCTCACTTTCCGTGACGGACAACAAGTTATCACACTGATGGCCGGCGCCACGCTGGAGGAGGTGGACAGCATGGTCGCCCCCGCCCGCGCGGTGGCGATCATGATGCCCTTTCCGAGTATCGCACAGGGTGGTTCGGCTATCATGATGCAGGGTGACACCGATCTGATCACTGCGCTCTTTGGTGCCCGTAACCGGATCTTCGCAGTCAGGGATGCCGCCGAAATGTCGGCCTATCTCTGCGCCCAGGCGGTGCTGTCACCGGTGACCCGGATGGTGCATGACGCGGCGGGCTGGCTGGGCGAACGCGTTTCGGACCCTGAACAGGGCGAGGCATTTCTGCGCGCGCTGGTTTCCTCGAGTCTGGCCGATACAGATTGCGCCAGCCTGATCGCCGCACTGAACACGCCGGGCGGCTATAACCAGCGGCTACGGCTGCATATGGAGGATACCGGCATGGGCGAAAGCCTGCGCACGGGCCTCGACCACCTGGAGACCGGTGCATGAATTTCAAACATGTCTTTACCCCGGTTCAGCTGCGCCACAAACAGCTGAAGAACCGGATCGTGTTCGGTGCTCATACCACCAACATGGCGCGTGACGGTCTGCCGGGTGACCAGCACCTGGCCTATTACGAGGAACGCGCCATGGGCGGCGCCGCGATGATCGTGGTCGAGCCGATGCCGGTCCATGCCGCCGCCGTGCTGACGCGCGGCAATTTCCGCCACTCCAGCGATGACGTGATTCCGCATTTCGCCCGCATCACCCAGGCCTGCAAGGCATATGGCACGGTGATGATCCAGCAACTCTATCATGTCGGCGCGCATGGCGACTGGGACAATTCCTGGCACGCCAACTGGTCGCCCTCGGGCGGGCCCAGCTATCACGACAACGATGGCAGCCATGCGATGACCGAAGACGAGATCGAGGAAACCATTCAGGGTTTTGTCGATGCCGCGATCAGGTGCCAGAAAGCGGGTTTCGACGGGGTCGAGGTCTGGGCCGCCTATCACTGCCTGCTTGACCAGTTCTGGACCCCGTTTTCCAACCAGCGCAGCGACCAATGGGGCGGCTCTCTTGAAAACCGCACCCGGCTTTCGCGCGAAATCATGGCGCGCATCCGCGCCGCCTGCGGCCCTGATTTCATCATCGGCCTGTCGGTGAACGACGATTCCGACAAGCCCGTGTGCCTCAGCCATGATGAGATGGTCGAGATCGTGGCGCTGCATGACGCGCAAGGGCTGATGGACTATGTCACCGTCGGCGCGGGCAGCTATTTCGACTTCTACAAGCTTCTGCCCAGCTTCCAGTATGCCGAGAACCTCGGCGCCGATCTGGCCGAACGGCTGAAAAAGGCGAACCTGACCGCGCTGGTCACGGCCGAGGCGAATATCCGCACTCCCGACAACGCCAATACGGTGCTGGGAGCAGGGCGGGCCGATCTGGTGTCGATCGTGCGCGGCCAGATCGCTGACCCGCATCTGGTGGCCAAGGCCGAACGCGGCGCACCCGAAGACATCCGTGGATGCCTCTCGTGCAACCAGCAATGCTGGGGCCGGCGCGGGCGCGATTACTATATCTCCTGCCTGGTGAACCCCTCGGCCGGGCATGAATACCTCTGGGGCGGCGACCGGTTCACACCTGCGCAGGCTCCTAAGACCGTGCTGGTGGTAGGCGGCGGCCCTGCCGGGCTAGAATGCGCCCGGGTGGCCGCCGAGCGCGGCCACCGGGTGATCCTGGCCGAAGCGGGGCCGGAACTGGGTGGCCAGTTCAGGCTTGCCGGGCTGCAACCGCGCCGGGCCCAGATCACCGACCTGATCGGCTGGTACGAACGGCAGCTTCGCCAGCTTCAGGTCGAGATCCGCTATAACACCTATCTGGATGCCGAAGAGGTCGCCGCCATCGGTGCCGAACACGTGATACTGGCCACCGGCTCCGCCCCGCCGGAAACGGGGTTCCAAAAGGCGCTGCCGCATGTGGCCCGCTTGCCGGGGATCGAACGAGGGCAGGTCTGGTCCATCCAAGACGTGATGACCCGCGCCGCCCGGCTGGGGGATCATGTCGTTCTGCTGGACGAGGCAGGCAACTGGCGCGGTATCGGCACCGCCTGGCACCTGGCAGAAAAGGGGCACAAGGTCACCATCGTCACCCCAGACGCCATGGTCGGGCGCGAACTGGTGCGGTCCGCCACCGATTTCCCTGCCCGCGCCGCGCTGGCAGGTCTGGGCGTGCGCTTCGTCACCGAAAGCGCCCTGACGGAGTGGAGCGGCGCGGGCGCCGAAGTCCGATCGCTGCTGACCGGAGAGGCGGAGGTGATCGCCGCCGACAGCCTCGTTCTGGCCACCGCCAACACCCCAGAAATCAGCTTGTCGCAAGATTTGCAGACCATGCGGATCGAAGCCACCAGCATTGGCGACGCCGCGGCCCCCCGGCTTGCCGCCGCCGCGATCCACGAAGGCCGCAAGACCGGTCTGGGGCTCTAACCGCCCGAGGCGACGACCCTGATAGCTGCCAGTTCGCTCTTGAGCCGACCCAGAACACCATCCATGCACGCGGCCCAGTCGCCCGGGCTTGCCGCTTCGATTTCTTGCAGAACTGCGTGCAGATCGATCTGGCCCAGAATCGCCGCTGATCCGGCCTGTTTATGAACATGCGCCTTGAGCGCATCTGTCAGATCACCACGGGCGAGATCATTGGAAATGGCGCTTAGTTCGTCGACCATCTCGACCAGATAGCGGCGATACTCTGCATCTCCGAACCGTTGGATGAAATCCTGAGCAATCGACGGTTCTGCAGCCGCTGCCTCCTCTGGCAACAAAAGCAGTGCGCTCATTTCTTTTTGCAACTGAGCCATCGAAATCGGCTTGGCCAGAAACCCGTCGAAACCGGCGTCAACGAATCTTTTCTTGTCCTGCTCTCGTACATGGGCCGTTATCGCGATGGCAGGTACATGTGTTGCCGGGTCCTCTTGCGCGCGGATCTCTCGCAAAGTCGCCAGCCCGTCCTTGCCCGGCATGCTGATATCGACCAGCAACAGATCGTAGTGAGTGCTTGTGGCAGCGGCGACACCGTCGAACCCGTCGCGCTCCAGCTTGACCTGACAACCGAACTCTTCCAGCATATCCAAAAGCAGCATCCCGTTGATGTCGTTATCCTCGACAACAAGCACCCGCTTTCCCGAAAGCGATCCAGTTTCCTCCTTCTCGTTCTCGCTTGCGTTTTCGACCGGTTCACCCGGCTCCAACGGGAGGCGGATAAGGAACAGGCTCCCCTCATGCTCTATACTCTCGACCTCAATCTCGCCCCCCAAGGCCCAGACTAGCCGCCGGGTGATGCTAAGTCCCAGTCCGGTGCCCGGGTTCTCTCGAGCGTACGCAGCGTCGATAGTAACGAATTCGTCGAAGATCCGATCTATATCCTCGGCGGGAATGCCCAGACCAGTGTCCGAGATGCGGAACTCGACCATGCGACCGTCGGCCAACCTTTCAACCTCAACCGAAATCTCGCCGTTTCGGGTAAACTTGATCGCGTTGCCCAGCAGGTTGACCAGCGCCTGCTGAAGCGCGAAGCGATTGCCCAAGACGATACCTGGGTCGTCGCCGATCACGTTCAAACGGAGCCGGTTGCCATGCTCCTCCGCTGCGGCATTCAAGCTCTCGGTCAGGCGCTGGACCATGGTCACAAGTGCAAACGGCTCTTTGGGGAACTCGATCATTCCCGACTCTAGCCGAGACAGTTCCAGCACGCGGTTGACCTGGCTCAGCAACAACTCCGCCGAGACCCGGATCGCGCGCAGCAGGCGCAGCTGCTTGGGCGACAGCTGGTCACGTTCCATCAGCTCCAAGGAACCGAGAACCCCGTTTAGTGGGGTTCGCATCTCGTGGCTCATCACCGTCAGAAGTTCTGCCTTGGCCTGAGCGCCCGCTTGCGCGATATCGCGGGCCTCGCGCAGCTCGTGCTCGGTCCTGAGCCGGGTTGTGATATCACGCAGGAACGAGACAAAAACGAGTTGGTCGCTGGTTTCGGCCAGCGAAATCGACAGCTCGACCGGAAAGACCTCCCCCGATTTCCGCATGCCCTCCAGGCGCAAATGTCCCCTGCCGACCACACGGCTGGTGCCATATTTGCGAAACCTCTGCATGCCTTCTTCATGCTGCGCGCGATAGTGGGGGGGGATGATAAGATCGGCCATCGGTTGACCCAGCGCCTCGCTACGGGAATAGCCAAACATGGCTTCGGCGCCACCGTTGAACTCGACAATAAGGCCGTCGGTATCCACCACCAAAACGGCATCCAGCGCTGATCTAACAGCGGCCTCGAAACGCGATTTGACCGCTTCCTTCTCCGCTGAGACAAGCTGGCCGCTGCGATAGAGACGCAGCAGGAGCAGCGCGAAAATCGAAAGTGCGACCAGCAATCCCAACACCGCCAGCGCCAAACGCCTGAGTGTCTCGGAAACTTTGACACGCTGGATATCTGCAGCACGGGCAGATGTGTTGACGATGGTCAGCGCCATGTCGCGCACCTCAGGAGACAACAGCTCCACCTTCGTCGCGAACTCTGGCAGACGAGTGACTAGCACGGGATCGGTCGCATCGACGATCTCCAGGCTGTCAGTCAAGAAATCCGCCAGCGTAGTCAGCTTGCTCCGCACCTGAGGAACCGCGCGTGCCGAACCGTACAATGCGCCGTGCAGCACGATCTGGCTGCGGCTGTAGAAGATATCGAACCTGGTTCGAAGCGCCGCCAGATCTGCCGGTTCCCCGCTCTGCGCCTTGAATGATGCACTTTGAAGACGCAACAACTCCACTTCGAGCTGAGACATGTTCCAACGGATGTCATCAGAGGCGGCGGTTGAAAGGCTGTCGAGGCGCACCATCGCTTCGCGCCCGAGCATCGCGGAATACGCAATCAGCATCAGCACGAGGGTAAGCCAGAAACCGGTTCTTAGCCGGCTATTTAACGATCTCATCAAACCTATCGCGATCTCGTCACCCCAGCGTCAGCTACCTTGGCACCTCCAGCCGGATCAGCTGCCAGATGCTTCGGGCATAGTATTCTTCGGTGTTATAGACAGGATTGTCATCATAGGGATACACGACCCACAAGGGGCCCTTTTCACGCACCGACATTTGTTTGCCATTATGCAGATAGGCCACTATTGGGCCAGGTATCGTAGCATCCGAGGTTGGGATTTGGATCAAGTAATCGTTGAGCGCGACAGCGGTGATCATACCGCTGGCAGCGCCCACATGATCGAGCAGGTCGCGCAGGGCCACACCGCGAAACTCCTGTACTCCTGTGGTCCAGATCGTTCTTGTACGTATTTCGCTGACAGGGAGCGCCTTCAGGTCACCAAGATCGAGACGCGTGACCGAACCATCGGAAGCGCTGATGACAAGCAACTCTTCACCTGCGTTGGCCACATGTCCGACGGGCGCAAGAAGCGTTCCAACCAACAACGACAGTGCAATTGCAAGTCTCCTCATCTCCGCCTCCAAAAAACCAATACCATTCGTCAATTTATGTCAGTCCCAGAACAAGAGGGCACAACACTTTGGGTTATCGAAATAGCCTTTAGTATAAGTCCGGAACACAATTGCGTTAGAAGTCATGGCTGGCGCATTAACGTAGGGTCGTTAGCATTCTTACAGACAGCAAAACGGTTGAGCGCGACCTTTAGGTCCCTACCGGTCTTAGATCGGGAATCACGTTTATCGCCCGCCCATCTGATGCGACATTTTCCAGCGCTCCACTCTGGCAGCGGCGCCAACCCGAGGCTAGAGTAGCGTCAATTCTAGTCCTTTGTATTTGGGAAACGCATGCGCATTCTTCTGGCCGACGATCATGCACTGGTTCGGGATACAATCTCGGCCTATCTCAAGTCAGAGGGTCAGGCCGAAGTTGTTACGGCACATGACTTCACCTCAGCAATGCAGTTACTCAGGGATGGCAAGCCATTCGACCTTGTTCTGCTCGATTTCAACATGCCTGGAATGAATGGCCTGGATGGGCTGCGCCAAACGGTCCGCCAGGCGCCCGAAACACCGGTTGCGCTGCTCAGTGGAACCGCGCCCAATCGGATCGCCCAAGATGCGGTCAACGCCGGGGCAGCGGGCTTCATTCCCAAGTCAATGGCAGCCAAGAGCCTGTTGAATGCCGTTCGTTTCATGGTAGCGGGCGAGGTATTTGTACCCAGCACCGTGTTGCAAGCACCTGAAGAATCCATGGGCGACAATATGACCGCCGCGCTAAGCCGGCGGGAGAAACAGGTTCTTAGCGGGCTGTGCCGCGGTATGCCCAACAAGGAGATCGCCCGCGAAATGAACTTGCAGGAGGTAACGATCAAGCTGCATGTCCGTACTTTGTGCAAGAAACTGAATGCCAAGAACCGGACACACGCCGCAATGATCGCCCGGGATGCGGGGTTCGAATAGGCCCGTAAACTTGATCTATGCGAGGTCTGCGGAGGGTCGCTGCCGCAATCGCAGCGGACGTCCGGCGATCATCAGAAACATGATCGACAAGCAAATGCCACCCAGGGCGGGCGCGTGCTGAACCCACCACAGGCCGGGGTGGGTCGCAACAAATGCGGTCGCGGTGCTCCGCATTCCCTCGAGCGCGATGAGGCCGGCAAAGGCTGCAATGAGCTGTGGCCAGAGGCCAAATCGGGAAAACGTGCCCAACATCAACGTAGAAAAGCCGATCAGGGTGACAGCGACACTGACTCCGATCCAGGACAGGCGTTCTTGCAACTCTTCGGCTATCTCGCCTTGGGAATAAGTCTCACTCAATTCGCCGCCACTTAGCGCAGCGGCCAGCGCCAAAGTTGGCATGCCGCGAATGCCCTGCCGCCGTTCGATGTCCCGCTTGGCCAGCGCCGAAATGTCATAGGAGAAATCGCGGAACACAGTGGTCGAAAGGGTCTTGCGCCCGGTCTCCATCTGCAGGGCGGTGCCCTCGACCATCACCAGCGCGATCTGTTCGCCGCTACGGGCCAGATACGCCTTGGAGCTGGTATAAGTCACCACGCGCTCGGGCGCGCGCCGGTCCGACAGATAGACATCGTTCAGCGTGCCGTCGCGGTCAATCTTGCCGATGTAGACGGTCACACCCTTGACCGGGTGCATGAACTGCCCGTCATTGAGAAGTTGAGCGGTCATATCGCCGGCCACCTCGGCCTGACGCGCCTCGAGCCGCAACATGGCGGCGGGACGCAGATAAAGCGTGATCGTTGCCAGCATCGCCGCGCAGATCAGGCCGAACAGGATGACGGGACGGGCCAGCCGGAACGGGCTGCTGCCGGTTGCCAGCATAACGGTCATCTCGCTTTCGCGGTTCAGGCGGTTGGTGACATAGACCGTTGCGCAGAATGCCGCCATCGGCATCACGGTGCGCACCAGCGTCGGCAGGGTCAGCGCCGTGAACTCCAGCGCCACCATCGCCGTCTGCCCACTGCTGATCAGCCGGTCGAACAGGCTGACCGCCTTGCTGATCCAGAACACGCCGACCAGAACAAAGGCGAAGAAGCCGCACAGAACCAGAAGTTGGCGCAGGAAATATCCATCGAACTTTGACATGCAGGCTTTCGCGGGTTGGCCGGGCGTTCGTGGCACAATAAGCCAAGGCTGCGGGATACGGAACCGTCGTTTTGTCAGCGTTCGCTGGTGGCGCCTAACCCGCTGACAGATCCCGCCACAAGCGGTTCAGTGTCGATTTTTCATTGTCGGTCTCTCGATAGAGCCACACCGATAATTGGGTCTGAAAGGCGCTGCCGCTGGCCAAGGCCAGGCGCCCATCGGCCAACTCCTGGGCGCAGAGATGACGGGGCAGCCATCCCAAGCCGAACCCGTCGAGGATCATCGCCTTGACCGAATGGGCCAGTGGAGTATCCCCCTGAAAGTGGTCCACCAACTGGGATGGATTGTCCCTTAAACTGGAGGATCAGCGGTGGCTGGGAAACGAGAGAAGCCCGAAGATATTGTAGCGAAGCTTCGGCAAGTTGAAGTTCTGCAAGGCCAAGGCGCAACGGTGGGCGAGGCTGTCCGCCAGATCGGCATAACGCAGCAAACGTTATATCGATGGCGCAAGCTCTATGGCGGGATGGGCAGATCGCAGCTTGCCCGACTGAAGGAGCTTGAGAAGGAGAACCAGCGGCTTCGGCGCGCTATGTCTTCCTCGATGAGGTTAATGCCTATCCCGCCTCATCGAGGAAGGGGATCCGGTCAACCTGACCGAAGCCCGTGCCACGACATTTGAGTACCGGCGCAAGGTGTTGATGGTCTCGACGCCCACGATCCGGAGGGTTTCCTGCATTGAGCGGGAGTTCGAGGCTTCCGACCAGCAGCGCCACTTTGTGCCCTGCCCGCATTGTGGGGCGATGCAGTGGCTGCAACTCGAGCGGTTGCGCTGGGCGAAGGGACGAGCGGTGGCGTGCGCCTATCAGCGCTACCCGCAGGTGACCACGGCCAAGGCTACCCAATGCGTGCCGGCTGACGTCCTGCCAGTCTTCCCCGAAGGCTTGCGGTCACAGTTTCCGAAGATACGCCCAGGATACATACCCCTTGAGCCCTCGTGCTTGTTCCAGCGATACGTTGCACCAGCGCGTGCCTCCGGTTTGCTCACATGTGTGAACGCGCAGCACGGTGCCGTTTGGCAGGCCGAGGATCACGCGGTACCCTGTTCCAGGGCCTGCGCGCATCTTGAGCATGTCATCCCCCTCGACACCAGAAACCTCGAACAGTCCGAGCGACGCAGCCGTTGCAGGGTTGGAACTCAGGAGAGTTCCGATAGAAACCGCCGCAAGTGCGACGAAAATGGCTTTGCGCATCGTCTTCTCCTGTAATCTGCCTAAATGAGGATCGTAGTTCGTCGGCCCGATGAAAGAAACACCGACAAAACGGCAGGGTTCGACTTCCAACAAGAAGCTGGGTGCCAAACCCCCTGAATTTCTTACGCCACCTCGAGCGGGGGCTCGATAGCATGCCGGGTTTGATTGTGGCGAACTGGGCGTAGAGCAAAATCCGGTGATGTCGGCTGTCCGCAGCGCCGTACGCCGCCTCCACCGTTAAAAATGGGTCAGACCATGAAAGCGACTCTCTCTGCTTCCGAGATACTGGACATTCTGCTCACAATGCCGACTCGTCCGACCAGTGAAACACCGCAAGACTGTCGCGGCATCTATGGGCTTGTCGATCACCACGGGGCCTTGCGTTACATCGGTGCGACAAAATCCGAAGGTGAGAGCCTCAACAAGCGCATCCACCACCGCCACCGAACCGGATCGGAAGACCACAGCCACTATTTTTCTCGAATGTACAACACTGGTCGGATGTTCCGATTGCGCAACGACGAAACGACGGCGGCAGATGGAAGGATCGCCAAGGTGCTGCGCAATGCCTTCATTGCGGAATATTGCGGCGCTGTTTGGGTGTCGTTGCCAGATATGGTCGATATCGCTGAACTGGAGGCGCAGGTGATTGCCTTGGCGCAGCCTGAAGTTGTCGCCTGGAACCGCAAAGGCATGGGAATCTACTCAGAACCGGTTGCATTGGTTGATAAAGTCATTGAGCGACTCAAACTCGGCCCTTTGGAGATTTCAGCGCTAGAACGCCAGAAAGAACGTTTTGATAGAAGTATGGCTGCAGCCCTTGGAAAATCTGAAACCATTCCGCCTTTGCCATCCGGGTCATTCCAGTTCTTTGCATTGGATGTGGAGACCGCGCACCACGATCGCGGCAGCATCTGCCAGATCGGTGTTGCCTGCGTGCGGTATGACAATAGTATCGAAACCTGGAAAACACTGGTCAATCCGAGGACACGCCATTGGGTATTCTCTGGGCTACACGGTATTGATGCCAAAATGGTGCAGGGCGCACCTACAATCGACACAGTTCTGAAGGTACTAGACCCCTTCTTGATGGGGCGTACCGTTTACCAGCACAGTGGTTTCGATCGCAGCGCGATCCGCGCCAGCCTGTCTTGCGCTCGGCCGCGACGAGCCGGCTTGGTACTGGCAGAATAGTGTCAGTATTGCTCGTCACGCTTGGCCTGAACTGAAGGAAAACGGAGGCTTCGGGCTTGCTTCTTTGAAAAAACATCTTGGATTGAGTTTCGAGCATCACGATGCCGGCGAGGATGCGCGCGCAGCTGCACAGGTAGTGCTCATGGCAAAACGAAATCACGTAACCGAAGGAGGAAGAAATTTGTCAGAAAAAAATGGAAGCTCCGGTTCACCCTGACCCGACGAATATTTTGCCCTGCGGTGTGGTTCCGGAGGTTGGCACAGTGATTGGGCGCAGCACGCTTACAAAGGCTAACCTCAAATACCACCACTTCTACCTTCGCGAGTTTCTGGCAAAGTTTCCCGAATCTGCGATCGGCGCCAGCAAGAGGGTCGATGGCCGTTCGCAGATGGTGACTGTCGAGTGGGGGCCGGGCGTTTCCAGCAAAACCGACATCTGCGAACGCCACAAGTTTTTCCGTGACCGCTCCAATACCCGAGCGTTCTTCGAGCGTACTGGCGCGCGTGTTGGTGACACCGTGGAAATAATCCGCGTCTCACCCGCAAATTACCGCGTTGGACTGCTTCGCGGCTGATCAACCATTCATTCGACAGACAGTACAAAAGGAGTTCACATGACTTCAAAGACGGACGTCGCCAGCCATCTTGAGATGGCAATCAAGCTTTCCGGAAAGACACAGCGCGAAATCGCAAACGAGGCGGGGTACAGTAATTCGAACATCATCTCGATGATGAAAAATGGAATTACAAAGATACCTGTCGAAAAGATCCCCGCACTTGCCGCGGCCACCGGTGTCGAGCCCGCGCCTTTCATCCGCCTGGCCCTGCAAGAGTATATGCCAGAAACTTGGAAGGTTATTCACGCCAATCTCGAAGCCCTCAAGGAAGATATCTGAAACAAGAGCTTCGGCACAACCAAAGGACCTGTCTGACGTCAGCACCTACCGGACAGATTTAGGGGTTTGAGCGACGGAGGATTTCTGGTTCATCAAAACCATTATGGAGCGAAGATGGACAAGAAATCCGGAACATCGAA